>NZ_CM143429.1:1847500-2263014 GCF_054979525.1 Thermus sp. H19.2
CTGGAGATGGACATCGCCTGGGCCTTCGCCGCCCCCGAGCCGGTGGAGGCCCTGGTGGACGCCATCCTTATCGCCACCAACCGCAAGCCCGCCTTCGGCAACACCCTGCCCACCCTGCGCAAGCGGGTCATGCTGGGGATCGGCGGATAGCCTGCAAGGTAGCCAGAATCACCAAGGACGCGCCCAAAACCCCCGTGAAGCCCAGGCGCTCGCCCAGGAGAATCCAGGCGAAGAGGGTGGCCCAGACGGGCTCGAGGGTGTAAAGCACCGCCGCCTGGGGCGCGGGAACGTACTTCTGCCCCCAGGTCTGAAGCCAGGTGGTGAGGGCCGTGGCCACCGCCCCCAGGTAGAGCACCGCCCCCCAGGGAACCTCCCGGGAGAAGCCCCCTTCCCCAAGGGCCCAGGGCCAGGCCAGAAGGGCCGTCCCCACCACCTGGACCGCGGTGAGGGGCAGGGAGGGGAAGGCCTTGGCGTGGACCTCGAGGCGGACGATGTAAAGGGCGTAGGTCACCGCCGTGGCCAGGGTCCAAAGGTCCCCCGCGTTGAGGGGAGGCTGCTTGGGGTCATAGGAGAGAAGCCCCACCCCCAGGAAGGCCAAGAGGGCGGCCCTTCCCGCCCGCCCCACCCTCCTCCCCCCCAAGGAGAGGAGGAGGGGCACCAGGACCACGTTCAAGGCGGTGATGAAGGCGCTCCGACTGGCGGAGGTGTACTGGAGGCCGATGGCCTGGCTGGCGTAGCCCAGAAGCAGCCAAAAGGCCAGCTCCATCCCCGGCCCAAAGGCCCCCCTGGGCAGGCGCAGGAGCCAGGGAAGGAAGAAAAGGCTCGCCACCAGGAAGCGCAGGAAGACCAAGGTACTGGCGGGCATGGCCTCCACCGCCCCCTTCACCACCACGAAGGTGGTACCCCAGAGGAGGGTTAGGAGGTTGAGGGCGAAAAGGCCCAGGGCGTAACCGCGCATGGCCTAAAGTGTAAGGCATGGAGCCCGCGCCCGAAGCCATCCGGACGGCCATCCAGGAGAAGCTCCTCGCCCGCCTGGCCCAC
Organism: Thermus sp. H19.2; assembly: GCF_054979525.1. NCBI lineage: Bacteria > Thermotogati > Deinococcota > Deinococci > Thermales > Thermaceae > Thermus > Thermus sp. H19.2. Next base: position 1,848,542 of record NZ_CM143429.1, read on the forward strand.
CCCGATCCCGTTTATCAGGAACTTCTCCAAGACTATCCCCGCCGAGGCGGCAAGATGCTCCGGGGCCTCCTCACCGTTTACAGCGCCCTGGCCCACGGAGCCTCCCTGGGGGCGGCCCTCGAGGCCGCAACCGCCATGGAGCTCTTCCAGAACTGGGTCCTGGTCCACGACGACATAGAGGACGGCTCGGAGGAACGCCGGGGCCGCCCCGCCCTCCACCGCCTCCACCCCATGCCCCTGGCCCTGAACGCGGGAGACGCCCTGCACGCCGAGATGTGGGGCCTCCTCACAGAAGGCCTTGCCCGGGGGCTTTACGGGCCGGAGGTGCTCTTGGAGTTCCACGAGGTGGTGCGCCGTACCGCCTACGGCCAGCACCTGGACCTCCTCTGGACCCTCACGGGGAGGCTGGACCTCCGCCCCGAGGACTACTTCCACATGGTGGCCCACAAGGCCGCCTACTACACCGCCGTGGCCCCCTTGCGCCTTGGGGCCCTCCTCGCCGGGCAGGAGCCCCCTGGGGCCTACGCGGAAGGGGGCTTGAGGCTAGGCACGGCCTTCCAAATCGTGGACGACCTCCTCAACCTGGAGGGGGACGAGGCCTACGGCAAAGAACGGGCCGGGGACCTGTACGAGGGCAAGCGCACCCTGATCCTCCTCCGTTTCCTGGAAGAAGCCTCCCCCGAGGAAAGGGCCCGGGCGGAGGCCCTCCTCCGCCTCCCCCGGGAGGAAAAGCCCGAGGAGGAGGTGCGCTGGCTTTGGGAAAGGCTTCTGGCCTCTCAGGCCCTCTCCTGGAGCAAGGCCACGGCCAAGAGGCTCAAGGAGGAGGGGTTCCAAGCCCTGCTTCCCGCCCTGGAGGGCCTTCCAGGGAAAGGGGCGGCGGGCCTTCTCCGGGAACTCCTCACCGCCCTGGTGGAGCGCCGGGCATAATGGGGCCATGCAGGGAGTGCGCTTCAAGGTCATCACCGGGAACGACCCGGACATATTCCAGGAGAGGCTGAATCGCTTTGTGGAAAGCCTGCCGGAAAACACCGTCCTGGTGGAGGTAAGGTTCGCCGTTTCCGAGGGCCCCTCTCCCCTCTTCGCCGCCCTGGTCCACTACAAGGAAGTGGAGGAATGGCGGGAGTAGAGGCCTTCCGCTTCTTCCTGGCCCTCCGGGGCGAGGCCAAGCGGGAGGAGGTGCGGGCCCGGTTTCCCCGGCTCGTCCCTCTCCTCCAGGCCCTGGGGGAGGAGGTGGAGGCCCGGGGGGAGACCTTCTACCTCAAAAGCCCCCTCCGTCTCTCCTGGTTCGCCCCCCTGTTCAGGACCCAGTACGCTCCCCTCCTCCTCGAGGCCGAAAGGGCCTTGGCCCTGGAAAGGCTCCTGGAGGCCGCCTTCCGCTCCGCCGAGGCGGGAGAAGCGCCGGTGGAGGGGGAGGGGCTTCTTGGGGTAGCCCGCCTCTTCCAAAGGGGAAGCGAGGCCCTCCTTAAGGGGGATTACCGGGAGGCCCTCCACCGCTTTGGGGAAGGCCTGGGCCTCCTGGAAAAGGCGGGGCTCCCCTTCCCCGCCACCGCCCTGGCCCTCCTGGCCTGGGCCCAGGAGGGCTTCCGCCCCGGAGGTAAGGGCCGGGAAACCGCCCGCAAGGCCCTGGAGCGGGCCCGGACCTCCTTCGCCCGGGAAGCGGCGGAAAGGGTTCTCGCCCAGGCCACAAAGGAGAGGAGGCCCGGGCCCTAGAATGGGGGGCATGGGGGGGCTTAGGCGGGTCTATCTGGCCCGGCCCCGGGGTTTTTGCGCCGGGGTGGTGATGGCCATAGAGGCGGTGGAGCGCTGGGCGGAGGCCCTGAAGGAAAAGGGCGAGCTCGTGGTCTACCACGAGATCGTTCACAACCGCGTGGTGGTGGAGCGCCTTAAGGCCAAGGGGGTCCACTTCGTGGAGGACCTCGCCGAGGTGGAGAGGCTGAGGCAAGAGCGGCGCCTTGCGGACACGGTGGTTTTCTCCGCCCACGGCCACCCGCCCGCCGTCCGCAGGCAGGCGGCGGAGATGGGCCTCACCGTCCTGGACGCCACCTGCCCCCTGGTCACCAAGGTGCACACCGAGGCGAGGCGCTACGCGGAGGAGGGGTACTGGATCCTCCTCATCGGGGACTCCGCCGACCACCAGGAGATCAAGGGCACCTACGGGGAGGCCCCGGAGAGGACCCTCCTGGTGGCGGTGCACACCCACGTGGGCAAGGACCCCCGCCTGGCCGACCCCCGCACCGTGGAGGTGCCGGACCCCGAAAAGGTGGTGGTCCTCACCCAGACCACCCTAAGTGTGGACGACACCCTGGCCACCATAGAGATCCTCAAAAAACGCTTTCCCAAGCTGGTGGTCCCCGCTCGCAAGGACCTCTGCTACGCCACCCAGAACCGGCAGGAGGCGGTGAAGCGCATCGCCCCCAAGGTGGAGGCCTTCCTGGTCCTCACGAGCCCCCACTCCTCCAACGGGATGCGCCTTTTGGAGCTGGCCCAGAGCCTGGTGGGCCGGGCCTACCGGCTGGAGCGGCCCGAGGAGCTGGAGGAGGCCTGGCTCGAGGGCGTGGAAAGCCTGGGAATCACCTCCGCTGCCAGCACCCCCGAGGACCTGGTGCAGGGGGTGGTGGCCCACCTTAAGGCCCGCCACCCGGGCCTCGAGGTGGTGGAGGAGGGGGAGTGGGAGGCCATCAGCTTCCGCGAGCCCAAGCCCCTCTCCCCCGAGGAGGTCCTGCAGGGTGCTTGACCTGAGGCTTTCCGTGGCCCCCATGGTGGACCGCACCGACCGGCACTTCCGCTTCCTGGTGCGGCAGGTGAGCCTGGGGGTTAGGCTCTATACGGAGATGACCGTGGACCAGGCGGTGCTCCGGGGAAACCGGGAGCGCCTCCTCGCCTTCCGCCCAGAGGAGCACCCCGTCGCCCTCCAGCTTGCGGGCAAGGACCCCAGGAGCCTGGCGGAGGTGGCCAGGATCGGGGAGGCCTTTGGCTACGACGAGGTGAACCTCAACCTGGGCTGCCCCTCGGAGAAGGCCCAGGAAGGGGGGTACGGGGCCTGCCTTCTCCTGGACCTCGCGCGGGTACAGGAGATCCTCCGGGCCATGGTGGAAGCCGTCCGCGTCCCCGTGACGGTGAAGATGCGCCTGGGCCTGGAAGGAAAGGAAACCTACGGGGGGCTCGTCCGGGCCGTGGAGGCCATGGCGGAGGCCGGGGTGAGGGTCTTCGTCGTCCACGCCAGAAGCGCCCTCCTCGCCCTCTCCACGAAGGGAAACCGCGAGATCCCCCCCCTGCGCCACGACTGGGTCCACCGGCTTAAGGAGGACTTCCCCCACCTCGCCTTCGTCACCAACGGGGGAATAAGGAGCCTGGAGGAGGCCCTCTTCCACCTCTTGCGGGTGGACGGGGTCATGCTGGGGCGGGCGGTCTACCAGGACCCCTTCCTCCTGGAGGAGGCGGACCGGAGGGTCTTTGGCCTTTCCCATCGGCCAAGCCGCCTCGAGGCGGCCCGGAGGATGCGGGCCTACCTGGAGGAGGAGGCCCTAAAGGGCACGCCCCCATGGGCGGTCCTGAGGCACATGCTCCACCTCTTCCGGGGAAGGCCGGGAGGTAAAACCTGGCGTAGGCTCCTCTCGGAGGGGCGCTCCCTTCAGGCCCTGGATCGGGCCCTACGGCTTATGGAGAAGGAGGTAGGCCAGGAGGGCGAGGAGGAAAACCCACACCCAAAGGGGCACCCGGAAGGAGCGCTGGGGCTTGCCCGTGAGGGGGTCTAGGGAGGGGGGCGGGGCCATCTTCAGGCGGGTCGCCCGCTTCATGTGGGCCACCATCCTGTCCAGGTCCCCCTTCCGCTTGTAGAGGGCGGCCAGGTTCTCGTGGAGGAGGGGGTCCTCGGGGGCGAGCTGGAGGGCCTTTTGGTAGAGGGCGAGGGCCTCCTCCAGCTCCCCCCGCTCCAGGTGGAGGGTCCCCAGGTTGGTGAGGGCCCGGTGGTGGAGGGGGTCAAGCTCCAGGGCCCTCCGGAAGCGCTCCAGCGCCTCCTCCCGCCTGCCCTCCCGCACCGCCTTCACCCCCAGGACCACCTCCCTCTCGGCGGCGAAGAGGGGGTCGTCCAGGGCCTCGGGGTCCTCCTCCAGAAGGGCAAGCCCCCTTAAAAGCCGCTCCCGCTCCCCCTCGGGGAAACCCTCGGCGTAGGCCCGGGCCCCGGCGTAGTCCCTGCGCCGGAGAAGGGCGAGGAAGCGCGCAAGGGCCTCGTCCGGCACCACCCCTCCATCCTAAGGGGTCAGCCCAAGGCCTCCCGGTACACCTCCCGGTAGGCCCGGGCCGGCCCCTCCCAGGAGAAGTCCTTCTCCATGGCCCTAAGGCCCATCGCCTCCGCCCCCAGGCGGAGGAGGCGGAGCACGCCGTAAAGAAGCCCCTCGGGGTGGTAGGTCTCAAAAAGGACCCCGGTCCTCCCGTCCTCCACGGTGTCCTTGAGCCCCCCCACCGCCCGGGCCACGGGGGGGGTGCCGTAGCGGCTCGCGATCATCTGCACCAGGCCGCAGGGCTCAAAGCGGCTGGGCACCAGAAGGGCCTCCGCCCCGGCGTAGGCCAGGCGGGCCATGGCCTCGTCGTAGGCGGGGAGGAAGCGTATGCCTTCGGGGTTTTCCTCCCCCGCCCGGAGGAACGCCTCCTGAAGCCCCCCGTCCCCCACGCCTTGAACGTAGAGGCGAAAGCCCATCTCCAGGAGGCGGGGGAGGGCCTCGAGGACGAGGTCCAGGCCCTTCTGGGGGTCCAGGCGGCCCACGTAGGCGAGGACGGGGGGCCTAAGCCCCGTCCTCTCCCGGAAGGCCTCCTTGGCCCGGGCCTTGCCCGAGGGGTCCTCCCGGGTGTAGGGGGCGGGGAGGTAGGGGTCACGGGCAGGGTCATAAACCTCCATATCCAAGCCGTTCAGGATGCCCCTAAGCTTCCCGGCGTGCTTCCTTAAGACCCCGTCCAGGCCCATGCCGAACTCGGGGGTCTGGATCTCCTCGGCGTAGGAGGGGCTCACCGTGGTGACCCGGCGGGCGAAGACGATCCCCCCCTTCATCAGGTTCACCCGGCCGTAGAACTCCAGGGCCTCCATGTGAAAGAGGCCCCAGGGAAGCCCGGTCCAGGAAAAGAAAAGCCCCGGGTCCACGAGGCCCTGGTGGGCCAGGTTGTGGATGGTGTAGACCGTGGGGGCAAAGAGGGCGAGGGGGGCCGCCGTCCAGTCGTGGGCGTGGACCAGGTCGTACCCCCTGGCCACCTCCTTGGCCGCCAGGGCGAAGCGGAGGTAGCGCTCGGCATCGTCGGGGTAGCCGTAGACCCGCTCCCGCCCAAACCCCTCCACCCCGAGGAGGAGAAACCGCACCCCGCCCTCTATCCGCTCCCCCAAGGGGGCCCTTTCCTCCCGCCCCAGGAAGGCGAAGGCCACCTTCCCCACCCGCCTGGCCTCTAGCCCCCCGTGCCAGGGGAGGAGGACCTCGGCCTCCACCCCCAAAGGCTTCAGGGCCTTGGGAAGGGCCCCCACCACGTCGGCAAGCCCCCCCACCTTCACCAGGGGGTAGGCCTCGGGGGCCACGTGGAGCACGCGCATCACTCCCCCCCCTTCCAGACCCCCTGGGGAAGGGGCAGGGCCCCCTCGAGGCCGCCCAGGTAGAGGTAAGCCCAAGCCTCCAGGGGCCCTTCCTCGGTCTCCACCCGCACCCGCACCCGCCGGTACTCCTCCCCCTCCTCCTCCAGGGCGTCCAAAAGGGGAAGGGCCTCGGAGGCCAGGCAAAGCACCTCCCCATAGACCCTCCCCTCCCCCGGCACCATGGCGGGGTAGGCGTAGGGGCGGTGGGGGCCCCGGGGAAGGTGATAAAGGTGGAATCCCTCCACAAAGCCGGGAAGGACCCGGCGGAGGTAGGGGGCCACCAGGGGGTGGTTCCTCTCCCCCCGCTTCAAGGTCCCGTAGGCGAAGACCCGCTCCACTACTCCCCCAGGAAGCGGTATCCCAAGCCCACCACCGTCTCGATAAAGCGGGGGGCCAGGGGGTCGTCCCGGAGCTTCTTACGGAGGAGGCGGATGTAGGCGTCCACCACCCGCTCGCTTCCCTCAAAGTCCGGGCCCCAGACCCTTTCCACAAGCTCCTCCCGGGTGAAGACCCGGCCCGGGGCCTGGGCCAGGGCCAAAAGCAGGTTCATCTCCGTGGGGGAAAGCCTTAGGGGCTCCCCTTCCAGGTAGGCCCGCCGCCCCTCCAGGTCCAGCTCCAAGGGCCCGAAGCGCCGCCTCCCCTCCTTCCCGGACCGGCGCAAGAGGGCCTTGAGGCGGGCGAGGAGCTCCTTGAGGGAGAAGGGCTTGCCCAGGTAGTCGTCCGCCCCCTCCAAAAGCCCCTCCACCCGGCTGTCCTCGTCCGCCCGCCCCGTGAGGAGCAGGACGGGAAGGAGAGGGTCCAGGGAACGGAGCTCCTTCAAGACCTCTAACCCCTCCACATCCGGTAGGCCCCGGTCCAGGACCACCAGGTCCGGCTTCGCCCCCTCCCACACCCGGTCCAGCGCCTCCCTCCCCGAGCGGACCCAGTGGACCTGGAACCCCTCCTTTTCCAAAAAGCGCTTCACCAACTCGCCCACCTGGGGGTCGTCCTCCACCAAGAGAATCCTTCCCATAATGTTTCCCCGAATACTCACCGCCCCAGAACCAGCACCACCCCGGGATACTCCCCCTCCGGCAATCCCAGAAGCCGCGCCACCTCCTCGTCGTAAAAGGTTTCCGCGGGGTAGGCGGCCAGACCTTGGCCCACCGCGGCAAGCAAGGCGAGGGACGCGGCGTAGCCTGCCTCTAAAAGAGCATACCGGTACCCCCTAAGGCCGTACAAGGCCTCGCTCCTCTCCGGTACCAGGGTGAAGGCAAGGAGGGCCGCCACCCTTTCCAAGGCCAGGCCCATAAGGGCCTCGGACCACGGGGCCGCCTCGGCCCGGGGGGAGATCTGGAAGAGCTGGTGCTCCTTGGGAAAGTAGTGGTAGACCCCGGGGAACACCCCCTCCACCCGGAAGGCCACCAGGTAGGCCTCGAGGGGGTAGGCCTCCCCCGCCGAGGGAAATCCCCGGCGCCCCTCCCGCTCCGCCAGGGGATAAAGCACCTGGGAAAGATCCTTCAAGGTGAGGGCCGAGCCCACCTCGGGAAGAAGGGGCTTCAGATGGGCCATGGCGCGAAACAAGGGGGGACCCCCTTCCCCCCGGAAGGGGGGCAGGGCCTGGGTCTCCAGGGGGTTGGCGTAGACCTTGGCCTTAGGCCTCCGCTTTAGGGGGAGCTCGTCTCCCGGGCTCAAGCGGGTAAGGCGGTAAAAGAGCTTGCCGGGGTGCTTCTCCATGGCTAGAAGCGGTAGCCCTTGGGCACCACCACCACGCCCTCGGGGGTGACGGTGAAGCCCCGGGCGCGGTCCAGCTCCAGGTCGTAGCCGATCTCGGTGTGGGGGGGGATTTTCACGTTCTTGTCCACAATGGCGTTTCGGATGCGGCAGTAGCGCCCCACCTCCACGTCGTCAAAGAGCACGGAGCGCTCCACGAGGCTGTAGGAGTTCACCCGCACCCGGCGAAAGAGGACCGACTCCCGCACCGTCCCCCCGCTCACGATGACCCCGCCGGCGAGAAGGCTATTTAAGGCCCGCCCCACCCGCTCCCCGGTCTCGTGGACGAACTTGGCGGGAGGGCTGAAGAGGTTGGCGGTGCGGAGGGGCCACTCGGGGTTGAAGAGGTCAAACTCGGGGACCACCTTCACCAGATCCATGCTGGCCTCGTAGTAGGCGTCCAGGGTGCCCACGTCCCGCCAGTAGAGGTTGGGGCCCTCCTGGCCGGGGATGGGGTTGCGGTGGAAGTCGTAGGCGTAGACCCTGTACCCCTCCTTCAGGGCCCGGGGGATCACGTCCTTGCCGAAGTCGTGGGCGCTGGTCTCGTCCCGAGCGTCGGCCTCCAGGAGCTCAAAGAGGGCCTCCGTGCGGAAGATGTAGTTCCCCATGGAGGCCAGGGCCAGGTGGGGCCTCTGGGGGATGGGCTTGGGGACCTTGGGCTTTTCCTGGAACTCGGTGATGCGCCACTCCTCGTCCACCTGCAAGACACCGAAGCGGCCCGCTTCCTCCACGGGCACGGGGTAGGCGGCGATGGTGATGTCCGCCCGCTTTTCCCGGTGGTACTCCACCATGTGGCGCACGTTCATCTTGAAGATGTGATCCCCCCCAAAGACGGCCACCTCCTCGGGGGCATGGTTCTGCACCAGGTGCAGGTTTTGGTAGATGGCGTCGGCGGTGCCCCGGTACCAGACGGGCCCAAGCTCCTCGTACCGGTACATCTGGGCGGGTACCAGGAGGATGAAGTGGTCCTCCAAGAAGGCCCCGAAGCGCCAGTAGCGTTGGATGTGCTCGGTGAGGGACTGGGCCTTGTACTGGGTTAGGACGTAGATGGCGTAGATCCCCGAGTTCACAAAGTTGTTCAGGACGAAGTCAATGATGCGGTACTTGGCCCCGAAGGGCACGGCGGGCTTGGCCCGCTTGGCGGTGAGGGGATAAAGGCGGCTTCCCTGCCCCCCGGCGAGAATCATCCCCAAGACCTCCACCTTGACCATGGAATCCCCCTTTGCCGGTAGTTTACCCTAGGACCCCCGGGACAAAGGCCCGGGTATAGTGGGCGCGATGAGGGTTTCTGCCCTGCGCTGGTTCACCCCCCCCACGAGGCCCAAACCCGCCCCGCCCTTTTTCGGCCAGGAGCGGGCCCTGAAGGCCCTCGAGGCCGCCTTCCGCCAGGGCGGGCACGGCTATTTGGTGGGCCCAAGCGGCCTTGGCAAGCGCAAGCGCCTCCTCGCCTACCTCAAGGGGCGCGCCTTCCCCAAGGAGGAGCTGGTCTACCTCCCCCTGGGGGAGGAGGCCTTCCCCCTCCTCCTTCCCCAGGGGGAAGGCCGGGCCCTCCTGGAGGAGGTGGAGGCCCTGCTCTCCGAGTTCACCCCGGCCCTCTTCCGGGAAAAGGGCTTTCTCTATGCCAAAAGCCTGGTGGAGGCCCGCTACCAAAGGGAGGCCGAGGCCCTTCTGGAGGCCCTGGGCGAAGAGGCCAAGTCCCACGGCTTCGTCCTGGAGGAAGGGGAGGAAAGCCTCAAGCTCTCCGGCCAAGGCCCCCTGCCCCCGGAGCTTTCCGCCAGGCTGGAGGAGACGGTCCTGGCCTACGTGGAGGCCCGGCAGAAGGCCCAGGCGGAGGTGGCCGCCTTGAGGCGGAGCTTCGCCGAGCGCTTCCTCTCGCCCAAGGCGGAGGGGCTCAAGAAACGCTTCCCCGAGGCCAGGGCCTACGTGGACTGGGTGCTGGAAACCCTCCTGCGGGCCGCGGCCTTGGAGGAAGAGCCCCTGGCCTTTAGCCTCCTCCCCCACCTCCTGGTGGCGGGGGGCGACCGGGTGGTCTACGAGCCCAACCCCATCCCGGAAAGGCTTTTCGGCCACCTGGAGTACGAGGCCCGGGAAGGGGTCCTCACCACCCACCTGGGGCTTCTCCGCCCCGGGGCCTTGCACCGGGCCACGGGGGGGGTGTTGGTCCTCGAGGCGCACCGGGTCCTGGAGCTCGGAAGCTACCCCCTTCTCAAGCGGACCCTGGCCACCGGGGAGGTGGAGCCCCTCACCCCCAGGCCCGAGGTCAAAGGCCCCCGGCTCAAGCCCGCCCCCCTCAAGGCCCAGGTCTTCCTGGTGGGCCCCCCGGAGGTCATGGCCTTCCTGGAGGAGGACGAGGAGTTTCTGGAGCTTTTCCCTTTCCGAGTGGAGTTTAGCCCGGAAATCCCCTACACCGAGGAGAACCTGGCCTACCTGGGAGGGTTCCTGGAGGCCGAGGGCGTCCCCCTCACCCCCGAAGGCCTGGCCGCCCTGGCGGACGAGGCAAGGCGCCTGGCCGGCCACCGGGAGCGCTTAGACGCCCGGCTTTACCGCCTTCTGGACCTGGCGCGGGAAGCCCAGAGCCTCAAGGCCCCCGTGGACAAGGAGGCGGTGCGGGAGGCGGTGAGGTCTAGGGAGGAGCGCTTCGGCCTGGAAGAGGAGCTCTACCTGGAGGAAATCCGGGAAGGGGTGGTGGCCCTGGAAGTCCAGGGAGAGCGGGTGGGGGAGGTGAAGGGCCTGGTGGTGGTGGAGGGCCCCCTCCCCACGGGCCGCCCCGTGCGCATCACCGCCCAGGCGGGGCCGGGGCGGGAGGGGGTGCTCTCCATTGACCGGGAGGTGGGCCTGGGGGGCCAGGTCTTCCACAAGGCCGTCCTCACCCTGGCGGGGTACCTGCGGGGCACCTATGCGCAGCTCGGGGCCCTCTCCGCCACGGTGAGCCTGGTCTTTGAGCAGAGCTACGGGGGCCTCGAGGGGGACTCGGCGGGCCTCGCCGAGCTACTGGCGGTGCTTTCCGCCATCTCCGGCCTTCCCCTGAGGCAGGACCTGGCGGTGACCGGGGCCATAGACCAGACGGGAAGGGTCCTCGCCGTGGGCCGGGTGGCGGAAAAGGTGGAGGGTTTTTTCCGCGTCTGCCAGACCCTGGGCCTCACCGGAACCCAGGGGGTGGTCCTGCCCAAGGCCAACCTCCCCCACCTCACCCTACGGGAGGAGGTGGTGGAGGCGGTGGAGGAGGGCGTCTTCCACCTCTTCGCCGTGGAGGAGGTGGACGAGGCGGTGGAGCTCCTCTTTGGCCGCAAGGTCTACTGGGTGCACGAGCGGGTGCGGGAGGTATTGGAGCACTTCCAGAAGCTGGAGAACGGGGAGGAGAAGTAGACTGGGGGTGATGGCCAAGAAAAACACCCCCTCTAAACGGCAGCTGGAACTCCGCATAAGCGGCCAGCTTTTTGAGATCCCGCCCCTATGGGACGTCCTCCTCATTGGCCGCCACGCCCCCGTCGGCCCAGAGGCGGCGCGTCGCATGGCGGAAAGCCTGGCCCCCGGGCAGTTCACCCTCCTCAGGGTGGAAAAAGGACCGGTGGAAGCCCTCCTCGTGCGGAAAAGCCTTCTCCAGGCCCTAGAACTCACGATCCTCGAGGAGGTGCTCCTGGAAGAACTCGCTCCCCTCCTCTCCGAAGAGCAAGTGGTGCGGGCCCAGGTGGAAGTGGTGCTTCACACGGGGAGGGTTATCCGCTTAGACTAGATGTAAATGCTCCGGGTAGCGGAGGCCATGGCCCCGGATCCCTTTCGGGTCGGCCCATGGACGAGCGTGCGGGAAGCCGCCCGTCTTATGGCCCAGCGGCGGGTAGGCAGCCTCGTAGTGGTGGAAGACGGCCAGGTCCTGGGGGTGGTGACCAGCCGCGACCTCCGGGGGGCCCACCCCAACCGCCTGGTGGTGGATGTGCTTAAAGGCCCCCCGGTGGCCATCTCCCCGGAGGCAAGCCTCCTGGAGGCCAAGAGCCTGATGGAGGCCAAGGGTCTGGAGCGGCTTTTGGTCATGCGGAACGGAGTGCTTCTCGGGATCCTCACCCAAGGAGCCCTGGCCTTCGCCCTGGGCCAGCACTTTGACCCCCTCACCGGCCTCCCGCGGGCCGACCTTTTGCGCCACCACCTGGAAAGCCTCCTGGCCCAGGGGAAGGACCCCACCCTCCTCTTCGTGGACCTGGACGACTTTGGCCGCCTCAACAAGGAAAACGGCCACCCCTTTGGGGACCGGGTCCTAAAGGCCTTGGGCCGGCGGCTGAAGGCTTTCGCCCAAGACCTGGGCGGGGAGGCCTACCGCTACGGGGGGGACGAGTTCGCCTTGGTCTTTCCTCGGCCCCGACAGGCCCTCCTCCCCGCCCTTCCCAGCCTCCTCAGGCCCCTGGAGGTGGAGGGGAAAAGGGTGGACTTCTCCGTGGGCGTGGCCGGAGGGAGGCGACGGCAAGGACGGGTGCCGGCCAACCCCTCGGCCACGGCCGACGACCTTCTAAAGCTCGCCAGCCTGGCCTCCACCCACGCCAAGCGCCAAGGCTCAGGCTGGGCCCCGGCGGAGGCCCTTAAGGCGGAGGAAGGGGCTCCAGAAGGAGCGTCCTCCCCAAAGGAGCCCCAAAGCGCATGGGGAGGTAGTCGCCGCGCCGCCAGAGGGCGAGGAGGTCGGCGTAATGGGCCGAGAGGAAGTGGCCCGACTGGCCCATAGGGTGGACGAAAAGGGAGTTCTCCATGTCCGAAAGGTCCACGATCTGGCGGTAGCTGGGCCCGTGGCTCATGATGAGGGTCTTGGGGTCCAAGGGGCCCACGTTCACCGTGTAGCGGTCGCCGCCAAAGGCCACCTCCCGGTCGGAAAGGCGCTTTAGGGGGGTGTGGGTGAGGACGGCGTGGGGGAAGCGGGCCCGGTGGACCTCCCCCCAGGCCCTGGCCTTTAGGGCCTCCTTCCGGTCCAAGGCCCGTTCCAGGGCGAGGGCGGCGTAGTCCAGGCAGGACTCCTTGTATTCGGTCTCCGGCTGGTCGCAGTTCTTATCCCCCTCTTTTAGAGCCTTCAGGAGGTAGCGGGGCTCGTCCCAGTAGGCCTCCCCCACCTCCCTCTCGGGAAGCCGGGTGAGCTCGGCGTACCAGAGGGCGAAAACCAAGGCCTCCTGGGAAGTGGGGGCCATGGTCCCGTCCCAGGCGAGAAGCCTCTCCCTCCAGGCCCGGCTCCTCTCCGAAAGGGGTGTGAGGAGCTCCAAGACGGGGCGGAAGTCGCGGTAGAGGAGGCTTTTTTGGTCCTGCTGGATGGCCTTCATGTCCTCCAGGGAAAGCTTCTCCTTGGCGAGGAGGAGCTCTTCGATGCGCTCCGCCCGGTAGGGCTCGGCCCAGTCGTAGGTGAGGGCGTAGGGGAAGCCCTTGGGGGTCACCTTGTGGTTGGCGGTGACGATATAGCCCCTTGGGGGGTTAAAGGCCTGGGGCCACTCCTCGGGCCTCCGGTAACCCAGCCAGTCCCACTCCCCGTTTCCCGGCACCGGGACCATCCCCGTGTGCCCCTCCTTGCGGATGGGGAACTTCCCCGGGGCGATGTAGCCGATGTTGCCCTCCACGTCGGCGTAGACGAAGTTCTGGCTGGGGGCGGAGTAGGGCTCCAAGGCCTTTTGAAACTCGTCCCAGTTCCTGGCCCGGTTCACCCCCAGGAAGGCCATGAGGATGTGGTCTTCCGGGTCCAGGCTCACCCAGCGGAGGGCCATGGGGGTCTTGGGGGGGTCTTGCAGGGCGTCGGTGATGACGGGCCCGTAGACCGTCTCCCGCACCTTCAGCACCTCTTCCCTTCCCCCCTTGACCCGGATCACCTCCTCCCGCACCCCGTAGGGGACGACCCTCCCCTTGTAGCGGTAGCCCCTCCCTTCCACCTCCTCCAGGAGGTAGAGGTCCTGCACGTCCGCCCCCACGTTGGTCACCCCCCAGGCGATGCGGTCGTTGCGGCCGATGACGACGCCGGGGAGGCCGGGCAGGGTGGCCCCGATGGCCTTGAACCCCGGGGCCTCGAGGGCCATGAGGAACCAGAGGCTCGGGGCCTGGAGGGCGAGGTGGGGGTCGTTGGCGAGGAAAGGCTTGCCCGTGTCGGTCCGGCTTCCCGCCACCACCCAGTTGTTGCTGGCCTCGAGGAAGCGGGGCGGGGCCATCCGGAGGAGGGCGCTTGGGGCCTCCTCCCGCTTGAGGGGAAGCCTCAGGTCCTCCGCCCTAAGGACGGTGGGGGCGTCCTCGGGGTAGGGGGGCAGGAGCTCAAGAAGCCTTTCCGGGCTTATCCCCCGGACGAGGAGGCGGTGGCGCAAAAGCTCCTCCTCCCAGTTCCCCGAGAGGTCGTAACTCATCATCTTGGCCCAGACCAAAACGTCGGGGCCCGTCCAGGGCTCGGGGCGGAAGCCGAGGAGCCTGAACTCCGGCGGCAAGGGGGCCCCAGAGGCCAAGAAGGCGTTCACCCCGGCGGCGTAGGCGTCCACCGCTTCCTTCTCCTCGGGGTAGAGCCTCTCGTAAGCCGCCTTGGCCGCCCGGTAAAACCCCCAGGTGCGGAGGAACCGGTCCTGGGGAAGCGTGGCCTCCCCCAGGACCTCGCTCAAGCGCCCCTGGCCCACCCGGCGCTGGAACTCCATCTGCCAAAGCCTCTCTTGGGCGTGGACGAAGCCCTGGGCGAAGAAGAGGTCCTCAAGCGTCGCCGCCCGGATCCGCACCACCCCCCTTTCGTCCCGCACCACCTCCACCGGGGCGGAAAGCCCCTTCAGGGCGATGCGGCCCTCCCCTTGGGGCAGGGAGGACCTCAGGTAGAGGTACCCCGAAAGGGCCAGGAGAAGGACGAGGAGAAGCCCTAAGCCCAAAAGCCAGACCAGCCCCCGCAAGAAGCGCTTCATGGTTGGAAAGAAGCATACCATACCTCCCATGGACCTCCTGCGCGCCTCCCTAAGCGGGGTTTTCCTCGGACTCCTCTTCCACCGCCTGGGCCTTCCGGGCGGGGCCGTGGCGGGGGCCATGCTGGGCACAGGGCTTGTCCAGCTCCTCGCCTCCCCCGCCCCCATCCCCAAGGGCCTGGACCTCGCCGTGCAGCTCGCCGCCGGGGTCTTGGTGGGGCTTTCCTTCCGGAAGGAGCTCCTATCCCCCAAGCTCCTCCCCTATGCCCTCCTCAGCGGCCTCGCCTTCCTCGCCCTCGCCCTCCTCCTCGCCTTCCTCCTGGCCAAGCCTCTGGGCCGGCCCCCCCAGGCCCTCCTCCTCGCCCTGGCCCCCGGGGGGATCACGGGCATGGGGCCCCTGAGCCAGGCCGAGGGGGGAAGCCCCGCCCTGGTGGGCGTCTTCCACACGGTGCGCGTCCTCGCCCTCTTCCTCCTCGTCCCCTTCCTCGCCCGGCTTCTCAGGTAGAGTGAGGGCATGCGGCTGGAGTTCTTGGAAAACGGCCCCATCCGGGTGGAGGGCAGGCGCTTCGTGGTGCGCGTGGGGGAGAAGGAGGAGGTCCTGGAGCGGCCCCGGGTCTTCCTCTGCCGCTGCGGGGGCTCAGGGAACAGGCCCTTCTGCGACGGCACCCACAAGCGGATCGGCTTCCAGGCCCCGGGCGGGACCTTGGAGGCGGAAGGCGACTGACCCGCTGGTCAATCCCGGCCGGAAGGGGTAAACTCCGGGGGCTATGGGCGCGATGCGCTACCGCAAGCTCGGCAAGTGGGGCCTTAGGGTCTCCGAGATCTCCTTGGGCGCCTGGGTCACCTTCGGGGATGCGGTGAAGGACAAGGAAACGGTCCGGGAGATCGTTAAAATCGCCTACGAAGGGGGCGTGAACTTCTTTGACAACGCCGACGTCTACGCCAAGGGCCTGGCCGAGGAGATCATGGGGGAGGTCCTCAAGGAGTTCCCCCGGCACACCCTGGTCCTCTCCACCAAGGCCTACTGGCCCATGTCCGAGGACCCGAACGACCGGGGCCTGAGCCGCAAGCACCTCCTGGAGAGCCTCACGAAAAGCCTCAAGCGGCTCAAGACCGACTACGTGGACATTTTCTTCGCCCACCGCTACGACCCCGAGGTCCCCATGGAGGAGATCGTCTACGCCATGCACACCCTCGTGGAGAAGGGGTACGCCCTCTACTGGGGCACCTCGGAGTGGCCCGCCGCCCGCATCGCCGAGGCCGTGGCCTTCGCCAAGGAAAACGGCCTCCACCCCCCCATCGTGGAGCAGCCCCAGTACTCCATGCTCTACCGGGAGCGGGTGGAAGGGGAGATCCTCCCGGAGGCGGAGCGCTTCGGGATGGGCCTTGTGGTCTGGAGTCCCCTGGCCCAGGGGATGCTCACGGGCAAATACGACGAGGGCATTCCCGAGGGAAGCCGCTTCGCCCGCTACGACCAGTTCAGGGAGCGCTACCTCACCGAGGAAAACCGGAGGAAGGTGCTCAAGCTCAAGGCGGTGGCGGACGAGCTCGGCCTCACCCGCACCCAGCTGGCCCTGGCCTGGGTGCTGAGGCTTCCCGGGATCAGTAGCGCCATCACCGGGGCCACCCGCCCCGAGCAGATCCGGGAGAGCCTGGGAGCGGCGGGGGTGGACCTGCCGAAGGAGGCCCTGGAAAAGATAGAGGCCATCCTCAAGGGCGAAGCCTAAGGCGCAGGGGCCAGGCCCAGGTGGATGAGGTAACGGGCCTGGCCCTCTTCCTGGCGAACCGGGGAGAGGGCGGCGTAGCGGTGGTAGAGCCCAAGAAGCTCCCGCTGTAAGGCTTTGGCCTCCTCCCGGCGCAGGTAGAGCCCGGCGCTCCAGAGGTTCAAAAGGGGCGGGAAGTCCTCGGCCAGGATGTCGGGCTCTTCCTCGGCGCCGAACTCCAAAAGCCCCTCCGGGTTGAGGAAGACCCGCAAGACCGGCCCGTAGCCGGGGTCGTGGGTTTCCAAGGCCTTTTGCCACTCCTCTTGCCAGCTTTGGGCGGCCTCCAGGGTCCGCAATACCCTCTCCGGCACCAGCTCCCGGGGGATGCGGAAGTCGGTGTCCACCGCCCGGTAAAGCCGGGTGGGCCTGCCCCGGCGCCTCCTGACCCCCACGGGCTCCAGGAGACCCGCCTTCAGGAAAAGCCCCACCCGGTAGTGGGCCCTTTGCAGGCTGATACCCCGGGCCTGGGCCAGGTCCTTCACCGTGGCCGGGCCCTTCATGAAGGGCTTCAGGCAGACCGCCAGGTCCGGATCGGCGAGCAGACGGGCCGCCAAGGGGTGCTCCACCAGGTAGGCCATGGCTCTACTCTATATCCCCGCTTGCTCCTGGAGTAAAGGAGGGGCAAGAGTGGGAGGGTGCGGGGTTTTGCCGCCTTCCGCCTCCTCTGGCTGGGCCAGGCCCTGGCCCTTCTAGGCCGGGAGATGACCTGGTTCGCCCTCACCCTCTACGCCTACCAGAAGACGGGGCAGGCCACCACCCTTTCCCTCCTGGGCTTCTTCCACTTCCTCCCCCTGATCCTCCTCTCCCCACTGGCCGGGGCCTTGGTGGACCGCTACCCCAGGAAGTGGGCCATGCTGGCCGCGGACCTCGGCGGGGGGCTGGCCACGGGCTTCCTCCTTTTGCTCTACCTCCTGGGCCGCCTTGAGGTCGGGCCCCTCTACCTGGTCTCCGCCCTCACGGGGGCCCTCTCCAGCCTCCACTGGCCCGCCTTCTCCGCCGCCCTTTCGGCCATGCTGGAGAAGAGGGACTACGCCCGGGCGAGCGGCATGATGAGCCTGGCGGAGTCCCTGGCCGGGGTAGGGGCCCCCATCCTGGCCGCGGCCCTCTTGAAGCCCCTGGGCCTCGGGGGGATCTTCGCCCTGGACCTCCTGGGGGCAGGGGCCGCCGTCTTAAGCCTCCTCCTGGTGCCCATCCCCAACCCGAGGCTCGAGGCCCGGGAGAAGACCTCCTGGATAGGGGAAGCCCTCTTCGGGTTCCGCTTCATCCTGGAAAGGCCTCCCCTCCTCGGCCTCCAGCTCATGTTCTTCGGGATCAACCTCCTCACCACCATGGCCGCCACGGTCCTCCCGGCCATGGTCCTGGCCAAGACGGGGATGTCGGAAGCGGCCCTTGCCTTGGTGCGTTCCGCCGCGGGGCTTGGCGGGGTGGCGGGGGGGCTTCTCCTCTCCCTGTGGGGCGGACCCAGAAAACGGGTTCACGGGGTCTTCCTGGGCATGGCCCTCTCCAGCCTGGCCCTGGCCCTCATGGGGGCGGTGGAAGGGCCTTCCGCGTGGGCGGTCCTAGCTTTCCTGGAAAGCCTCTTTATCCCGGTGCTCAACGGGTCCAACCAGGCCATCTGGCAGGCCAAGGTGCCCCTTGCCGTGCAGGGCAAGGTCTTCGCCGCAAGGCGCATGATCGCCTGGTGCGCCAATCCCCTGGCCCTGCTCCTCGCGGGACCCCTGGCCGACCGGGTCTTCGGCCCCCGGTACGGGCAGGGGGAAGGCGTCGCCCTCATGCTCCTCCTCTTCGGGAGCCTGGGGGCGCTTTGGGGGCTTTCCGGCTACCTCCTCCCCCGGGTGCGGGAAGTGGAACGCCTCCTCCCCGACGCCAAGGAGGACCGGGCAGCCGCGCCGTGATCGGGCCCGGACGCAAGTGGCCCTCCAATGTGGCTCCCTTCCCTCCCAAGGAAAGAGGGGGCCTGTAGGCTTCCCCTATGGGCGAGCCTCTCCTCGCCCCGGCCCTCCGCCTCCTGGAGGAGGGGAAGGACGGGGAGGCCCTGGCCCTCCTCCAAAGCCCCCAAGAAGACCTCCCGGAGGCCGAGCGCCTGGCCCTCTTGGGCTTCGTGGAGGCCCGCAAGGGGAACCTTCGGGCCTACCGCGCCCTGGCCCTAAAGGCCGCCCGAAGGGCCCAGACCCCCCTCACCCTCTACCACCTGGGCCTCGCCCTCCCCCCAAGGGCGGGCGTCCTGGCCCTGGAGGAGGCCCTGCGCCGCTTCGAGGGGGACGCCCAGGGGGAGGCCCGGCTCCACCTGGCCCTGGCCATCGCCCTGGAGCGCCTGGGCCGGCCCGAGGCCCTGGCCCACGCCGCCCTCGCCCGCCTCAAGGACCCCTCCCCCTGGACCATCCTCCACCACCTGCGCCTGGAGCTCCTCTTCGGCGCCAAGCCCCTCCCCGAGGTCCTGGAGGAGGCGGAGCCCTTCCTGCCCCACCCCTTCCCCGGGGTGCGCCTCCTCGCGGGGCACACCCTGGCCCTTACTCACCTCCTCCGGGGAAGCCCGAGGCGGGCCCAAAACCTCCTCCGGGGCCTCCTCCCTCTCCTGGCCCCCCAAAACCTCGCGAGCTTCCTCGTCCTCGGGGCCTTGGCCCTGGACCCCCCCGAGGTCCGGCTCCTCCTGGAAGGGGCCCAGGCCTTCCTCCCCCGGGAGGGCTGGCCCTGGGGGTTTTACCTCCTGGCCCGGGGGCTTGGAGAGGGGGATGAGGCCCACCTCCTCGCCGCCCACGGCCTCTTGCGGGAGGACGGGGTCCCCTACGCCCTCCTCTCCGAGGCCCGCCTAAAGGCGCTCGGGGTGGAGGTGGAAGCCCCCCTGGCCCCGGGGCTTGCCCCCGGCCTCCGCCCGGAGGCTCGGGCCTTCTTCCTGGGCCCGGCCGAGGCGCCCCTCCTTCGCCTCCTCGGGGGAGGCCCCCTTCCCTCCCTGGGCCCCAGGGGCACCGAGGCCCTGGCCCTCCTCCTCGCCCGCGAGGCAGGCCTACCGGGGGAGGCCCTGGCGGAGGCCCTCTACGGGGAGCCCAACCTGGGGGCCCTGAAGGCCCTCCTCCACCGCCTGCGGGAAAAGGGCCTCCGGATCTCCTGCCCTCCTTACCGCCTGGAAACCCCTCCCCCCTCGGACCTTTCGGCCTTCCTCCGGGCCCTCTCCCGGGGAGACCTGGAGGAGGCCCTGGCCCTCTACCGGGGCCCCCTCCTTCCCTGGAGCCAGGCCCCCGGGGTGGAGGAACTCCGCCTGGAGCTGGAGGAGGCCCTGAAGCAGGCGGTGCTGGCCCAGGGCGAGGTGGAAAGCCTCTTCCTCCTGGCCGAGCGCCTGGGGGAGGACCTGGAGGTCTGGGAGGCCCTCCTGGAGAGGCTACCCCCGGAAGACCCCCGCCTTCCCATCGCCCGGGCCCGGGTGGCGAGGCTCCGCCGGGAGTACGGCGTGTGAGGCCGGGGGGACGCAGTTGGGGTCCCAGCAGGCCAAAGCGGGCCCGGAAGGCCGGACCAGGAGGAGAAGCCAGGCCAAGAGGAAAAGCCCAAGAACCTTGCCCCTCATGCCCCCAGGGTGCCACGAGGAGGGTTACGCGGGGGGCCTGAGGTTACGCGAGGTTACGCGGGAGGCCAGTTGTGGAACCCCTTCCACGTAACCGCGCGTAACCTCCCCCCTGCTACCTTGGGAACAACTCGGAGGAAGAGCTTCCTTCGGGTTATGAGGAAAGGAGGGATGTGGCATGAAAAGGCTGGTGATGCTCAGCGGAGGTGTAGATTCCAGCGTCCTCCTGTACAAGCTCAAGAAGCAGGACAGGCTGGAAGGCCTCGTGGCAGTTTACCTGGACCTGGGTACCCCTCCCGCCGAAAGGGAGTGGAGGGCGGCGGAAAAGGTGGCTTCCCGCCTTGGCGTCGCCGTTTACCGGAACCGCGTGCCTCACTTTGAACTTGGCGATCGTCTTTTTAGCCCACCGGAGCTGGCCTTCCCCGGGAGGGAGCAGATACGGGCCGGCTGGACAGACCCTTGTACGATGACCCCCATTACGGGATCCCTGGCGGCCAAAATGGGCCTGGAGGAAGTCTACCTGGGGGTCATCAAGGACGATTTCGCCTCTCACCCCAAGCTGGAGGCGTACCTTGCCCTCGTGAGGGAATTCTTGGAGTTTAACCAAGTTCAACTCAAGATGCCCTTGACGGGACTTACCAAGCAACAAGTGGTGGCCCTGGGCCACGAGCTCGGAGTACCCCTTGAGGAGACGTGGAGCTGCGTTGCCTCGGGGGAAGCCCCGTGTGGAGTATGCGCTCCTTGCATTGCCCGCGAAGAAGCCTTCGCTCTTGTAGACGCTAAAGCCCTAGTCCGGTGATCCACGACGAGATCAAGTCCGTCGTAGAAGCTCGCGGCTTAGCGGTGATCTTCCGGAGGGCAAAGGAGGAAGTGCGGGCCCTCAGGGGGGTCACGTTTAGCCTTGGCCCTGGAGAGGGCCTGGCCCTTCTTGGGGGAAACGGGGCCGGCAAGTCCACCCTGATCAAGGTTCTGGCCGGAATCCTCCTGCCCCAGGAAGGCGAAGTTCGGCTTTGGGGGCTGGACCCCTGGCGTTTCCGCACCCGGCTGGCCCAACGCTATGGGCTTGTCCTAGGTGGGCGGTCTCGTCTTTCCCCTCTGCTTTCCGTGGAGGAAAACCTCAAACTTTGGGGAGCGCTCTACGGGCTTTCCGGGGCACACGCCAAGCGCAGGATCCAGGAGGTGGCAGAGGCCCTGGACCTCACCCCTATCCTCGGGGTTGCCGCCTCCCGCCTTTCCCTGGGACAACGCAACCGTGCGGAACTAGCCCTGGCCCTCCTGCCCGAACCGGAACTCCTCCTTTTGGACGAGCCCTTTATCGGCCTAGACGCACTAGGGCGCAAATCCATTTTAAATCTTCTAGAGACCCTCAAAGCCCATCGGGGTGTCGCCCTCATCCTGGCATCCCACGAGCTCTCGGGAGTGGAAGGGGTCCTAGAGCGAGCCCTGCTCTTGCGGCGGGGAGAGGTAGCCTTCTTGGGAGATCTTACTGCCCTCCGAACGGGTCTGGACTTCCGCCGCATGAAGGTGCTCTTCCACGAGCCTTTCCAGGGAAATCCCCCTCCAGGAGCCACCGTTTCCGAAGGTGGGTACGTTCTGGAGGCCAAGGTTTCCCCGGAGGAAATTCCGGGCTTCCTGTCCCGGATGCTGGCCCTCAGGAGCGTGCGGGAAGTCTCCGTCCAGGAACCCAGCCTAGAGGAGGTGATGGAGGTTTGGCTCCGCACCTAGCCGTCCTGGGACTTCGCCTCAGGGAGGCCTGGAGAGGCTGGCCGGGGATGGCGCTGTATCTCGGCTACACCCTCGTCGTCTACGCGGTGCTCTTTTCCCTTTGGGGAAGCCTGGAAGCGCCACCCTGGGTCCTGGGGTACCTCTGGGCGGCAGAGGCCCTCTACATGGGGGTGCCCAGGTTTTGGAACCAGCTTCACCAGGAAGCCAGGATGGGAGAGTTAGCCCTACGCTTGGCCCTTCCCTATCCTTTTGTCCTCCTCAGCTTTCAGCGTTACCTAGCCACCGCCCTCCTGCAGGTCCCCTGGGTGGCGGCCGTGGGCGGCGGGGTCATCTGGGCTTTGGCCCTACCCGCCTCCTTAAGCCTTTGGAGCCTTCCCGCCCTGGCTCTGGGCCTCATCCTGAACTTCCTACTGGAGCTCAGCTTCGCCTTGCTGACCTTTAGGTCCACCTCCCCCATGGCCCTTGGGGTTCTCCTGGAGATGTTACGGCTCTTAGGGGGGGCCGTAGTGTTGCCCCTGGAATTTTGGCCGCAGGGCGGAACGCTCCTTCTACTCCAGCCCCTCGCCGCAACCTTTTACCTGCCGGCCCGGGTAGCCGCCGGAGGCGAACCGGTTTGGCTTCTGGTTAGCCTGGGTTGGACCCTCGTCTTCTTGGGTCTCCTGGCTCGCCTTTTCCCTCGAGCCCTGGCCACTTTGTCGGAAAGGGGGGAGGTGTAGATGGGGGCTTGGTCCCGATGGTTTAGAGCTTGGCCACTTTTGCTACGGAGCCGTTTTCTAGAAACATGGCAGGACCCCCCGGGCTTCTGGGCAAGCGTTTTGGCCAGGGTGATCAACAACAGCCTCTGGCTTTTTGTCTTTTACCTCTTCTTCCTGCGCTTCCCGGAGGTCCGGGGATTCCGCTTTGGGGACCTGGTGCTCACCTGGGCAATGGCCTTTGGTGCTTTGGGGCTTCTACAGGTGCTTTGGGGCGGGGTGTTGGGCCTGGCTCGTTTGGCAGAAACGGGAGAGCTGGAGGTCCACCTTCCGCTTCCCGTTCCTCTCTTGCCCTACCTCCTTTCCCTTCGCCTGCAGCCGACAGGCCTAGGCGACCTCCTTTGGTCCCTGAGCGTTCTGGCGTTACTCGGTGTGAACTGGTTCTACGCCCTATGTGCCTTGGTGGGCGCTTCGCTTGTGGCTCTGGGCTTCTTCCTCGCCCTGGCCTCCACGTCCCTTTGGGGCCTCAGGGTCCAAAACCTGCTCCCGGTGGCCTACGCTGGGCTTGTCCAGTTTGCCACCTGGCCGCCTAGTGTGTACAAACCCGCCATCAAGGTGCTCCTTCTCAGCCTGATCCCGGCTTTCTGGTTGGGACCGCTACCGGCAAGGGCCGCTGTTGAAGGTTCTGGCCTCGCCACGCTTTGGGGATTTGGTCTGGGATTCCTCACCCTGGGAAGCCTAACCTTTTGGCTAGGCCTGCGCCGCTACATCCCTCCGGGAGGGTAGGAATGTTCGTGGGGGAAAGAGTTCGTTTAGATCCGGTACAGCGGGCCCATCTACAAAAAATCATCGCGTGGATGTACGAGGAAGAGGTTATCGCACGCGCCTTCTTCGGTGACCCCTTACCCAGATCGCTAGAAGAGATGGAGACTTGGCTCCAGCAATTGCGAAGCAACCCCCACGCCAGGGTCCTTGCCGTGGTCTACCGCGAAACAGAGGAGATTATAGGCGAGGTCGCCCTTCAACCGATAGACTGGCGAAACCGCTCCACCTTCTTTGCCATCGTTCTAGGCAAAGAGTCTAGGCGAGGCGAAGGCTTGGGAACCGAGGCCGCGCGCTTGGCGCTTCGGTACGCCTTTGAGGGGCTTAATTTAAACCGGGTGGAAGCCAACGTGCTGAGTTCCAATCAAGCCTCTATCCGCCTGCTAAAGCGGGTCGGGTTTACGTGGGAGGGGAAGCGGAGGGCCGCCGTTTGGAAATCCGGACGATGGGAAGACATGGAAATCTACGGGATAACGGCGAGAGAATGGTACGAAAGCTAGGAAAGGGTAGTGTCCCGAATTTTGTGTACGCCCCCACCTAAGCCTGGGGGTATCTGAGATTGAAGATAGCACGGATCTCATCCTCTGCCTGCTGGAAGCCCCGGAGCTTTCTCGTCTGAAACTGCGCCTCGTATCGCTCGGCCACGAAGTAGATCAGCTTGAGTACGGCGTCGGGCGTGGGAAAGGTGTTGTCCCGGGTCTTGGTGGTCCGCTTAACCTCCTTGATCATTCGCTCAAGCAGGTTGGTGCTCTTGATCACCGGCTGCAGAGCCTTAGGGTAGTCGAAGAAGCGCAGCAAAGCCGCAGAGTGCTGAATCCAACTTGCCACCACCTGAGGGTACTTATCGGCCCAGCGACCCCTGAAGCTATTCAGCGCCTTTAAGGCTTCGTTCCGATCGGACGCCCGGACGATGGACGAGAGGTCCCGAAGCACCGCATCCTGATCCTTCCTGCGCACCCGCCGCAGGGTGGAACGCAGCTTGTGCACGGTGCAGAGCTGCCAGTGGGCTCTGGGGTAGACGCGCTTGATCGCAGTCTCGACTCCCGGCAGTTCATCGGTGATGAAAAGCAGCACCTCTTCGAGCCCTCGCTCCTTGAGCTCAAGGAGCAGGTCGCCCCAGCCCGTGCTTGACTCCGTGGGCAAAAGCCAAAATCCAAGAACTTCCCGGTAACCTTCCTCGGTGATGCCCAGGGCCAGGTAGGCGGCCTCGGTGGCTACACCTTCGTTTTCCTGGAACACCTTGACGAATAAAGCGTCCAGGTAGACGAAGGCGTAGCGCGGCTTAAGAGGGCGCTTCCTGAAAGCCTCCAGCCTGGGTAGCACTCCCTCTGCAATGCGACTGATGGTGCTGGCGCTGTAGGTCCCACCCAGCAGATACCCAAGGACCTCGCCCACCTTTCGCGTGGAGATGCCGGCGGCGTACATGGCCAGGGCAAAAGCCTCAAGGTCTTCCATCCGGCGTCGGTAGGGAGCGAACAGAGCGGTGTGGAAGCGGCCATCCCGCTCCCTGGGCACCCGCAGGCGCACCGGACCGTGTTTGGTGACCAAGCCACGCTCGTAGTACCCGTTCTTCTTTCCGCCCCACTCCGCTAGGAAAACCTCGCGTTCCAACTCCATCACCGTTTCCAGCGCTTGCTTGACGGCTTCCCTGACGACTTCATCCAGCCAGCTCCGGTCAATGCTAAAGTCGTGCATGGGGTACCTCCTGTCTCCCTCACAGGTACCCCCTTTCGCTTAGGCGGGCTTACACAAGATTCGCAACGCTACCTAGGAAAGTGGCTCTGAAGGGCCTAAATTAAGGGCCAACCACGAGGGAGTAACGTAGATGCAAGGAAGCGCAGGAGGTCAAGGTCGGCGGCCGGACGCGGCGGGTTTACGTGAGGCCTTTCGCCTGGAACCTGCACGCGCCCACCCACATGGAGTGGACCCCGGACGGCAGGCTCCTTGTGGTGGAGCGCACCACGGGCAAGGTGAAGGACATCACCAAGGGTGGGGACATGGAGGAGGCCAAGCCCTTCGCCTGGGGGCTCCAGGGGCCCTCCAGCATGTGCCCGTTGTCCGACGGTAGGGTGCTCATTTCCGAATTCTGGGGCAACCGCATACGAGAGATTTCCGCAGGAGGTGAGGCCGAAAAGGCCCCTGTCTTTTTGGATGGTCTAATTCGGCCCTACAGCCTAGCGGCTCTAGGGAAGGCGCACGTAAGAATTTTTGCCGTGGCTTCCAAGGAACCCACGGCCTTTCGTGATGTTGCAGGGGCTGTGTACGAAATTACAACCGGTATTCCAGAAATCTTCATTGATCAAATACCAACTCATCGCTCACCTGGTCTAGAGGGTCTAGCCCCCAGTTGGTCTTGGAAAAGCGAGGACTGGTCGGCGTATGCCAGCGGGTGTAGCAAAACTTCTTGGATAGACGATGGAGGGGGAGGTGGAGGCGGCGGAGGAAAGCTTCTAGCTATAGCTGCAAGCAGCTTAGGCAGGGTTTTGCTCTACCCTGTTAGCGAAGGAAAGAAGGACCTTCTTTCTGTAGCTCTTAATTACACGCTAGCCTTGGATGTTGGCGAAATGGGGGGCATCAAAACCCATCCCCAAAATGGTAAAGTTTACGTAACCAAACCCCGGGAAGGGGAAATTCTTGCTCTAGACAAGGAAACTCCAGAGGGCTACGCTTTCCATCCTCCCGTAGTCAAAGGCTTGCCAACCCCAACCTGCGTTAGGTTTACGCCAGACCTGGAAAGCCTCCTCGTCTGCTCACCCACGAACGGCGTAATCTGGGAAGTTCGCGGTGCCATTGTGTAGAAGCTTTACGCCTTTTTCCATCCTGCTTGCCGCGGAAGGCATGCGCCTTTTCGCGGCGGGCTTCTTTTACCTCCCTGTGTACCTCTTGGCCGCGGAGAAGGCCAGGACCCCCTTAGAAGCCACGCTTCCCCAGATCCTCCTCTACGCCCTGGGGTTCGCGAGCCTGTGGGTGGGTGCCCTTCTGGACCGATTAGACAGAAGACGGGTTTTGGCCCTTTCCACCCTCGGCCAGGCTGCCCTGGCCCTCGCCCTTCTACCCGCCCCAGGCTTGCCTCTTCCCTACCTCCTCGTCCTCCTCCTGGTCTTTGAGCTTCTAGACCGCTTCCGCGCCCTGGGCGCGGGGCTTTACCTGAGAAGCCTTGTGCCGAAGGAAAGCTACGAGCCCAGGTTAGGGCAGCTCTCCGCCTTGCACTTCGCTGCCGACAGCCTAGCCGATCCCCTCGCCGGAGCCGCCTATGGCAAAAGCGCCGCCCTGCCTCCGCTTCTCAGGGGGCCCTTGCTCCTCCTCTCCGGCCTCCTCTACGCCCGCCTGCCCCCGGCCCCTCCGCCTAGGCCAGAGGCCCCTTTTCGGTTGGGAGAAGCCTTTGCCGGACTTCGCTTTCTCCTCGGCCACCCCTTGCTCCGGCGGGTTTTTCTCGTCGCGCGCCTGCACGGTTTGGTCCACGGGCTCCTCTTTGGCCTCCTGCCCCTCTACGTTCTTAGGGCCCTGGAAGCCCCGCCCTGGGTCTATGGCCTCCTTTCAGGAGCCTGGGGTGTGGGTTCGGCCCTGGGAGCCCTCCTCCTGGGCAAGCTCCTACCCTTAGGGCGTGGCGCTCTGGCCACGGGAAGCCTGCTCCTCATGGGCGGGGTCTTGTGCGGCTTGGCGCTTTTCCCCCCTTGGCCCTTGGCGGTGGGTCTGGTGTTCCTCTTCGGGATAGGGCAGCAGTTCTGGAGCCTGTTGGTCACCGGCTTCACCTACCGGGAGTTGCCCGAGGAACTTGTGGGCCGGGGTATGGGAGGGGTGGCCTTCGTCTCAAGCCTGCTTGCTCCCCTGGGCCCCCTCCTGGGCGGGGCCCTGGCGGGGGTGGCCCTCCCCCTCCCCTTCCTCCTGGCCGGAGGGCTCCTCCTCGCCCTCGCCCCCTGGGTGGGAAGGGGGTGGCGGTGAGGGGCAAGCCTCCCTCGGCAGGGACCTCGCCAGCAAAGGCGGCTTTGTGGTGCCGGAATGGGGGCCGTGGTAAAGTGAAAAGGGATATGGTAAAGTCCAGGATAAGCAGTAAAGGGCAAATCACCCTCCCCAAGGCGGTCCGGGAGGCCCTTGGGCTCCGCCCGGGAGAAGAGGTGGTCTTTGAGCTCCGGGAAGGAGGGGCCTTCCTCCGCCCCCGGCGCCGCGTACCCCTGGAAGCCCTGCTCGGGCGCCTGAAGGGCAAGCGGGGGTTCCCCGGGGAAGAGGCGGAGAGGCGGGCGCGGGAGGAAGCGTGGGGGGAAGGGGCCTAAAGCCCTACTACCTGGACACCTCCCTGATGCTCCGCCTCCTGACCGGGGACCCGCCGGAGCTCGCCGCCCAAGCCCTGGAGGTGTTTCGCGGGGCCGAGGAGGGGCGCTACACCCTGGCCGTCCACCCCTTGGCGGTGGCCGAGGCCTTCTACACCCTGGTCTCCTTCTACGGGGTGGGGCGGGCCGAGGCCGCAGGGGCCCTCTTGGACCTGCTGGACCGGGAGGGGGTCCTTCTGGAAGACGAGGAGGACCTGCGCTCCGCCCTGGAGGAGGCCGGGAAGGGAGGGCTCAGCCTGGTGGACGCCTTCCTGGCCCACCGGGCCCGCAGGCAAGGGGCCGGGCTGGCCACTTTGGACCGCAAGCTGCGAAGGCGGGCCGGGGTAGAGCTGCTTCCCTAGGATTCGGCCTGTTCCTCGCCAGGGCCTACCCCCCGAAGACCCCCGCTTTCCCATCGCCCGGGCCCGAGTGGCGAGGCTCCGCCGGGAGTACGGCGTGTGAGGCCGGAGGGACGCAGTTGGGGTCCCAGCAGGCCAAAGCGGGCCCGGAAGGCCGGGCCAGGAGGAGAAGCCAGGCCAAGAGGAAAAGCCCAAGAACCTTGCCCCTCATGCCCCCAGGGTGCCACGAGGAAGGTTACGCGGGAGGCCTAAGGTTACGCGAGGTTACGCGGGGGGCCAGGCGTGGAACCCCTTCCACGTAACCTCGCGTAACCTCCCCCCTGCTCCCCTGGGGCTGACCCGTGAGGGGGTGAAGCGAATGACGGTTTACACGGTCACTCGGGTCCTTCGGCAAGCTGGGGAAGGAGGCGAACAACCCGCGCTTTTCCATGGTGGAAGGGACTTCCCGATCGCAGAGGGCATGACACTGGAGGTCGGCGATACCCTTAAGACGCGGGACGGCTTCCTGGAAGTTAGGGATAACTACGGCTTGGTTCTTCGCTTGGGCCTGTCCTCAGAGCTTGAGTACGTTTATGATCCTCAAGGAGGTGTCATTGCTCAGCCTGCTGAGCGGCCTACTCTGGTCTTCTTCGGCGAGGTCTTTAAGTTCCGGCACTATGTGCGGCCACTGGAAGTGGTGGCTTGCGGGAAATACCGCACCTCGTGCTGGTACTACCCGGCAAATGTGTACGCCCGCAACCTAACCCAGCCTATGCGGAACCGCTATGCTGTGGAGGACATGCTCCCGATCTCGGAAAAGGAGTGGGAATACCTAGCTTCTAACTACATCAACCCCACGCGTTGGATTTCTCGTCCGCAGGAGGTGGTTGGGGCTGAGTAAAAGATCCCTTTGGCGCCTGCTGCTCCCTGCGCTGCGGCACATCTTCCGCGCAAGCCCCAGGGATAGCGCCCTTTTGCTTGCGCTCCTGGTCCTGGGAGGGCTCGTTCCGGTGGCGGTGCTGGGCCTCACCCGTGCCTTGGTGGACCAGCTGGCGACCACACTGGGGGGTAGTCCCTTTACCCCAACCCTCCTTTGGCCGCTGGTGGGGTTAGCGCTGGCTTTTGGCCTGGACTTCCTCCTCACCCCTTGGGTGGCCTACCTGCAAGGTTCGGTGAACGAAAAGCTCACCGCTCGGGTTCACCTGCTCCTCATGGAGAAGGTGGCCGGTACGCCGGACCTGACCCCCTTTGAGGATCCCAGCTTTCACGATGAGCTTCAGGTGCTACGCGACCAGGCCCCTTACCAGCCCCTCAACCTGCTGGTTTTCCTGGGCAACGCTTTCCGGGAGGTCCTCGCCGCTCTCGGGGTTCTTCTCCTGCTATTTGGGCTGGCGCCTTTCTTCCCCTTACTCCTGCTTTTGGCCACCCTGCCCCAGGCCTGGCTCACCTTTCGGCTCCAGAAGGGGGTGTGGGAAGCCCTACTCTTCGGGGCCCCCGAGGCCCGGCGAATGCGCTACTTCGCCGAGGTGCTCCTGAGCCCCGAGGCTGCCAAAGAGGTGCGGTTATTCGGTCTTTTGCCCTTCTTCCGCAGACGCTACCTCGAGGCCTTCCGTAGCCTCTACCAAAGCCTGCGCCATGCTCGAGGCCGCCAGGCCCTAGGGACCAGCCTGCTGGTGCTACTGAGCGCCCTTTTCACGGCTCTTGCCCTCTTCTTGGGGCTGCGCCAGACCCTTTTGGGAGGGAGCCTGGGCAGTCTGGTGCTCCTCTTGCAGTCGGTGGGAAGCCTTCAGCAAAACCTCTACGCCCTAGTCCAGGACGGGGGCATGCTGTACGAAAGCCTATTGTACTTTGAAAGGCTGGAAAGCTTCCTAGCCAGGCCCGCTTCCATGGCGGAGACTGGCCCGGGCAGGAAGGTCCAGGGTTTTGAGGAGATCCGGTTTGAAGGGGTGGGGTTCTGCTACCCCAACGGAAAGCAGGCGCTTGCGGGGGTCTCCTTTGCCCTCCGACGGGGGGAGCGCCTGGCTTTGGTGGGGGAAAACGGGGCGGGCAAGACCACCCTGGTGAAGCTCCTCCTCCGCTTCTACGACCCCACGGAGGGCCGCATCCTGGTGGACGGGATTGACCTCCGGGAAATAGACTTGAAGGCCTGGCGCTCCCTCATCGCCGCGGTCTTCCAGGACTTTGGCCGCTACACCCTAACCCTCCAGGAAAACGTCGCCCTTTCCGACCCGGACGCGAAGCCCGACCCTAACCGTGTCGCAGAGGCCTTACGCTTAGGCGGGGCCTGGGAGCTCTTCCAGCGGCTTGGCCCCCGGGCCCTCCTGTCCAAGGCCTTTGGGGGCACGGAGCTTTCCCTGGGGGAGTGGCAACGAGTTGCCCTCTCGCGGGCCTTCTTCCGCAAGGCCAAGCTTTTGGTCTTGGACGAGCCTACGGCCTCGCTGGATCCCAAAGAGGAGGCCCACCTCTACAGGCGCTTCGCCGAGATGGCCGGGGGTAAGACGGTCATCCTCATCACCCACCGCCTGGGTTCCGTACGCATGGCGGACCGGATCCTCGTCCTCCAGGAAGGCCGGTTGTTGGAGGAAGGGACCCATGGGGAGTTGTTGCGAAAGAATGGCGCCTACGCCGAGCTTTGGCGGCTCCAGGCCCAACTTTACGAAACCTGAGGGGCTCTTGGCCGGGGTGGGGCTTCCCCTTCCCGGGCAAGGCGTAAACTCAGGGGCATGGACAAGCTGGAAGCCCTGAAGCGCCTCTTCCCGGGGAAGGTGGACCTCTCGGAGAGCGAGCGCCTGCGCCACGGCAAAGACGAGGGCTACCCCGAGGCGAGGCCCGTGTTGGCCGTGGTCTACCCGGAAAGCGTGGAGGACGTGCAGAAGGCCCTCCAGTGGGCGCGGGCGTGGGGCGTGGCGGTGATCCCCTTCGGGGCGGGGACGAGCCTCGAGGGCCACCTCTACCCCGTTAGGGAAGCCATCAGCCTGGACCTGAGCCGGATGAACCGGGTCCTGGAGGTGAGGCCCCAGGACTTCCTTTGCGTGGTGGAGCCCGGCCTCACCCGCAAGGCCCTGAACGAGGCCCTCAAGGGCACGGGCCTCTTCTTCCCCGTGGACCCGGGGGCGGACGCCTCCTTGGGCGGGATGGCGGCCACGGGCGCCAGCGGCACCACCACGGTGCGCTACGGGGGGATGCGGCAAAACGTCCTCGCCCTCCAGGTGGTCCTGGCAAGCGGCGAGGTCTTAGAGCTTGGCCGCGGCGTGCGTAAGACCTCCGCGGGCTACGACCTCAAGGACCTCTTCATCGGAAGCGAGGGCACCCTGGGGGTCATCACCCGCCTCACCCTTAGGCTCCACCCCCTCCCCGAGCACGTCCACACCCTAAGGGTCTTCTTCCCCGGGGTGGAGGAGGCGGCGGAGGCGAGCTACCGGGTCTTGGCCTCCGGGCTTCCCGTGGCGAGGCTTGAGCTTCTGGACGAGCTCGCCATGCGGGCGCTGAACCGGTACCTAAAGGCGGGCTTCCCCGAGCGCCCCGCCCTCTTCCTGGAGTTCCACGCCTCCACCAAGGAGGCCCTGGAGGCGGAGATGGCCCTCGCCCTGGAGCTCGTGCGGGAGGCCGGGGCCCTGGAGGTGGAGGCGGCCAAGACCGAGGAGGAGCGCAAAAGGCAGTGGGAGGCCCGGCACCAGGCCTACTGGGCCTTGGTCCACCTCTTCCCCGGCCACCGCTTCGTGATCACCGACACCGCCGTCCCCCTCTCCCGGCTTCCCGAGATGGTGCGCTTCGCCCAACGGCTCCTGGGGGAGATGGGCCTCACCGGGAACATCCTGGGCCACGTGGGGGACGGGAACTTCCACACCCTGGTCCCCGTCCTCCCCGAGGACTACCCCAAGGCCGAGGCCTACGCCGAGAGGCTCGTGGAGAAGGCCCTGGAGCTTGGGGGCACTTGCACCGCCGAGCACGGGGTGGGCCTCCGCAAGAAGAAGTTTCTCCCCAAAGAGCACGGGGCTTCTTTGGAGTGGATGCGAAGGATAAAGGCCCTCCTAGACCCGGAGGGGCTCCTGAACCCGGGCAAGGTGCTTGACATAAACCCTCCCCCCGGCTATAGTTAAGGATGGCGACGCGGGGTGGAGCAGCCTGGTAGCTCGTCGGGCTCATAACCCGAAGGTCGCGGGTTCAAATCCCGCCCCCGCAACCAAACCTGCCCCCGGGCACCCTGGGCCCGGGGGTCTTGCCGTAGCCTGAGGGTATGGACTGGGAAACCCTGGAAAACCCCAAGCGCCTCGCCAAGACCTTCCGCTTCCGGGACTTCCGGGAGGCCCTGGCCTTCGCCCACCGGGTGGGGGAGCTGGCGGAAAGGGAAAACCACCACCCCCGCCTCACCGTGGAGTGGGGAAAGGTCACCGTGGAGTGGTGGACCCACTCCGCCGGAGGGGTCACGGAGAAGGACCGGGAGATGGCCCGCCTCACCGACGCCCTTCTGGGGTAGCCTGGAAGGGTATGGAGGCGCGCACCCTCGAGCTGGTCTTTCCCGAGCACACCAACCCCTTAGGGGCGGCCTTCGGCGGCTTCGTCTTGGGGCTTATGGACAAGGTGGGGTCCTACGCCGCCGCCCGCCGGGCCCGAAAGCCCGTGGTGACCGTGGCGGTGAGCAGCGTGGAGTTCAAGGTGCCCATCCGCACCGGGGACCTTCTGGAGGTGGTGGCCAGGGTGGTGCGGGTGGGGAGGACCTCCCTCACCGTGGAGGTGGAGGTCTACAAGGAGCGCTTCGGGGAGGAGAACGGCCGGGTGCTGGCCACCAAGGGGACGCTCACCTACGTGGCGGTGAACGAGCGGGGGGAGCCCGTGCCGGTGGAGGAGCATGCGGGTGCTGATTGACGGGGAGTGCCCCTACTGCCGGGCCCTGGGGCTTGCCCTTAAGGCCCTGGACCTGGGGAAGACCCTCCGGGTGGAGCCTCTCCAGGAGGCCCAGGACCTCCCCCAGGCGGAACTCCGGCAAGCCCTTCACGTCCTGGAAGGGGGAAGGACCCACCGGGGCTACGCCGCCCTCCTGGCCCTAAGCCGGAGGCTCCCTCTCCTCTGGCCCCTTCACCCCCTCCTTCTCCTCCTCGTCCCCTTCGGGATCGGCGAGGGGCTCTACCGCTTCCTGGCAAGGAGGAGGCCCCGTGCCTGAGCTCCCCGAGGTGGAGACCACCCGTAGGCGGCTTCGGCCCCTGGTCCTGGGCCGAATCCTTTTCCAGGTGGCCCACCAGGACCCTGTCCGCTACCGCCACACGGAACGGGCGGAAGGACGAAGGGTGGAAGAGGTCCAAAGGCGGGGGAAGTTTCTCCTCTTAAGCCTTTCCGGGGGGCTGGAAATGGTCCTCCACCTGGGGATGACCGGAGGCTTCCGCCTGGAGGAAACCCCCCACACCCGGGCCCGCTTCCTCCTGGAAGGAGGCGCCCTCTACTTCCACGACCCCCGGCGCTTCGGCCGCATCTGGGTGGTGGAACGGGGCGACTACCGGGAAATCCCCCTGCTTTCCCGCCTTGGCCCCGAGCCCCTCTCGCCGGAGTTTTCCTTTGTCCCCTTCTCCCAGGCCCTAAGGGAAAGCCGCAAACCCCTCAAGGCCCTCCTCCTGGAGCAACGCCTGGCGGCGGGCGTGGGCAACATCTACGCCGACGAGGCCCTCTTCCGGGCCGGGCTTTCCCCCTTCCGCCGGGGGAAGGAGGTGGGGGAGGAGGAGGCCCGGAGGCTCTTCCGGGCCCTCCGGGAGGTCCTCTCCGAGGCGGTGGCCCTCGGGGGAAGCACCCTTTCCGACCGCACCTACCAGCAGCCGGATGGCCTCCCGGGAGGCTACCAGGAGCGGCACGCCGTCTACGGCCGGGCGGGCCTTCCCTGCCCTAGGTGCGGCCACCCCGTGGAAAGGCGGGTGGTAGCGGGCCGGGGCACCCACTTCTGCCCCCGGTGCCAGGGTTAAGTGCCCTAATACCCCTTTGGCGTGAATCCTTCGCCCAAGCCCAGGTACGGAAGCCCTGCGGGCCTTTTGGGCCGGGGCCCCCATGCTGGCTTGGGCCAGCATGGGGTGGTATAAGTTTCCCTCCAGCCTAGTCCGGGCCGAGACCAAAGTGCGGGTACTTAAGTACCCCCACTTTGGTTTCGCAACATGAGGTGCCCAAACTAAGGCTGGGGAAAAGCTTTTTGGGGCCCCCGCCGCGGCGAAAGCCGCGGTGGGGTTTAGCGGAACCCCCCTCGGCCGCGGTCCAGAAGGTAGAAGAGGAGGGCGGAAAGGAGGGCCAGGAGAGCGGAAAGGGCCAGGGCTTCCCGGTAGGGCCCTTCCCCGGGCCTTCCCAGGCGCTCGTAGATGGCCAAGGTCAGGGTGGTCCACTCGGGCCGCCAGAGGACGAGGCTTGCCCCGAACTCCCCCAGGAGGGCGGAGAGGGAAAGGGCCGTCCCCGAGGCCAGGGCGGGGAGGAGAAGGGGAAGCTCCACCCGGAGGAAGGCCCGAAAGGGGGTGGCCCCAAGGACCCTGGCCGCCTCCAGGAGGCTTGGGGGAAGGCCCTTGAGGGCCGGAAGGAGGACCCGGGCCAGAAGGGGGTAGGCGAGGAGGGCGTAGGCGGCCACCAAGAGGAGGAGGGAGCCCCGGAGCCCGGGGTAGGCCAGAAGGTAGCCCAGGCCCACGGCCACCGGGCTCACCATGAGGGGGAGAAGGCCCAAGAGATCCCATCCCAGGCTCCTCCTGGCCGCCACCCCGTAGGCCACCCCCAGGGGCAATGCCAGGGAAAGGGCCAGGAGGGTGAAGCGGAGGCTGTTGCCCAGGGCCTGGGGGAGGGGGGTGAAGTCCTCAGAGCGCCAGGCCTGGGCCAGGGCCTCGAGGCGCACCTCCCCCAAGAGGGCGAAGAGCGGGGCGTAAAGGAGAAGGAAAAAGGCCCCCAAGCCTAGGGCCAGGGCCCAGGGGCGCCTCGAGGGGAGAAGCCCGGAAGGCCCCAAGGGGTAAGCGGGAAGCCTCAGGTAGAGCCAGGCCACCAGGCCCAGGGTCAGCAGCTCCAGGAGCATGAGGCCGCTGGCCTCGGCGAAGGCCAGGCGCTGGGCCAGGAGGGTGTAGACCTCCACCTCGAGGGTGGCGTACCGCCCCCCGAGGAGAAGGGGCACCCCGAAGGCGGAAAAGGCGTAGAGGAAAACAAGGAGCCCTGCCGAACCCAAGGCGGGAAGGAGCATGGGAAACCCCACCCGGAGGAAGGCCCGGAAGGGGGTGGCCCCGTGCACCCTGGCCGCCTCCAGAGGACCCCCTAGGCCCAGGGCCACGGGGAGGAGGACGCGCAGGGCAAGCCCCAGGTTGTAAAAGACCGCCGCCAGGAGGAGGAGGAGCAGGGTGCCGTAGAGGTCCACCCCCAGCGCCCCTCGAGGGCCCAAAAGGGCCAAAAACCCCAGGGCCACCACCGGGGTGGGGAGGACGAAGGGCAGGGTGGCCAGGGCGAGGAAGACCTCCCTAAAGGGGAACCGCCACCGGAAGAGAAGGGCCAGGGGCAAGGCCAGGACCAGGGTGAGAAGGGCCGAAAGGAACCCGTACTCCAGGCTGAAGAGGTACCGTTCCCAGTAAAAGGGGTTTCCCCAAACCCGGAGAAACCCCTCCCCCACCCCCAGGAAGAGGATGCGGAGAAGAGGGTAGAAGAGGGCGAAGCCCAGGAAAAGGAGGAGGACCCCCCCCGCCAGCCGGACCACCCTACCGCCTCGCCCGCCGCACCGCCTCGGGGCTCTGCCCCTGCAGGACCACCTTGGTCCACTCCTCTATCCAGCGCTCCCGGTTCTCCGCCATGGCCTTGGGGTCCATGCGCACGCTCCCCAAGGGCTCGGGGGCGAAGCGGAAGACCTCGGGAAGCCGGGCGTCCCTCCTCGCCGGGTACATCCACATCTCCGTGGGGAGGTTCTCCTGCACGGGCTTAGAGAGGAGCCAGTCCACCACCTTCTTGGCCCCCTCCAGGTTCTTGGTGCCCTTCAAGATGCCCACGAACTCCACCTGGAAGAAGGCCAGCTCCGGGAGGAGGTTGCCCGTGGGGGGTTCCTTGTACTTGCCCTCGGAGTAGTACACCTCGGCCGCCGGGGAGGTGGTGTAGGAGACCACCAGGGACCGGTCTCCCTTGTAGAGGCTGAAGTGGGTGTAGTAGGCCTCGCTCCAGCCCTTGGCCACCCGCACCCCCCCGTCCCTGAGGGCCGCCCAGAAGTCCAGGTACCCGTCCTCCCCGAAGCGGGCCACCGTGGCCATGAGGAAGGCCAGGCCCGGGGAGCTGGTGGCGGGGTTTTCCACCACCAGAAGCCCGGTGTACTCGGGCCGGGCCAGGTCCTGGGGCGTCTTGGGAAGGGGCCTGTCCTTGAAAAAGGCCTTGTCGTAGTTCAGGCTCACCCAGCCGTAGTCCACGGGAAGGGCCCGGAAGGTGGGGTCCAGGAGGAGGGTGGCCCGGAGGTTGCGGATCTCCGGGCTCCGGTAGGGAAGGAGGATGTCCGCCTGGAGGGCCCGGGAGAGGAAGGTGTTGTCCACCCCGTAGATCACGTCGGCGATGGGAGCTCCCTTGGTGAGGATGGCTCGGTTCAGGGTCTCCCCGGCATCCCCGGCCTTGAGGATGCGGAGCTTGAGGCCCGTTTCCCGCTCAAACTGGGCCATCAGGTTCTTGTCCAGGGAAAAGCTGCTGTGGGTGAGGACGGCGATCTCCTGGGCAAAGCCAAAGGCCAACAACACCCCAAGAGCCAGCGAGCGCAACATAAAAACCCCCTGCCACCGGGGTTTACGGAAAGTTCCGCTTTCCGTCACCTTCCCTACGCCGGCATTACCCGGATCAGGTTCCAAGGGTATCTCTCAGCCCCTTAGGGGCACCCCCGGTGACGCCCCTAGCTTAAGTGCCCGCACCTTGGTTTCGCAACATGGGTTGCCCGAAATAAGGCTCGGCAGGGCTCTTTTGGGGCCCCCGCTCTGGCGCAAGCCAGAGCGGGGTACTTAGCACCCCTACCCCGACCTCGCCAGGGGCAGAAGGGCCAGGGCTTCTCTAAAGGCCCTTTGGAAAGCCTCCGGCTGGTCTATCCAGGGAAAGTGGCCAGCCCCGGGAACCACGTGGATGGGGGCCCGGAGGCGCTCGGCCACCTCCTCGGCGTAAGGGTAGCTGGTGCCGTCCTTCTCCCCCACCACCACGGCCAAGGGTTTGCGGCTCGGGGAGAGGTAAGGGGTGTAGTCCAGGCGCCAAAGGCCGTTTTGCAAGAAGGCCCACGCCGGGGTATCGGAACCAAGGATCCCCGAGCCCTCCGCCACCCACTCGTACTCCAGGCGCCCCCGGGGGCTTGGGAACATGAGGCGGTCAAAGAGGGCCTTGGGCTCGGCCTTCTCCAGGGCCGCCCTCAGGTTCTCCTCGGGATCGGGAAGGGGGCCCAGCCCCGCGGCCTCCGCCAGGCGGGCCGCAAGCCAGGGAAAGCTCACCCAAGGCCCAAGGAGGAGGGCCCCCTCCACCTGGGGAAAGCGGCGGAGGAGCTCCAGGGCCACCAGGGCGCCGAACCCGTGGGCCAAAAGGGCGAAGCGCTCCACCCCCAGGGCCTCGGCCAGGAGGAGGGTGTCCTCCACCAGGGCGTCCACGGTGAAGAGCCTGGGGTCTGGGGGAAGCTCCAGGCTCCGCCCTGAGCCCCGCTGGTCAAAGTAGACCACCCGGAAACCCTCCAGGTAGTCCTGGAGGCCCTCCCGTAGGGCGTAGGCGTTGCCCCCAGGACCCCCGTGGAGGACGAAGAGGACCGGCGCCCCCTGGTCCCCCACGTCCT
Organism: Thermus sp. H19.2; assembly: GCF_054979525.1. Taxonomy (NCBI): domain Bacteria; kingdom Thermotogati; phylum Deinococcota; class Deinococci; order Thermales; family Thermaceae; genus Thermus; species Thermus sp. H19.2. Next base: position 1,885,752 of record NZ_CM143429.1, read on the forward strand.
CCACGTAAAGCTCCGCCTCCCCTACGGGGATGTACCCGATTTCCTCCCGCATCCCCTATACACTACCCCATCCCGCAAGCGGAAGGCCCAGACCTTAACCCCGGGGACCTTTTGGGCCCGCCCCTCCGCCTCCTCCGTGGCCCCGAAGACCTGAAGGAGAAAGCGGCCCTCCCCCTCCAGAAGCCAGAAGGGATGGGGAAGTTCTTGGGCCAAGGCTAAAAGGGGGGCCGGGTCCTTTCCCTCCACGAAAAGCACCCTCATCCTCGCCTCCACAGCCGGTGGTAGAAGAGGATCTCGGCGCTCTCCTCCAAGGTGGTGAGAAGGCTGTGGGCCTGAAGGAGGGCCTCCTCGGGCTTCTCCTTGACCCCCAGGGCGAAGGCCCCATGCCCCCTTAGGAGGCAGACCGGGTGGTGCGCCAAGGCCTCGGCCACGGCCAGGGCGGCCTCCTCCGTGGCGGACACCGTTTCGGGGGCGAGAACCGGGACCTCCTTCAGGTAGTACCGGCCCTCGAGGTCCAGGGGAACGATCTGGTCTAGATCTAAGGAAAGGGCCACGGCCACCCTGGGGTGGGCGTGGACCAGGGCCTTGGCCTCGGTCTTGAGGTAGACCTCCCGGTGGATGAGGCTTTCCACGCTGGCCCCTTGAGGGATGGGCCCAAAGAGGGGGACCTCCAGGAGGTCCTCCGGGGTGAGGTGGGCCTTCTGGACCCCGCTTCGGGTGATGAGGAAGCCCTCCTTGGTGCGTACGGAGAAGTTCCCCGCCGTGGCGGAGATGAGGCGCTGCCGGAAGAGGTCCTCCCCCACCTGGCGGAAGGCGGTGTAGATGCGGGCCCGCATGGGGTGGCCTCAGGCCTGCTTGCCCGGCTGCTCCCGGCGGGGGGCCCTGCGGGCCGGAGCCTCCTTCGTGGCCTCCACCGCCTCCTTGCGGGCCTCCTCGATGGCCCTCAGGGTCTTCTGGTCCACCACCTGGGTGAAGCGGACGAAGTCCGAGCCGGTGCCCGCCGGGATCAGGCGGCCCAGGATGACGTTCTCCTTGAGGCCGATGAGCTCGTCCTTCTTCCCGGCGATGGCCGCCTCGGTGAGGACGTGGGTGGTGTTCTGGAAGCTGGCGGCGGAGAGCCAGCTCTTGGTGGAGAGGGCGCTCTTGGTGACCCCCATGAGGAGGGGCTTCCAGGCCACGGGCACCTTGCCCTCGGCGATGAGCCTTTCGTTCAGGGCCTCCACGTCCCAGCGCTCCAGGACCTGGCCTTCCAGGAGGCGGCTGTCCCCGGGGTCGGTGACCTCCACGTACTTGAGCATCTGCCGCACCACGATCTCGATGTGCTTGTCGTGGAGCTTCACCCCCTGGGCCCGGTAGACCTTCTGGATCTCGTCCACCAGGTAGCGCTCCACCGCCTCGGGACCCCGGGCCTCCAGGAGCTGGTGGGGGTCTATGGCCCCACGGGTGAGGGGCTGGCCCGCCTCCACGTAGTCCCCGTCCTTCACCACCAGGCGGGCGTCCTTGGGGAGCTTGTACTCCTTGGAGAAGCCTTCCGACTCCACGAAAACGGAGAGCTTGTCCTCCCCCTCCTCGATGCGCACCACCCCGTCAATCTCGGAGATCACCGCCTTGGCCTTGGGCCTGCGGGCCTCAAAGAGCTCGATCACCCGGGGCAAACCCTGGGTGATGTCCGTGCCCGTGGCCACGCCCCCGGTGTGGAAGGTGCGCATGGTGAGCTGGGTGCCGGGCTCCCCGATGGACTCGGCGGCCACCACCCCCACGGCCTCCCCGATGGACACGGGCCGGGCCATGGAGAGGTCGTAGCCGTAGCACTTCTGGCAGACCCCGTAGCGGGTCTGGCAGGTGAGGGGGCTACGCACGGGCACCTCCTTGATCTCCCCGGCCTCCGCCGCCTTGATGAGGAGACCCACGTCCTCCAGGGAGAGGTAGCGGCCCTCCTCGAGGCGCTGGCCCAGGACCTCCACCTCCCGGGCCAGGACCCGGCCGTAAAGCCCGGCCTCGATGTCCGAGCGCTTCCTCAGGCGCATGGTGCGGGTCACCTCGTCGGGCTGGAAGAGGGGCACGGAGATGTAGTTGGTGGTGCCGCAGTCCGCCTCCCGCACCACGATCTCGTGGGCCACGTCCACCAGCTTCCGGGTGAGGTAGCCGGAGTCGGCGGTGCGGAGGGCGGTGTCCGCCCCGCCCTTCCTCGCCCCGTGGCTAGAGATGAAGTACTCCAAGACGGTGAGGCCCTCGCGGAAGGAGGAGCGCACCGGCACCTCGAAGGTTTCGCCGGAGGGCTTCTGCATGAGGCCCCGCATGCCGCAGAGCTGGCGGATCTGCTGGGGGTTACCCCGGGCCCCGGACTGGGCCATGACGTAGAGGGGGTTGAAGGGGTAGTTCTCCTCAAAGTTCTTGAAGACCGCCTGGGTGACCTTCTCCGTGGTCTCCGTCCAGAGCTGGATCACCTGGTCGTACCGCTCCCGGTCGGTGAGGAAGCCCATCTCGTAGGCCTGCTCAATCTGGCGGAGCTTGCGATCGGCCTCCTCCAGGTACTTCTGCTTCTCCTGCGGGATCACGGCGTCGTCTATGCCGATGGTGATGCCGCTGGTGGTGGAGAGGGTGAAGCCGTAGTACTTGAGGGCGTCCAGGAGGCGGGCGGTCTTCTCTATCCCCAGGCGCAGGAAGGCCTGGTAGACCAGGTCCTTGAGGGAGTTCTTCTCCTGGGGCACGTCCATCTGGATGAGCTCCTGGGCCACCCTCTCGTCCCCCACGGCCTCGCCCACGATGCGGGCGAAGAGGATCCGGCCGGGGCTCGTCTCCAGGCGCTTGCCCAGGTACCGCACCGTGACCACGTCCTGGAGGTCCAAAAGCCCGTGGGCCACGGCCAAGAGGGCCTCGTCGGGGTTGGCGAAGACGAACTTCAGCCGGCCCACGCTGGTCTCCCGGCCCGCCACCCGGATGGGGGCGTTCAGGGCCACCTCCCCCCGCTCATAAGCGGCCAGGGCCTCCTCGGGGGTGGCGAACTCCAGGCCCGCCCCCTTCTTCTCCCGCCGCACCTGGGTGATGTAGTAAAGGCCCAGGATGATGTCCCGGCTGGGCTTGGCCAGGGGCTCGCCCGAGGCCGGGGAGAGGAGGTTGTGGGCGGAGAGCATCTGGATGCGGGCCTCCGCCTGGGCGAAGGAGGAGAGGGGCACGTGGACCGCCATCTGGTCCCCGTCAAAGTCGGCGTTGAAGGCCTCGCAGACCAGGGGGTGGAGCTGGATGGACTGCCCCTCCACCAGTACGGGCTGGAAGGCCTGGATCCCCAGGCGGTGCAGGGTGGGGGCGCGGTTTAGGAGAACCACCTTGCCGTGGATCACCTCCTCCAGGGCGTCCCAGACCTCGTCCTTGATGTCCCGCTGGCGCTCCAGCATGCGCCTCGCCGCCTTGACGTTGGGGGCGATGCCCTTCTCCTCCATCTTCTTGAGGAGGAAGGGCTTGAAGAGCTCCAGGGCCATGCGCTTGGGCAGGCCGCACTGGTGGAGCTTGAGCTGGGGCCCCACCACGATGACCGAGCGCCCGGAGTAGTCCACCCGCTTGCCCAGGAGGTTCTGGCGGAAACGGCCCTGCTTGCCGGAGAGGACGTCGGTGAGGCTACGGAGGGGGCGCTCGGAGCCCGGGTTGGTCACGGGGCTGCCGCGGCGGCCGTTGTCGATCACGGCGTCCACCGCCTCTTGGAGCATGCGCTTCTCGTTGCGGATGATGATCTCCGGGGCGCCCTGGGCCAAAAGCTTCTTCAGCCGGTTGTTGCGGTTGATGAGGCGGCGGTAGAGGTCGTTGAGGTCGCTCGTGGCGAAGCGCCCCCCGTCCACCTGCACCATGGGGCGAAGGTCCGGCGGGAGGACGGGGACGGCCTCCAGGACCATCCACTCCGGGCGGTTGCCGGAGTCCAGGAAGGCCCGCACCACCTCCAGGCGCTTCCTGGCCTTGGCCCGCCGGGCCCGGGAGGGGTGCTTCATCTCCTCCAGGAGCTCCTTCTCCAGGGCCTCGAGGTCCAGCTCCTTAAGCAGCTGCTGGATGGCCTCCGCCCCCATGCGGGCGTCGATGTCGTAGGACTCCACCACCCGCACCACGCTCCGGACCAGGTCCACCTCCACCCGGCCGTAGATCTCGCTCTTGACCTTGCCCCCGTCGGCCAGGACGTCCCCCGGGGCCACCCGGTCCCCGGTGGAGACCTCCACGTCGTCCTCAAAGGAGTAGACCCGGGCCTTGACCACCAGGAGGCTGGCGGGCTCGTGCAGGTGGACCACCCCCTCGGCCTCGGCGATGACCTCCTCCTCGGGGTCAATGGCGGCCACGATCTTCTCCCCGGGCTGGACCCGGGCCCCTTCGGGCACCACCACGTTCATGTGGGGGGCCACCCGGTAGTCCTTGGGCTCGGTCCACTCCAGGAAGAAGGTGAGGTAGACGGTCTCCCCCTCCTCCTCGGCCTCCACCTCCTTGGCGGCCATGTGCCGGGGAAGGCGCAGAAGCCCCCTGCCCTCCGCCAGGGGCTGGCCCTTCTCCACGATCTCCCCGTGGACCACGAGGAGCGTCATGCCCACGGGAAGGAGGTAGCGGGCCACCACCTCCTCCTCCTGGCGCAGGTAGAGGAGGGCTCCCTCGGGGAACTCCCGCAGCTCCACCACCCCGTCCTCCTCCGCCCGGAAGAGGTAAGGCTCGGAAAGCTCGGCCAGGACCTCGCCGGGCTTGTAGGCCTCCCTCTCCACCCAGGAGGCGAGGGGAAGGCGCAAAGCGGCCCGCTCCCTGTAGAGGTAGTCCACCCGCACCCGGCGGGGGAAGCGGTAAAGGGCCACCCCGTCCATGCGGCTCACCACCCCGGGGGCGAGCTCCTGGCCCTTCACCACCTCCTCCCCGTCCTTCACCAGGGCGTCCACCCCGGAAGGCAGGGGGTAGGTCTCCTGCTTGCCGTAGCGGAGCTCCCGGTACTCCTCGTCGGTGAGGAGCTGGCGCTTCTCCACGGGAACCCCGTTCAGAACGGCCCCCCTCGGGTCCAAGACGATGTACTTGTTGAAGTAAAGCACCTGCTCCAGCTCCGTGGCGGAGAGGTCCAGGAGGGTGCCGATCTTGGAGGGCACGTCCTTGACGAACCAGATGTGGGCGGCGGGGGTGGCGAGCTCAATGTGGCCCATGCGGTAGCGGCGGACGATGCTCTTGGTCACCTCCACGCCGCAGCGCTCGCACACCTTGCCCTCAAAGCGCTGGCGCTTGTACTTGCCGCAGGCGCACTCGTAGTCCTTGATGGGGCCGAAGATGCGCTCGTCAAAGAGGCCGTCCCGCTCGGGCTTAAGGGTGCGGTAGTTGATGGTCTCGGGCTTCTCCACCTCCCCGTAGCTCCAGGAGCGGATCTTCTCCGGGGAGGCCAGGGCGATGCGGACCTTGCGGACTTCCTTTTTCATCTTTCCTCCAGGGCTTCTACCTCTTGGACGCCAAGCCTTCAAAGATGTCCACGGGGTTGTCCTTCTCGTCCAGGGTCTGGACGTCTAGGGCCAGGGCCTGAAGCTCCTTCACCAGCACGCGGAAGGACTCGGGCACGCTGGGCTCGGGCACGTCCTCGCCCTTGATGATGGCCTCGTAGGCGGCGTTTCTGCCCTCGATGTCGTCGGACTTGAGGGTGAGCATCTCCTGCAGGGTGTGGGCGGCCCCGTAGGCCTCGAGGGCCCAGACCTCCATCTCCCCGAAGCGCTGGCCGCCGAACTGGGCCTTACCGCCCAGGGGCTGCTGGGTGATGAGGGAGTAGGGGCCGGTGGAACGGGCGTGCATCTTGTCCTCCACCATGTGGTAGAGCTTCATGATGAACATCTGCCCCACCACGATGGGCCCCTCTATAGGCTCCCCGCTACGGCCATCGTAGAGGACCACCTTGCCCTGGAGGAAGAGCTCCCGAAGCTGCTCCTCAGGGGGCTTGCCGGGGCTCACCAGGCCGAGCTTCTCCGCCCGGGCCAGGACCTCCTTCTCCCGCTTGTCCACGCCGAAGCCCTCTTCCTTCCGCTTACCGAAGTAGAGGTCAAAGGCCTCGGCCAGAAGGGCCTTGATCTCGGGCTCGGTGGCCCCGTCAAACACCGGGGAAATGTAGCGCTGGCCCAGGAAGTAGCCCGCCAAGCCCAGGTGGGTTTCCAGGATCTGGCCCAGGTTCATGCGGCTGGGGACGCCCAGGGGGTTGAGGAGGATGTCCACCGGGGTGCCGTCGGGCAGGTGGGGCATGTCCTCCACGGGGAGGATCTTGGCCACCACCCCCTTGTTCCCGTGGCGGTTGGCGAGCTTGTCGCCCACCTGGAGCTTGCGCTTCTGGGCCACGTAGACCCGCACCACCTCCCGCACCCCGGGCTTGAGCTCCACCCCGGGGTCGCCCCGGCGGAGGCGCAGGCGGCCCACCACGATCCCCCCCTCCCCGGGAGGCACCCGGAGGGAGGTGTCCTTCACGTCCCGGGCCTTCTCCCCGAAGATGGAGCGGAGAAGCCGTTCCTCCGGGGAAGGCTCCTGCTCGCCCTTGAAGCTGGTGCGGCCCACCAGGATATCCCCGGGCTTGACCTCGGCCCCGATGCGCACGATCCCCTCCTCGTCCAGGTCCCTTAGGGCGGCCTCGGAGAGGTGGGGGATGTCCCGGGTGATGCGCTCGGGGCCCAGCTTGGTGTCCCGGGCCTCGATCTCGTAGCGCTCAATGTGGATGGAGGTGTAGAAGTCCCGCTTGAGGAGCTCCTCGCTGATGACGATGGCGTCCTCAAAGTTGTACCCGTCAAAGGGCATGATGGCCACCAGGACGTTCTGCCCCAGGGCCAAGAAGCCCTCCTCGGAGGCGGGGCCGTCGGCCAGGAGGTCGCCCTTTTTCACCCGCTGGCCCACCACCACGCGGGGGCGCTGGTCCAGGACGGTCCCCTGGTTGGAGCGGGCGTAGCGGCGCAAGGGGTACTCCACCAAGCGGCCGTCCCCGTAGCGCACGGCGATGCGGGTGCCGTCCACCTTGACCACCTCCCCCTCCTCCTCGGCGTAGAGGGCGGCCAAGGAGTCCCGCACCACCCGCTCCTCGAGGCCGGTCATCACCACCGGGGCCTGGGCCCGGATGAGGGGCACCGCCTGGGTCTGCATGTTGGAGCCCATGAGGGCCCGGTTGGCGTCGTCGTGCTCCAGGAAGGGGATGAGGTTGGTGTTCACAGAGAAGACCTGCTTGGGGGAGACGTCCATGAACTCCACCTCCTCCGGGGTCACGATCACGGGCTCCCCCTTCTTCCGGGCCACCACCCGGTCGGTGGCGATGCGGTCCCCTTCCAAGGGGGTGTTGGCCTGGGCGATGGTGTAGCGGTCCTCCTCGGTGGCGGTCATGTAAACCACCTCCTCGGTGACCACCCCGCCCCTTACCCGGCGGTAGGGGGTGCGGATGAAGCCCAGCTCGTCCACCCGGGCGTAGGCCGCCAGGGAGGTGATGAGGCCGATGTTGGCCCCTTCCGGGGTCTCCACCGGGCAGATGCGGCCGTAGTGGGTGCGGTGCACGTCGCGCACGTCAAAGCCCGCCCGCTCCCGGGTGAGGCCGCCGGGGCCCAGGGCGGAGATGCGCCGCTTGTGGCGCAGGGAGGAGAGGGGGTTGGTCTCGTCCTTGAACTGGGAGAGCTGGCTCCGGCCGAAGAACTCCCGGAGGGCGGCCTCTAAGGGGCGGCTGTTCACCAGCTTGGCCGGGGTCAGGGTGTCGGGAGAGCCCATGAGCATGCGCTCCCGCACCCCCCGGGCGAGGCGGCTTAGCCCCACCCGGAACTGGTCGGCCATGAGCTCCCCCACGGTGCGGATGCGGCGGTTGCCCAGGTGGTCGATGTCGTCCACCTCGTGGCCCGCAACCCCGGCGGTGAGGGCGAAGAGGTAGCGCAGGGTGGGCAGGAAGACCTCGTCCTTGAACTCCCCGTCCTCAAAGCGGACCAGGGTGCGCCCGGAAAGCCGCACCCCCAGCTTCTCCTCGGCCTTGTACCGGCCCGCTTCCCCCAGGTCGTAGCGCTTGGGATCGGCCAGGAGGCCGAAGAGGTAGGCCAGGGCCTTGTCCTTCTTGGGGGGGTCGCCGGGGCGGAGAAGGGTGAAGAGGCGCACCAAGGCCTCCTCCGGACGCATGGAGAGCACGGCCTCGTCCAGAAGGCCCTGCACCAGCTCCCCATAAGCCCCAAGCTCCCGGGAAAGGACCTCCTGGTCGTAGCCCAGGACTCTAAGGAGGAGGATCAGGGGGAACTTGCGCTTGTTGACCTTCATGGAGACGGTGCCGTTCGGCTCCACCTCGAGGTCAATCCAGGGCCCCCGCTTGGGCAGGGGGATGATGCTGGCGATGTAGCGCCCGGGGCGGGCGGGGTCGGGGGTGAAGTAGACGCCCGGGGAGCGGTGGATCTGGGAGACGATGACCCGGTCGGCCCCGTTGATGATGAAGGAGCCGTCCTCGGTCATGAGGGGGATGTGCCCCAGGAAGACCTCGTCCTCCTTGATGAGGCCCGTGTCCTTGTGGATGAGCTGGAGCTTGGCGTAGAGGGGCGCCTGGTAGGTGAGGTCCTTCTCCCGGCACTCCTCCTGGGAGAAGGGGGGGTCGCCGATACGGTACTCCAGGAAGTCCAGCACCAGGCCGCCCTTCCCCTTGTCCCCTTCCTCCACGGGGAAGGTCTCCTTGAAGGCCGCCTGGATGCCGATGTTCTCCCGCCTTTCGGGGGGCACATCCGCCTGCAGGGCTTTCTTGTAGGAGGCTACCTGGATCTCCGTAAGGGGAGGTAGGGGAATAACCTCTCGGATGCGACCGAACCGCTTAATCTCCATGCGTCACCTCTTCGGGGAAAGCGGGCCGCCCGAGGTAAGCTAACAGGGTTCTTCCGCAAGGGGGGCCTTCCCCTTGCGGCGGCTGGCTCTTACCGTGCTCCCTTGGCCCGACCAAAGAGCACAAACCTTAGCCTATACGGCACACCCTTATCCCGTCAAGCCCGGCGCCGAAAGCTCCTCCTAGCGCTCCACCTCCACCTTGATTTTATAGTTGCCCCGCACCGTTTGTCCAAGCACCTCCAAGAGGGTGAGGCTCCCCAGGCCCTCCGCCAGGAGGACGTCCCCGGGGGCCATCTCCTCCTTGGGAGAGGCCACCTTCCCCCGGAGGCGCACCTTCCCCGCCTTCACCCCTTGGGCGAAGCAGGTGCGGGACACGCCAAACCCCTTGGCCCCCACGGCGTCCACCCGCAGGGAGGGCACCACCAGGGTGCGCACCCGCTCCCTGGCCGCCCGCACGGCGCCTTGCGGCGGGGGGTGGAGGCGGTAGCCCCCCTCCTCCAGGGCCTTTCGCCCCTGGGGGAGGAGGGCCACCAGGTACCCCTCCTCCCAAGGCTCCACGTCCCCCATGGCCTCCCCCAGGTCCGAGGGCTCCCTCTCCAGGAGGAAGACGGCCACCGGGTCGTGGACGGAGGGCACCTCGGGGGGGTGGAGGACCGCCACCTTGCGCTCGGCCAAGGGGAAGCCCCCGAAAAAGGCCACCTTGAGGCCCTCCTTCCCCGCTAAGGCGGCAAGGGCCGCCTGCTCCTCGGGGGTGAGAAAGCCCGTCTGCACCACCCGTCCTCCCCTCGCCCGCTTGAGGTAGGCCGCAAGGTCCGCCACTATCCCTCCTTCAGGGCAAAGCTCAGGGTGGCCCGGGCCCTCTCCTCCCCCTCCACCAAGGCCCGGACCGCCACCTTGCCCAATCCCCGGCGGAAGAAAAGGAGCTCCCCCTCCAGGAGGAGGGTGTCCCCGGGCACCACGGGCTTCTTAAAGCGGGCCTCCTCCACCCCCACCAAAAAGACCCATCCCCCCGGGGCGAAGCCCGGCTGCCGCACCAGGGTTCCCACGGCCGCCTGGGCCATGGCCTCGAGGATCAAGACCCCCGGCATGACGGGGTAGCCGGGGAAGTGGCCCTGGAAGTGGGGCTCGTTGAAGGTGACGTTCTTGAGGGCGCGGAAGCGCTTCTCGTCCGCCTCCAGGACCCGGTCTATGAGGAGAAAGGGGTAGCGGTGGGGAAGGAACTTGAGGATCTCCCCGATCTCCACGGGTTCACCTCTTCAGGACGTCGTCCGAGGAGAGGATGGTGTCCTCGAGGACGTGGAGCATCTCCAGGGCCTTCCCGGTCCCCAGGGCCACGGCCTCAATGGGGTTCTCCGCCACCACCACGGGGACGCCGGTGGCCTCCTGCAGGGCGAGGTCCAGGTTCTTGAGAAGCGCCCCGCCCCCGGTGAGGAGGATGCCCCGCTCGTAGATGTCGGAGGCGAGCTCGGGAGGGGTGGTCTCCAAGACCCCCTTCACCCCTTGGAAGATCTTCTCCAAGGGCTCCTTCAAGGCCTCGGCCACGTCAAGGGCAGGGATCTCCGCCGTGCGGGGAAGGCCGGTGATCAGGTCCCGGCCCCGCACCTCGGCCACCTCCTTCTCCTCCCCGGGAAGGACCTGGGCCCGGCCCAGCTGGATCTTGAGTTCCTCGGCGGTGCGCTCCCCGATGAGGAGGTTGTACTTTTGCCGCACGTAGCGGATGATGGCCTGGTCCATCTCGTTGCCGGCGATGCGGAGGCTCTCCGAGCGCACGATGCCGCCCAGGGAGATGACGGCGATGTCCGTGGAGCCCCCCCCGATGTCCACCACCATGCTCCCCGTGGGCTCGGCCACGTTGATGCCCGCCCCGATGGCGGCCGCCAAGGGCTCTTCTATGAGGTAGACCTTCTGGGCCAAGGAGGAAACCGCCTGCACCACCGCCCGGCGCTCCACGTCCGTGACCCCCGAGGGCACCCCCACCATGACCCGGGGCTTGAAGAAGCGGCTCATGGGGGAAAGGACCTTCTGCAGGAAGAGGAGGAGCATGCGCTCCGTGAGGGCGTAGTCGGCGATGACCCCGTCCTTCAGGGGCCGCACGGCCACGATGTTCCCCGGGGTGCGGCCCAGCATGCGGTAGGCCTCCGCCCCCACCGCCTTGACCTCCCGCTTGCCCTGCACCACGGCGATCACGGAGGGCTCCCTTAAGACGATCCCCTTCCCCCGCACGTAGATGAGGACGCTGGCCGTCCCCAGGTCAATCCCGATGTCCTCGCCCTTCAGCATATCGCCTCACTCTACCTAGCGTACTCCACCGCCCGGGTCTCCCGCACCACGGTGACCTGGACCTGGCCCGGGTAGTTCATCTCCCGCTCGATGCGGCCCGCGATCTCCCGGGCGAGCAGGGTGGCCTTGGCGTCGGTGATCTTGTCGGGTTTGACGATGACCCGGACCTCCCGGCCCGCCTGTACGGCGAAGGCCGTCTCCACACCGGGGAAGGAGAGGGCGATGCGCTCCAGGGCCTCGAGGCGCTGGAGGTACTCCTCCAGGCTCTCCCTCCTCGCCCCCGGCCTCGCCGCCGAAAGGGCGTCGGCCGCAGCCACCAAAACGGCGTAGAGGGTCTCGGCGTTTTCGGGATCGTGGTGGTGGGCGATGGCGTCCACCACCTCGGGGGGTTCCCCGAAGCGCCGGGCCAGGGCGATGCCGATCTCCACGTGGCTTCCCTCCACCTCCCGGTCCACGCTCTTGCCGATATCGTGGAGAAGCCCCGCCCTCCGGGCCATGGCGGCATCCAGGCCCAGCTCCGCCGCCATGATCCCGGCGAGGTGGGCCACCTGGACCGAGTGCTTGAGGACGTTTTGGCCGTAGCTGGAGCGGAAGTGGAGCCGGCCCAAAAGCTGGATGAGGCCAGGCTTCAGGCCCACCACCCCGGCCTCCAGGGCCCCCTCCTCTCCCCTTTCGTAGATGAAGGTCTTCATCTCCTGCTTGGCCTTCTCCACCACCTCCTCGATGCGGCTCGGGTGGATGCGCCCGTCCTTTAAGAGCTCCTCCAGGGCCATGCGGGCGATCTCCCGGCGGATGGGGTTGAAGGAGGAAAGGAGGACGGCCTCCGGGGTGTCGTCGATGATGAGGTCCACTCCCGTCAAGGCCTCAAAGGTGCGGATGTTGCGGCCTTCCCGGCCGATGATGCGCCCCTTCATGGCGTCGGAAGGGATGGGCACCACGGAAACCGCCAGCTGGGCGGCGGTCTCCGAGGCCTGGCGCTGCATGGCCTGAGCCAGGATCTTCTGGGCCTCCCTTTTGGCCTCGAGGCGGGCCCGCTCCAAGGCGGCCCTGACCCTCTGGGCCTTCTCCTCCTCCAGCTCCCGGTCCAACTTTTCCAGGATGAGGCGTCTGGCCTCCTCCGGGGAGAGGCCCGCCACCTGGTGGAGCCGCTCCGCAATCTCCCGCTCCTTCTCCTCCAGAAGGGCCTCCCTGGCCCGCAGGGCCTCCTCCCGCCCGGCCAAGGCCTCCTCCAGGGCGTCCAGCTTGAGGGCCCGGGCGTCCAAGGCCTCGCCCCGCTTGGAAAGCCTCTCGGCCTCCCGGCGGAGCTCCTCCCGCTCCTCCTTGAGGCGCTCCCTCTCCGCTCTAAGCTCCTCCCCCAGGGCCTTGAGCCGCTCCCTTTCCGCTCTAAGCTCCTCCCGCTCGGCCCTCAGGCGTTCCTCCGCCTCCTGAAGCCGCCTCCTGCCCTCGGCCTCCAGGGCCTCGGCGCGGGAGCGCACCTCCTTTTCCAGCTCCTGGCGGAGGGCCTGGGCGCGGGCCTCCGCCTCCTCCCGGAGGGCCTTGGCCTCCTGGCGGGCGGCCTCGAGGATCTCCTTGGCCTCCTTGCGGGCGGCCTCGAGGATCTCCCTGGCTTCCCCCTCCCCCTTGCGCCTCAAGAAGAGGACCCCCAGGACCAGGAGAAGGAGGGCGAGGACCAAGAGAAGCACCAGCTCCAGCGGGCCCATCTACTCCCCCTCTTCCTCGCTGGCGGCCAGGACCACCTGGTCCGAGCGCTCCAAGACCTTGGCGCGGATCTCCTCCAAAAGCTCGGGGCGCTCCCGCAAGGCCTCGGCCGCCTTCTCCTTCCCCTGACCCAGGCGGAGCTCCCCGTAGGAGAACCAGCTCCCGGCCTTCTCGATGACCCCGGCGGCCACGGCCACGTTCACCAGGTCCATCACCGGGTCCAGGCCCCGGCCGAAGTAGATCTCCAGCTCGGCCTCCCGGAAGGGCGGGGCCAGCTTGTTCTTCACCACCTTCACCTTGACCTTGATGCCCACGGCCTCGTTGCCTACCTTGATGGGCTGGCCGCTCTTGCGCACGTCCAGGCGCACGCTGGAGTAGAACTTGAGGGCCCTCCCCCCCGGGGTGGTCTCGGGGTTGCCGTACATGACCCCCACCTTCTCCCGCACCTGGTTGATGAAGATGGCGGCGGTGTTGCTCTTGGAAAGCACGGCGGTGAGCTTGCGGAGAGCCTGGCTCATGAGCCGGGCCTGGAGGCCCACGTGCTGGTCCCCCATCTCCCCCTCGATCTCCGCCTTGGGCACCAGGGCGGCCACCGAGTCCACCACGATGACGTCCACCGCCCCGGAGCGGGCCAGGAGCTCCACGATCTCCAGGGCTTGCTCCCCGGTGTCGGGCTGGGAGACCAGGAGGTCTTCCACCTTGACCCCGAGTTTCTGGGCGTAAAGGGGGTCCAGGGCGTGCTCCGCGTCCACGAAGGCCGCCACCCCTCCCTGCTTCTGGGCCTGGGCGATGATGGTGAGGGCCAGGGTGGTCTTGCCCCCGGACTCGGGGCCGTAGATCTCGATGACCCGCCCCCGGGGGATGCCCCCGATCCCCAAGGCCAGGTCCAGGCCCAAGGAGCCCGTGGGGATCACGTCCACCTGCTGCCTGGGCATCTCCCCCAGGCGCATCACCGCCCCCTTGCCGAACTCCTTCTCAATGGTCTTCAGGGCGTTCTCCAGGGCTTTCCTCTTGTTCTCGTCCATGGTCACCTCGCAAGGGAAACTTTTCCAGAATGGTGTAGACGGGCCCCTTGGGCTTCAGCTCCGAACGCACCAAGGCGAACTCCCGCACCGGCCAGGAAAGGCCGAAGACCAAGGGGGGCACCCGGGGGGCCGGGGCCTTGCGCCGGGCCAGGGTGATGTGGGGCTTGAAGTCCTTATCTCCCCCCGCCAGGAGGGCCTCCCCCCCCAGAAGCTCCTTCACCCCGGCCTTCAAGCCCTCGGCCAGGAGGGCAAACCCCTCCCCCTCGGCCTTGGCGAACCAGACCCGGGGGGTGCCCTCGTTGGGGAAGTAGCCCGTGCCCTTGAGAAGGGCGGTGAAGGGAGGGACCTTCCTGCCCAGGCGGTGGCCCAAGGCGATGAGGTCCTCCAGATCCTCCTCCGGCCGCTCCCCCAGGAAAAGCAGGGTCAGGTGAAGCTGGTGGGGGGGCACCTCCTTCCAGCCCTTGTAGCGGGAAACCCTCCCTTGAGCCTCCGCCAGGGCCCGCCGCACGTCCTCCGGAAGAAAAACCGCGTAGAAGAGCCTCATGTCACGAGAAGGGCCAAGGCGGCGTACACGCTCCGAAGCCTCACCGCCTCCCGGTCTCCGGGAAAGCGGTAGCGCCTGGCTTCCACCCCGGTGGGCCCCGCCAAGGCCACGTAGACCGTGCCCACGGGCTCGCCCTCCAAGGGGTCCGGGCCCGCCACCCCGGTGGTGGCCAGGGCGTAGGTGGACCCAAAAAGAGAACGGGCAGCCTCCGCCATGGCCTTGGCCGTCTCGGCGGAAACCGTCTTGGCAAGGAGTTCCTCCGGCACCCCGAAGCGGGCCTTGGCCCCTCGGGAATAGGATACCACGCCCCCCAGGTAGAAGCGGCTCGCCCCCGGCACGCGGGTGATCTCCGCCCCCAGAAGCCCCCCGGTGAGGCTCTCCATGGTGGAAAGGGTAGCCCCCTCCCGCTCCATGCGCCTTTTCACCGCCTCGGCCAGGGTCATCTCCCCCTCGCCCCAGATCTCCTTGAGGAGTTTTTTCTTGATCTTCTCGGAAACCTCCACCACCCGGTCCTCCCGCCCCCGGACCACCACCTCCACCCCGTGGACCTTGGGGTAGGTGCCCACCTCCACCTCCCCTTCCCGGAGGAAAAGCTCCCCCAGGCGTTCCACGATCTCCGACTCCCCGATGCCCCAGGTCTTGAAGACCCTCTCGGCGTAGGGCCTTCCGGGGAGGCCGAGCCGGGGCAGGACCTCCCGCCACATGGGCCGCCACTCGGGCGGGGGCCCCGGGAGGAGGACCAGGTCCTTGCCGTCCTTCCGCACCCACCAGCCCGGAGCGGTGCCATGGGGGTTAGGGAGCCAGGCGGCGGAGGGAACCTTCATGGCCTGCTTGCGGTTGGCCTCGGGCATGGCCCGCCCCCGGGCGCGGAAGAAGGCTTCAATCTCCCCAAGCACGGCCTCGTCCAGCTCCAAAGGCTCCCCCAGGGCCAGGGCCACCGCCTCCCGGGTCACGTCGTCCGGGGTGGGGCCGAGGCCGCCGGAAAGGACCACGAGCCTGGCCCGTGCCAAGGCCTCCTCCACCTCCCGGGCCAAGGGGGCCACCTCGTCCGCCACCCGCACGGTCCTCTCCACCTTGAGGGCGTAGGGCTTGAGGCTTCTCGCGATCTCCGCCGTGTTGGTGTCCAGGGTCTCCCCGTAGAGGAGTTCGGTGCCTACTCCAAGGATCTCTGCCCGCTCCATGCCGCCTCCTTAAAGGGGAGGACCTCCACCAGGTACCGCCCCCCGCCTCCTTCCACCTCCGCCCCCACGGGCACCTCCTTCCGCACCACGGCGAGGCCCAGGAGGCCGAAGGGGGTTTTTAGGAGGCGCTTCGCCTCGCCCACGCGCTTTCCCTCCAGGAAAAGGGCCGCCGGGGCCTCGCCCCCCTCCAAAGCCCTCAGGCCCACGAGGCGGTAGGGCACCTCCTTCCCCTCGGTCCTGGCCATGATCTCCTGGCCCACGTAGCACCCCTTGCCGTGGTCCACCAGGTGGAGAAGGCCCACGCTCTGGGGGAGTTCCCCTTGGATGTCGGAGAGGAGGGGGAGGCCCTTGAGGAGGGTGTAGAGGGGGTAGAGCTCGGCGGGAAGCGCCCCTTCGGCCCTCTCCCCCACCTCCTCGCGGCCCTCCGCGTAGAGGAGGCGGAAGAGGGGAAGCACCACAAGCTCCACCTGGTCAAAGACGATGTAGCGCTGGAGGCGTTTTCTTAGGCCCTCGAGGCTCCCCCAGGGGGCGAGGAGGAAGCCCTCGGGGTGGGGGAAGAGGGTGGCCGCCTCCTCGATCTGGCCCTTGTGGTTGAGGAAGAGGACCCCGGAAGGGCCCGAAAGCCGCCGCAGGTCCCGGGTGCCCTGCCCCTGGAGGAAGGAAAAGGCGTCGGGGCCCCGGAGGAGGAGGACCCCGGGGAAGGCGAAGAACCCTTCGCCGGAAAGGGCTTGGGCCAAAAGCCGCTCCATCCTCCCCATTATTGACCAAAGGGTCACCCAGGGGAGAGAATGCGGTCCGTGCGCTTTCTCGCCGGCTCTTTCCTCGCCCTCTTCCTCGTGGGGGTGATTGTGGCCCTCCCCGGGGCGGCCCTGCCCTACTGGCGGGAGCGGTACGGAGGGGAAGAGGGAACCTCCCTCTACTTCGCCGCCCTCCTCCTGGGCCTCCTCCTCGGGGTGCGCCTGGGGCAGGAGGAAAGGCGCCACCCCCTTCTTCCCCTGGCCCTGGGCCTGGTGGGCCTCGCCTTCCTCGGCCTTCCCTTCGCGCCCTCCTACGTCTGGATGGCGCCCCTGGCCTTCCTCCTCGGCCTGGGGGAGGGGGTGATGAACGTCCACGGGAACAGCCTCGTGGGGGAGCTTTACCCGGAAAAGCGGGTGGAGCTTTTAAACCGGGTCAACGTGGCCTTCGGCCTGGGGGCGGTCCTCACCCCTTTGGCCTTGGGCTGGCTCCCCTACGCCGCCTTTCTGGCCCTGGCGGGCCTTCTCGCCTTCCTCGGGGGGGTTCTCGTCCTCGAGGCGCCCCCGGCGGAAAGGCCCAAGGAAAGGCCCCGGGGGGCCCTCTGGCCCTTCCTCCTCGCCGTGGGGCTCTACACGGGGCTGGAAGGGGCCCTGGCCACCTGGAACCGGGTCTGGCTGGAAGCCGCAGGCCACGCCACGGCCCTAGGCGGCCTCCTCCTCACCCTCTACTGGCTCTTCCTCGCCCTGGGCAGGCTCCTCCTTGCGGGAAGGGTGGCCAAGGACCCCTTGAGGGCCCTCCGGGGGCTTCTCCTCGGGGTGATGGGCCTCCTCCTCCTCAACTTCCTCCCCCAGACCGCCCTCCTCTTCCCCCTCGCGGGCTTCCTCCTCGGCCCCCTCTTCTCCACCCTCTTCGCCCTGGTCCAGGCCCGCTTCGGCCACCGGGCCCTGGGCGGGCTCATGTACGCCGGGGCGGCGGGGAGCACCCTCATCCCGGGGCTTTTCGCCCTCCTGCCCCACGGGGGGATCCCCTTGGGGCTTTTCGCCCTAAGCCTCGCCCTCTACCTCCTCCTCCGGGGCGCGGAGCGGGAGGTGGCCCGTGCCTAAGGCGGTCCTCTTTGACCTGGACGGCACCCTGGCGGACACCGACCCCCTGCACCTCCTCGCCTGGCGGGAGGCCTTGAGGCCCTATGGCCTAAAGGTGGACCCCGCCTTCTACCGGGAGAGGATCTCGGGGAGGCTGAACCCGGAGATCGTCCGCGACCTCCTGGGCCTGGAGGGGGAGGAGGCGCAAAGACTCATCGCCGCCAAGGAGGCCCGCTTCCGGGCCCTCGCCCAAGGGCTCAGGCCCACCCCGGGGCTTCCGGAGCTTCTGGAGAAAATCAGGGAAAGGGGGCTCCTCTGGGGCGTGGTGACCAACGCCCCCAAGGAGAACGCCCGCCACGTGCTGAAGGCCCTGGGCCTGAGGCCGCCCCTCTTGGTCCTGGCGGAGGAGGTGGGCCGGGGTAAGCCCGACCCCTTCCCCTACCAAGTGGCCCTAGGGCGCCTTGGGGTGGCCCCCGGGGAGGCCCTGGCCTTTGAGGACTCCCCTTCCGGGGTGAGGAGCGCCGTGGGGGCGGGGATCCCCACCTATGGCCTCCTCACGGGGCACGGGGCGGAGGCCCTTCGGGAGGCAGGGGCGAGGGGGGTTTTCCGGGACTTCCGGGAGGCGTTAGGCCTCCTTTAAGGCGTACCGGGCGAAGGCCTCCTCGTCAAAGCGCCCCTCCACCAGGTCCTCCCAGTAAAGCCACCCCTCCCGGAAGGGGGGGAAGGGGAAGAAGCCGCCCTCGGCCTTGAGGTGGAAGGCGAGCTCATTGGGCTCCGTCACCCCCTGCTGGAAGGCGAGGAGGGCGGACTGGTAGGCCCCGAAAGCGCTTTGCGCCTGGCTTCCCACCATGGCCCTCTTGCCCCGCTCCCGGGCGAGGGCCAGCATCTCCAGGGTCCAGGTGACCCCGGTGCGGGCGGGCTTGAGGTTGAGGACGTCAAAGGTGTCCAGCTCTAGCTCCCGCCTGAGGTCCTTCAGGGTCATAGCCGAGTCGTCGGCGATGAGGGGGAGGATCCCCTTTTCCTTTAGCCTCCGCCGCGCCCCCACCTCCTCTATGGGCAAGGGCTCTTCCACGTAGCGGAGGCCAAGCTCCTTCCAGGCCAAAAGGTAGCGCTCGGCCTCCTTGGGGGGAAGGGACTCGTTGGCGTCGGCGTAGAGCTCGGCCTCGGGGAAGGCCTCCTTCAGGCGGAGGATACGGCGGGTGTCCCTCTCCAGGTCCCGCCCCACCTTCACCTTGAAGATCCTGACCCCCGCCCCAAAGGCCATGCGGGCGTCCTCCAGGACCTCGTCCTCCTCCCCGAGGCCCAGGAGGTAGGCCACCCGCACCCGGTGCTTGGCGGGCCTCAGGACCTGGTAAAGCTCCTCCCCCTCGCTCCTCGCCCAGGCCTCCCAGAGGGCAAGGTCCAGGGCGCCCTTGAGGCCGAAGTTAAAGGGGAAAGCCTCCAGAACAGCCCTAATCCCCTCCTGGTCGTCGGCCTCGAGGCCCAAAAGCCTCGGCCTCAAGTGCTCCAGCCCCGCCCTCACGCTCCCCAGGGTCTCCCCGTAGATGGTGGGGCGGATGGCCACCTCGGCCCGGCCTATGGAGCCGTCGGAGAGCTCCACCTCCAAAAGGGCGTGCTCCAAGGCGGCAAGCTCCGAGGCCTTCCCCCAGCGCAAGGGGGCCTTCAGGGGAATGCGGAAGGGGATGAGGCGCAGGTTCCGTACCGTCGGCATAGAGCCCATTCTACGGGCTAGCGAAGGTTCTCTCGGAGGAAGCGCCGCACCGCCAGGACCTCCTCCTCGGGGGAGAGGGCCTCCGTGTCCAGGACCAGGGCCCGGGGGTGGCCTTTAAGAAGGCGTAAAGGCCCCTCGGGGTCGTAGTTTTTCTTCTCCTCGGCCACGATCTTGAGCTTGGCCAGGACCTCCTCGAGGGGGGCGAGGGAAAGGGCTTCCCTTAGCTCCTCCTCCGCGAGGACCCCTTGGGCCAGGGCCCTAAGGCGGGCCTCCTCCTCGGGGGCCACCTCCACCCGGTCAAAGGCGTCCCGGCGGGAAAGGAGCCGCTTAAGCCGCGTGGCCTCCCGGGCGTGGAGGACCACGAAAAGGGCCTTAGGGAGGTGTTCCAAGGCGAAGGCCACCTCCCCCTCCCCCCTCAGGCCGTCAAAGAGGAGGAGGGGCTTGGGGGGCACGTACCCCCGGGCGAGGACCTCCGCCACCCCCCCGGGGAACTCCTCCCGGAAGCGCCGGGTGAGGCGGAAGCGCTCCTCCCGGGGGATGGGAGGCTCTGCCCCGTAGCGGGGGAGGACGTAGCGGTCCACGAGCTCGCGGCGGTCGGGGAGCCGGGGGAGGCCCAGGGCCTCCACCAGGGTGCTCTTCCCCACCCCGGTGAGCCCCACCAGAACCACGAGGGGGGCTTCCCGAAGGGGAACCAGGCCGGGAGCGGGCTCCAGGGAAAAGGCCACCTCCATGCCCCCATGCTACCTGGTAGGATGGAGGGGCCATGAAGCGGGCTCTCTCCCTCCTTGGCCTTCTTCTGGGCCTCGGCCTGGCCCAGGCCCCGGCCTACCCGGAGAACACCCTGGGCTTAGGCTACGCCCCGGACAAGGGCCTCTACCTCCAAGGAAGCGCCCTACTGCCCTTTAGCCCCTTGGGGTTGGACACCGGCTTGGACCTCCAGGTCCTCCTTTCCCAGAACCCAGAAGTCCACGCCCTCCTCAAGGCCAACCTCCTCCCCGGCCTCGTCCTCGCCGACCTCTACACCTCCTTGGGGTTGGGCCTCTCCCTCCGCTACCCCTTCGGGGTCCACCTCGGCCCCCTCGCCAGCCTGGAGCTTCCCGGCGGGGCCCTTTCCCTCGGCCTCGGCCTCGGCTACCAGGCGGGGTTCCACCTGGCCTGGGGCGCGGGGTTTAGGCTCTACCTGGAGCCTTTGGCCCTGGAGGTTTCCGCCTCCGACCGCTACCCCTTCCTTCTCTCCCTCCTCTACCTCTGGTAGCCCCGTGCGGAAGAAACTTCCCCTGCTCCTCTTCTCCCTCCCGGCCCTCCTTCCCCTCTTTCTCTTCGTCCTCTACCCCTTTTTGGACGTCCTCCGCTTCTCCACCTGGGACTGGTCGGGGCTTTCCGAGCCCAGGCCCGTGGGGCTCAAGAACTACCGGGACCTCCTCCAGGACCCCGCCTTCTGGGGAAGCCTCTGGGTCACCCTGAAGTTCATGCTCCTGGCCCTTCCCCTCTTCGTGGGACTTTCCGTGGCCCTGGCGGTGGCCCTGGAGGGGATGCCCTACGAGCGCCTGGCCAAGAGCCTCCTCTTCCTGCCGGGCCTGGTCACCTTGGGCGGGGCCACCCTAAGCTGGTACACCCTCTTCACCCCCGAGTACGGGGCCCTGGCCCAGTTCCTCCCCATCCCCCCCTGGGACCGGGAGGGGTTCTGGGCCCTCCTCATGGTCGTGGCCTTCACCTTATGGCGCCACCTGGGCTACGGGGTCCTGGTGGCCTCGGCCAGGCTCAAGGCCATCCCCAAGACCCTCCTCGAGGCCGCCTACGTGGACGGAGCGGGACCCTTTGAGGCCTTCCGTCACGTGGTCCTCCCCCTCATGCGCCCGGCGGTGGCCTTTTTGGTGGTGGTGGGAACCATCCTCGCCCTGCAGTCCTACGCGGCGGTCTTCCTCCTCACCCGGGGGGGGCCCTACGGGGCCACGAGGGTCCTGGGCTACTACCTGTACGAGACGGGCTTTGAGAACTTCCGCCTGGGCTACGCGGCGGCGGTCACCGTGGTGATCCTCCTCCTCACCCTCCTCTTCGCCTACGCCCAGCTCCGCCTCCTCCGTCAGGGGGACGGGGAGGCGTAGCGGTAGCGGGCCAGGTCCCGCAGGTGGGCCTCAAAGTCCACGTTCAGGTAAAGCTTTCCCCGGGCATGGAAGAAGTAGAGGTAGGGGCGGCCCCCCCGGTCCTGGCGCACGGGGTTCAAGACGGCGAGGAGGGCCTTCTGCCCAGGGTTGGCGATGGGCCCCGGGGGAAGGCCTGCGTAGCGGTAGGTGTTGTAGGGGGAGTCCACCTGAAAATCCCCCCCGGGGCGGGAGAGTTCGGGCAGGCGCTTCCCCAGGGCGTAGGCCACGGTGGGGTCGGCCTGGAGGGGCATGCCCCGCTCCAGGCGGTTCAGGAAGACCCCGGCGATGTAGGGCATCTCCTCCTCGCTTCCCGCCTCGGCCTGGACGATGGAGGCTAGGGTGACCCAGGCGTGCACGGAAAGCCCCCGCTCCGCAAGGAGGCGCCGCGCCACCGGGGTGAGCTCCGCCTCAAAGCGGCGGAGCATGGCCCGCACCACCTCCTCGGGGGTGGCCAGGAGGTCAAAGGTGTAGGTGGCGGGAAAGAGGTAGCCCTCGAGGCCCCTTCCCTCCACATAGGGGGGCTTCAGGGCCCCCGGGCGTTCCACGAGCCTGAGGAAGCCCTCCCCGTCCAGCCCCGCCTGGGAGAGCCTCCGGGCGTAGTCCGCCGCCCTTTCCCCCTCGGGGAAGGTGAGGGTCACGCTTAGGGGCCTTTCCCCGCCCGTGAGGGCCCGGGCCAGGCGGAAGGCCCCTTCCCCCTTCAGGCGGTAGACCCCGGGGACCAGGCGCTTGGCCCTTCCCGAAAACCTCAGGTAGGCGGAAAAAAGGTACCCCGAGCGCAGAAGCCCGGCCTCCTCCAGAATCCTCGCCACCTCCGCCCCTCTGGCCCCCTTGGGGATGCGCACCAGGGCCTCCTTCCCCGTGGGGCCAAGAAGCCATAGGGCATAGAGGAGCAAAAGGGCGAAAGTGAGGAAAAGGACCACCACCCCCCGCCAAAGCCACCTTCTAGAGCCCTCGGGCAAGGTAGTCCTCCAGAAGCACCAAAGCGGCGAGCTCGTCCAGCTTCCCCTTGTCCCGGCGAAGCCGCTTGGGAGCGTGTTTTAAGCGCTCCTTGGCGAGCCTGGTGGTGAAGCGCTCGTCCCATAGCTCCACCTCCACCCCCTTAGCCCTCAAGGCCTCCACCAGGGGAAAGACCTTCTTGGCCTGGGCGCTTTCCTTGAGGTCGGTGCGCAAGGGGAGGCCCACCACGAGCTTCCCCAGGCCCTCCCGCCGCACGAAGTCCAGGAGGGCCGCCACGTCCTCCTCGAGGGTCCGCCGCATCAGGTAGCCCCGGCCCGAGGCCAGGGGCACCCCCTCCTCCCCCACGGCGAGGCCGATCCGGGCCTCCCCCACGTCAAGCGCGCCCACCCGCATACCGCACGCTCTTGTCCGCCAGGGCCACCCCCAGGTAGAGGAGGGCCACCCCCAAAGCCCTTCCCCCTTCCTCCAGGCCCGCCACCCCGAAGCGGTTTAGGGCGCTGGTGGAGGCGAGGACCAGGGTGGCCAGGAAGACCAGGACCGTGCCCTGGGCCCTTAGGGGGTTCCTCCGCCAGAAGAGGAGGGTGGTGTAAAGGGCCACCCCGGCCATGAGGGCCGTGCCCAGGAGGTTGAAGGGGATGGTCCAAAGCCTGGGGGAGAGGAGGCCAGGGGGGGGGAAGGCCGCCCCCGAGGGGGTGTAGGGCTCGGGGAGGCGGGCGAAGTCCAGGGGGGCCGAGGCCACCAGGTAAAGGCCCCAGAGGAAGAAGGGGCCTAGGGCGAGGAGGAAGGCCCGGGCCGCCTTGGGGTTGAGGAGGGCGAGGCTCCCTAAGCCCAGGAAGGTCACCCCGTGCATGGCCCCGGTGAAGTACCAGAGGCGGTAAAGCAAGGGACTCCAACCCCCCAAGAGGCGGGCGAGGAGCTCGGCGGAAACCGCCACGGCGAAGAAGAGGAGGCCGAGGCTATAGAGGGCGTTGTGGAGAGAAGGCCTCCTTTGGTACCGGCCGAAGGTGAGGGCGAAGAGGGCCCAGGAAAGGGCCACCGCCAAAAGGCTCAGGAGAAGCATACCCCCATCTTAGGGCAAAAGCCCGGGCAGGGCGGCCTTGGCCCGCTCCGGGTCCAGGCCGCCCCCCTGGGCCAGGGCCCCCTTGCCCCCGCCCCGGCCCCCCGCCTTCTCCGCGAGGGCCCGGAAGAGGCTTCCCGCCTCGAGGCCCATTCCCTGGGCCTTCGGGGAGAGCTTCAGCACCGCCTGCCCCCCCGAGAGCACCAGGGCCACGTCCGCCCCCCGGGCCACCAGGTCGTCCGCCGCCTGGCGCAGGGCCTTGGCGTCCAAGCCGGGAAGCTCCGCCACCGTCCACTTCAGGCCCCCCTTCTCCTCCAGGGAAGGCCCCCCGCCTCCTCCCAGGGCGGCCTGGACCAGGCGGGCCTGGAGGCGCTCCACCTCCCGCTCCTTCTCCTTGAGCTCGGAAAGGAGCTTCTCCAGCCTCTCCTCCAAGGCGGCCTCCCCCACCTCGAGGCGGCCCGCCAGGGCCTTCAGGCGGTTCAGGCTCCCGCGGGCGAAGCGGATGGCCTCCTCCCCCGTCACCGCCTCTATGCGGCGCACCCCGGCGGAGACCGCCTCCTCGCCGGTGATGAGAAAGGCCCCGATCTCCCCGGTGCGGCGCACGTGGCACCCGCCGCAAAGCTCCTTGGACTCGAGGCCCTTTAGGGGGCTTCCCTCCACCCGCACCACGCGGACCACCTCCCCGTACTTCTCCCCGAAGAGGGCCATGGCCCCCTCCTTCCTCGCCTCCTCCAGGGGCATGTACCGCCAGGTCACGGGGAAGTCGGCCTGGATCCAGCGGTTCACCAAAAGCTCCACCCGCTCAAGCTCCTCGGGCTTCAGGGGCTCGGGGTGGGTGAAGTCAAAGCGGAGCCTATCTGGGGCCACCAGGCTTCCCGCCTGGCGCACGTGGGGGCCGAGGACGGCCCTTAGCGCCGCATGAAGGAGGTGGGTGGCGGTGTGGTTCCTCTCCGTGTCCCGCCTTTTGGGGTCCACCACCGCCCGCACCCTCTCCCCTACCCTCAGCACCCCTTCCTCCACCCGGGCCTTGTGGAGGAAGATCCCCTGCTCCGCCTTCTTCGTGGTCTCCACCCGGGCCAGGCCCCCAGGCCACTCCAAAACGCCGAAGTCCCCGATCTGCCCACCCCCCTCGGCGTAAAAGGGGGTCTTGTCCAGGACCACCTGGACCTCGGTGCCGGGCCCCGCCTCCTCGAGGCTTTGGTCCCCGGCGAGGAGGGCCAGGACCTCGGCCTCGGCCTCCAGGGTGTTGTAGCCCAAAAACTCCGTGGCCCCCCGCTCGGCGTAGAGCTCCTCCAGGACCTGGGCGCTCTTCTTGAAGATCTCCCGCTCAAAGGCCATGGCGGCCCGGGAGCGGCTTTGCTGCTCCTCCATGGCCTTCTGGAAGCCCTCCGTGTCCACGCCAAAGCCCCGCTCGGCGGCGATCTCCACGGTGAGGTCCAGGGGAAAGCCGTAGGTATCGTAAAGCCTGAAGGCCTCCTTCCCGGGAAGGACCTCCCCGGGCTTGAGGCCGGAGAGGAGGGCGTCCAGGCGCTTGAGGCCCCCCTCCAGGGTCTCCAAGAAGCGCTCCTCCTCGAGGCGGATCTGCTTCTCCACCGCAGGGAGGTTCTCCCGCATCTCCGGGTAGAAGTCCCCGAGGAGTTCGGCCACCAGGGGGGCGAGGCGGTGGAGGAAGGGGTCGGAAAGCCCGAGGAGGTAGCCGTGCCTTAGGGCCCGGCGGAGGAGGCGCCGGATCACGTAGCCCCGCCCGGTGTTGGAGAAGGTAGCCCCGTCGGAGAGGGCCGCCACCACCGCCCGGACGTGGTCGGCGATCACCCGGTGGCTCACGCTTCCCTTCCCCTCGTAGGGCCTGCCACTCATCCGGGCCACTTCCTGGATGAGGGGGAAGAAGGTGTCCGTGCGGTAGAAGTCCTCCACGTCCTGGAGGATGGCCGCCACCCGGTAGAGGCCCATGCCCGTGTCAATGTTCTTCTGGGGCAGGGGCTTGAGGATCCCGGGCCCGGGGATGGGGCCTTGGCGGTCGTACTGGGTGAAGACCAGGTTCCAGATCTCCACGAACCGGTCCCCACTCCCCGTGTTGGGGCCGGTCTCGTCCGGGGTGCCGTAGGCCGGGCCCCGGTCGTAGAAGATCTCCGAGCAGGGGCCACTGGGCCCATTGGGCCCGTGGGTGATGGCCCCGCCCGGCCAGTAGTTCTCGTCCTCGCCGAAGCGGCCGATTCTCTCCTCGGGGACCCCCACGAGGTCGCGCCAGATCCCGTAGGCCTCCTCGTCGTCCTCGTAAACCGTGACCCAAAGGCGCCCAGGGTCCAGCTTCAGGTGCTCCGTGAGGAACTCCCAGGCCCAGAGGATGGCCTCCTTCTTGAAGTAGTCCCCGAAGGAGAAGTTGCCCAGCATCTCAAAGTAGGTGTTGTGCCGGCTGGTGCGGCCCACGTTCTCTATGTCCCCCACCCTCAGGCACTCCTGGCAGGTGGTGACCCTGCGCCACTCCTTGCCCCCGAAGATGGGCTTCGCCCCCAGGAAGTAGGGCTTTAGGGGGGCCATCCCCGCCGAGGTGAAGAGGAGGGAGGGGTCGTCCTCGGGGATGAGGCTGAAGGAAGGAAGGCGCAAATGCCCCTTGCCCTCAAAGAAAGAGAGGAACTTCTCGCGGATCTCCGCCGTGCGCATGGCTTTGATTATAGGCGCTTACAATGGACCCATGAAGGTCCAGATGCGCCGCTACACCCTGAAGGAGGGGACCAGGGGGGCTTTTGAGAAGGTCTTTCTGGAAACCATCGTCCCCCTGAGGCAGGCCCTGGGCTTTGAGGTCCTCGGGGCCTACTGGCTCTCCGAGCGGGAGTTTCTCTGGTTCGTGGCCCACGAGGACTTTGACCGGGCCGAACAGGCCTACTACCAGCACCCCGAAAGGCAGAAGGTGAACCCTCGGGAGTTCCTGGAGGCCATGGAGACCCGCTTCGTGGAGCGCCTTTTGTAGGCCGGGCCACGCCTATGGCCCCGCCTTGGGGTAGCCTCGGGGAGGATGGAGCTTTTCCTCCTCGTGCTCCGCAACCTCCTGGCCCGGCCCGTCCGGAGCCTCCTCACCCTCCTCGGGGTCCTGGTGGCCACGGGGAGCATGGTCCTCTTCCTCTCCTTCGGAGAGGGCCTGAGGCGGGCCCTCTTCCAGGAGCTTTCCCGGGTGGGGCCCGCCATCCAGGTGGTGCCGGAAGGGGCGGAGGGCTTCGTCTTCGGCGCCCTCCCCGAGATCCCCCCCGAGACCCTGAAGGCCCTGGAGGAGGCGGGAAAGGCCCTAGGGGTGCGGGCGGTGGTCCCCACCCTCTTCCTCACCCGGGGGGGCTTTGACCCCAGCACCAGCTTCCTCTTCCAGGGCCTGCCCGAAGGAGTCCCCCCAGACCTCCTCTACCCGGGGCTAAAGGCCAAGGAAGGCCGCCTCATCCCCTCGGGGAAGGGCGCCGTGGTGGGGGCCAAGGTGGCGGGGCGGAGCGGCCTCGGCCTGGGAAGCGTCCTCAGGCTTTCCCCCAGGCTGGAGCTTAGGGTGGAGGGGGTCTTGGAGGAGACGGGAGGCCTCGCGGACAACCTGATCTTCGTCCCCTTGAGGGCGATCCAAGAGGCCTTGGGCACGGAGAACGTGACCGCGGTGCTGGTGGCCCTAAGCCCCGGCCAGAAGGCGGAAGAGGTGGCCCGGGCCCTGGAAAGGGCAGTGCCCGGGGTGAAGGCCCAGACCACGAGCGAGGTGATGCGCTTCGCCGAGCGCGCCTTAAGGATCAGCGATCTGGTGCGCTTCGGCATCAGCCTAGTGGCCCTGGTGGTGGGGGGGCTTCTGGTGGCCAACACGGTGATGATGTCCGTGTACGAAAGGGTGCGGGAGTTCGGGGTCATGCGGGCCCTAGGGGCGAGGCGGGGGTTCATCTTCCGCCTCGTCCTTTTGGAGGCCCTCCTCCTCGCCCTTTTGGGCGGGGCCCTGGGGCTTGGGCTCGGGGGCCTGGCCTCTTCCCTCATCAACCTCTACACCCTGGACCAGGTGGGCCTGGCCCTCTCGGCGGTGACCCCGAGGCTCGCCCTCTTCGCCCTGGGGGTGGCCCTTGGCCTCGGGCTTATCGCCGGGCTTCTTCCCGCCTACCACGCCAGCCGCATTCCCGTGGTGGAGGCCTTGGGGAGGGTGTAGATGACCCTAAGGGCGGAAAACCTCACCAAGCGCTACCGGCAAGGGGAGAAGGAGGTGGTGGCCCTTCTCGGCTTCACCTACGCCTTCCCCCCGGGGGCCACGGCGGTGGTGGGCCCCTCGGGAAGCGGCAAGACCACCCTCTTGAACCTCCTCGCGGGCTTTGACCTGCCCATGGAGGGCGGGGTCTACCTGGGGGACACGCCCCTCCACGCCCTCTCCGAGGACGAAAGGGCCGGGGTGCGGCTTAGGCATATGGGCTTCGTCTTCCAGCAGTGGAACCTCATCCCCACCCTCACCGCCTTGGAGAACGTGGCCTTCCCCCTCCTCCTCGCGGGCTGGCCCAGGAGGGCGAGGCTAGCGCGGGCGGCGGAGCTTCTGGAGCGGGTGGGCCTAAAGGACCGCCTCCACCACCTGCCAAGCCGCCTCTCCGGCGGGGAGCAGCAGCGGGTGGCCCTGGCCCGGGCCCTGGCCCTGGACCCCCCCATCCTCTTCGCCGACGAGCCCACGGGGAACCTGGACCTGGAGTCCCGGGAGCAGGTGGCGGACCTCCTCTTCTCCCTGGGCGAGGCGCGCACCCTCGTCCTCGTCACCCACGACCTGGAGCTGGCCCAAAGGGCGGGGCGCATCCTCCACCTAAAGGGCGGGAGGCTTTGGAGGGAGGAGGCCGGCAAGGCCCAGACCTAATACCCCTTCTCCTTCGCCTCCCTGGCCTGGGGAAGTCCCCCAGGGACCTCTTGCCAGGAGGGACATCCCGCCCACCCCTTTCGTGGCACAATACCCCCCATGGGCAAGCGCATGGTGGTCGTGGGCGGGGTGGCGGGCGGGGCCTCCGCCGCCGCCAAGGCCAAGAGGGAGAACCCCGAGCTGGAGGTGGTGGTCTACGAGAAGTCGGGGTGGGTTTCCTACGGGGCCTGCGGCCTCCCCTACGTGCTTTCCGGGGAGATCCCCCGCCTGGAAAGGCTGGTGGCCCGCACCCCCGAGGAGTTCCGGAAAGGGGGGGTTCTGGTCCACACCCGCCACGAGGTGGTGGACGTGGACTACGAGCTCCGCACTCTGACGGTGCACGACCACGCCGAGGGGAGGACCTTCCAGGACCGGTTTGACCACCTGGTCCTGGCCACGGGAGCAAGGCCCACCATCCCCCCCATCCCCGGCACGGAGCAGGACGGGGTCTACACCTTAAGGAGCATGGAGGACGGGGAGAGGCTTTTAGGGGCCCTTTCCCAGGCCCGGCGGGCCGCCATCCTGGGGGCGGGGTACATCGGCCTCGAGGCCGCCGAGGCCTTCCGCAAGCGGGGCCTGGAGGTAACCCTCCTGGAGGCCAAGGACCGCCCCCTCCCCCACTGGGACCCCGAGGTGGGCGCCCTCCTCCGGGAGGAGCTGGAGCGGCACGGGGTGGAGGTCTGGACCGGGGTGAGGGTGGAGGCCCTAAGGGGCCAGGGCCGGGTGGAGGCGGTGGAGACCTCGGAAGGGGTGGTGCCCGCCGACCTGGTCCTCCTGGCCACGGGGATCCGCCCTAACACCGAGCTCGCCCAGGCCATGGGGGTGGCCCTGGGACCTACCGGGGCCGTCGCCACCGACGAAAGGATGCGCACCAACCTGGAGGGGGTTTACGCCGCCGGGGACGTGGCGGAAAGCTTCCACCAGGTTCTCAAGCGCCCCTACTGGCTTCCCCTAGGGGACGTGGCCAACAAGCACGGCCGCACCGCAGGGAGCGTCATCGCCGGCAAGGAGGCCCGCTTCCAAGGCGTGGTGGGCACGGCCATCTTCAAGGCCTTCGGCCTGACGGTGGCCACCACGGGGCTTTCCCTGGAGACCGCCCTCAAGGAGGGGTTCAAGGCCCGGAAGGTCTTCATCCAGAGCCGGGACGGGGCCCACTACTACCCGGGAAGCCAGCCCCTCTGGGTGGAGCTGGTCTACGAGGAAGGGACGGAGAGGCTTTTGGGCGGCGCGGTGGTGGCCCACGGGCACGGCGCCCTCCGCATAGACGCCCTGGCCGCCCTCCTGGCCCGAGGGGGTACGGTAGAGGACCTCCTGGCCCTGGACCTGGCCTACGCCCCGCCCTATAGCCCCGTCTGGGACCCCCTACTCATCGCCGCTCAGCAGGCGCGCTAAGTACCTCGCCGCGGTGGGGGCTCCCCCCCAGCCCTGGTTCGGGCATTTCGTGTTGCGAAACCAAGGTGCGGGCGCTTAGGAGTGTAGCCCAAGGCCGGATACACCCGCTTGGGGTGTGAAGCCTGCGGGCTTACACCCTACACCGGAGCCTTCCCCGCCCCCAGACTGAGGGCCGGAGGTGATCCATGGAACCCTTAAGCGTGCTCACCCCGGAGATGCGGCAAGAGGCCGAGGCCCTTCGCCAGGAGTGGGAGACGAACCCCCGCTGGAAAGGCGTCCGGCGGGACTACCGGCCCGAGGACGTGGTGCGGCTCCGCCCGAGCGTGATGGTGGAGCACACCCTGGCCAAGCGAGGGGCGGAAAAGCTCTGGCGCCTCCTCCACGAGAGGCCCTACGTCCACACCTTCGGGGCCTACACCGGGGCCATGGCGGTGCAGATGGTGCGGGCCGGCCTCGAGGCCATCTACCTCTCCGGCTGGCAGGTGGCTGCGGACGCCAACCTGGCCTGGCAGACCTACCCCGACCAGTCCCTCTACCCCTATAACTCCGTCCCCCAGATCGTGAAGCGCATCAACAACGCCCTCATGCGGGCCGACCAGGTGGAGCGCGCCGAGGGCAAGGTGAGCCGGGACTGGTACGTGCCCATCGTGGCCGACGCCGAGGCGGGCTTCGGCGGGGCCCTCAACGTCTTTGAGCTCACCAAGGCCATGATCGAGGCCGGGGCCGCCGGGATCCACTACGAGGACCAGCTGGCCAGCGAGAAGAAGTGCGGCCACCTGGGCGGCAAGGTCCTGGTGCCCACGGCCCAGCACATCCGCACCCTCCAGGCCGCCAGGCTCGCCGCCGACGTGATGGGCGTGCCCACCCTGATCGTCGCCCGCACCGACGCCGAGGCCGCCACCCTCATCACCAGCGACATCGACGAGCGCGACCGGCCCTTCATCCTTTCCGACGAGCGCACCCCCGAGGGCTTCTACCGCTTCAAGAACGGGATTGAGGCCGGCATCGCCCGGGCCCTGGCCTACGCCCCCTACGCCGACGTCCTCTGGATGGAGACCTCCAAGCCCGACCTGGAGGAGGCCAGGAAGTTCGCCGAGGCGGTGAAGCGGGAGTTCCCCGACAAGCTCCTCGCCTACAACCTCTCCCCCTCCTTCAACTGGAAGAAGTTCCTGGACGACGAAACCATCGCCAAGTTCAACCGGGAGCTGGGGGAGATGGGCTACAAGTTCCAGTTCATCACCCTGGCGGGCTGGCACACCCTCAACTACTACACCTGGGAGCTGGCCAAGGGGTACAAGGCCCGGGGCATGCCCGCCTTCGTGGAGCTGCAGCAGAAGGAGTTCCTGGCCCAGGCCCAGGGCTTCACCGCCGTGAAGCACCAGCGGGAGGTGGGGGCGGGCTACTTTGACGAGGTGGTCCTGGCCCTGACCCAGGGGGAGGCCTCCACCCTGGCCCTCAAGGGCTCCACGGAGGAGGCCCAGTTCACCGAGCCCGTCCAATAAGGGCCTTCCTTCCGGGCCGCCCCTAAAGGGGCGGCCCTTGCCCCTCTTGAAGGGAGGTCCCATACCCCATGCTGGCCCAAGCCCGCATGGGGGCCCCGGTAAAAACCATCCGTAGGGCCTCCACGCCTGGGCTTAGGCGAAACACTCACGCCAAAGGGGCATCAAAGAGGTACCCTGCGCTTGCAGCCTTGTTGCCAAAGGGCACACCGGCCGGGTAAAGTGTAGATATCATGCACGAAGCTTCTACACCCTGGCTTCGCTACCTGGAAGCCCTCCGTCCCCACCTGCAGGGCCAAGACCACCGGGGGAAAAGGGGGTCCTTGCGCTGGCTCGAGGCCCTCATGGCCGAGCGGGGAGGCCGGGCGGGGACGGTGCGCAACATCCTCTACAAGGACCTGGGGAGCCCGGAGGAGAAGGAGCGGCTCTACGGGCTCATCGCCGACCTTTACCGGGAGGTGGGCCTAAAGCCCCCGCCCCCGCCGGCGGAGCTCTTCCTGGAAAGCGCCCGCAAGGTGCTGGGCCGGGACAAGCGCCGCATCTTCCGCCGCTTCCTCAAGGAGCTGGAGGCGGGGGAAAGGCCCCAGATGGTGGTGGTGGGGGGGCCGGCCACGGGCAAAGGGGTCCT
The DNA here is from genome assembly GCF_054979525.1 of Thermus sp. H19.2. Taxonomy (NCBI): domain Bacteria; kingdom Thermotogati; phylum Deinococcota; class Deinococci; order Thermales; family Thermaceae; genus Thermus; species Thermus sp. H19.2. The sequence goes on from NZ_CM143429.1 coordinate 1,917,360, forward strand.
CCTCTCCGCCCTGGCCCGGGCCCTTTCCGCCCTCCCCCACCAGGAACCCCACCTCCTCAACCTGGGAGGGGAGGTGGCCCAGGCCCTGGTGCCCTTGGCGGAGGCCCTGGAGGTGGGAGAGGAGGTGCGGGGGCTTCTGGCCCAGCTCTCCCCCACCCAGCCCTACGCCCTCCAGGGGGCCCTGCAACAGGAGGTCCTCACCCTCCTGGCCCAGGCCCTGAACGGGCAAGGCCGGCCCCTCCTTCTCCGGGCCGAGGCGGAGGGCACCCTGGAGGGCCTACCCCTCAGGGGCCCTGAAGGAACCCAGAAGGGGCTTGCCGCCTGGCTGGAGCCCTTCCTACGGAGGCTCAGGGTGCCCTACCTGGCCGCCCTCTCGGAGCCTCCTCCCACCCTCCCCTACCAGCCCCTCTCCCCGCCCAGCCGGGAGGAGGCCCGCCGCTTCGTAAGGGAAAGGCTTCCCCACCTCCCCCCGGAGCGCCTCGAGGCCCTGGTGAACCAGGCGGGGCGCAACTTTGGGGAGCTTTCCCGCCTGGTGCTCCTGGAGGCCGCCAAGCACGACCCCAAAACCCCCCTGCAGGACGACCCCGCCCTGAGGCCTCTCCTCGAGGCCCTTTCCGCCTTCAGCCCCGAGGCCGACCCCGCCTTTCCCCTCGCCCTCCTGGAAAAGGCCCTGGGCAAGCCCCTGGAGAGGCTTTCCCAGGCGGAGCGGGCCCTTTTGGACTGGGTAGGGGAAGGCCTGGTGCGCCCGGCCCTGAGGAGCCTCCTGCCCGAGGAAGCCCCCAAGGAGCTCCACCGCCTGGCCCTGGAACACTTCCCCCAGGAGAACACCTTCCGCAAGCTCTACCACGCCCGCAAGGCCGGGGAGCGGGGGGTTCTTTTGGATCTACTACAGGAAGATCCCGCCCGCCTGGCCCTGCTCCCCGGCCTCTGGGAGGAGGCCCAGGCCTGGCCGCAGGAGGACCTGGAGGCCTTGGCGGGGGTGGTGGTCCGCTACCGGGCGGTCCTCGGCCAGTACGCCCACCCCGAGGCGGAGGCCGCCCTAAAGGTGCTCTCGGAGTCCCAAACCCCCACCTTGCGCACCTGGGCCCGCATCAAGGCCGCGGAGGCCAAGGCGGACGCCGCCCTCTACAAGGAAGCGGAAAGCCTCCTCCCTCCCAAAGAGGACCTTGCCCTCCTGGACGAGACCGCCCAGGCGGAAGGCCTCCTGGTGATGGCCGCCGTGGAGCGGTGGAAGGGGGACTACGAAAGGGCCGCCCGCTTCGTGGCCGAGGCCGAGGCGCTCCCCGTGGCCCCTTTTCTCCGGGACCGGGTGCAGCTCTGGCGGGGCCTGGTGGCCAAGGACCTGGGGCGGTACGAGGAGGCCCTCGCGGCCCTGGACCAGGTGGGGCACGACGCCCTCCTCCTGGGCCGGGCCCGCTACCAGATGGGGGACCTCCTCATGCGGCTGGGCCGCCTCGAGGCCAAGGCCCGGATGGAGGAAGGCCTCAAGGCCCTGGAGGAGGCCGGGGCCCCCAAGGACGAGGTGGCCCGGGTGCGGGCCCGCTACGCCACCCTCCTCCGGCGCCTGGGCCTTTACCAGGAGGCGGAGGAGGCCATCCAAAGGGCCCTGGGGGAGGCGGAAGACCCCTTCACCCAGGCCCGGGTCCAGAGCGAGGCCGGCATCCTCGAGGCCGCCAGGGGCCGGCCCTTTGAGGCCCTGGCCCACTTGGTGCCCGCCGAGGCCTACTTCCGCACCACTTCCGAGCGCCCCAAGGAAGCCCGCTACCGCCACCTGCGCACCCTCTTCCGCTTGGGGGCGGCCTACCTCCTCCTGGAGGCGGGCCAGCCTTACCGCCCTCCCTTCCTGGGAGGGCTTTACGCCCCCCAAGCCAAGCGCTTGTTGGAAAACCTTCTTGAAAAAATCCCCGAGGAGCCCACCGAGCGCTACACCGCCCTCAGGCTGGACGCGGCCAGCCTCCTCGCTCTCCTCCTCCCCCCCGCCGAGGGCAAGGCCCTCCTCAGGCCCCTCCTGGAGCTGGAAAACCCCTACCTAAGGGCCCAGGCCCGCCTGGGCTACGCCGAGGCCTTGGCCCGGGAGGGTAGCCTGGGGGAGGCCCTGGCCCAGATCGTGGCCCTGCCGCCCCTGGAGGACCCCGGGCTCCTGGCCCAGGCCCGGGCGGTGGAGGTCCTGGCCCTTTTGGGCCTAGGGGAGCGGGAGGCCGCCTGGCAGAAGCTTCTGGAGGTGCGGCAAGGCCCTCTCCCAAAGACCTTCCGCTTCCAGCTCGGCCGCGCTCTGGGACGCTTCTGCCCCGAGCTGGAAAGGAGGCTTCCCCCCACCCCCTTGGGCCTGCCCGAGGCCCTGGGCTTCCACCTGGCAAATCCCGACTAAACCACTATACTTTATGAGGGAAGGGCGGTATACTCTTACTGCAAGCGGGTCGCAGTAAGAGGCCGGCCCGAACTCAGGAGGCAAGATGAACCAGCTAGAAATCCGCGACCTCTGGGCTTCCATCGACGGGGAAACCATCCTCAAAGGGGTGAACCTGGTGGTTCCCAAGGGCCAGGTCCACGCCCTCATGGGCCCTAACGGGGCGGGCAAGAGCACCCTGGGCAAGATCCTGGCCGGGGACCCCGAGTACACGGTGGAGAGGGGGGAGGTCCTCCTGGACGGGGAGAACATCCTGGACCTCTCCCCGGACGAAAGGGCCAGGAAGGGGCTCTTCCTCGCCTTCCAGTACCCGGTGGAGGTGCCCGGGGTGACCATCGCCAACTTCCTCCGCCTCGCCCTCCAGGCGAGGCTAGGCCGGGAGGTGGGGGTGGCGGAGTTCTGGGCCAAGGTGAAGCGGGCCCTGGAACTTCTGGACTGGGACGAGAGCTACCTCTCCCGCTACCTCAACGAGGGCTTTTCCGGTGGGGAGAAGAAGCGGAACGAGATCCTGCAGCTTTTGGTCCTTGAGCCCACCTACGCCGTCTTGGACGAGACGGACTCCGGCCTGGACATCGACGCCCTCAAGGTGGTGGCCCGGGGCGTGAACGCCATGCGGGGGCCCGGCTTCGGCGCTTTGGTCATCACCCACTACCAGCGCCTCCTGAACTACATCGTCCCCGACCGGGTCCACGTGATGATGGACGGGCGGGTGGTGGCCGAGGGGGGCCCGGAGCTCGCCCTGGAGCTGGAAGCTAAGGGGTACGAGTGGCTTAGGGAAAGGGTAAGGGAGGGCGCATGAACGAAACCGACCTGAAGACCCTAGGGGAGGAGTACAAGTACCACTTCATAGACGAGGTCAGGCCCGTCTTCGTGGCCGAGCGGGGCCTCACCCGGAGAGTCATCGAGGCCATCAGCTACCACAAGGGCGAGCCCGAGTGGATGCTCAAGTTCCGCCTGCGGGCCTTTGAGATCTTCCAGAAGAAGCCCATGCCCACCTGGGGCCCCGACCTCTCGGGCCTGGACCTGGACAACCTGGTCTACTACGTGAAGCCCGCCGAGGTGCGGGACGCCAAGAGCTGGGAGGAGATCCCCGAGGAGATCCGGAAGACCTACGAGCGCCTGGGCATCCCCGAGGCCGAGCGCAAGGTGCTCGCCGGGGTGGGGGCCCAGTACGACTCGGAGATGGTCTACCACCGGGTCAGGGAGGAGCTTGAGCGCCAGGGGGTCATCTTCGTGGCCATCGAGGAGGGGATGAAGAAGTACGAGGACCTCTTCAAGGAGTACTTCGCCAAGGTGGTCCCCCCCGAGGACAACAAGTTCGCCGCCCTGAACTCCGCCGCCTGGTCCGGGGGCTCCTTCGTCTACGTGCCCCCGGGGGTCAAGGTGGAGCTCCCCCTCCAGGCCTACTTCCGGGTGAACACCCCCGAGTTCGGCCAGTTTGAGCGCACCCTCATCATCGTGGACGAGGGGGCCGAGGTGCACTACATCGAGGGCTGCACCGCCCCCATGTACTCCACGGAAAGCCTGCACACCGGGGTCATTGAGATCGTGGTGAAGCGGGGGGCGAGGAGCCGCTACACCACCATCCAAAACTGGTCCACCAACATGTACAACCTGGTGACCCAGCGGGCCCTGGTCTACGGGGACGCCTTCCACGAGTGGCTGGACGGGAACCTGGGCTCCAAGGTCACCATGAAGTACCCCTCCAGCTACCTCCTGGAGCCGGGGGCCCGCACGGAGATCCTCTCCATCGCCTTCGCCAAGACGGGCCAGCACCAGGACACCGGGGCCAAGATCCTCTTCGGGGCTCCCCACACCTCGGGGACCATCGTTTCTAAGAGCATCTCCAAGGGCCAGGGCCGGGCCAGCTACCGGGGCCTGGTGAAGGTCCTGGAAGGGGCCCGCCACGCCAAGGCCAACGTGGAGTGCGACGCCCTGCTCATTGACCCCGAGAGCCGCACGGACACCTACCCCTACATTGAGATCGAGGAGGACACCGCTCACGTGGGCCACGAGGCCACGGTTTCCAAGATCAACGACGAGCAGATCTTCTACCTCCAGTCCCGGGGCCTCAAGGAGGACGAGGCGGCGGCCCTCATCGTGCGGGGGTTCATCGAGCCCATCGCCAAGGAGCTTCCCTTGGAGTACGCCGTGGAGCTCAACCGGCTCATTGAGCTGGAGATGGAGGGTTCCGTAGGCTAAGGGACTTGGCCCAGGGGGCGAGGCCTCCGCGCCTCCCCCCTTCCCGTGCAAGGAGGCAGGATGCAGGTACTGGACAAAACGCAAGTGGAGGCCCTTTCCCAGGCTCTGGGCGAGCCCGCCTGGGTGCTGGAGAAGAGGCTAAAGGCCCTCGAGGCCTTCGCCCGCCTCCCCTATCCCAGCAAAAAGGACGAGAACTGGCGCTACACCGACCTCTCCGAGGCCCCTTTGGAACAGGAGGCGGAGGCCCCCAAGGGGCTTAGGCTTTCCCGGGACAAGCTCCCCGAGCCCGTGAAGCGCCGCCTGGAGAAGACGGACGTCTCGGGGTTTTTGGTCTTCGTGGGGCCCGACCTGGTCTACGCCGAGGTGCCGGAGGGGCTAAAGGAGAAGGGCCTCGTCTTCACCTCCCTGGCCGAGGCCCTGAAGACCCACCCGGAAAAGGTGGAAGCCGCCCTCTTCCAGGCGGTCTTCACCGAGGACAAGTTCGCCGCAAAGAACAGCGCCCTCTTCACCCACGGGGCCTTCCTCTACGTGCCCGCGGGGCTAGAGGTGGAAAAGCCCCTCGGGGTCTTCAAGGTACTCCTGGAAGGGAAGGCCTCCTTCGGCCGCACCCTCCTCTTCCTGGAGGACAACGCCAAGGCCGCCTACATCGAGGAGTACCTCTCCTTGGACCTCCCCCCCACCCTCCACCTCTCCGCCACGGAGATGGTCCTGAGGCCCGGGGCCCGCCTGCGCCACGCCCACGTCCAGACCTTTGGAGAGGGGGTGTGGCACTTCCACCGGCAAAGGGCCCTTTTGAAGCGGGACAGCGGCCTCAACGACCTCGTGGTGAACCTCGGGGGCGCCTACGCCCGGAGCGAGGTGGCCTCGGAGCTTGTGGGCCCGGGGGCGGAAAGCGAGATGCTCGGCCTCTACTTCGGCCACGGCAGGCAGCACTTTGACCACTACACCCTGCAGCACCACGTGGAGCACCACACCCGAAGCGACCTCCTCTACAAGGGGGCGGTGAAGGACGAGGCCCGGGCGGTCTTCTCCGGGCTCATCAAGCTGGAACGGGGCGCCCAGAAGACGGACGCCTACCAGGCCAACCGCAACCTCCTCCTCTCCCCCACGGCCCGGGTGGACTCCATCCCCCAGCTGGAGATCGGGGCCAACGACGTGCGCTGCACCCACGGGAGCACCACCGCCCCCGTGGACGAGATGCAGCTTTTCTACCTCCAGTCCCGGGGGCTCCCTCGAGGCCTCGCCCAGGAGCTTCTGGTCAAGGCCCACCTCGCGGACGTCCTCTCCCGCATCCCCCTGAAGGCCCTGAGGGCCCACATCGAGGCGGTGATCGAGGAGAAGGTGCGCATCTAAGCACCCCGCTCTGGCTTTCGCCAGAGCAGGGGCCCCAAAAGGGCTTCTCCCTAGCCCCCATGGAGGCAGTTAGCATGTGGACGCCTGTGGCCAAGCTCGGCGAGTTTCAGAACGGCCGCCTCGTGGTGAAGCGGCCCGAGCACCGGAAGCCCATCCTCCTCCTCTACACGGGGGAGGAGGTCTTCGCCCTGGAGGACGTCTGCACCCACGACGACGGCCCCCTCCACGAGGGGGAAGTGGAGGACTGGGCCATCGTCTGCCCCCGGCACGGGGCCCGGTTTGACCTGAGGACGGGGCGGCAGACCCTCCCCGCCCCGAGGCCCGTGAAGGTCTTCCCCGCCCGGCTGGAGGGGGAGACCGTTTTCCTAGACCTTTAGGCCCAGGCCGCAACCCGCCCCGGGGACTCTGCCCGGGGCGGTGGTCCTTGACGGGGATGGGGAAAAGGGTTAGGGTAGAGATACCCACCCCCCCTGGGGAGGGGTAGGAGGTGCGCGGAATGCTAAAGCTCAAGGTAGAAGGCATGACCTGCAACCACTGCGTCATGGCGGTGAAGAAGGCGCTCCTCAAGGTGCCCGGGGTGGAGAGGGCCGAGGTTTCTCTGGAAAAAGGGGAGGCCCTGGTGGAAGGCCAAGCGGACCCCCAGGCCCTTGTCCGGGCGGTGGAGGAGGAAGGGTACAAGGCCGAGGTCCTGGCCTAGCCATGTCCCACCCCCACCTGCACCTGGACCCCAAGGTGAGGGAGGAGGCCAAGAAGCGCCTCCTCTCCGCCAAGGGGCACCTGGAGGGCATCCTCCGCATGCTGGAAGACCCCCAGGTCTACTGCGTGGACGTCCTCAAACAACTCAAGGCGGTGGAGGGTGCCCTGGACCGCGTGGGGGAGATGGTCCTAAGGGCCCACCTCCGGGACCACGTGGCCACCGCCCACGAGCGAGGGGACGTGGAGGAGATCGTAGAGGAGCTGATGGAGGCCCTCAAGTACCGGTGAGGCCATGGCCCAGGAGATCAAGGTAGGCGTCAGGGGCATGACCTGCGCCGCCTGCGTGGCCCGGGTGGAAAGGGCCTTGAAGCGGGCGGAGGGGGTGGAGGAGGCCCGGGTCAACCTCACCACCGAGGAGGCCTTTTTGCGCCTCCAAGAGGGCGTGGACCTTAGAGAGGTCCTGAAGCGGGTGGAGGAGGCGGGTTACGAGCCCGTGGTGGCCCGGGCCGAGATCCCAGTAAAGGGCATGACCTGCGCCAGTTGCGTGGCCCGGGTGGAACGGGCCATTGGCCGACTGCCCGGGGTCCTCTCCGTAAGCGTCAACCTGGCCACGGAGAAGGCCTTTGTGGAATACCTTCCGGACGCCGTGAGCCTGCCCCGCCTGCACCAGGCCATCCGGGAAGCGGGGTACGAGCCTGTGGAGGTGGCCGAGGAGGAAGCTAAGCCCCTTCCCACCTACCGCAACGACCTTCTCCTCGCCGTCCCCTTCGCCCTCCTCACCCTGCTCCTCGCCATGGGGCCCATGCTCCTTTCCCTGACCCACCCCCCCGGCTTTCTCCAGGCCCTCGCCGCCCTCCCCGTCCTCTATGCGGGTAGGCGCTTCTTCCGCCAGGCCCTGGCCGAGGCCCGCCACCTTTCCTTCGGCATGAGCACCCTGGTGGCCCTAGGGGCGGGAAGCGCCTACCTCTACTCCTTCCTGGTCCTCCTCTTCCCGGGGCTTTTCCCCGAGGAGGCCCGCCACCTCTACTTTGAGGCCGGGGCGGTGATCCTCACCCTCGTCCTCCTCGGCAAGCACCTGGAGGAAGGGGCCAAGGGCAAAGCCTCGGAGGCCATCAGGAAGCTCCTCGCCTTAAGGCCTAAAACCGCCCGCGTGGTGCAGGACGGGGAGGAGAAGGAGATCTCCGCCTTGGCCCTGATCCCCGGGGACCTGGTGCGGGTGTTGCCGGGAGAACGCATCCCTGCGGACGGGGTGGTCCTGGAAGGGCAAAGCCACGTGGACGAGTCCATGCTCACCGGGGAGCCCATCCCCAAGGCCAAGGGCCCCGGGGACGAAGTGGTGGGAGGCACGGTGAACGGCGAGGGGGTCCTTCTCGTGCGGGTGAGCCGGGTGGGCGAGGCCACGGTGCTGGCCCAGATGGCCCGGATGGTGGAGGAGGCCCAAGGCCACAAGCCCAAAGTCCAGGAGCTCGCCGACCGCATTGCGGGCGTCTTCGTGCCCGTGGTCCTGGGGATCGCCCTCCTCACCTTCCTCCTCTGGCTCTTCCTGGGCCCCGGCCTCGCCCACGCCTTCGTGGCCGCCCTCGCCGTGCTCCTCATCGCCTGCCCCTGCGCCATGGGCCTTGCCACCCCGGCGGCCATCGCCGTGGCCACGGGACGGGCGGCCCAGATGGGCCTCCTCTTCCGCAAGGGAACGGCCCTCGAGGCCCTGGCCCGGGCGGACACCGTGGTCCTGGACAAGACCGGGACCCTCACCAAGGGGAAGCCCACCCTGGTCAAGGTCCTCCCCTTCGGCCTCTCCCGGGAGGAGGCCCTAAGGCTTGCCGCCGCCCTGGAAAGGGGAAGCGAACACCCCCTGGCCAAGGCGGTGCTGGAGGCGGCGAAGGGCCTGCCCCAGGCCCAAGCGGAGGAGGTGCGGGCCCTTCCCGGGGAGGGGGTGGAGGGCCGGATGGAAGGAAGGCGCCTCCACCTGGGAGGCCCCGCCCTCATGGAGCGCCTGGGCGTGCCCCTTCCCGAGGAGGCCAAGGCCCTCCCCGAGGAAGGGTACACCCCCCTCTACCTGGCGGAGGAAGGCCGCCTTCTCGCCGCCTTCGCCGTCTTTGACCCCCCAAGGCCCGAGGCCCAGGGGGTGGCGGCGGCCCTGAAAGCCCTGGGCCTGAGGCTCGTCCTCCTCACCGGGGACCACCCCGCCCCGGCCCGGCAGGTGGCGGAAGCCCTGGGCATCCCCGAGGTCCTCGCCGGGGTGAGGCCTGAGGGAAAGGTGGAGGCCATCCGCAGGCTCCAGGCCGAGGGGCGGAAGGTGGTCTTCGTGGGAGACGGCATCAACGACGCCGCCGCCTTAGCCCAGGCGGACGTGGGCCTCGCCATGGGGAGCGGCACGGACATCGCCCTCGAGGCCGGGGACGTGGTCCTCCTCACCCCTGACCTTTGGGGGGTGGTAAACGCGGTCCGGCTCGCGAGGCGCACCTTGCGCACCATCTACCTCAACTTCTTCTGGGCCTACGCCTACAACCTGGTCCTCATCCCCGTGGCCGCGGGGGCCCTCTACCCCTTCACCGGCCTCCTCCTCAACCCCATGCTGGCCGCGGCGGCCATGAGCCTCAGTAGCCTCTTCGTCCTCACCAACTCCCTGAGGCTACGGGGTTTCCGGCCCCAAGGCTTTACTGGGGCTTAACCCAACCGAGCTAAGGTAACCCTTGGAGGTGATGGGCATGTGGTGGTGCGGAAGCGGCTGGTACCTGGGCTGGTGGGGGCCCCTCTTCGGCCTCCTCTGGTTCGTCCTCCTGGGCCTCTTCGTCTACTGGCTCGTCCGGTACCTGGCCCCGGAAAGGCGGGACCGGGCCCTGGAGGTTTTGAGGGAGCGGTACGCCAGGGGGGAGATTGACAAGGAGACCTTTGAGCGGATGAAGCGGGACCTCGCATGAAAGTCCTCCTGGTGGACGACGACCCGGCCCTCCTGGAGGTCCTCGGGGCTTTTCTGAGGGGGGCCGGGGTTTGAGGTCTTAGGAAAAGGCTCTGGCAGGGCGCGGTCTTAGCCCTCGCCGCCCATCCCCAGGAGGCGGGAAGGCTCGTTTTCATCGACGGCCAAGGGCGGGTCTGGAAGCTTCCGTAAGGACGCGTCCCTGCCGAAAGCCCAAGGATCGGGAAGGCTGCCCCCAGATCTCCTTCTGCTTGAAGGGAAGCCCAAGGGAGGCTACCCTAGCTTTAGGGTGCCGAAGCCCGGCATGGGGAGCCTGGAATACGTCCTCACCCAGCACGCACGGGAGGTTCTGGAGAAGAGGGGCATCCCCCTAGAGTGGATAGAGCGGGCGCTGGCCTTTCCAGAAGCCGTGGAAAAGGACCGGGTAGACCCCTCACTGGAGCACCGCCTCGTCCGGATTCCGGAGAGGGAGAATAAGGTACTCCGAGTTGTCGTGAACCCTAAGCCCCACCCCATGCGGGTGGTAACGGCGTTTTTGGACCGGAGGGTAGTCTTATGAGGCTAAAGATAGACCGTGAAGCGGATGCGCTCTACTTGACGCTAACCGAAGGTCCGGCCAGCCGCTCGGAGGAAGTGGCCCCCGGGATCATCGTGGACTACGACGAGGAGGGCCGGATCGTGGGGGTGGAGGTGCTCTACCTGAGCCAGCGGGCCCCTGAAGCGGAGCTGCAAAGGTTTTTGTTCGAAACCGTGCCCTCGGAGCGCTGAAGGGGAGCCCGTATCCCCTACTCCTTGAAGGCGAGCCCCGCCACGTGGGGAGCCACCACGGGAAGGGGGAGGGAAAAGGCCTCCGCCTTCACCCGGGGAAAGCAGGCCCGGATTAGGGCGAGGGTCTCGCGGTTGGGGTGGCACCCATCTCCGAAAAAGGCGAACAAAGGCGTGGCCACTCCTTGGAGGAAGCGCAAAGAGGTCCCTGGGGAAGCGGCCACGTGCTCTAGAAAGAGGTAGGCCCCGCCCGGCCTTAGGACCCGGTGGACCTCCTCCAAGGCCTTTTCGGGGTCCGCCACCGAGCAGAGGACCAGGGTGCCCACCACCAGGTCCGCGCTTTCCCCGGGGAGGGGAATAGCCTCGGCCCGCCCGGGCAGCAGGGTGAGGGCGAGGCCCCGCTTCCTCGCCTCCTCCCGCAGGTGGGGGTGGAAGAAGGGGTTGGGCTCGAGGGCCAGGTACGCCACCCCCTCGGGCAGGTGGGCCAGGTTGGTGCCGGGCCCGGGGCCGATCTCCAGAACCTTTTCCGGCCGCACCCGCCTAAGGGCCTCCTGGAAAAGGGCCCGCTTCCTCTCCGCCACCAACGCCTCGTGCCGGGCGGAAAGCCCGGGGTAGAGGCGGGCGAAGAGGCGCTTACGGATCACCAAGACCAGCCTACCCCGGCCCGCGCCTCCTTTACGCGGGCTTAACAGTACGGGGCTAGGGTATAGATGGGAGGTAGACGATGGGCATGATGGGTTGGGGCGGAATGGGCGGCTTCGGAGGCTTCTTCGGGCTTTTCAACATGCTCCTTTTCCTGGCCCTTTTGGCCTTCCTGGTCTACCTGGGCTTTAGGGCCCTGGAGGGGTGGGAGGGCCGCAAGGGAAAGGACGAGGCCCTGGAGGCCCTCAGGCTCCGCTACGCAAAGGGAGAGCTGGACGAGGAGACCTTTAAAAAGCTCAAGAGGGAGCTGGAAGGAGGGGAAGCATGAAGCGGACCGGTTGGGTTTTGGGTTTGGCGGCCCTTGGGCTTTTGGGGCTCGCCCTCACCCAGGGCATGATGGGAGGCTACGGCCCCGGCTACGGGATGATGGGGATGGGGGGCATGGGCATAATGGCCGTATATCCCCCGGAGGCGAAGCCCATTCCCCAGGAGGTGGCCAAGGCCCGGATGGAGGCCTACGCCAAGCGGCTTTACCCGGGGGCGCGCCTCAAGGACTTCATGGCCTTCAGCCAGAACTACTACGTCCAGGTGGTGGACGAGCGGGGCCAGGGGCTTTTTGAGCTCATCGCCGACCGCTACACCGGAGTGGTCTCCCCCGAGCCCGGGCCCAACATGATGTGGAACACCCGCTACGGGATGCACGGCCCCGTCCAGGCCCCGGTGCGCTACGGCCTCGAGGAGGCCAAAAAGCTCGCCGAAACCTTCCTCAAGGGCTTCCTCCCCGGAGCCCGGGTCCTGGAGGAGGGCGCCTTCCCCGGGTACTACACCCTGGACTTCGGCTGCAAAGAGGTGGAGGGCATGCTCTCCGTGAACGCCTACACCGGGGAGGTCTGGGTCCACACCTGGCACGGCCCCTTCCTGGGCGGGCACGGGGAGTAGACTATAGGGGTAGGAGGTATCCATGACCGGGATGAGCAAGGTCCTCAAGGCCAACCTTTCCGAGGCCCGGGCCCAGGTGGAGGCCGCCCTCAAGGAGGAAGGCTTCGGGATCCTGACCGAGATTGACCTGGCCGCCACCCTAAAGGCCAAGCTCGGCCTGGAAAGGCCCCCCTACCTGATCCTCGGGGCCTGCAACCCCCACCTGGCGGCGCGGGCCCTGGAGGCCCTTCCGGAGATCGGCCTCCTCCTCCCCTGCAACGTGGTGCTCCGGGAGGCCGAGGAGGGGGTGGAGGTTCTGGTGCAAGACCCCGGGGAGATGTTCCGGGTCCTCCCCGAGGCCACCCAAAGGGCCCTCGCCCCCGTGGCCGAGGAGGCCCGCGCCAGGCTTTCCCGGGCCCTCGCCCGGCTTTAGGGGCTTTACGCGCCTTAGCCCAAAGGGCATGCTGGGGCTCCCCGGGCCCACTCTCCGGGTCCGCCCCAAGGACACGGTGCACCTCACCCTGGGAAACCGCCTCTCTGAGCCCACCAACCTCCACTGGCACGGCCTGCCGCTTGCGGAAAGAGGGCCGCTTCCCTTGCCCAAGGCCCTAAGCCCCTTCCCCACCCTGCCCGCCCCCGTGGCCACCCGCCGCCTGGTCCTCACCGAGGACATGATGGCGGCCCGCTTCTTCACCAACGGCCAGGCCTTTGACCCCGGGCGGGTGGACCTGAAGGGGAAGGCCCAGACGGTGGAGGCCCACCGCCTTCGTGGGCGACGGGATCAACGACGCCCCGGCCCTCCTCGAGGCCGACCTGGGCATCGCCATCGGGGCGGGGACCAACGTGGCCATAGAGGCTGCGGACCTCGTTCTGGTGGAGAGCGACCCCCTGGATGTGGTCCGGGCCCTGAAGCTCGCCCGGGCCACCTACGCCAAGATGGTGCAGAACCTCTTCTGGGCCACGGGCTACAACGCCATTGCCCTCCCCCTCGCCGCCGGGGTGGCCTACCCCTTAGGCATCGTCCTTTCCCCGGCGGTGGGGGCCCTCCTCATGAGCCTCTCCACGGTGGCGGTGGCGGTGAACGCCATGCTCCTCCGCCGCACGGCCCTTACCGCCCTCTAACCGCCCCGGCCTACCCTGAGGCCAGGAGGTGGGAGGGATGACGGCGTGGGCCCACGGATGGTACGGCTACGGCCCTCACATGGGCCTGGGGCTCTGGGGCTGGCTTCTGCCCCTGCTCTGGCTGGGGCTTCTTGTCCTTGGGGTGTACTTGGTGGTCCGCACCCTCCCCCGGCGGGAAAGGGTGGACCGGGCCTTGGAGATCCTGAGGGAGCGGTACGCCCGGGGGGAGATAGACCAGGAGACCTTTGAGCGCATGAAGCGGGACCTCGCCTAAGCGCCCGCCCATGGAGGCAGGGCGTAAACTTAGGGCATGGACCTAAGCGCCTTAAGGGAGGACTTTCCCCTCCTCGCCCAGCGCCCGGAGCTCGTCTACCTGGACTCCGCCGCCACCAGCCAGAAACCCAAACGGGTCATAGAGGCCCTAAAGCGCTACTACGAGACCCTGAACGCCAACGTCCACCGGGGCGCCTACCGGCTTTCCGCCGAGGCCACCGAGGCCTACGAGGAGGCCCGTAGGCGCCTAGCCCGCTTCCTCAACGCCGAGCCCCAGGAGATCGTCTTCGTGCGCAACACCACCGAGGCCATGAACCTGGTGGCCTACGCCTGGGGCCTTCGGAACCTCAAGGAGGGGGACGAGGTCCTGGTCACGGAGATGGAGCACCATGCGGGCCTCGTCCCCTGGCACCTGGTGGCGGGCCTCACCGGGGCCAAGGTGAAGGCCATCCCCCTCACCGAGGAGGGAAGGCTAGACCTAAGCGCCCTGGACGACCTCCTCACGGAGAGGACCAAGGTGGTTTCCCTGGTCCACATGTCCAACGTCCTCGGCACCATCAACCCCGTGGCCGAGATCGCCAAGAGGGCCAAGGAAGCGGGGGCGTTGGTGGTGGTGGACGGGGCCCAGTCCGCCCCCCACCTCCCCGTGGACGTGAAGGCCTTGGGGGCCGACTTCTTCGCCCTCTCCGGGCACAAGATGCTGGGGCCCACGGGAGCCGGGGCCCTTTGGGGAAGGTACGAGATCCTGGAGGGGATGATGCCCTTCCTGGGAGGCGGGGAGATGATCCGCGAGGTCCACGTGAACCGCTCCACCTACGCCCCCCCGCCCCAGCGCTTTGAGGCGGGCACGCCCCCCATCGCCGAGGCCATTGCCTTGGGGGAGGCGGCCTGCTACCTCATGGAGGTGGGGATGGAAAGGGTCTTCGCCCACGACCGGGCCCTTCTGGAGTACGCCCTAAAGCGCCTGGAGGAGGTCCCGCACCTCCGGGTCTACGGGCCTAAGGGACTGGACCGGGGCGGGGTCATCCCCTTCACCCTGGGCCGCCTCCACGCCCACGACCTCGCCACCTTCCTGGACCAGGAGGGAATCGCCGTGAGGGCGGGCCACCACTGCGCCCAGCCCCTGCACCGGAAGCTCGGCCTTGCGGCCACCGCCCGGGCGAGCTTTTACCTCTACAACACCAAGGAGGAGGTGGGCCGCTTTGTGGAAGCCCTTCTAAGGATAGAGGCCAAGTACCGGGCCTGGCTATAATGGACCAATGAGCGTCCTTGACGAGCTTTACCGGGAGATCCTCCTGGACCACTACCAAAGCCCCAGGAACTTCGGGGCCCTGCCCCAGGCCACCAAGCAGGCCGGGGGGATGAACCCCTCCTGCGGGGACCAGGTGGAGGTGATGGTGCTCCTTGAGGGGGACACCATCGCCGACATCCGCTTCCAAGGCCAGGGTTGCGCCATCAGCACGGCGAGCGCCTCCCTCATGACCGAGGCGGTGAAGGGAAAGAAGGTGGAAGAGGCCCTGGAGCTTTCCCGGAAGTTCCAGGCCATGGTGGTGGAGGGCGCCCCCCCGGACCCCTCCTTGGGCGACCTCCTCGCCCTCCAGGGGGTGGCCAAGCTCCCCGCCCGGGTGAAGTGCGCCACCCTGGCCTGGCACGCCCTGGAGGAGGCCTTAAAGTGAAGCGCTACCCGGCCCACAAGGTGACGCCCCTCCTGGTGGCGCACCCCGACCTCATGGAGGCCTGGAAGGAAGCCGCCAAGGAGGGGAAGATCCGGGCCAAGAGCCTGGGCAAGGAGAACGTGGTCATCGTGGAGGACCCTGCCCTCATCGCCCGCCTCGAGGCCCTGGGCCTCAAGGGCGAAGCCGTGGTGGAGGAAGCATGAAAGGCGTGGTCTTTCTGCACGCCTTCCCCTATAGCCCCAGGATGTGGGAGAAGGAGGTGGCCCTTCTCAAGACCCGCCTCCCCGTCCTCGCCCCCCACTACCTGGGGCTCCCTTTGGGAGAGGCCGCGGGGAAGGTGCTCCGGGAAATGGAGGAAGCGGGGCTGGAGCGGGCGGTCTTCGTGGGGCTTTCCATGGGGGGGTACCTCATCTTTGAGCTCTTCCGGAGGGCCCCGGAGCGCTTCCTGGGCGTGGTCCTCTCCAGCACCCGCTCAGGGCCCGACAGCGAGGAGGCCAAGCGGAACCGGTACGCCCTAAGAGAGCGGGTCCTTAAGGAAGGGGTGGGCTTTCTGCCCGAGGCCCTCCTCCCAAGCCACCTGGGCCGGACGACCCAGGCCACCAAGCCCGAGGTGGTGGAGAAGGCCAAGGCGATCCTCCTGGAGGCGAGCCCCGAGGCCGTGGCGGAAAGCCTCACCGCCCTCGCGGAAAGGCCCGACTCCACCCCCCTCCTTTCCCGCATGCAGGTGCCCGCCCTGGTCCTCGTGGGGGAGGAGGACACCCTCACCCCCCCGGAGGAGGCCAAGCGCATGTGGAAGGCCCTAACCGACGCCCGCATGCTCATCCTCCCGGAGACAGGCCACCTCGCCAACCTGGAAAACCCCAAGGCCTTCCGCACCGCGCTTCTGGGCTTCCTCGCCGAGTTCTTTTAAAGCCGGAAGGCGTCCTCGAGGGAGAGGCAGAGGTCCAGGCAGGGCACGTACACCTCCTCGCCCTCCTCCTCCACAAACCCCTCCGGGGTAAGGCGGTAGGCGGTAAAGCGGCGCCTCTCCGGGTCCACCAGAAGGTAGACCTGGAGGCTATCCAGACTCAGGTACATGGCCCGTTTCTCCCTGCGGTCCAGGGCCTCGGTGGCGGGAGAGAGGACCTCCACCACGGCACAGGGGGCTTTCTCGTAGTACGGGTGGGGCGGGCCTTCCCCGCAGACCACCATCACGTCCGGGTAGTAGACCGCCTCGTCCCGGATGCGGAGCTTCATGTCGCTCATGTAAACCCGGCACCCCCGGGGCCGGGCCGCCTCCAGGAAGCGGGCGGCAATATTCAGGGCCACCCGGTTGTGGAGGGCGCTGGCCCCGGCCATGGCGTAGGGAAAGCCCCGGTAGAACTCCCGCTTCACAGGGCTTTCCGCCTCCTCTTCCAGATAGTGCTCCAAGGAAAGGGGCTTTCGGGCAAGCATTTTCTCCATGCTACCTCCGGACCCCCTCCCCTTTCGCTTCCTTCGCCCGGCTGGCCCGAGGAAGCCCCTTGAAAACCCCTTGCCGGGACCCCCATGCCAGCTTGGGCCAGCATGGGGTGGCATCACTCCTCCTTAGGCTCCCGGGCCATGAGGGCCTTGAGGGCCGCCAGGGGGTCCAGGCCCCCGTAGGCCACCTGGTAGACGGCCTCGGCGATGGGAAGCTCCACCCCCGCTTCCTTTCCCCAGGCCACCATGGCCTGCACCGCGTAAAGCCCTTCCACCACCCCCCGGTCCTCGAGGCGCTCCCGGGCCTCCCCTCGCACCAGCCTCTCCCCGGCCCCGCGGTTGCGGGAGTGAAGGCTGTAGGCGGTGGCCAGGAGGTCCCCAAGGCCCGCAAGTCCGTAGAAGGTGGCCTCCTCTCCCCCAAGCGCGGTGCCGAAGCGGACCATCTCCCTAAGGCCCCGGGTGAGGAGGGCGGCCTTGGCGTTGTCCCCAAGCCTGAGGCCATCCACCATGCCCGCCGCCAGGGCCAGGACGTTCTTCACCGCCCCCCCAAGCTCCACCCCCCGCCGGTCCCGGCTGGTGTAGACCCGGAAGGTGGGCCCAGAGAAGAGGGCCTGGACCCGCCGGGCGAGGTCTTCCGGCCCCGCGGCCACGCTGGCCGTGGGGAGGAAGCGGGCCACCTCCTCGGCGTGGTTGGGCCCGGAAAGGACCACGGCGGGCCTACCGGTCAAGGCCTCCACCACCTCCGCGGGCGTTTGGACTTCCTCCTCGTAGTAGAGGCCCTTGGTGGCGGAAACGTACCAGGGGGCCGGGGGAAGGATGGCGAGGGTCTCCCGCAGGGCCTTGGAGGGCACCACCACCACCGCGAGCTCCACCCCCTCCAAGGCCTCCTCGGGGTCGTGGGTGGGGTAGAGGTAGGCGGGGAGGGCCACCCCGGGCAGGTGGTCCTTGTTCTCCCGAGATGCCCTAAGGGCCTCGGCGTGCTCCCGGCGCCTCGCCCACAGGGCCGTGGGCACCCCCTTGCTGGCGAGGAGGACGGCCAGGGCCGTCCCCCAGGCCCCCGCGCCCAGCACCGCCACCCTCATAGGAGGAAGACCACCTCCCAGGCCTCGTACCAGGCGGCGAGAAGGAGCACGTAAGCCCCCAGATAAAAGGCCAGGAAAAGCCCCCTTAGGCCCCTCCTATACCCCTCCCCCCGGAGGGTCTTGAGGAGGAGCACAAGCCCCCCAAAGGTCACCAGGATGTAGGCCTGGAGCTCCAGGAGCAGGGTGGGCAGGTGGGCCAAAAACATCCCCCCCAGGAGGACCGGGGAAAGGGCGAAGCCGAAGACCAAGTAACGCAGGGCGTTCAAGAGGAGAACGGGAAGTCCCAAGAGGAGGGCAGGGAGAAGGCCGGTGAGGAGGAGCCCCTGGGTGAAGTTCCAGTGGAAGATGACCCCCGCCAGGACCAAAACCCCCTTCCCCACCGCCCCTTCCAGGCCTAGGGCCTCGAGGGCCCCCCCGAAAAGGGTCTGCAGGGCCCGGGCCAGCTCCGGCATCCCGTAAGCCATCCCCGCCCCCAGGGCGAAAAGGCCGTAAAGGAGAAGGTTGGTGAAGAGGTAAAGCCTCCGATGACCCCTAAGGAGGGCCAAGGCCTCCAGCCACCAGGCCCGGAAGGGAGAGGGCTGAAAAAGAAGCAGGGTCCAGAAGAGGGAGAGGAAGAAAAACCCCCACCCCGCCCCGGGGGTGAGGAGGTAAGGGGGCACCCCCAAACCCTGGGGGCGGAAATAGACCCGCCGCACCCTCTCCCCTTCCAGGGCCACCACTACCTCCCCCACCTCCTCCCCGAGGGCGGCCGGGAAGTAGACCCGGCCCTCCTCCACCCGGGGGCTTGCCAGGTTCACGGAAAGCCCTTCAGGGGGTGGGGGGAAGAGGGCGTAGCGCTCCAGGAGCTTCGGGACCTCCTCCGGGGGGGCCCTAAGGACCTCCTCGAGGCCCGGGGATAGCTCCCCCCTAAGCCAGCGGGAAACGGCTTCCTTGGCCACCTCCTCCGGGGCCGCGAGGGCTAAAGCGAAGAGAAGAAGGAAGGCCAGGCCCCGCATCGCCTAGACCTCCTCCAAGGGCACCCCCGCCCGGCAGAGGGGACAGGCCTCCTTCGGGTACTGGGGCGCCTCGAGGCGGGCCAGGGCCCGGAAGGGCACGCCGAAGTCCACCCCTTCCCCGCTCCGGTCTACCAAGGCCCCCACCCCCACCAGCACCCCTCCCCGGGCCTCCGCCGCTTGGATCGCCTTGCGGACGCTTTCCCCGGTGGTCACCACGTCCTCTACCGCCAGGAAGCGGTCCCCCGGGTTCACGGTGAGCCCCTTGCGGAGGGTCATGCCCCCTTGGCCGTCCTTCTCGGCGAAGAGGGCCCTGGCCCCGAGGGCCCTCGCCACCACGAAGGAGAGCACCACCCCCCCGAGGGCGGGGCCGATGACGAAGTCCACCTTCTCCTCCTCAAAAAGCTTTCCCAAGGCTTCCCCCACGGCCTCGGCGTAAAGGGGGTGCTGGAGGAGGGCCGCCGACTGCAAAAAGAGGGGGGAGTGAAGGCCCGACCTGAGGAGGAAGTGGCCCTCTAAAAGAGCCCCCGTCCTCCGGTAAAGCTCCAGGACGTCCATCCCCCCTACTCTACCAAAGCCTTAAGGAGGGCCTCCGCCACCCGCGCCGCAGCCTCCAGGTCCGGCCTTCCCTCGGGGTAGTAAAGGGCCCGGCTCGCAGCAAGGAGCAGCCCTTCTCCCCCAAGAGGCCTTCCCCCCTGGGCCCCCACCCCGGGAAGGAGGAGGGGGGCGTGGGGGGCGGCTTCCCGCACCGCCCGGACCGCCTCCGGGTAGGTGGCCCCCACCACCATCCCCACCCGGCTCCAGGGGCCCTCCCGGTACCCTTCCCCCTCCCGGGCCAGGGCCCAGGCCAGGTGGAGGTAAAGAGGCCTCCCCTCCACGGGGAGGTCCTGGAGGAAGCCGGAGCCGGGGTTGGAGGTCTTCGCCAGGACGAAGACCCCGCCCCCCGTGCGGGAGGCGGCCAGGAAGAAGGGCTTTAGGGCGTCCAGGCCCAGGTACGGGTTCACGGTGAGGGCGCTTCCCGGGAAGGCTTCCAGATACGCTTGGGCGTAGGCCTCGGCGGTGGAGCCGATGTCCCCCCGCTTCCCGTCAAAGATCACGGGGAGGCCCATGACCCGGGAAGCGCTGGCGAGCTCCACCAAGAGCTCCATCCCCCTAGGCCCCAGGGCCTCAAAGAAAGCGAGCTGGAACTTCACCGCCCCAAGGCGGGGAGCCAGGGCCTCCAAAAGCTCCAAGGTGTAGCGGCGGATGTGGGCCAAGGGCTCGGGACCGTGGAGCTTTGGCCTTGGGTCCACCCCGAGAACGAGGGGGGGACGGGAAAGGGCCTCGAGGAAGTCCATGGGCTTCACTATAGGGCCTGACACCCTGAACGCCCAAGAAGGCCGAGGTCAAACAGACCCTTCTGCACAACGCCAAAAACGCCGCGGGCTGGAACAACACCTCCGGCCACCCCCACCCCGAGCCCTTCCTTAACGTGCGTGGGTTTTAAGAAAAAGCCCCGCCGGGGCCAGGCCTCGGCGGTAAAAAAGCACCCCCCCGTTATGGGGGGGTGCGCTGCCGACCAGAGCGGAGCGGCTTGAAAGCGCGGGAACAGGCTTAGAGTTACTCCTTAGAAAGGAGGTGATCCAGCCGCACCTTCCGGTACAGCTACCTTGTTACGACTTCGCCCCAGTCACGGGCCCTACCCTCGGCGCCTGCCCGTAGGCTCCCGGCGACTTCGGGTAAAACCCGCTCCCATGGCGTGACGGGCGGTGTGTACAAGGCCCGGGAACGTATTCACCGCGGCATGGCTGATCCGCGATTACTAGCGATTCCGGCTTCATGGGGTCGGGTTGCAGACCCCAATCCGAACTACGCCCACCTTTTCGCGATTCGCTCCCCGTCACCAGGTCGCCTCGCTCTGTAGTGGGCATTGTAGCACGTGTGTCGCCCAGGCCGTAAGGGCCATGCTGACCAGACGTCGTCCCCGCCTTCCTCCCGCTTTCGCAGGCAGTCCCGTTAGAGTGCCCGGCCTCACCCGCTGGCAACTAACGGCAGGGGTTGCGCTCGTTGCGGGACTTAACCCAACATCTCACGACACGAGCTGACGACGGCCATGCAGCACCTGTGCTAGGGCTCCCCTCACAGGGCACCCCAGGCTTTCACCCGGGTTCCCCAGCATGTCAAGGCCTGGTAAGGTTCTTCGCGTTGCTTCGAATTAAACCACATGCTCCACCGCTTGTGCGGGCCCCCGTCAATTCCTTTGAGTTTCAGCCTTGCGGCCGTACTCCCCAGGCGGCGCGCTTAACGCGTTGGCTTCGGCCCCCAGTAAACCCAAAGACCTAGCGCGCATCGTTTAGGGCGTGGACTACCCGGGTATCTAATCCGGTTTGCTCCCCACGCTTTCGCGCCTCAGCGTCACGAACGGACCAGGTGGCTGCCTTCGCCATCGGCGTTCCTCCCGGTATCTGCGCATTTCACCGCTACTCCGGGAATTCCACCACCCCCTCCCGCCGTCTAGCCTGAGCGTATCCCACGCTCCCCCACGGTTGAGCCGTGGTCTTTCACATGGGACGCCCCAAGCCGCCTACACGCCCTTTACGCCCAGTAAATCCGGGTAACGCTCGCGCCCTCCGTATTACCGCGGCTGCTGGCACGGAGTTGGCCGGCGCTATTACCCCGGTACCGTCAGCCCCCTCCACAGGGATTTCGTCCCGGGTTCAGGAGTTTACACCCCGAAGGGCTTCCTCCTCCAAGCGGCGTCGCTCCGTCAGGCTTGCGCCCATTGCGGAAGATTCCTAACTGCTGCCTCCCGTAGGAGTGGGGCCCGTGTCTCAGTGCCCCTGTGGCCGGCCATCCTCTCAGACCGGCTACCCGTCGTCGCCTTGGTGGGCCTTTACCCCACCAACCAGCTGATGGGACGCGGGCCCATCCGGAAGCGGGCAAAACCCTTTAAACGTACCCCACAGGGCACGTCCACATGGGGGATTAGCCCGGGTTTCCCCGGGTTGTCCCCCTCTTCCAGGTAGGTCACCCACGCGTTACTCACCCGTCCGCCGCTGACCACGGAGTAAAACCCCGCAGCCCGCACGACTTGCATGTCTTAGGCACGCCGCCAGCGTTCACCCTGAGCCAGGATCAAACTCTCCAAGAAAAAACGCCTAGAAGGCGTCTTGTGCTTGCGTTTGGCCTATTCCCGCGCTTTCAAGATCCCCCGCCGGTCCAACCGGCGCAACATTGAATGTACCAGGGGGGAGGCTTTCTGTCAAGATGGGGGCATGGTGGACCTCCTGGTGGTGGTGCCCCACCCCGACGACGAAACCTTTGGGGCAGGGGGCGCCCTCCTTTTGGCCAAGGAAGCCGGGCTTAGGACCGGGATCCTCACCCTTACCCGGGGGGAGGCGGGGCGAACCCTGGGCCTTTGCCCCCCGGAGGCCCTGCCCGAGGTGCGCCTGGCGGAGCTTAAGAGGGCAGCGGAGATCCTCGAGGTGGACTTCCTCGAGGCCCTGGCCTTCCCCAACGCCCTTCCCCCAAAGAGGGAGGGGGAGCCCAGGGGAAAGGTCAGCGGCAGGGGGCTCGCGGACCACCCCGAGGCGGCCCTGGCCATCCGCGAGCGGCTTCTTAGCCTTAGGCCCCGGTACGTGCTCACCTTTCCCCCGGACGGCATCAACGGCCACCCCGACCACGTGGCGACGAGCCGCTACGCCTGGGAAGCCGCGGAGGACCTGGCCCAGGTGGTCTACTTCGTCCGCCCCCAAGGCCCCTTTCCCGTGACCCACCGGTTGCGCCTCCCCGAGTGGGCCCTGGCGCGGAAGCTTCAGGCCCTGGCCCAGCACAAGACCCAGGCCCTTTCCGTTCTGGCCTTTATGGAGCAGTACCCGGAGCGCCTCTGGACGGAAACCTTCCACCTGGCGGGCGCCACGGGGGAGAAGGAGGGGGCGTGGTGGTGAGGCCTTTAGCGCACACCGCCGACGTGGGCTTCGCCCTGGAGGCGGAAAGCCTAGAAGGCCTCTTTCAGGCGGCCCTCCAAGGCCTTCTGGAGGTGATGTTCCAGAACCCGCCCCGAAGGGGCCAAAGGAGGCGCAGGGTGGTCCTGGAGGCCGAGGACCTGGAAACCCTCCTGGTGCGCTACCTGAACGAGCTCATCTACCTGATCCAGACCAAGGGCTTCGTGCCCGCCAAGGCCCGGGTGCGCATCTTTCCCCAGGAAGGGGGCTTCCGCCTCGAGGCCACCCTCCTGGGCGAGCCCTTCCAGGAAGCCTTCGGCTTCCAGGGGGAGGTGAAAAGCGCCACCTACCACGGGCTCTCCGTGGTTCGGGAGGGGGGCTTGTGGAGGGCCCAGGTGATCCTAGACGTGTAGGGCAGCCAGGCCCTGGCGCACGCGCTCCACAAGGCCCGCTTCCACCAGGGCTTTGGCCCTGAGGAGGGCGTTTTTCACCGCCAGGGCGTCGGCGGAGCCGTGGCCGATGAAGACCGCCCCTTCCACCCCCAAAAGGGGCATGGCCCCGTATTGGGCGGGGTCCACCCGCTCCTTGACCCGCCGGAGGGCCCCCCGGGCCAAGAGGGCCCCCAGCCGGGCCCAGGGGGAGGAGGTAAGGGCCTCCTTGATCCAGGAGAAGAGGACCCTGGCCTCTCCCTCCGCCAGCTTCAGGGCCACATTCCCCGTAAAGCCGTCGGTGACCACCACCTCTGCGGTGCCCAGGAAGATGTCCCGCCCCTCCACGTTGCCGTAAAAGCGGGGACCGAGGGCCCCCTTAAGGAGGGGATAGGCCTCGAGGACCAAGGCGTTCCCCTTCCCCTCCTCCTCCCCGATGGAGAGAAGGCCCACCTTGGGCCCAGGGACGCCGCTGGCCTCGGCGTAGGCCAGACCCATGGCGGCGAACTGGACGAGGAAGGAAGGGCGGCAGTCGGCGTTGGCCCCCCCGTCCAGGAGGAAGGTGCGCCCCCTCTGGCTCGGAAACTCCACCAGGAGGGCGGGCCTTTCCACCCCCCTAACCCGGCCCAGGGTGAAGAGGGCCGCGGCCATGGTGGCTCCGGTGTGGCCCATGGAGACCACCGCCCCCACCTCCCCCCCCTTGAGGAGGCCCATGGCCACCATGATGGAGCTCTGGGGGCGGCGGCGCACCTCGGTGGCGTGCTCCTCCATGGGGATGTGGTCCGGGGCGTGGACCAGGGGAAGGCTTCCCCCATGGCGGGCAAGCTCCGCCTTCAAGGCCTCCTCATCCCCCACCAGAACCACCTCCACCCCCTCCCGGGCCGCCCACAAGGCCCCCAAGACGGTGACCCCGGGGGCCTGGTCCCCCCCCATGGCGTCCAGGGCGATTCTCATGCGCTGGGAGGCAGGTGCTTCTCTATCTTGGCCTGGAAGTTGCGCTTGGGTTGGGCCCCCACCAGGACCTCCACCGGCTGGCCGTTTTTGAAGAGGATCACCGTGGGGATGCTCATCACCCTAAAGCGCATGGCCGTCTTGGGGTTCTCGTCCACGTCCAGCTTGGCCACCACGAGCTTCCCCTCGTACTCCTTGGCCAGCTCCTCCAGGATGGGGGCGATCATCCGGCAAGGCGCGCACCACTCGGCCCAGAAGTCCACCAGGACCAGGGGGTGCCCCCCCAGGGTCGCGTCAAAGTTGGCGTCGGTCACCTCAATGGGCTTCCCCATACCCCACCACTTTACGGCAAAACCCGGGGGCGTACACCCCCGGGGCCCATACCGCGGCTTAGCGCTTCCTTTTGCCGCCCTTCTTCTTGCCTCCACCAAAGCCCCCCGTGCCCCGGAGGAAGCTCTTGAGTTTGTTCTCAAACTCGGGGGACTGCTTGGGCAGGCGCCGGGGCCTGGGAGGCGGCCCTCCCTCGGGGGCCGGGGTCAGGTCCTTGATGGAAAGGTCCAGGCGCCCCTTGGGGTCGCGCCCTTTCACCATGACCTGAACGATGTCCCCCTCGTTGAGGAAATCCCGAACGTTTTTGACGAACTCGTGGGCGATCTGGGAGATGTGCACCAGGCCCTGTTCTCCGCCCGGGAGCTCCACGAAAGCGCCGAAGTCCGTCACCCGCACCACGCGGCCCTCTACGATGCTTCCCGCTTCTAGCTCCACTTTCCTTCTCCTCGCGCGGTCTTGCCGCGATGCCCCCACTATAGCACAAGGGCCCCCTAGGGACGGTAGGGCCACACCCCTCGAGGCTCCAAGGCGGCCAGGAGCTCGGCGAAGGTGCGGCCCAAGAGGGGGTGGCGCCCCTCGGGGATGAGATCGGAGAGGGGCACCAGGACGAAGGCCCGCTGGTGCAGGCGGGGGTGGGGCACCCTCAGGCCCTCCTCCTCCAAGACCAGGTCGCCGTAAAGGAGGAGGTCCAGGTCTATGGTCCTGGGGCCAAAGCGCTCCTTCCGCTCCCGGCCCAGGGCCTCCTCTATGCGGAGCATCTCCTCCAAGAAGGTCCTTGGGGGAAGCCCCGTCTCCACCTCGGCCACCAGGTTCAGGTAGCGGGGCTGGGGCGGGCCCACGGGGTCGGTCTCGTAGACGGGAGAGAGGCGGAGAAGCCGGGTCTCGGGCAGCCGAGAGAGGGCGGAAAGCCCCGCAAGGAGGTAGCCCGCCCGGTCCCCCAGGTTGCTCCCCAGGCCCACGTAAGCGCGCACGGGGCCATTTTAATCAGAGGGCGAAGGCCAGGGCGAGGTTCAAGAGGTTCGCCCAAAGGCCCCACACATCCTCCGGGCCCTTCTGCGCCGAGAGCCGGAAGGGGGCCTGGAGGCGAAGCTGCGCCTCCACCCCCTCCCCTAGGGAAATGCGGTAGCCCAGGTAGGGGAAGGCCATCCAGGCGTCCCCCACCCGGTGGCCCAGCCCCAGGCCCAGGAAGGCGTCCCCCAGGTAAGCCTGGGCCCCCAGGGCGGGGAAGAGGGCGCCGAAGCCCGCAAAAGCCCACCCCCCAAGCCAGAAGGCGTAGCCCCCCTCCTCGTAGGCCAGGGCCGGGGTCAGGGGCAGGCCCGCGGGGAAGGGCACATAGAGGCGGAAGCGGCCTTGGGGGTCAAGGGAGGGGGTGAAAACCTCCCGCCCCGAGGGATAGTAGCGGAGGCCGAGGCCGAAGTGAGCCCCACCCAGGCCGTAGAGGGGAGCCATGCCTTCCAGGAAGAGGGCGAAGGACTCCCCCAGGAAGGCCTCGAGGCCCAAAAGCCCCGAGGGGCGCGCAGGACCCCCCTCCAACCCAAAGCCCAGGTAGTAGGCTCCAGGCAAGCCCCAAAGGGGGGACAAGGGGTTCGTGGTCCCCCCCCGGCGCAGGTAGAGGTGGGCACTGTACTCCAGGTTGTGGTCCACCCCCACCCGCCCCCACACCCCACCCAAAAGAGCCCCACCGACGCTGAAAACGCTCCGGTCCATTCCGCCCAGACCGAAAAAGACCTGGGCCTGGGCCAGGGAGAAGAGGGCAAGAAGCGCCACCCACCTTGCCATGGCTCCATGCTATTCGGGTTGACACCCAGGGGCAATCCCCCTAGCCTTAGGGGGATGGGGCCCCGGGGCAAAGCCTGAAGAGGCCCGGGAAGCGGCGCTTCCCGGGCGGCCCCCGGGGCTTTTCTTTAGGGGAGGTGCCAGGTGGAACGCGCGGTGAAGGAAGACTGGCGGGCCCTCTTGGAGGCGGAGAAGGCCCTGGACACCGGGGTCTACACCAAGCACGACCTCCTCCTCGTCCGCGGCCAGGGCGCGAAGGTGTGGGACGCGGAGGGCAACGAGTACATAGACTGCGTGGGCGGGTACGGGGTGGCCAACCTGGGCCACGGCAACCCCGAGGTGGTGGAGGCGGTGAAGCGCCAGGCGGAAACCCTCATGGCCATGCCCCAGACCCTCCCCACCCCCATGCGGGGGGAGTTCTACCGGACCCTCACCGCCATCCTCCCCCCGGAGCTCAACCGGGTCTTCCCCGTGAACTCGGGCACCGAGGCCAACGAGGCCGCCCTCAAGTTCGCCCGGGCCCACACGGGCAGGAAGAAGTTCGTGGCCGCCATGCGGGGCTTCTCCGGAAGGACCATGGGAAGCCTCTCCGTCACCTGGGAGCCCAAGTACCGGGAGCCTTTTTTGCCCCTGGTGGGGCCGGTGGAGTTCGTCCCCTACAACGACGTGGAGGCCCTGAGGAAAGCGGTGGACGAGGAGACGGCGGCGGTGATCCTGGAGCCCGTGCAAGGGGAGGGGGGCGTGCGCCCGGCGACCCTCGAGTTTTTGCAGGCGGCCCGGGAGATCACCCAGGAAAAGGGCGCCCTCCTCATCCTGGACGAGATTCAGACCGGGATGGGCCGCACGGGGAAGCGCTTCGCCTTTGAGCACTTCGGCATCGTCCCCGATATCCTCACCCTGGCCAAGGCCCTGGGGGGCGGGGTGCCCCTGGGCGCCGCGGTGATGCGGGAGGAGGTGGCGCGGAGCATGCCCAAGGGCGGGCACGGGACCACCTTCGGGGGGAACCCCCTGGCCATGGCCGCCGGGGTGGCCGCCATCCGCTACCTGGAGCGCACGAGGCTTTGGGAAAGGGCCGCGGAGCTTGGGCCCTGGTTCATGGAGAAGCTTAAGGCCATCCCCTCCCCCAAGATCCGGGAGGTGCGGGGCATGGGCCTCATGGTGGGCCTGGAGCTCAAGGAAAAGGCCGCCCCCTACATCCAAAGGCTTGAGAAGGAGCACCGCGTCCTCACCCTTCAGGCGGGGCCCACGGTGATCCGCTTCCTGCCGCCTTTGGTCATCGCCAAGGAAGACCTGGAGCAGGTGGTGGAGGCGGTGAGGGCGGTGCTAGCATAGGGGGATGAGGCAGCGTTACCGCGTGGTGGTAGAGCGGGACGAGGAGGGCTACTTCGTGGCCCACGTGCCCGAGCTTCGCGCCCACACCCAGGCCCAAAGCTTTGAGGAGCTCCTCCAGCGCCTGCAGGAAGCCATCGCCGTATCCCTGGAAGAGGAGAAGGCCGAAGTCGTAGGCCTGGAGGGCGAGCTAGAAATCGAGGCCGCGTGAGCCCCCGCCTTATCCCCATCACCGGCCAGGAGCTCGTCCGGCTTCTGGAGGAGGAAGGGTTTCAGGTGGTGCGGGTCCGGGGAAGCCACGTGCGGCTTCGGCACCCCGACGGCCGCGCCACCACGGTACCCGTGCACCCGGGGGAGACTTTAAGGCCGGGGACCCTCCTTGCCATCCTAAAGGACGTGGGCTGGAGCAAGGAAACCTATGAGCGGAAGCGCCTTGGATCCCGTTGAGTTCCTAAAGGGGGCCCTGGAGATCCCCTCCCCTTCCGGGGAGGAGCGCCTGGTGGCCGAGTATCTGGCCGAGGGCATGGCGCGCCTAGGCCTAAGGGGCTTCGTGGACGAGGCGGACAACGCCCGGGGCCAGGTGGGGGAAGGGCCCGTCCAGGTGGTCCTCCTGGGGCACATTGACACCGTGCCCGGCCAGATCCCCGTGCGCCTGGAAGGGGGTAGGCTCTTCGGCCGGGGGGCGGTGGACGCCAAGGGGCCCTTCGTGGCCATGGTCTTCGCCGCGGCGGGGCTTTCGGAAAAGGCGAAAAAGCGCCTCACCGTCCACCTGGTGGGGGCCACGGAGGAGGAGGCCCCAAGCTCCAAGGGGGCCCGGTTCGTGGCCCCCCGCCTCAAGCCCCACTACGCGGTGATCGGGGAGCCCTCGGGCTGGGAGGGGATCACCCTGGGCTACAAGGGAAGGCTCTTGGTGAAGGCCCGGCGGGAAAAGGACCACTTCCACTCCGCCCACCACGAGCCCAACGCCGCCGAGGAGCTCATCAGCTACTTCGTGGCCATCAAGGCCTGGGCCGAGGCCATGAACGTGGGCCAGCGCCCCTTTGACCAGGTGCAGTACACCCTCCGCGACTTCAAGGTCCACCCCGCCGAGCTCAAGCAGGTGGCGGAGATGTTCTTTGACCTAAGGCTCCCTCCAAGGCTTCCCCCCGAGGAGGCCATCCGCCACCTCACCGCCTACGCCCCCCCCACCATAGAGCTGGAGTTCTTCGGCCGGGAAGTCCCCTACCAGGGGCCCAAGGACACCCCCCTCACCCGGGCCTTCCGCCAGGCCATCCGCAAGGCCGGGGGGAGGCCCGTGTTCAAGCTGAAGACGGGTACGAGCGACATGAACGTCCTCGCCCCCCACTGGCCGGTGCCCATGGTGGCCTACGGCCCCGGGGATTCCACCCTGGACCACACCCCCCACGAGCACCTGGAGGTGGAGGAGTTTCTCAAAGGGATTGGGGTTTTGCGCCAGGCCCTCGAGGCCCTGGCAGAAACGCACCCGCCGGGATAGGCCCCTGGGCTAAACTGGGCTCGTGGCCTCCTATGGACTCGGGCTCCTCGTCCTTATCCTCCTCGCCCTATTTCCCCCCACCGCCCCCTGGAGCGAGCGCCTGGTCACGCCCCTGGTGGCCCTGGCGGCCGGGGCCTACGTGGCCCGGAAGAGGAGGCAAAGGGCCTTCGGGTTCGCCCTCCTCTTCCTCGGGCTGGGCGACCTCCTGTGGACCCTGGAGGACCTGGGGCGCCTCCGCCCAGGGCTTTACCTGGAGTTCCCCTACCTGCTGGGCTACGCCCTCCTCACCCTGGCCCTTCTCCGGCTCCCCGGCAAACCTCCCCGCCTCGCCCTGGCCCTCCTGCCCCTAGGGCTTCTGGGCCTCCTCACCGCCCTGAATCCCGCCCTCGGGGTAGACCGAATCTACAGCGCCTGGGACGCACTCCTTCTCCTTCTTCTTCTCCCCAGGCTGGAAAGGCTCTTTGAGCGCTTCCTCCCCGGGCGGGCCCTCCTCGGGGCCGGGCTCCTCCTCTTTCTGGTGGCGGACATGGCCTACGCCTTCCTGGAGGCGGGCCCGGGCTACCCTACGGGCCACCCCGTGCACCTCCTCTGGACCTTGGGCTACCTCCTCCTGGCCCTGGGGGTGGAGGCGGAGGACCAGGAGGAGCCCCCCTTCCCCTTCCTGGCCCTGACGCTGGGGGGGCTTTTCCTGATGCCCGCCCTCCTAACCCAGGAGCCCACCCCCTTGGGGGTGCGCCTTTTGGCCCTCTACGGGGGGCTTGTGGGGAGCCTGGGGCTCCTCTACGCCACCTTCCTGGGGTGGCGGCGCACGGCGGCCCACACGGAACGCTGGACCCGCTTCCTGGAAGCCCTGGCCCGGCTCTCCCCCCGGGTCACCCAAACCCTGAGCCCAGAGGGGGTTCTCCTCGGCGCCCTCGAGGCCGCCCAGGAGCTTTTCCCCGAGGCGGTGGGCCTGGAGCTCAGGGCCCGGCGGGGCCTGGTGGGGGAGCGCACCCCCCACGCCCTTCCCGTTCCCCTAAACGGGGACACCGCCTACCTTTACCTCCAAACCCCTCCTAAGGAAGAGGTGCCGGAAGGCTTCCTCTCCCTCCTGGGGGAGCGCCTGCGCCAGGTCCTGAGGCAGGCGGAGTGGGGCCTCCTGGCCCTCACCGACCCCCTCACCGGCCTTTTAAACCGCCGGGGCCTCGAGGCCGAACTCCCCAAGCTCCTCGCCCTCGCCCGGCGCTACCAGGCCCCGGTGAGCGTGGTCATGCTGGACATAGACCGCTTCAAGCGGGTGAACGACACCTACGGCCACCCCGTGGGGGACGAGGTGCTAAGGCGCCTGGGGCGCATCCTGGAGGCCAGCGTGCGCAAGGAGGACCTGGCGGTGCGGTATGGGGGGGAGGAGTTCCTCCTGATCCTCTTCGGGGCCGGGCGCGAGGCGGCCAAGGAGGTGGTGGAGCGCGTGCGAGAGCGCTTCCGCACCGAGCGGGTTCCCCCCGTCCCCCACCCCCTCACCCTCTCCGCCGGGATCGCCGGGGGGGAGGTGCCGGAAGGGAAGGAGGTCTTGGAAGAGTGGGTTCTTAAAGCCGACTACGCCCTTCTCCGGGCCAAGGAGGCGGGGCGGGACCGGGTGACCCTGGCCTAAAGCGCCCCGTTGCGGCTTCCGCCAGAGCGGGGGCCCCAACCGAGCTACTTCCTGGGCATCATCTTGGCCATAAGGGCCTCGAGGGCCTTCCGCTCCTCGTTCATGTGGCCGAAGGCCTTGCCCAGGACCTTCAGAAGGAGGAAAAGCACCCCCAGGGCCTTCTGCACCTCGGGGTCGGCAAGCTGCTTGAAGAGCCCGGCGAGGCCCACCCGGGGCGGGTCCTGCATCACCTCGGGGGTGAAGGTTTCCGAAAGGCCCTTCTGCAAGGCCCCCGCCATCATGCCCACGGCGGCGGGCTCAATGCGGGAAAGGATGTCCAAGAGGTTCGCCCCGTGGGAGACGAGCCTGAGGAGCTGGGGCTCCATGAGCATCCCCAAACCCTCCCCGAAGTTCTCCGAGAGGTGCCCCAGGAAGGCCAAGGCCCCGGACTTGTCCAGCTTCTCCAGGGTCTCCGCCAGCTTCTCCAGAGCCTCCGCCTGGTCCAGGAAGCGGGCGAGGAGGGAGACAAGCTGCAGGTTCTTGGGGTCCATGAGGAGGCCCAGGTTCTCGGCGAGGGTCTCCCCCACCCCCATCTGGGCCAGGAGGCCGAGGCCGCTTTTCTCCAGCACCTCTTCCAGGCGGGCGAGGCGCTCTTCCACGCTGAGGGCGGTTTCCATGCTCACCTCCTACTCAATGAGGGTGGCGAACCAGAAGCCCTCAAAGAGCATCTTGGTCACCCGCACCCACTTGCCCACGGCCATAACCCCGCAGGAGGGCATGCCCGTGCCCGCCAGCACCCGGTCAAAGGAGCACTGGGGCAGAAGGGCGTTGTCGCCGAAGTCCATGATGCACATGGCCACGGGGTTGAAGGGCTCGCCGATGTAGGCCCCCTTGAGGTCCGAGGCAATGACCCCGGCCACGTACTCCCCCTGGAAGTGGGCCACCACCCCGGCAGGGGGAAGCATGAGGGCGGGGTTCACCGTGTCCCCGATGACGAAAACGTTGGGGAACCTGGGGGAGCGGAAGGTCATACGGTCCACCTCGGGGAAGCCCTGGGGCCCGGCGAGGGGGCTTTCCCGCACCACCCGGTTGGGGGCGAAGGGAGGCACCAGGATGAGGAGGTCGTAGGCCAGTTCCCGGCCGTCCTTGGCCCTGACCTTCCCTCCCTCAAAGGCTGTGGGCTCAAACTCCCCGTGGAAGGCGATGCCCTTGGACTTTAGGATTTCCAAGACCTTCCCCGAGATCACCGGACCCATGCCCGCAAGGGGCGCCGGGTTCACGTGGAAGACCTCCACGGTGCTTTTTTCCCGGACGCCCTTCACCTTGAGGGCGAACTCCACCTGCCCCGCCACCTCGTAGGGGGCCGGGGGGCAGGGGTAGTAGGGGGAGGAGACCCCCACCACCACCCTCCCGCCCTTAAAGCCCTTCAGGGCCTCGCGGAGCTTCATGGCCCCCGCCAGGCTCCAGGGGGCGTGGCCGTCTTGGGCCGGGGAGGGCAGGGCCTCCGCCCCTAAAGAGACGATGAGGTAGTCGTAAGCGAGCTCCCCGGCGGTGGTCTTCACCCGGTTCCTCTCCGGGTCCAGGGCCTCCACCGTGGCCTGGAGGTACTGGATGCCCCGCTTCTCCAGGTTGGCCAAGGGGCGGCGGATCTCCTCGGGCTCCCGCATGCCGAAGGCCACCCAGGGGTAGGCGGGCATGAACTCGTGGTGGGTGTTCCGGTCCACCAGGGTGACCTCCACCCCCCTCCCCAGAAGCCGCTTCACCTTGTTGGCCGCCACCAGGCCGCCGGAGCCACCGCCCAAGACCAGAACCCTCGTCATCTTCCACCTCCCGGGTACGCGTACCGCGTACCCCTATCTCCAGGGTGAACCCGGAGGGCTTGTGAGGGTAGGTGCAAATGCCCCTACTCCCGCAAGCGGGAGGCGAAGAGGAGGCCGAGGCCCAAAAGCCCCAAGGCCTCCCCCACCCCAAACCCCCGCGCCAGGGCGGGGAGGAGGTACCAGGCCAGGTGCACCAGGCGGAAGAAGGCCACCCAAAGGGCGGCGGGCAGGAGGTAGCGGGCCTCCCGCTTGGGCAGGTTGGTGAGGAGGTAGAGGAAGGGGAGGAAGAACCCCCCCACCACCCAAAGGGCAGCCACCCCGTTCCAGGGTTCTTGGAGGCGCCTCAGGTAGAACTCCACCTCGTGGGGGAAGTCGGCTCCCCAGACGATGATGAGGGTGGTGGCCTCCAGGTAGATCCAGACGATGGAGAGGGCGAGGAGGAGGTTGGTGTGGTTCTGGGCCTGGCCCAGAAGGGCCGCCGTGCCCCGCCGCGCGGCCAAGGCCACGCCCACGGCCAGGGCCAGGATGGCGGCGGAGAGGAGGACGATGGCCCCGTAGGAGGCGGAGTAGAAGTGGGCCTCGAGGCTCATGAAGAGGTCAAAGGAGAGGAAGGTGCCCGCCACGAAGGCCAAGGGCAACCCCCAGGCCCCCACCTCGGCCCGGTGCTCCCCGGGTCTGAGCTTGAGGAGCACCCAGGAAAAGAGGGCGAAGAAGAGGACGTAGCGCAAGAGCATGAAGGGGGCGTTCAGGTAGGGGCTCCGGTGGGCCAGGATGGGGTCCAAGGGGGCCTCGGGTCTCGCCCAGGGAAAAAGCTCCGGCAGGAAGAAGAAGAAGGGGAGGCCCAACAGGCCCATCAGGGGCAAGAGGCGGGCCAGGGGGTAGAGGTAGGGCTCCAAGGGAAGGCCCCAGCGGCTCTTTAGGGCGTTGTGCAGGAGGAGGACGAGAAGGGCGCCTAAGGAGAGAAGGAGGAAGAAGGCGAAGGGGAAGTAGGCGGCCTGGACCCCGAAAAGAAAGGCCAGGGCGTAAAGGCCAAGGCCCAGAACCAGGGGCCAGGCGGGCCGCGCTTCAATAGACCTCTGCATTCACCACCTCCAAGGGACAGGCCTCCTCGAGGAGGCACCGCTTGATGTAGTGGGCGATGAGCCAGCGCTCCCGCTCGGGGATCCGGCTCCGGTAGGAGAGCATGCGGCCAAAACCGTTGGTGGCGGCGAAGTAGAAATAGCCCTCGGGCATGGCCTTCACCCCGGGGTCGTGGAAGGAGCGGGGCCTCGGCACCCCCAAGGGGATGACCCGGCCGTCCCCTTGGGCGTTCAGGCCGTGGCAGATGGCGCAGAAGCTCCGGTAGAGGGCCTTGCCCCGGAGGAGGTCCTCCTCCGTGAAGGCGAAGGGGTTCTCCGCGAAGCCCCCTTCGGGCTTGAGGCCCAGGCGCACCTCGGGGTTCAGGTTCTCTCCGAAGCGCACCCGCTCGGGGGAAACCTCCACCTTGAGGGGGGCTTCCCGAAAGGCCTTGACCTTGGGCTGGTCCCACATCCAGCCGCAGGCGGAGAGGAGGGGCAGGAGGAGAAGAAGGAGCCTAGTCACGCCGCACCTCCTCCACCTCCGCCCCCAGGCCCTCCAAGAGGGCCCGGGTGGCCTCGAGGTCAAACCGGGGGTCCGAGGCGTAGACGAAAACCCCGTACTCGTCCAGAAGGACCCGGGCGTAGGCCCTGGCCCGCACCGCCGGGTGGGCTGAAAGAGGCAGGCCGTTGACGTAGAGGAGGTAGAGGAAGATCCCCACGGTGATGGTGAGGATGGTGAGCTCAAAGGTCACGGGGATGTAGGCGGGCCAGCCCAAAAGGGTCTTTCCCCCGGCGTTGTGGGGGTAGTCCAGGGTGGTGTAGACCTGGAGGAAAAGCCCGAGGCCCGCCCCCAGCACCCCTAGGGCGAAGGCCACCCAGGGGATGCGCCCGTCCCCTCCCAAGACCTCCTCCACGCCCTCCACGGGGTTGGGGGTGAGGGCCTCGAGGTGGCGGTACCCCTTCTCCCGCAAAACCCGTAGCGCCATAAGGAGCTTTTCCGGCGCGTCGAAGTAGGCCATGAGTCCGTAGAGCATCCCGCCCTCCTAGTGCTTCCTCAGCTTGTGGAAGAGGTGCACCATCTCCGCCACGGCGATGGGAGGGAAGAGGCGGATGAAGGCCGCAAGGCCGAAGAGGAAGAAGCCCAGGGTACCCAGAAAGAGGGTCCAGTCCACCCAGGTGGGGAAGTAGAGGCGGAAGTTCCCCGGCAGGAAGTCGTGGGAGAGGCTGATGACCACGATCACGAAGCGCTCCAGCCACATCCCCACGTTGGCCAGGATGGAGAAGACGAAGAGCCACGCCAGATTCCTGCGGAACCTGGGGAACCAGAGGGTCTGGAGGAGGACCACGTTGATGAGCATCATGGCCCAGTAGTAGGGGGCGTAGGGCCCGGTCATGCGCCAAAGCTGCTGAGCCCACTCGGCGGGCTCGGCGGAGTACCAGGCGATGAAGATCTCCAGGAGGTAGATGTAGGCCACCCCGAGGCCGCTGGCCAGGGTCACCTTGGCCATCCAGTCCAGGTGGCGCTCGGTGATGACCCCCTCCAGGCGGTACCACTTCCTCAAGGGGATGATGAGGGTGAGGGCCATGGCGAAGCCCGAGTAGATGGCCCCCGAGGCGAAGAAGGGCGGGAAGACGGTGAGGTGCCAGCCCGGCACCACCCCGTAGGCGAAGTCCATGCTCACCACGGAGTGCACGGAGATGACCACCGGGGTGGCGAGGCCCGCGAGGAGCACGTAGACCGCCCGGTAGCGCTGCCAGTGCACCGCGTTTCCCGTCCAGCCCAGGGAAAGCCACCCGTAAAGCTTTCTCCGCCAGCCCCGGCTCCTTTCCCTGAGGAGGGCCAGGTCGGGGATGAGGCCCAGGTAGAGGAAGAGGGTGGAGATGGTGAGGTAGGTCATGATGGCCAGCACGTCCCAGGAGAGGGGGCTTTTGTACTGGGGCCAAAGGGCCACGTGGGTGGGGTAGGGCATGACCCAGTAGAAGTGCTGGGGCCGGCCCATGTGGATCAGGGGGTAGGTGGCGGCGCAGAGCACGGCGAAGAGGGTCATGGCTTCCGTGACCCGGTTTAGGGAGTCCCGCCAGTTCTGGCGCATGAGGACCAGGATGGCGCTGATGAGGGTCCCGGCGTGGCCGATGCCGATCCACCAGACGAAGTGGACGATGTCAAACCCCCAGAGGACGGGCTGGTTGATCCCCCAGGTGCCAAGGCCCTTCACAAAGGTGACGAAGATGGCGTAAAGCCAGGCCAGGGTGAGGGCGAAGCCCACCGCCACCACCACCTTCCAAGGCCTGGGCGGGGGCTTCTCCACGGGCTCCAGGAGCTTTTCCACCAGGGTCCTTTCCGTCCACTCCCCCTGGATCAGGTCGTGGTCGGGATGCCTTTCAGCCATGGGCCTCCTCCTTCTTTAGGCGGGGGTTGGGGTTTTTCAGGTGGGCCAGGTACGTGGTGCGGGGCCAGGTGTTGGCCTCCTCCAAGAGGGCGTAGTGCCGCCCCTCCTTCCGGTGGGCCTGGATGGGGTCCTCCGGGTCCAGGAGGTCCCCGAAGTGGATGGCCTTCCCGGGGCAGACCTCCTGGCAGGCGGTCTGGATCTCCCCGGTGCGGATCCCCCGTCCCTCCTTGGCGGCCTCGGCGCGGGCGAGCTCAATGCGCTGCACGCAGTAGGTGCACTTCTCCATGACCCCGCGGCTTCGGACCGTCACCTCGGGGTTCATGAGGAGGGCGAGGGGGCTCTCCTTGGCCCGCCTCGGGTCCCCTTGGCCGAGGAAGGCCTCGGCGTAGGGAAAGAAGTTGAAGCGCCGCGCCTTGTAGGGGCAGTTGGCGGAGCAGTACTTGGTGCCCACGCAGCGGTTGTAGACCATGAGGTTGAGCCCCTCGTCGGAGTGCTCCGTGGCCGCCACGGGGCAGACCGCCTCGCAGGGGGCCTTCTCGCAGTGCTGGCACATCACGGGCTGGTGGAGGACGCCCTCCTCGGCGAAGTAGCGGTCCACGCGGATCCAGTGCATCTCCCGGCCCCTCTGCACCTCCTCCTTGCCCACCACGGGGATGTTGTTTTCCACCTGGCAGGCCAGGGTGCACAGGCCGCACCCCAGGCACCGGGCGAGGTCCACGCTCATGGCCCAGGCGTGCTCCCCCTGGGGCCAGGGGGGGTAGAAGGAGAGGCGCTTCTCCTCCTTGGGCTCCGCCTTCAGGGCCTCGGCCTCGGTGAGGACCTTCACCGCCTCCACCTCCCCCAGGTAGCCGTGGTACTGGGTGGAGACCAAAGGGTAGTCCCGGCCCGTGGGGGCCACCTCCGCCGCAAAGACCACCCCCTCCGGGTGGAAGAAGTGGGAAAGGGGCGCGGTGAGGCTTCCCGGGGGGAGGAGGGGCAAAGGCCAGAGGGGAAGGAGGGCCTCCCTTCCCGAGGCCCGCACCCGGAGGAGGGGCCTTCTGGGGTCGGCGCGCCGCTCCCGGGCGCGGATCCCCTCCAAAAGCCCGAGCTTCTCGGCCTCCTTCTCCCCGGCGAGGATGGCTCCGTCCCAGACCAGCCGGGAGAGGGGCCGGGGAAGTTCTTGGAGGTAGGGGTTTTGCCGGTAGCGGCCATCAAAGAGGCTCGCGTCCGGGCGGAGGGTGAGCTCCAGGGGGGCCTCCCGCCTAAGGGGGGGAAGACGGCCCTCCAGGCCGGGCAGGGCCTCCAGGGCCAAGGGCTCGGCCTCCGCCAAGGGACGGCCCTCGGCCAGGGCCCGCTTCTCCTCCGGGGCGAGGGCGGGAAGCTCCTCTCCCAGAAGACCCGCCAGGACCTCCTCCAGGCCCTTCCCCCCGTAGAGGGGCTGGACCAAGGCCTGGGCGGTCCAGAGGCGGCCACGGGCGTCCCGGTGCTGGCCCCCGGCCTCCAGGGGGTGGGCCAGGGGAAGGCTAAAGGGGGCCTCCTTGGGGTAGTGGGAGAGGACCGCGGCCAAGGCCTTGCCTTGGAGGTTCGGCAGGGGGCCCTCCGCCGCCCATACCAGGCGGGAAGCCCCTTCCGCCTCGAGGAAGGCCCGCGGGGTGGCGGGCTCCGCCTCCAGGGGAGGGACGTAGGCCACGGGGGCCTTCAGCCTCGCGTTCACCGCCATGGCCAGGGCCTGGGCCCCAGGGGATAGGTGGACGCCGGGGAGGAGGAGCCCTCCCCGCTCAAGGTCCTCCACGAGGGCGGGAAGGAAGCCCCCGTAGTCCGAGGCGGGGCTTCCGGGGAGGACCCCCAGGGCCTTGGCCAGGTCCAGGAGGAAGCCCTCCAGGGCGCTCGGCTTCAGGGCCAGGCGGTGGTCGGCCATGGCCCCAAGAAGCCCCGCCCCGCTTTCCACGGCGTAGATCCGGTTCATGGGGGGAAGGCGCCTTCCGCTTAAGGCGGCCCACCACCCGTAGCCCGCCGGGTGCTCGTGGAGGTCCACGTCCAGGAGGAGGACGGTTTCCGCCTTCTCGGGGGCGTACACGGGCCAGGCCCGCCGGCCGAAGAGGAGCTCCGCCCCCCCGTAGACGTTCTCCAGGCTCCAGGCCTCAAAGCGGGCCACCCGCAGGCTGGGGTAGCGGGCCTGGGCCCTCTGGAGGAGGGCCTCGAGCCTAGGCGAGGTGGTGCGGGGAAGGACAAGGAGGGTCTCCCCCTCCCCCAAGGCCCTCCTCCAGGCGGCGAAGAAGCCTTCCCAGTCCGGGGCTTTGCCCTTGCGGGCGGGGTCATAGAGGCTGTAGAGGCCGGCTAAGGGGTAGGGGCCCATGGCCTCCTCCAGGGGGGCCAGGAAGAGGGGGCGCTCCTGGTAGACCTTCACCCGCACCGCTTCGGCGATGCCCGCGTGGGGAAAGGCGGTGACGAACTCCGCCTTCCCCCCTTCCACCACCCACTCCGGCTGGCGCACGTAGGGGATCCCCTTCCGCCGCACCACGGGGGTGCAGGCGGCCAGCGACATCAGCCCCAAGGCCAGGAAGCCCCTCCGGCTCACCGCCCCGAAGGGAAACTCCTCTCGGAAGAACTCCTTTTCCAAAGCGTCTTCGTACCCGCGTCCCTGCATGCTCCCTCCTAGCGGTGGCAGGTGTTGCAGCTGGTGAGGGCCTCGGGAGGGCGCACCTGGTAGACCTCCTTCAGCTTCCTCCCGAGCTCCGGGTCGGGCCGGTAGGCCATGTTGAAGACCTGCTCCCGGGGCCTCAGGTGGGCCTCGGGGTTCCGGTGGCAGGAGAGGCAGAACTTCATGGTGAAGGCCTGGGGCTGGTAGACCACGTTCATCTGGTCCACCCGGCCGTGGCACTCGGCGCACCCCACCCCCTTGGCCACGTGGGGGGCGTGCTGGAAGTAGACGAAGTCCGGGAGGTTCACCACCCGGTTCCAGGGGATGGGTTCCCCCGTTTCCCAGCTCCTGCGCACCAGGGCCAGGTTGGGGCTATCCGGCTTCACGAAGGTGTGGCAGGTCATGCAGGTCTCCGTGGGGGGAAGCCCGGCGTAGGCCGCGTGCTCCACGGAGGGGTGGCAGTAGCGGCAGGAAAGCCCCAGGCCCCCGGCGTGGAAGGCGTGGCTGAAGGGCACGGGCTGCTCCACCGGCAGGGTGCGCTGCTCAAAAGCCCCCACCGCCACCCCGGAGAAGACCACCACCAGCAGGGCGAACACCCCCAGCACCGAACCCCAAAAGAGGGTTTTGACCCAACGGTTTCTTCGCCGCATGCCGCCTCCGGTCTTAAGGGGCAAGGCTACGGGACCGCGCCCGGTGGGTCAATCAAGGGGTTGCACGGATTCCATAAGCAAACCGGTGGTCCCCGCCTCTACCCTTTAGCAAAGTCGTTGCATAGGTACCCTACCGTAAAGGGGTAGGGACAAATGTCCCACCCCCCTTTGGAGAAGGTCCCTGCGCCTAAATGCCCGCTTCGCCACGTGGGCGCCCGAACCCGGGCTAGGAGAAGGCTCTTTTGGGGCCCCCACCGCGGCTTTCGCCGCGGTGGGGTACTTAACGGAGGACCACCCCGGGCTGGACCCTCAGGGCCCGGAATAGGGGCAGGAGGGCGGAAAGGAAGGTGGCGAGAAGGCTCGCGCCGCTTACCTGCAAGAAGTCCCCTACCCGCATCTCCACGGGGAGATGGGTGAGGAAGTACAGCTCCCCCGGCAGGCCCACCGGGCGCCAGGAAAGGTAGAGGCAAAGGAGGTAGCCCAAGAGGTTCCCCAGGGCCACCCCTCCCAGGCCCAAAAGCGCCCCTTCCCAGGCGAAGACCATCCCCACGGTGAGCCTCGAGGCCCCCATGGCCCGGAGAAGGGCGATCTCGGGAACCTTTTCCACCACCTTGAGGACCAAGAGGTTGGCCACCCCCAAGGCGGCCACGGCCACGATGAGGAAAATCAGGACCCCCAGAACCCGCTTCTGCAGGTAAAGCTGCTCCAGAAGGGTGCGTTGGGTGTCCTGCCAGGCCTGGGGGAAGAAGCGGGTGCCCGCCAGGGCCTGGCCCACCTCCCTGGCCCGCCAGGGGTCCTCGAGGCGCACCTGGTAGCCCTGGGCCTTGGTCCCGGAGAGGCCTTCCACCGTGGCCAGGTCCACAAAAGCGTACCCCGAATCCAGGAGGTAGTTTCCCGTGCGAAAAGAGCCCAGCACCTTGAGGCGCACCCTTTCCTGGGTGGCCGAGAGGGCGGTGAGGGACTCCCCGGGGTAGACCCCCAGGCTCTGCGCCAGGGCCGCCCCCAGGTAGATGCCCCCCGGCTCCAGCCTCAGGCCGAGGTCCGGGTAGAGGGACTCCCCCCCCTCCCCCAGGCCCACCAGGGTGGCGAAGTCCACCCCCGGCCCCCGGGCCCCCTCGGCCGGACGCACCAGAAGGGCCTTGGTGGCGGCGAAGGGGGCGCTGGCCTCTACTTCGGGATGGGGAGGCAAAGGGGGAAGCCCCTCCCCCAGGCGAAAGAGGACCAGGTGAGGGTAGGCCTTCAAGGTGGCCCGCACCAGGCCGCTGGTGAAGCCGTTGGCCAAGGAGAGGGCCGCCAGGAGCACCGCCACCCCTACCCCCACCCCTCCCAGGGCCAGGGCGGTCTGCAGGGGGCGGCGCCTCAGGTGGGCCAGGGCCAGAAAGAGGGCAAACCGCACGCCCTTTAGGATACGGGGTCTAAGTGCCCGCACTTTGGTTTCGCGACATGGGATGCCCGAAACGGGTTTAGAAGAGGGCTTTTTTGGGGCCCCCGCCGCGGCGAAAGCCGCGGTGGGGTACTTAACGCCCGGGGTACTCCACCACCTCCAGCCGCACCAGGCGGCGGCCGAAGCGCAAGGCGGTGGCCCGGTCCGGAAGCCACACGTCCACCTTCTCCCGCATCCTGGGGTGCATCACGTCGGCCACCACGAAAACGCGTCCCGCAAAGAGATAGTCAAACTGCCCCCGGCCCCGGCCGTAGACCGAGCCTAGGTCCACTAGGCGCACCTTGGTCCCGTAGGGGAGCACCTTCAGGAGGTCCGGGCTCACCGCCAGAATCCCCAGGCGGGTGCGCATCCCCGTGGCGGTGACGAAAGGGGTGCTGTCGGTCTCCCGCACGCTGGAGGTGTAGGCCGTGGCCTGCAAGATTAGGACCTTCTTGTCACCCGTCTTTGCGAAGGC
This sequence comes from Thermus sp. H19.2, assembly GCF_054979525.1. Taxonomy (NCBI): domain Bacteria; kingdom Thermotogati; phylum Deinococcota; class Deinococci; order Thermales; family Thermaceae; genus Thermus; species Thermus sp. H19.2. The sequence continues at coordinate 1,958,122 of NZ_CM143429.1, forward strand.
CCCCGCAACGGCGAGGGCGAAGAGAAGAGGCCAAAGCCAAACCCGCATAGCGAACCCGAGTATGCCCGGGAGTACGGGAGGAACCTTAGAACCATGAGGCCCCCTCCTCATGGGAAGGGGGCCACGCTATTTTAGATTCACTCTGATGGCTCAAGAACCCCGCCCCAAAGGGACCTTCTTTAGGGGGATTGGATGAGAAAACTGATAATGTCCTTTAGCTTTCCCTCATTCTGCGCAAAGGCGGCCTAGGGGCAGGACGCACCGGAAAGCTCCAGGGCGTACCGGCCGCTTCCCGCCTCGTCAAAGCCTGCCCGGGCGAGGCCCCGGTCCCGGACCACGAGGAGGGTGGCCGGGGAAACGGGGGCGCAGTTTTGCACGGCGTCCAGGGCCCTCGGGTAGGGGTCATTCGGGCCGTTGTAGAGGAGGGCCACCAGGTCCAAAGGCCCGGCGTAGGTTAAGCGCAGGAAGCCGGTGGCCGAGCGCACATTGTAGCGGTCAAACTCCCCAATGAACTCAATGGCCCCCTCGAGGCTCCCCGAGGTGAAGGCCTCCTCCTGGCCACGGGGGTTGGGGGTAAAGGGCGTGGCGTCAAGCCCCACCCGGTCCTCCGCCAGGGCGTAGTTTTCCACCCGCAGGTAAAACGCCTGGCCCGCCTGGCCCTTGAGGTTCAGGCGCACCCCGGGGTCGGAGGTGATCCCCTGGGGCCTGAGGGCGAGGGGGGCCACCTCGGGGTAGGCCCCGAACCAGTTCCGGGCCACGCTCACCGCCTGGACCACCCCCCGCTCGTCCAGGAGGACCAGGCGGAGCCGGGCGCTGAGCTGAAGCTCTGCGGAAACCGCCGCCACCCGCACCGCCCCGTCCCGGTCCAGAAGGATGCGGTAGACCCTCACCCCAGGGCGCAGGCTTCCCCCCGGCCCTTCCTGGGCCGGGGGCAGGAGGGCCACCCGGCTACCCCCCACCGGGAGGTCGCCCTCCACGGGCGGGTTGCCCGAAAGGTTGCACGCCGCGAGGAGGAGCGCCAATAGGCCCAGGATCCGCCACATACCAACCCCCTTTCCCCAAAGGATAACCCAAGGAGGGGGAAGGGAAGTTTGGGGTTTTCTTTAGCTACTCCAGCACCCCCAGATAGGCGTAGAGGTCGGGCCCGCCGGGGAGGATTTCCACCGCCAGCTCGGGGAACCTTTCCGCCACCTCCTGCGCTTTCTCCTTGGGCGTGTTGGGCCCCAGGAAGAGGGTGAGGACCTCCTTCCCCTCCTTGGCCAGGCGGAGGAGGCCCTCCAGGACCTCTTCCGGGGTCTTGCCCACCAGGACGAGCCTTCCGTCCAAAAGGCCGATGGGCTTGTCCTTCAGGACCTTGAGGCCGTCCACCTCGGCGTCGCGGCTGGCCCAGGTGACCTCGAGGGTCGCCGCCCCCTGCATGGCCTTTTCCATCTCGGGAAGGAGCTCCTCGGGAAGGCTTTCCGGGTGGTAGCGCACCGCCGCCGCCAGGCCCTGGCCCAGGGTGCGGCTTTTGAGCACGAAGACCTCCTTCCCCTCCTCCTTGGCCAAAGCCGCCGCCCGCTCCGCCGCCAGGAAGACGTTGGGGTTGTTGGGCAGGAGGATCACCTTGGGGTTGGGCAGGCTTCTAATGGCGGAAAGCAGGTCCTCCACGCTGGGGTTTTGCGTCTTTTCTCCGCCCACCACCCGGGCCCCCAGGCTACGGAAGACCCGGGCCACCCCGTGCCCCAGGGCCACCGCCACCAAGCCCGTGGGAGGAGGGGCCTCGTCCAGGAGGCCCGCCATGGCCAGGATCTCCGTGTGCTGCTCGGCCATGTCCTCCACCTTGGTGCGCACCATGCGCCCGAAACGGGCCACGGTGGAAAGAAGGCCGTCGGGATCGTTGGTATGGATGTGCCCCTTCACGTACCCCTCAGCCCCCACCACCAGAAGGGAGTCCCCAAAGGGGGCCACGGCCTCGCGGATGCGCTCTATGGGCACCTCCACCCCCTCCATGAGGAACTCCGTGCAGTAGCCGAAGGCCTCCGTGGCGAAGGCGGTCTGGGCGTAGCGCTCCACCTTGGGGGGCTCGGGCAGGGGAAGCCCCAGGGCGTAGCCCCGCAGACCCTCCAGAAAGCGCACGTACCCCGCCCCGCCGGCGTCCACCACCCCCGCCTGTTTGAGGACCGGAAGCAGCTCGGGGGTCTTCTCCAGGGCCTGGCGGGCGGCCTCGAGGGCGCTCTCCAAAACCGCCTCCAGGGTTTCCCCCTTGGCCCCCTCCCCGGCCGCCCGGGCCACGGTGAGGATGGTCCCCTCCACGGGGCGCATCACCGCCCGGTAGCCCGTCTCCGCCCCCTGGCGCAGGGCCTCGGCCAGGGCCTGGGCGTCCAGGGCCTCCCTTCCCCGGACGGCCTCGCTGAAACCCTTGAGGATCTGGGAGAGGATGACCCCGCTGTTCCCCCGGGCCCCGAGGAGGCTCCCGTAGGCGATGGCCCGGGCCACCTCGGGCATCCGGGAGGTGTCGGCGAGGTCCAGCTCGCGCCTTGCGGACTGGAGGGTAAGGTGCATGTTGGTGCCCGTGTCCCCATCGGGCACGGGGTAGACGTTGAGGGCGTTGAGCTCCTCCACGTAGACGGCGAACCAGTCCGTGGCGTAGCGGAAGGCCTCCGCCAAGGCCTCGGGCTCCCAGCTAGCCACGCCCCACCCCCACCACGTGGACCCGCACCTGGGAAAGCTCCACGCCCGCAAGCTTCTGGGCGGCGAACCCCACCCGCTCCGCCAGAGACTCCACCACCGTGGGGATGCGGACCCCCGGGGCCACCACCACGTAAAAGTCCGCCTGGTACTTCCCCGGGGCCTGGGGATCGGGGCGGACCAGGACCCCTTCGCTGGCCTCCTGCCGCCCCAGGATCCGCACCACCTGGTCCTTGAGCCCAGCGGGGGCCATCCCCACCACCCCGGGAACCTCGTGGGCCGCCAGGGCCAGGAGGGAGGCCAAAGCGCTCTCGGTAAGGGTGATCCGGCCTGGCATCCTACCTCCTCAGGGCCTCCTCCGGAGGCGTGTAGGGTAGGCCGAAGGCCTCGGCCACCCCGGGGTGGGTGAGGAGGCCCTTGTGGGTGTTGAGCCCCTTGCGCAAGGCCTCATCCTCCAGGAGGGCATCCAGCCCCTTCTCGGCAAGCTTCAGCACGTAGGGCAGGGTCTGGTTGGTGAGGGCGAAGGTGCTGGTCCTGGGCACCGCTCCCGGCATGTTGGCCACCCCGTAGTGCACCACCCCCTCCACCACGTAGGTGGGCTCGGCGTGGGTGGTGGGGCGAATGGTCTCCACGCACCCCCCCTGGTCCACGGCCACGTCCACGATCACCGAGCCCTCCTTCATCAAGGGGAGCATGTCCCGGGTGACCAGCTTGGGCGCCTTGGCCCCAGGCACCAGAACGGCCCCAATCAAAAGGTCGGCGTGCTGGATGCTCTTCTTGATGTTGGCCTCCGTGGCGGTGAGGGTCACCACCCGCCCGCCGAAGACGTCGTCCAGGTACTGGAGGCGCTTGTGGTTCACGTCCAGAATGGTCACCTGGGCCCCCATCCCCAGGGCGATCTTGGCGGCGTTGGTGCCCACGGTTCCACCTCCCAGGATCACCACGCTGGCCGGGGCCACCCCCGGCACTCCCCCGAGGAGCACCCCCCGGCCCCCCTTGGGCTTCTCCAGGAACTGGGCCCCCACCTGGGGCGCCATGCGCCCCGCCACCTCGCTCATGGGGACCAGAAGGGGTAAGGAGCCGTCGGGAAGCTGCACCGTCTCGTAGGCGATGCCCGTGACCCCGCTCTTGAGCATGGCCTCGGTGAGGGTGCGGTCGGCGGCCAGGTGCAGGTAGGTGAAGAGGACGAGGCCCTCCCGCAGGAAGGGGTACTCCTCGGGCAGAGGCTCCTTCACCTTCACCACCATCTCCGCCCCCCAGGCCTCCTCTCGGCTCACCAGGAGGGCTCCTGCCCGTTCGTACTCGGCGTCGGTGAGGCCCGAGCCTAGCCCCGCTCCCCGCTCCACCAAAACGGTGTGCCCCCGCCTTACCAGGCTTTCCGCCCCCCCGGGGGTAAGGGCCACGCGGTTTTCCAGGGTCTTGATCTCCTTGGGTACGCCCACCACCATGCTAGACCTCCTTCACGAAAACCCGCTTGATCTTGAGCTTGAAGCCATCCCCCTCGGCGATGGCCAGAAGCCGCCTGCGGGAGTCTACCAGGGTCACGTAGCCCAGGGCAGGGATGGGCAGGGGAATGCCCTCCAGAACCCGCCGGGCCTCGGTATGGGAAAGCTCCACCACGGGGAAGGGAAGGGCGTCCACCTCGGGGATGGCCTTCTCGGGGCTAAGCTCCCCAAGCCCCACCGCCCGCTCCAAGCCGATCTTGCCGATGCGGGTGCGCACCAGACCGGAGAGAAAGGCCTTGGTCTTCAGCCTTTCCCCCAGGTCACGGGCGAAGGCCCGCACATAGGTGCCGGGCCCCACCACGAGCCGCACCACGGCGGTGGGGTAAGGCCCTAAGGGCTTGGGGAGTTCCACCCTCCGCCCCCCCTTCTCGGCCAAACGCCACCCCTTGGCCGAGGGGGCCAGGGGATGGGGAGTGGGCTCGGGGTCCAGGGCGAGAAGCTCCACCTCCAGGTACCTCACCGGCCTCGGCCCAAGCTCCAGGGGCTTCCCCTCCCGGGCCGCCTCGTAGGCCCGCTTCCCCCCCACCTTGATGGCCGAGTACAGGGGGGGCACCTGTTCCTTGACCCCAAGGAAGAAGGCCAGGGCCGCCTCCAGCTCCCGGCGGTCAAAACGCACCGGGGCCTCCTCGCTGATGGGGCCCTCGGCGTCCAGGGTAGGGGTGGTGGCCCCGAAGGAGACCCAGGCGATGTACTCCTTGTCCTCCGCCGAAAGGAAGGGGACCAGCTTGGTGGTCTCCTCGGAGACCAAAAGGAGGAGCCCGGTGGCCAAGGGGTCCAGGGTGCCCGTGTGCCCCACCCGGCGGGTAGAGAGGCGCTTCCTCGCCTCTTCCACCACGTCGTGCGAGGTGAGGTGGAGGGGCTTGTCCACCGCAAAGAGGGCCATGCCTATGGGATTGTATCACCCCCTAGAATGGGAGGGTGGACCTGCAAGGGCGGTATCCCAGCCTAAGCTTCGCCTGGCCCCGGCCCGGGGTGCTGGAGATCGCCCTCGAGGGCGAAAAGCTGAACGCCCTGGGGCCCGCCGCCCACCGGGAGCTGGCCCGGGTGTGGCGGGACTTGGAAGAGGTGGAGGGCTTGCGGGCCGTGCTCCTCCGAGGGAAGGGCGGGGTCTTCTCCGCCGGGGGTTCCTTCGGCCTCATCGAGGAGATGCGCTCCTCCCACGAGGCCCTCCTCCGGGTCTTCTGGGAGGCCCGCGACCTGGTGCTGGGGCCACTCAACTTCCCGAGGCCCGTGGTGGCGGCGGTGGAAGGGGTAGCGGTGGGGGCGGGGCTCGCCCTGGCCCTCGCCGCCGACATCGTGGTGGCGGGGAAGGGGGCGAGGCTTCTGGACGGCCACCTCCGCCTCGGGGTGGCGGCGGGGGACCACGCCGTCCTCCTCTGGCCCCTCCTCGTGGGCATGGCCAAGGCCAAGTACCACCTCCTCCTGAACGAGCCCCTCACGGGGAAGGAGGCGGAGCGCCTGGGCCTCGTGGCCTTGGCGGTGGAGGACGAAAAGGTCTACGAGAAGGCCCTCGAGGTGGCGGAAAGGCTCGCCCAGGGCCCCAAGGAGGCCCTAAGCCACACCAAGCACGCCCTCAACCACTGGTACCGAAGCTTCCTCCCCCACTTTGAGCTCTCCTTGGCCCTGGAGTTCTTAGGGTTTTCCGGGAAGGAGCTGGAGGAGGGCCTCAAGGCCCTCAAGGAGAAGCGCCCCCCCGAGTTCCCATGAAGGAACTCCGCCTCCAGGCCTTCCTCGCCCGGGCCGGGGTGGCGAGCCGCCGCAAGGCGGAGGAGCTCATCCGCCAGGGGCGGGTGCGGGTGAACGGGAAGGTGGCGATCCTCGGCCAGAAGGTGGGGCTCGAGGACCTCGTGGAGGTGGACGGGAAGCGGGTGGCCCTGCCCCAAGAAAGGGTGGTCCTCGCCCTCCACAAACCCAAGGGCTACACCACCACCCGCCACGACCCCCACGCCCGGCGCACCGTCTTTGACCTTCTCCCCGATATCCCCGGCCTCCACCCCGTGGGCCGCCTGGACCGGGACTCCGAGGGCCTCCTTCTCCTGACCAACGACGGGGACCTGACGCAACGCCTCACCCACCCCCGCTTCGGGGTGCGGAAGGTCTACCGGGTGTGGACGGAGGGGGGGACGCTCCCCGAGGCGGTGTGCGGGAGGCTCCTTTCGGGCGTGGACCTCGAGGACGGCCCCGCCCGGGCCCTGGCCTGCCGCCCGGCCCCTGGGGGGGCGGTTCTCGTCCTGGGGGAGGGGCGCAAGCGGGAGGTGCGGCGGATGCTCCAGAGGGTGGGCTACCCGGTGAAGCGCCTCCTGAGGCTCCAGGTGGGGCCCATCCGCCTCGGGGACCTCCCCCCCGGGAAGTGGCGGAGGCTTTCCCAGGGGGAGGTCAAGGCCCTCCTCCGGCTCGTGGGGCTAGAATGAAGGGCATGTTCACGCCGGGGGACGGACCCGTGCAGATCAGCGCCGAGGCCATAAAGAAGCGGGTGGAGGAGCTGGGGAGGGAGATCGCCCGGGACTACCAGGGCAAGACCCCCCACCTGATCTGCGTCCTGAACGGGGCCTTCATCTTCATGGCCGACCTGGTGCGGGCCATCCCCCTGCCCCTCACCCTGGACTTCATCGCCATCAGCTCCTACGGGAACGCCTTCAAGTCCAGCGGGGAGGTGGAGCTTTTGAAGGACCTCCGCCTTCCCATCCACGGCCGGGACGTGATCGTGGTGGAGGACATCGTGGACACGGGGCTCACCCTCTCCTACCTCCTGGACTACCTCGAGGCCAGGAAGCCCGCCTCCGTCCGCGTGGCCGCCCTCCTCTCCAAGCCCAGCCGCCGCCAGGTGGAGGTCCCCATCCACTACCTGGGCTTTGAGATCGAGGACGCCTACGTCTACGGCTACGGCCTGGACCGGGCCCAGTTTGACCGCAACCTGCCCTTCATCACCTCCATCCGCCCGGAGGAGGAATGAGGTACCCGGACCTCCTCACCGCCCTCTTCGCCACGGTCCTCCTCGTCTCCAACGTGGCCTCCACCAAGCTCGTGGTCTTGGGGCCCTTCACCTTTGACGGGGGCACCCTCCTCTTCCCCCTGGCCTACATCTTCGGGGACGTCCTCACCGAGGTCTACGGCTACCGGAGAAGCCGCAGGGTCATCTGGATCGGCTTCTTCGCCCTCCTCCTCGCCACCCTCACCTTCCAGGCCGTGGCCCACCTCCCCGCCCCGCCCGACGAGGAGAGCCAGCGCTTCGGCGAGGCCTTTGGCCTCCTCCTGGGCCTCACCCCGAGGATCGTCCTGGGAAGCCTCCTGGCCTACTTCCTGGGGGAGTTCGCCAACGCTTACGTCCTGGCCAAGCTCAAGGTGCGCACGGAAGGGCGCTTCTTCTGGCTCCGGGCCCTCGCCTCCACCCTGGTGGGCCAGGGGCTGGACACCGGGGTCTTCCTCCTGGTGGCCTTCCACGGGGTCTTTCCGAGCGAGGTCCTCCCCGCCGTCTTCCTCTCCAACTACGCCTTCAAGGTGGGGGTGGAGGCGGTCATGCTCCCCCTCACCTACGCCGTGGTGGGCTTCCTCAAGCGGGCCGAGGGTCTGGACGTCTACGACCGGGACACGGACTTCAACCCCTTCCGCCTGGCATGAGCCCCGGAGGAAGTGGCGTAAGCTTTAGGGGGATGCCGGGGATCGCCATCATCGGAGCGCAGTGGGGGGACGAGGGCAAGGGCAAGGTGGTGGACGTCCTGGCCCGGGAGGCGGACTACGTGATCCGCTACCAGGGCGGGGCCAACGCCGGGCACACCGTGGTGGCCGAGGGGAAGGTCTTCAAGCTCAACCTCCTGCCCTCGGGGGTCATCCACCCCCACGCGGTGAACGTCCTGGGGGACGGGATGGTCATCGACCCCTTCCGCTTCCAGGAGGAGGTGGAAGGCCTGCGGAAGGAGGGGTTTGACCCCAAGATCCTGGTCTCGGAACGGGCCCACCTCGTCCTCCCCCACCACAAGCACGTGGAAAGCCGCCACAACTTCGTGGGGACCACGGGGCGTGGCATCGGCCCCGCCTACTCCGACCGGGCGCGGCGGGTGGGGATAAGGGCCGGGGACCTTTTGGACGAGGCCACCCTGAGGGAGAGGGTGCGCCGCCTCCTCTTAGAGAAGCCCAACTCCACCCGGGAGGCGGGCTGGGACACGGAGGAAAAGGCCCTCGCCGACCTCCACCGCATGCGGGAGATCCTAAGCCCCTACATCGCCGACACGGGGACCCTCCTCCGGGAGGCCTGGCGCAAGGGAAAGCGCCTCCTCTTTGAGGGGGCCCAGGCCACCCTTTTGGACCTGAACTACGGCACCTACCCCTACGTGACCAGCTCCCACCCCACGGTGGGGGGGATCCTGGTGGGGACGGGCCTCTCCCACAAGGCCATCACCAAGGTCTACGGCGTGGCCAAGGCCTACACCACGCGGGTAGGGGAAGGCCCCTTCCCCACGGAGCTCCAGGGGGCGCTGGCCCACCACCTCCGGGAAAAGGGCGGCGAGTACGGCACCACCACGGGAAGGCCCAGGAGGGTGGGCTGGCTGGACCTGGTGGCCCTCCGGTACGCCTCTGAGGTGAACGGCTTTGACGGCCTCGTCCTCACCAAGCTGGACGTGCTCTCCGGGCTGGAGAAGGTGAAGGTGGCCGTGGAGTACCTAGACGGGGCCCGGCCCGGGGAGGCCAGCCCGGAAGCGGTGCGCTACCTGGAGCTTCCCGGCTGGGGCGACCTTTCCCATGTGAAGCGCCGGGAGGACCTCCCGCCAAGCCTCCTCCGCTACCTGGAACTCATTGAGGAGCACACCGGGGTCCCGGTGGTCCTCTTTTCCACCAGCCCCAAGCGGGAGGACACCTTCGGAGCGGTGAGCTGGGTATAACCACCGCCGTCTGCCCGACGGAAGCCGGCGCTACGAGGTGGTGGAGAAGGACCAGGTGGAGCTCCCTGCGTGGGAGCGGTCCTGGACCTGGAGGACTTCCCCTAGGGCCTGAGGAAGGCCACGTAGCGCTCCAGGAGGAGGTAGGCCTCCCCCGAGGCCAAAACCTCCCGGGCCAAGGCCACCCCCTCCCTCAGGGAGGGGGTTTTCCCTGCGACGTAGAACCCCGCCCCTGCGGCCAGGGCCACGGCGTCGGCCAGGGGGCCCCTTTCCTCCCCTTTAAGGAGGCGCCGGGCCAGCGCAGCGTTCTCCTCCGGGCCTCCCCCTTTCAAGGCCTCGAGGGGAGCCCTCTCTAGGCCCACCTCCTCCGGGGTTAGGGTGTAGGCCCCCTTCCCCACCTCCACCACCTGGTTCTCCCCCAGCACGAGCTCGTCCGCCCCCTCCCCGTGGACCACGAGGCCCCGGGCCCCAAGCCTTTCCAGGGCCTCGGCCATGGGGGCGAGCCACCTCGGGCTAAAGACCCCGAGGACGTAGGCGTCCGCCCCGGCGGGGTTGGTGAGGGGCCCAAGGAGGTTGAAGACGGTGCGCACGCCGAGCTCGGCCCGCACCGGGGCCACGTGGCGCATGGCGGGGTGGAAGAGGCGGGCGAAGAGGAAGCCAAAACCCAGCTCCCCTATGGCCTCTTCCACCCTCTCAGGGGGGGCCTCCAGGTCCACCCCCAAGGCCTCCAGGAGGTCCGCGCTCCCCGCCCTGGAGCTCGCCGCCCGGTTCCCGTGCTTGGCCACGGCCACGCCCCCCGCCGCCGCCACCAGGGCGGCCAGGGTGGAGAGGTTGAGAAGCCCTTTCCCGTCCCCCCCGGTGCCCACGATGTCCAAGAGGGGGCGCCGGTTCACCCTTAGGGGCCTCGCCGCCTCCCGCATGGCCTTGGCCATGGCGGCGATCTCGTGGGGCCTCTCCCCCCGCAGGCTCATGGCCGCAAGAAGCCCCGCCGCCCGCACCGGGGAGACCTCCCCCGCCATCAGGGCCCGCATGACCTCGTAGGCCTCGCCCTCCTCCAAAACCTCGCCCAGAATGGCCTTCTTCACCGCGTCCATGGGTCCTCCAGGAAGTTCTTGAGGATGAGTTTACCCGCCTCCGTGAGGTAGCTCTCCGGGTGGAACTGCACCCCGTGGGTGGGGTAGTCCCGGTGGCGGAAGCCCATCACCGTCCGCCCCCCCGCCTCCTCCGCCCAGGCGTTCACCACGAGGGCCTCCGGCACCTCCACCACCGCCAGGGAGTGGTAGCGGGTGGCGGGGAAGGGGCTATCTAGCCCCCGGAAGACCCCGGTGCCGTCGTGGTGAATGGGGCTCACCTTGCCGTGCATGAGAACGGGGGCGGGGACCACCCTCCCCCCGAAGGCCGCCCCGATGGCCTGGTGCCCCAGGCAGACCCCCAGGATGGGGTAGCGGGGGGCGTAGCGCTGGACCAGGGGGATGGAAAGCCCCGCCTCAAAGGGGGTGCAGGGCCCGGGGCTTATCAGGATCCGGTCCGGGTCCAAGGCCTCCACCTCTTCCAGAAGGAAGCGGTCGTTCCGCCACACGATGGGCTCCGCCCCAAGCTCCCCCAGGTACTGCACCAGATTGTAGGTGAAGCTGTCGTAGTTATCGATCACGAGCACCCTCACGCCGCCCTCCTCCCTTCCCGGGGCCCCCATGCTGGCTTGGGCCAGGCATCATAGCCCCTCCTCCGCCATCTCCACCGCCTTGAGGAGCGCCCGCGCCTTGTTCCAGCACTCCTCGTACTCCCTTTCCGGCGCCGAGTCCGCCACGATCCCCGCCCCCGCCTGGACGTGCATCCGCCCGTCCGCCACCACAAAGGTGCGCAGGGTGAGGGCCATGTCCATGGCCCCGTCGTAGGCCAGGTAGCCGAAGCTTCCCCCGTAGGGCCCACGGCGGTGGGGCTCCAGCTCCTCAATGATCTCCATGGCCCGGATCTTCGGGGCCCCGGAGACCGTCCCCATGGGCAGCACGCTGGCCAGGGCGTCCAAGGGGGTCTTCCCCTCGGCCAGAACCCCTTCCACCGTGGAGACCAGGTGCATCACGTGGGAGTAGTGCTCCACGTGGAGGGGCTCGAGGACCCGCACCGTGCCGAAGGCCGAAACCCGGCCGATGTCGTTCCGGGAAAGGTCCAAAAGCATCACGTGCTCCGCGACCTCCTTCTCGTCCTTAAGGAGTTCCTCGGCAAGCCTTCGGTCCTCCTCCTCGTCCTTCCCCCTCGGCCTCGTGCCCGCGATGGGCCGGGTGATCACTTTCTTGCCGTCCGAGCGCAGGAGGCTTTCCGGGCTCGCCGAGACCAAAACCACCTCCCCCAGGTCCAGGTAGCCCATGTAGGGGCTCGGGTTCACGCTCCTCAGGGCCCGGTAGAGGGCGAAGGGGTGGACGGTGAGGGGGGAGGAGAGCCTCAAGGAGAGGACCACCTGGAAGATGTCCCCCGCCCGGATGTAGTCCAGGGCCCTCCTCACCGCCTCCAGGTAGGCCTCCCGGGAAAAGTCCTCCTGGAAGCGGGCCCTCCCCCCCGCCCGCTCCCCCGGCACCCCGGGCAAGGGTCCCTTGAGCCGCCTCTCCGCCCAGAAGAGGCGGGCCTCCGCCTCCTCGGGGTCCTTCCCCGGGGCCACGAGGTGGAGGAGGTTTTTGAGGTGGTCAAAGACGGCCACCACCTCGGGCTCCACGAAGAGGAGGTCGGGGAGGCCGAGGTCGTCGGGCTTGAGGCTCGGAAGCCTTTCGTAGTAGCGGATGAGGTCGTAGGCGGCGTAGCCCACCACCCCGCCGAAGAAGGGGGGGAGGTCGGGGTGGCGCTCCAGGGGAGCGTAGACCCGCTCGTAGAGGGCGCGCAAGGGGTCTTGGGTTTCCACCCGCTCCCCGTTCACCGTGAAGACCCCGTCCTTCAGGCGGAAGGTGCGCCGCGCCCCCACCCCCACGATGGAGAAGCGGCTTTGCCGGCCCCGCTCCACCGACTCCAAGAGGAAGCTCACCGGAGCCTTTTCCGAAAGCTTCAAGTAGGCGGTCACCGGGGTCTCCAGGTCCGCCAGGAGGGTCTTGCGAAAGGGTCTTATGGTCTCCATGCCACCCCCTAAAGAAACCCCCGGGGCGTACACCCCGGGGGAAAGGCCGCCTCCCTCCCGGGGCCTAGCCGGGCCACCAGAGGAGGGAGGCAAGGCGCATGCTTCCAGGATAGCCCAAGGGAGGCTTCCGGTCTATACCCCTTTGGCGGGAGCTCTTCGCCCAAGCCAAGGCGTGGTACCGGGGCCCCCATGCTGGCCCCAAGCCAGCACGGGCACTTAGAAGCGCTCGGCCACGGTCTTCATCTGCAGGAAGTGGAGGAGGTAGTCGGGCCCCCCCGCCTTGGTGTCCGTGCCCGAGAGGTTGAAGCCGCCAAAGGGCTGCACCCCCACCAGGGCCCCGGTGATCTTGCGGTTGAAGTAGAGGTTGCCCACGTGGAACTCCCGCCTGGCCCGCTCCAGGTGCTCCCGCTTCCTGGAGTAGACCCCGCCCGTGAGGCCGTAGACGGTGTCGTTGGCCACCTCCAGCCCCTCGGCGAAGTCCTTCACCCGGATCACCGAAAGCACCGGGCCGAAGATCTCCTCCTGGGCGATCCTGGCCTTGGGAGGTACCTCGGTGAAGACGGTGGGGGCGATGAAGTACCCCTCCCCCTCGAGGCGCTGCCCCCCGAGGACCAGCTGCCCTTCCCCCTTGCCGATCTCAACGTAGGAGAGGATCTTCTCCTCCTGGGCCTTGGAGGCCACGGGGCCCAGGTCGGGGTTCTCCTCGGCCGGCCCCACCGAAAGCCTCTCCGCCCCCTTGAGGACCCTTTCCATCAGGGGCTCAAAGGCCTTCTCGGTGACGATGAGACGGCTTGCCGCCGAGCACTTCTGCCCCTGGAAGCCGTAGGCGGAGACGAGGATGCCTTCGGCGGCGGCCTCCAGGTCGGCGGTCTCGTCCACGAGGATGGCGTCCTTGCCCCCGAGCTCCAAAAAGACCCGCTTAAGCCACCGCTGCCCAGGGGCCAGCCGGGAGGCCGCCTGGTGGATCCAAAGGCCCACCTCGAGGCTCCCCGTGAAGTTGATGAACCGGGTCTTGGGGTGCTCCACCAGGTAGGCCCCCACCTCTTTCCCCTCCCCGGGCAGGAGGTTCACCACCCCCGGGGGGAAGCCCGCCTCGTGGAAGATCTCGAAGACCTTGGCGGCGATGACCACCGTGTCCTCGGCGGGCTTGGCCACCACGGTGTTCCCCACCACCACCGGCCCGGCGATCATGCCGGTGAAGATGGCGATGGGAAAGTTCCAAGGGGCGATGACCACCCCGGCCCCCAGGGGGATGTAGAAGCTCTCGTTGTCCTCGCCGGGGTAAGGCACCACCTCCACCGAGGGGTACTTGTACTTGAGGGCCTGGCGGGCGTAGTACTCCAGAAAGTCGATGGCCTCCGCCACCTCGGCGCTGGCCTCCACCCAGTTCTTGCCGATCTCGTAGACCAAGGTGGCCTCCAGCTCCCGCCGCCTCCTCTTCATGAGGGCGGCGGCCTTGAGAAGGAGGCGGCTCCGGTCCTCCTGGGGCCAGTCCTTCCAGGTCCCGAAGGCCTTCCAGGCGGCCTCGAGGGCGGCCTCGGCCTCCTCCCTTCCCGCCTTGGCCACGCTGCCCACCACTTGGCTAGGGGCCGAGGGGTTCAGGGAAAGGATCCTCTCCCGGGTGTCCACCCACTCGCCCCCCAGGTACAAGGGCCAGTGCCGGCCGAACTCGGCCCGGACGCGCCTCAAGGCCTCCTTCATCTCCCGCTTGGCTCCCTCGTCCTTAAAGGTCTCCACCGGCTGGTTGCGGAAAGGTTCTACCGTCATGGTCTCCTCCTAGCCTCCCAAGAGGCTTCTCAGCACCAAGAAGAGGTTCTCGGGGCGCTCGGCGATGCGGCGGGTGAGGTAGGGGTACCAGTGGGTACCGTAGGGCACGTAGGCCCGCACCACATACCCCTCCTGCGCAAGCCGCTTCTGCTCCTCGGGGCGCACCCCGTAAAGGAACTGGAACTCAAACCGCTCCCTGGGAATCCCCATGGCCTCGGTGTAGCGCCGGACCTCCCGGATCATCCGGGGATCGTGGGTGGCGAAGGCCACGTAAAGCCCTTCCCTCAGGGCCAGCTTCCCCAGGTGCAGGTACTCGGCGTCGATGAGACGCTTGTCCTGGAAGGCCACCTCCTGGGGTTCCCGGTAGGCCCCCTTCACCAGGCGGAGGTTGGGCCGGTAGGGCAGGAGGTCCAGAAGGTCCTTCTCCGTGCGGTAGAGGTAGCTTTGCAGGACGACCCCCACCTGGGAGAAGCCCTCCTCCCGGAGGGCTTTGTAGATGCGTAAGGTGGCCTCCACCCGGGGAGAGTCCTCCATGTCCAGGCGCACGAAGACCCCCCGGGGCTCCGCCTCCCTAAGGACCTCCCGCAAAAGGAAAAGGGCGAGGGCTTCGGAGAGGTCCAGGCCGAGCTGGGTGAGCTTCAAGGAGACGTACCTGGGCCAGGGCTTCTCCGCCAGAGCCCAGACGAGCTCAAGGAGCCCTCTCTGGAAGCCCCGGGCCTCCTCCTCGGTGCGCACCATCTCGCCCAAGAGGTCCAGGATGGCGTGGACGCCCTCCCGCTCCAGGGCCTCCGCCGCCTTAAGGGCCTCCTCCAAGGTCTCCCCCGCCACGTAGCGCCGCACCAGGCCCCGGGCTCGGGTCCGGATAAGGCGCTCCACCTGCGGGTTCCCCGCCACCTCCAGGACAAAGGACCGGTAGGCCAGGTCTAGGTTCATACCCCTCCTTTCAGCCGCCCCACCACCAGGTCGCGGAAGCGGTGGACGTGGGCCTCCACCGCCCGCCTCGCCCCCTCGGGGTCCTTGTGGGAGAGGGCCTCGAGGATCGCCCGGTGCTCCCGCCTCGTGGCCTCGTCCTGGGAGAGGGTGGGGAGGGCGCTCCGGGCCAGGGCCAGGGTGGCGAGGAGGTCCTCGTAGAGGCGGTAAAGCGTCCGGTTCCCGGATAGCCGCACCAGGGCGCGGTGGAACTCCAGGTCGCGGCGCATCTGCTCCGGGTAGTCCTCCCGCGGGGCCTCGTCTATGGCCCGAAGGAGGCGCTCAAGCTCGGCGAGCTCCCACGGGGTGGCCCTTAGGGCCGCTTCCCGCGCCGCCTCCCCCTCCAGGAGGGCCCGCACCCCGTAGACCTCCTCCACCTCCTCCGGGGCGAAGACCCGGACCCTCGCCCCCTTCCCCGGGACCAGCTCCACCAAGCCCTCCTCGGCGAGACGCATCAGGGCCTCCCGCACGGGGGTGCGGGAGACACCGAGTTCCTGGGCCAAAAGGGGCTCGGAAAGCCTTTCCCCCGGGGCGAAGCGGCCCAACAGCAAGAGGTCCTTGAGGTGGCGGTAGACCGCCTCGCGCACCTGGTTGGGGCGGCGGAAGCCCAGGGTCTGCATCCTGTATACAGGATGTACCAAGCGTACCCAATAGTCAAGCCAAGGGCGGCTCTCGAGGCCACCCCTGGCCTTTATTGAGGCTATTTAGCAGGCTGAGGCAAAGGTTGCCCGTCCGGGCCGTATTTGAAGTAAGAGGGCGGAATACGACGAATTAGTTCGTCAACGGCCTTGCTCACCATTACAGCCAAGGCCTTACCCATGGGGGTTTTCTGATACTGGCTCAAAGCACCACCCAAGGCAGCACCAGGAATCAAAGAGCCGAGAAGACCGCCAAAATCCGTATCCGAAGCCTCCCCTTCCACCCGGAAAGCGGCCACAACAGCACCCGTCCGTACATCTACTGCACGGAAGTCCACAGCTACGTAGGCCTTCTTCTGTCCGCCTGCCAAGGCTCCCAAGAGGCCTCCCACTAAGCCTCCACCTCCACCACGCGTACCCCCGGCATCTGGTTCGAAGGCCGTGATGGTCCCGGTTATCAAAATCTCCGCCCCTTGCAGCTGCTGCGCCTGATTACCAATTTGGCTCTCCTTTTGCAGCTGCTCCAATATAGAGCGCTCGTAAACAATGAAGTGGTTGGTATTAATAAGGGCGGTGGTAAGCATATCGGATATACCAGCTCCGATATCGCCCTTGCTGGTAGAAACTTCAACACCAAAGAGCTTACCGAGAATAGCTGCGCCTACTTGTGAGGAGTCTACGCCAGGGCCACACTTTTCTGCTTTGCATGGAAAGGAAGCCACAACCACCTTTGCCCGGGGTCCCGTGTAGTTGAGGTAGGGATTATCCGGGGAAAGCCCTGAGTCCACCTTGGTTGTTACCTGAGGTGCGCAAGCACCCAAAACTACCGCTCCGACCAGAAGAAGCCAGGTCCTCCGCACGAAAGCTTCACCTCCTTCTTCATCTACCCCCATGGGGGCTGTTGGTCAGCCTATGGAGTGGCAACAGGAGAGAGCAAGCGCACTTGCACTTGACAAAAAGGATTTTTTTGGTACTATACCTCTTTTCCCAAGAAAAGGGGCCTTAACATGTCTTTGAACCATCCTCCCCATCGCTTCCAGTAAGGCCCAAATCGCACTTCGTAGCTTTTCGCCGCCTCCTCGGGGGTGGGGTCCACCCCGAGCTCCTGGGCCAGGAAGTAGCGGTGGTCCATGACCCAGAGGTAGAGGTCGGCCTCGGTGCGGCCCGGGAAGTCCCTAAGGAGGCCCAGGCGGCGGATGGCCTCCACCGTGGGCTTGTAGAGGTTTTGGTACCAGTCCACCACCGTCTCCTCCCAGGGGATTTCCCGGTTCTCCTCGAGCCCCTTGAAGTACCGCCGCGTGGCGATGTGGTCCAGGAGGAGGTCGTACCGGCCTAAGGCGGTGAAGCGGATCTCCTCTGCCCCGGGGACGAGGTCTTTGAGCCGCGTCTTCTCCAGGAAGTGGGCGTACTCGGCCTTGAGTATGAGGTCTTTCAGCGTGTCCGAGGCTTCCACGGGCACCGGGACCTCGAGGGCGATGACGTAGGCGTCCATGAACTTCTGCCCCGTGGCCTTGGCCAGGGCCACCCGGTGGTTCCCGTCCTTCACGAAGTAGGCCTCCCCCACCTGGTAGACCTCTATGGGGGGGAACTCCGCCCCCGCAAGCTGGAGGGCGCGGAGGCGCTTCCAGCGCTCCAGGGTGTGGGGGGTCTTGGGGAGGAAGCGGTGGTCAAAGTCCTCGTAGCGGTCCACGGAGCCCACCACCTTGTCCACCTCGATGATCCTGAGGCCCAGATGGCGCTCCCCTCTGGGCCTCAGCGCCAGGGCCTGGTGGAAAGGAAGGAGGACGTTCGGCTCCCCCCTGAGGCGGTGGAGGAGCTCGTGGAGCTTCGCCCGGCGTTCCAGGCGCTCGGCTTCGGTTTCGGCTTGCAGCTCGGCCCTCATGGAACCGCTACCACCCCCATCCCTAGGGTAGCGCCTTTCGGTCAGAGGAAGGTGAGGCCCTGGACAGCCCCGGGGCCCAGGCGGTTAGATAAGGCCATGAGCCTAGATCTGCGCGCACGCGTCCGCGAGGAGCTGGAAAGGCTCAAGCGGGAGGGGCTTTACATCTCCCCCAAGGTCCTCGAGGCCCCCCAGGAGCCCGTGACCCGGGTGGAGGGGCGGGAGGTGGTGAACCTCGCCTCCAACAACTACCTGGGCTTCGCCAACCACCCCTACCTCAAGGAGAAGGCCCGCCAGTACCTGGAGAAGTGGGGGGCGGGAAGCGGAGCGGTGCGCACCATCGCTGGCACCTTCACCTACCACGTGGAGCTGGAGGAGGCCCTGGCCCGCTTCAAGGGCACGGAAAGCGCCCTGGTCCTCCAGTCGGGCTTCACCGCCAACCAGGGGGTGCTGGGGGCCCTCCTCCAGGAGGGGGACCTGGTCTTCTCCGACGAGCTGAACCACGCCAGCATCATCGACGGCCTCCGCCTCACCAAGGCCACCCGGCTGGTCTTCCGCCACGCCGACGTGGACCACCTGGAGGAACTCCTCAAGGCCCACGACACCGACGGGCTCAAGCTCATCGTCACCGACGGGGTCTTCTCCATGGACGGGGATATCGCCCCCCTGGACCGGATCGTCCCCTTGGCCAAGAAGTACGGGGCGGTGGTCTACGTGGACGACGCCCACGGGAGCGGGGTCTTAGGGGAGAAAGGAAAGGGCACGGTCCACCACTATGGCTTCCACCAGGACCCCGACGTGATCCAGGTGGCCACCCTCTCCAAGGCCTGGGCGGTGATCGGGGGCTACGCTGCGGGGGCCCGGGAGCTCAAGAACCTCCTCATCAACAAGGCCAGGCCCTTCCTCTTCTCCACCAGCCACCCCCCGGCGGTGGTGGGGGCGCTTCTGGGAGCGCTGGAGCTTATAGAGAAGGAGCCCGAGCGGGTGGAAAGGCTTTGGGAGAACACCCGCTACTTCAAGGAGGAGCTCGCCCGCCTGGGCTACGACACCCTGGGGAGCCAGACCCCCATCACCCCGGTCCTCTTCGGGGAGGCCCCCTTGGCCTTTGAGGCGAGCCGCCTCCTCCTAGAGGAGGGGGTCTTCGCCGTGGGTATCGGCTTCCCTACCGTGCCCCGGGGCAAGGCGAGGATCCGCAACATCGTCACCGCCGCCCACACGAAGGAGATGCTGGATAGGGCCCTCGAGGCCTACGAGAAGGTGGGCAAGAGGCTCGGTATAATCCGCTAAATGCTCTTCCCTCCTTCCCTCCCTCCCACGCCCTCCGGGCGGAGCCTGGGCCGGGTGGAAACCCCTCCCGAGGTGGTGCGCTTCATGGTGGGGCTAGCCGAGGCCCCTAAAGGGGGAAGGGTGCTGGAGCCCGCCTCTGCCCATGGGCCCTTCCTCCGGGCCTTCCGGGAGGCCCACGGGACGGGCTACCGCTTCTTCGGGGTGGAGATCGACCCAAACGCCCTGGACCTTCCCCCTTGGGGGGAAGGGGTGGTGGCGGACTTCCTCCTCTGGGAGCCGGGGGAGGCCTTTGACCTGATCCTAGGAAATCCGCCCTACGGCATCGTGGGGGAAGCCAGCAAGTACCCCATCCACGTCCTCAAAGAGGTCAAGGGCCTTTACAAGAAGGCCTTTTCCACCTGGAGGGGGAAGTACAACCTGTATGGGGCCTTCATAGAGAAGTCCGTCCGGCTTCTAAGACCTGGCGGGATTCTCGTCTTCGTGGTCCCCGCCACGTGGCTCGTCTTGGACGATTTTTCCCTTCTTCGGGCCTTTTTAGCCCGGGAGGGAAGGGTGGAGGTGTACTACCTGGGCGAGGTCTTCCCCAGAAGAAAGGTGAGCGCCGTGGTCCTTCGGCTTCGGAAGGGAGGAAAGGGCCTCGCCCTCTGGGAGGCGAAGCGGAAGGGAGGGGAGTTCGTTCCCACACTTTGGGAAGAGTACCCCAACTGGCGAGGGGAGATGGTTCGCTTCGAAACCGAGGAAACCCGAAGGCTGGAAGCCTCCGGAACACCCCTCGGTGAGCTCTTCCACATCCGCTTTGCTGCCAGGAGCCCGGAGTTCAAAAGGCATCCCGCCGTCCAAAGGGAACCGGGGCCAGGCCTGGTGCCCGTCCTCACGGGAAAGAACCTGAGGCCGGGTTGGATAGACTACGAGAAAAACCACTCTGGTCTTTGGATGCCCAAGGAGAGGGCCAAGGAACTCAGGGACTTCTACGCCACGCCCCACCTGGTGGTGGCCCACACCAAGGGGACTAGGGTGGTGGCCGCTTGGGACGAAAGGGCCTATCCCTGGCGGGAGGAGTTCCACCTCCTGCCCAAGGAAGGGGTGAGGCTAGACGACTTATCCCTACTAATGGAATGGTTAAACTCTGAAGAAATGCAGGCGCATGTGAGGACCCTTTATCGGGAGTTCGTGCCCCACCTGACGCTGAGGATGCTGGAGCGGCTTCCTGTTCCCCACCTGACGCTATGGGCCTTAAGCAAATTGTGAGAAAAGGGTAAGGAGGGAAGATGGCTTCCAAACAAGCTCGGAGAGCGCTTAAGGCCTTTGAGGATTTTCTCAGGGGTTTGGACCTTGAAGCTTATCAAAAGAAATACCGTCGCATTAAAACGGTAGAGCAAGACCTACCTCAAAAACTCAACCCACTTCCAGACTTGTACGAGCACTATTGGAAACCCGGCGGGGGCACCCTTTCCTTTCCCAGTTTTGAAGCTTTCTTCGACGGTTGGTGGGAGAAGCACCTTAAGCCCCTGGACGAGTTCATACGCAAGTACTTTTGGGGATGCTCCTACGAGTTTGTCCGCCTCGGCCTCGAGGCCAGGCTTTACCGGACGGCCGTTTCCATCTGGACTCAGTTTCACTTCTGCTACCGCTGGAACGCCTCTTGCGAGCTTCCTCTAGAAGCTACCCCAGAACTCGACGCTCAAGGGATAGACGCGCTGATCCGTACAAGCGGGTCTCCAACAGGAATCCAAATCAAAAAGGAAACTTACCGTTCCGAGGCTCGAAGCGAGAACCGCTTTTTAAGGAGGCAAAGAGGCACCGCCCTCATCGAGGTTCCCTACACCCTGCAGACACCAGAGGAGCTCAAAGAAAAAGCCAAGCGGGCAAGAGTGAACAGAGAAACCTACCTTCTATGGGCTAAGGTCGCGCAACATTTGGATCGCCTAGAAAACGGATTCGTCATTTTCCGGGAAAGCTATGTGAAAAGGATTGAGCTTTTTCTCCAGAAAAACGCTCCTACCCTATCTGGGCTCATCCGCTGGGAAAAGGTGGCCCAGGAAGCCCTCACCGCCCCGTGAAGTAAACCCGGAGGACGAGCCCCACGCAGAAGAGGAGCCCCAAGGCCACGAAAAGCTCGGGGCGCCTCGGGGGGTCTTTCAGGCCGCGGTGGAGCCACCCCCCGGGCTCGAGGCCTCCCAGGTAGTGGAGCCCCGCCGCCAGGAGGAGGCCGTAGAGGAGGTGGAGGCCGTCCTTGGGGCGAAGGCCCAGGAGAAGGAGAAGAAAGCCCAAGGCCACCTGGAGGATGGCCACCCAAGCCGCCCCCCGGAGGAAGGCGTAGAACCGGGAGGGCAGGGGGCGGAGGAAGCCGAAAAGGCCCGCGAGGGCCAAGGCGGGCACCGCCGCGAGGAGCAGGGCCCCCAAAAGGGCGTGGAGGAGGATCAGGACCACCATAGAGGGCAGGATACCGGGCAAAGGCCGGGCGGGAAAGCGGGGCTAAGTACCCCACCGCGGCTTTCGCCGCGGCGGGGGCCCCAAAAGGACTTTCTCCCAGCCCTGTTTCGGGTGTCCCATGTTGCGAAAACAACGTGTGGACACTTAGCTTGATATCCGTCCATTCAACCCCTTGGCGCAAAGGGCCACAAGCCCCCTTCCTCATGGCGAAAACCTCCCCCTCAACTTGTGGTATACTGGGGGGGTGAGCTACGACGCTTCCGCCATTAAGGTGCTCAAAGGCCTGGAAGGGGTGCGCCACCGCCCGGCCATGTACATCGGCGGCACGGGGGTGGAGGGCTACCACCACCTCTTCAAGGAGATCCTGGACAACGCCGTGGACGAGGCCCTGGCGGGCTACGCCACGGAGATCGTCACCGCCCTAAACCCGGACGGCTCCCTCACCGTGGAGGACAACGGCCGGGGCATCCCCGTGGACCTCATGCCCGAGGAGGGTAAGCCCGCGGTGGAGGTCATCTACACCACCCTGCACTCGGGGGGCAAGTTTGAAAGCGGGGCCTACAAGGTCTCGGGGGGGCTCCACGGGGTGGGGGCCAGCGTGGTGAACGCCCTCTCCGAGTGGACGGTGGTGGAGGTCTTCCGGGAAGGGAAGCACCACCGGATCGCCTTCAGCCGGGGCGAGGTCACCGCGCCCCTCCAGGTAGTGGGCCAAGCCCCCAAGGGGAAGACCGGCACCCGGGTCACCTTCAAGCCCGACCCGGAGATCTTCGGGAACCTCGCCTTTGACCCCAGCAAGGTCCGGGCCCGCCTGAAGGAGGTGAGCTTCCTGGTGGCGGGCCTCAAACTGGTCTTCAGGGACCTGGTCCACGGCAAGGAGGAGGTCTTCTTGGACAAGGGGGGCGTGGCCTCCTTCGCCAAGGCCCTGGCGGAAGGGGAAGAACCCCTCTACGAGAAGCCCTTCCTCATCCGCGGGCAGGAGGGCGAGGTGGAGGTGGAGGTGGGCTTCCTCCACACCAAGGGGTACACCGCCGAGATCCTCACCTACGCCAACATGATCCCCACCCGGGACGGGGGCACCCACCTCACCGCCTTCAAGGCCGCCTACAGCCGCGCCCTGAACCAGTACGCCAAGAAAGCCGGGCTCAACAAGGAAAAGGGCCCCCAGCCCACGGGGGATGACCTTCTGGAGGGGCTTTACGCCGTGGTCTCGGTGAAGCTCCCCAACCCCCAGTTTGAGGGGCAGACCAAGGGGAAGCTCCTAAACCCCGAGGCCGGGACCGCCGTGGGCCAGGTGGTCTACGAGAAGCTTCTGGAAATCCTCGAGGAAAACCCCCGCATCGCCAAGACCATCTACGAGAAGGCCCTGAGGGCCGCCCAGGCCCGGGAGGCGGCGAGGAAAGCGAGGGAGCTCGTCCGCAGGCAGAACCCCCTGGAGTCCGACGACCTCCCCGGGAAGCTCGCCGACTGCCAGACGGAAAACCCCGAGGAGGCGGAGCTTTTCATCGTGGAGGGGGACTCGGCGGGGGGAAGCGCCAAGCAGGGCCGGGACCGCCGCTTCCAGGCCATCCTGCCCTTGAGGGGCAAGATCCTGAACGTGGAAAAGGCGGGGCTTTCCAAGGCCCTGAAAAACGCCGAGGTGCGGGCCATGGTGGCGGCCATCGGGGCCGGGATCGGCGGGGACGGAGAGGCCCACTTTGACCTCGAGGGCCTCCGCTACCACAAGATCATCATCATGACCGACGCCGACGTGGACGGAAGCCACATCCGCACCCTCCTCCTCACCTTCTTCTACCGCTACATGCGCCCCCTCATCGAGCGGGGCCACGTCTACATCGCCCAGCCCCCCCTCTACCGCCTCCAGGTGGGGAAGAAGGTGGAGTACCTCTACTCCGAGGAGGAACTCCAGGCGCGGCTCAAGGAGCTGGAGGGCAAGGGCTACGAGGTCCAGCGCTTCAAGGGCCTGGGGGAGATGAACCCGGAGCAGCTTTGGGAGACCACCATGAACCCGGAGAAGCGGGTCCTCAAGCGGGTGGAGCTCCAGGACGCCCTCGAGGCCAGCGAGCTCTTCGAGCGGCTCATGGGCCAGGAAGTGGCCCCGAGGCGCGAGTTCATCGAGGAGCACGCCCGCTACGCCGAGCTGGACATCTAAGCTCCCTACCCTGGCCCCCCGAAGATGAAGCCTGGCTGGCTGGACGAGGCGGTAGCCCTGCTCCTAAGGCGGGGCCGCCTCCTCCTTAAGGCCTACCCCGGGGCGGGCAAGAGCACCCTCTTCCCCTTAAGGCTCCTTTCCGCCCTCCCCGGAAAGGTCCTCCTCTTTGAACCCAGGCGGGTGGCGGCCCGGGCGGTGGCGGCGAGGCTCGCCGAAAACCTGGGGGAGCCTCTGGGAAAGACCGTGGGCTACCGGGTGCGCCTGGAGGGGGAGGAGGGGCCAAAGACCCGGCTTCTCGTGATGACCGAGGGCCTCCTTGCGAGGCGCCTCCTGGAAGACCCCACCCTGGAGGGGATCTCCGCCGTCCTCCTGGACGAGGCCCACGAGCGCCACCTGGAGGGGGACCTGGCCCTGGCCCTCCTCCTACGCCTCCAGGAAACCCTCCGGCCCGACCTCAAGATCGCCCTCCTCACCGCCACCCCCGACCCGGACCTGGAAGGGGCCCTGGGCGGGGCCGTGTTGGAAGTGGAGGGAGAAGGCCACCCGGTGGAGGTCTTCCACCTGAAAAGGCCCCCGGAGGGCCCCTTGGAACCCCTCGCCGCCCACTACGCCCGAAGCGCCTTCTTGGAGGGAGAAGGGGACGTTCTGGTCTTCCTCCCGGGGAGGGGGGAGATAGAGCGCACTCAGAGGCTTCTCCAGGACCTTCCCGCCTTCCCCCTCCACGGAGGGCTTCCCCTGAGGGAGCAGGCCGCCCTCCTCAGGCCCGGCCCCCGGAAGATCGTTCTGGCCACCGACGTGGCCGAAACCAGCCTCACCCTGCCCCAGGTGCGCGCCGTGGTGGACTCGGGCCTCGCCAGAAAGCCCCGCTTTGACGCCAGGACGGGCCTCACCCGGCTGGCCCTGGTGCGGATCCCGGAGGAGTCCGCCAAGCAGCGGGCGGGCCGGGCAGGGCGCACGGGACCCGGGCGGGTTTACCGCCTCTACCCCCAAGGCCCCTTTCCCCCCAAAAGGCCCGAGGTCCTGGAAACCGACCTCTCCCGGGCGGTTCTCCTGGCCCTGGCCTTTGGAGAAAGGCTGGAAGACCTCCCCCTGCCCACCCAACCCCCCTGGGGAGCCCTCGAGGCCGCCTGGAGCGTCCTAAGGGCCCTGGGGGCGGTGGAGGGGAGGGCCCTCACCCCCCTGGGCCGGAGGATGCTCCACCTTCCCACCCACCCCCGCCTGGCCCGCCTGGCCCTCGAGGCCGAGGCCCGGGGCCTCCTCCCCCTGGCGGCGGACCTGCTGGCCCTCTTGGAGGAGGGAAGCCCCCTGGAAGAAGCCCACCTCCTCCCCCACCTGGAAAGCCTGCTGGAAGCCCGGAGGAGGGGTCAGGGCCCCCTCCTAAGGGTGGAAAGGGCTTCCGCCCTCTGGCGGAGGCGCCTCGGGACACCTCCTCTGGAGAGCCTCCCGGAACCGGAGACCTTAGGCGCCCTCCTCCTCGCCGCCTACCCCGACCGGGCGGCGGAGAGGGTGGGGCCCGGCCGCTACCGGCTGGCCACGGGGCGGGCCTTGCGTCTGGCGGACCCCGAGAACCCGCCCTACCTGGTGGCCGTGGCGGCGGAACTGGGGGAGAAGGAAGGGTGGGTCCAGCGCTTCGCCCCCCTTGCCCGGGAAGACCTCCTAAGGCGGGCGGAAGTGGTCCCCTGGACGGGTTGGGAGGAAGGACGGCTGCGGGGGTATCTGGAAAGCCGCTTCGGGGCCCTGGTCCTGGAGAGGCTACCCGTGGAGCCGGGAAACCCCACCGCGGAGCACCTGAGGGAGGCCTTGAAGGAGGGCCTGCCCCTTTCCGAGGAGGCCCGGCAGGTCCTCCTCCGCCTCCGCTTCCTTAGGGCCCAGGGAGTGGAGGTGCCCGAGCTCACCGAGGAAAGCCTCCTGGCCGACCTCTCCTGGCTCCTCCCCTGGGCGCAAGGGGTGCGGGGGGTGGAGGACCTAAAGGCCCTTCCCTGGAAGGAGATCCTCCTCTCCCTTTTGGGGGAGAAGAGGGCCCTTCTGGAGGCCCTGGCCCCGGAGAACCTCCCCTTGCCCTCCGGAAGGAAAAAGCGCCTCCTCTACCGAGAAGACGCCCCACCCCTTCTCTCCCTCCGGGTGCAGGAGGCCTTTGGTCTCAAGGAGACCCCCAAGGTGCTGGGCGGGCGCCTTCCCGTGGCGGTGGAACTTCTCTCCCCCGCGGGCAGGCCCGTGCAGGTGACCCAGGACCTAAAGGGCTTCTGGGAGAAGCACTACCCCAGGGTGCGCCAGGAGCTCATGCGCCGCTACCCCAAGCACCCCTGGCCGGAGAAGCCCTAAGGCAAAAAGAGCTCCGCCCGCACCCAAACACGGGCCCTCTCCACCCAAAGGGGGTTGTCGTCCAGGTAGAGGGCTTCCTCCGGGGAAAGCCTCAAGGCCTCCAAGGCCCGGCGGAGGGCCTGGAGCTTGTCCGGGTGGTGGAAGGCGGTAAGGCCCTCGGGAGGAGGGAGATCGGAAATGAGGTAAAAGGGCTCCGAAAAGGCCTGGCCCCGCCTCTGAAAGGCCCTCGGGTAGAGGCGGGAAGCCCCCGGGAACAAGGCCTCCAAAACCCCTGGGCCCTCCTCCTTGAGGCGGGGCAGGAGGTCGTAAAACGCTTGGGAGAGGTAGAAGAGGGGCTCCCCGGTGGCCTCGGAAAGAAGCCGAAGCAGGCGCGGCTCCACGGGCTCGCAAAAGACCCCGGAAAGGTCCAGGAGGTAGACCACCTACCCAGGCTACCCCAAAAGGCTTATACTCGGTGCAAAGGAGGAAGCCATGCAGCTTTTTGGGGAGGATTGGGCCCAAGCCTACTGCCGGAAGCTGAACGAGAGCGAGGCCTACCGCAAGGCGGCGAGCACCTGGGAGGGCACCTTGGCCCTGGCGGTGCGCCCGGACCCTAGGGCGGGCCTCGCCCGGGGGGTGGCCGTGGTCCTGGACCTCTGGCACGGGGCCTGCCGGGGGACGAAGGTGGTGGAGGGGGAGGCGGAGGCGGACTTCGTCATCGAGGCCGACCTCGCCACCTGGCAGGAGGTCCTGGAGGGGCGCCTCGAGCCCCTAAGCGCCCTCATGCGGGGGCTTTTGGAGCTCAAGAAGGGCACCCTCGCCGCCCTCGCCCCCTACGCCCAGGCGGCCCAGGAGCTCGTCAAGGTGGCCCGGGAGGTGGCATGAGGGCGGCGGTTTACAAGGGGCCCTTCCAGGTAGCGGTGGAGGAGGTCCCGGAACCCAGGCTGGAAGCGGACACGGACGCCCTCGTGGAGGTAGAACTTTCCGCCATCTGCGGCTCCGACCTTCACATCTACCACGGCAGGATCGCCGGGGTCCTGCCGGGGACGGTCCTGGGCCACGAGTTTGTGGGGCGCATCGTGGAGAAGGGCCCCCTGGTGCCCTTTCCCTTGGGGGAAAGGGTGGTGGGAAGCTTCCAGGTGGCCTGCGGAGAGTGCGCCGCCTGCCGCAAGGGCCAGTACTTCGCCTGCTTGCGTGGAGGGGTGTACGGCTTTGGCCTGGCCCTCGGGAACCTGCAAGGCGCCCAGGCGAAAAGGGTGCGGGTCCCCTTCGCCCGGCACACCCTCTTCCCCATCGGGGACCTCCCCGCTGAGGAGGCCATCCTCGCCGGGGACATCCTCACCACCGCCTACGGGGGGGTAAGGCCCTTCCTCACCCCCGGCATGAGCGTGGCCGTGGTGGGCTCGGGGCCCGTGGGCCTCATGGCCCAGATGGTGGCCCACGCCCTGGGGGCGGGCCCGGTCTTTGCCATAGACCCCGAGGAAAGCCGCCTGGAAAAGGCCAAGGCCCTGGGGAGCTTTCCCCTGAACCCCAAGGCCGAGGACCCCGTGGCCCGCATCCGCAAGGCCACCGAGGGCCTGGGGGCGGACCTGGCGGTGGAGGCGGTGGGCGGGGAAGGGGAGGCTTTAAAGCTCGCCCTGCGCCTCGCAGGCCCGGGAGGCGTGGTCTCCAGCCTGGGGGTGCCCACGGTGGAGAAGGTGGACTACCCCTGGCTTTCCGCCTTCAGCCGGGGGATCACCCTAAGGAGCGCCCTGGCCAACGTCCCCCGCTGGATCGGCGAGGTCCTGGCCCTGCAGAAGGCGGGAAGGCTCAAGGGTAGCTTCGTCTTCAGCCACCACCTCCCCCTGGAGGAGGCCCCCGAAGGGTACCGCCTCTTCCACGAGCGCCAGGCCAGCAAGGTGGCCCTGGTACCCTAAAACAAAACCGGCCGCCCGCGGGCGGCTTTCTTCTTTTGACTTCTTCAGTATACCACGGGTTGCCCGTATGTAAAGTGGTATGCAACAAAACCCGTCCGCGAAGGGGGTTCTAAGGGGTTGAGCGGGAAAGAGTAAAATCAATCCTATCTAAGAACCGGTGCATCTTGGGTTTCCAGGCCGGTGTGGAGAAGCCCTCTCAGGGCCGAATGTGCTTTGGATCGCGGGCCCCTTCCCGCTTGGGGCTACCCTTAAAGGGGAAGGAGGCGGCCATGGCCCGGTACCTGGTGGTGGCCCACCGCGCGGCCAAGAGTCCGGTGCTGGCGACCAAGCTCAAGGAGCTCCAGGCCCAAGACCCGGAGGCCCGCTTCGTCCTCCTGGTTCCCGCGGTGCCCCCTCCCGGATGGGTCTACGAGGAGAACGAGGTGCGGCGCCGGGCCGAGGAGGAGGCGGAAGCGGCCAAGCGGGCCCTCGAGGCCCAGGGCATCCCCATAGAAGAAGCCAAGGCGGGGGACATCTCTCCCCTCCTTGCCCTAGAGGAGGAGCTCCTCGCCCACCCCGGGGCCTACCAGGCCATCGTCCTCGCCACCCTTCCCCCGGGGCTTTCCCGCTGGCTCCGGCTGGACGTCCACACCCAGGCGGAGCGCTTTGGCCTCCCCGTCATCCACGTGATGGCAGGGCCCTAGGCCCATTCTCATCCTCCGCCCGTATACTGCCCCCGTGCTGGGGCGCTACCTCTTAAGGGAGGTCCTCCTTCCCTACCTGGTGGGGGTTCTCCTTTTCGTCGCCCTCCTCACCTTTGACCTCCTCTCCAGCCTTTCCGGGGTCCTGTTGAGCCGGGGGGCGGGGGCGGAGGCCATCGCCCTCCTCGTCCTCTACCGCCTGCCCTGGACCCTGAGCCTCGCCCTCCCCCTGGGCCTGGTCTTCGCCGTCCTGGTGGGGCTTGCCCGCCTCGTCCGCCACTCGGAGCTGAAGGCGGCCTACGCCGCGGGGGTGCCCCCCTTGGCCCTTCTAAAGCCCCTTCTCCTCCTCTCCCTCCTGGTGAGCCTCCTCAACCTTTTCAACCTGGCCGAGTTCAGGCCCAAAGCCCTAGAGGCTTACGACGGGGCCCTCTCCCGCCTCCTCTACGGGGAAGGGGGCCCAGGCGGGGTTCTCCGGCGGCAGGTCTACGCCCTGGAGGGGCTGGGGGTCTACTACGCCGAGGAGGTGCGCCCCGAGGTGGAGCAGAACCGCCTTTTCGGCCTCCGCGTGGTGGACGAAAAGGGCCGGGTCTACAGCGGCGGGGAAGGGGTCTGGGACCGGGAGGGGTGGCGGTTCAAGGGGTACGTGCTGGAGGCTTCCCGGGGGCTTAAGCCCTTCCAGGGCATCCTCCCCTTTCCCACCCTCTTCCGCCCCAAGGAAAGCCTGGGCTCCCGCGACCCCTACGACACCAGCACCCTAAAGGAGCTCTGGCAAAGGGGCAGGGTGGAGGCGGGGGCCCGCTTCGCCCTCCACCGCCGTCTGGCGGACGCCCTGGGAGGGTTCCTCCTGGGGGTGAGCGCCGCCCTCCTGGGGCTCTCCCTAAAGGAGGCCTCCTGGGCCTTTCTGGGGGTGGTGCTCCTCATCTTCGGCTACTACGTCCTCTGGACCCTTTCCGCCCAGCTTGCCCGGTACGACGTAAGCCCCCTCCTGGCCTACCTGCCGGACCTCTTCTACGGGCTCTTGGCCTCTCTTCTCGCCTGGAGGCTACGGTGAAGACCCTGGACCGCTACCTCCTCAGGGAGGCCCTGGGCCTCTTCGCCGGGGGGCTGGCCGTCTTGGTCCTCCTCTTCCTGGCGGGGGCGGTCTACGAGGTCCTGGCCCCCCTGGTGGCCAAGGGGGCCGACCCCTACACCCTCCTTCTCTACCTCCTTTACCGCACCCCCGAGGCCCTGGTGCGGGGGGCCCCGGTGGCCTACCTCTTCGCCCTCCTCCTCCTCCTCTCCCGCATGGCCGAGGACGCGGAGCTCAAGGCCCTCTTGGCCTTAGGGATCCGGCGGGAACGGGTCCTCCTGCCCTTTTTCCTCCTGGGAAGCGGCATCGCCCTGGCCGCCTTCCTCCTGGGGGAGGGCCTGGTGCCGCGGGCCTTGGCCCAGGGGCAGGACCTCCTCAGGCGGCAGGTGCTGGAAAGGCCAAGAGCCCTCCTCGCCCCGGGGGCCACCTTCCAGGACGCCCGGGGGAGGGTGGTCTACGTGGGGGAGGTGAGGGGGGAGGCCATCGGCAAGCTGCGGGTGCTCTCCCGGGAGGAGGTCCTCCTGGCGGAAAAGGGCCGCTTCCAGGGAGGGGTCTTGCGGGTGGAAGAGGGCCTACGGGTTACCTACGAAGGGGACAGGCCCCGCACCCTAACCCGCTTCCGGCGGGGGGAGCTGGTCCTCAAGGACCTCACCTTCGAACCCTGGCAGAACCCGGCGAACCGCATGCCCCTCCTCGAGCTGCGGAAGGAGGTGGAAAGGCTGAGGGCCATGGGGGTGCGGGCGGGCCTCGAGGCCACCACCTACCACCGCCGCTTCGCCGAGCCCGCCTCGGCCCTGGTCTTCGCCCTCTTCGCCACCGGCCTCGCCTTCTACCTCCTGGGGGGAAGCCGGAGCCTGGGCCTGGTGGGGGTGGCGGTCCTCACCTTCTTCTACTACGCCACCTGGAGCGTGGGGCGCATCATGGGGGAGCAGAACGCCCTGAACCCGGTTCTCGCCGCCTGGGGGCCCAACCTCCTCTACGGGGTCCTGGGCCTTCTCCTCTTCCTGGGAGGGCGGCGGTGAGGTGGCTTCCCCTCCTCTTCCTTCTCCTCCTCCCCGCCCTGGCCCAGGAGAGGGTGCTGAAGGTGCTGGAGGCAGACCGGCTGGAGCTTCGGGAGGAGGGGGGGGAGGAGGTGGTGGTGCTCACGGGAAGCCCGGTGCGCCTGGAAAGGGGCGGGGAGGCCTTGGAAGCGGAGCGGGTGGTCTACTTAAGGGAGAAAAGGTTCCTCCTCCTTTCGGGGAAGGTGCGCTACCGGGACCGGGAAGGGCGCCTCGTGGAGGCGGAAGAGCTTCAGGTGGACCTCTCCGACGAGAGCTTTGACGCCCTGGCGGTGCGCATAGAGGCCAAGGACCTCCTCCTCACCGGCCCCCTCTGCCAGCGGGCGGCGGGGGCCATCCTCCTGGAACAGGGCTACGCCACCCCGTGCGCCTCGTGCGACCAGGAGGTCCCCGACTACGCCTTCCGCGCCCGGGAGATCGTCCTCTACCCCGGGGACCGGGCGGTGGCCCGGGACGTGACCCTCCTGGTCCAGGAGAAGCCCGTCCTCACCCTGCCCGTCCTCCTCCTCTACCTCTCGGAGAGGAGGCCCCGGCTGGAAGTGGGCCAGGACCAGGGGGGCTTCTACCTCAAAGGGGCCCTCCCCTACGTGAGCGCGTTGGGCCTGGGCTACACCCTCCTCGGCTACTACCAGGGCCGGGGCTACGGCTTCGGCCTGGACCACTTCGGAACGGGCGAGGCCAAGGAACGCTACTTCTTTTACCACACCCCTCCCGACACCTTCCAGTACCGGGGGGAGTACGGCCTGAAGCGGGCGGAGTTTTCGGTCGCGGCCCTGGTGGAGCGGGACGACACCCGGGAAAAGCTCACCCGCTTCCGCCTCGAGGCCCTCTCCCCAGGGGCCCCGAGGCCCGAAGAGTGGCGCTACGCCCTAAGGCTCGAGGGCTTCCTGGACCACGACCCCGCCACCCCCCCGCCCCGCGCCCTCCAGCGCCTCCCCGAGCTGGAAGCGCAAAGCCCCACCCTCCGCCAAGGCCCCTTCAGCCTCCAGATGGGCCTTCTTTTGGGCCGCTACCTGGCGGAGACCAACCCCCTAAACCGCTCCGCCCGGGCCCTAGGCCCCTACGCCGAGGCGGGAAGGCTCCTCCTCGCCCACACGGAAAGCCTCGTCCTCGCCCCCTGGCCCGGGGCCACCTTGCGGGCGGAAAACCGCTTCCGGGGCTTCTACTACACCACCCAGAACCCCGACGGGGAGCACGAGCGCCAGGTGGACTGGAGCGCGGGCCTCGCCCTGCGCCAGGCCCTCGGGGGCTTCAGCCTGGAAGCGGGCTACCTGAGAAACGTCCAAGAAGGGGAAAGCCCCTTCCGCTTTGACGCCCTGCCCAAGCGCCGGACCCACCAGGCCACCTTAGGCCTAGGCTTCCAGGAAAGGCCCCTGGCCCTGAGGCTAAAGGGGGGGTGGGATCTGGAGGGAAGCCGGTACCTCCCCTTGGAGGCCGAGGCCAGGCTCCAGGACCAGGGGTACGGCCTCCTCCTCTACCACAAGCGGGGCCTGGAGGAAGGCCCCCTGGAGACCCGCCTGGAGGGAAGCCTCACCCCCTACCCCTTCTCCTTGCGGGCAAGCCTCCGCTACGACCACCAAGGGGCCCGCTTTGACCCCCTCCTCCTCCAGGGGGCCTACGCCCTCCCCGGGGGGAGCCTGAACCTCGCCCACCGCCAGGGCCTCCAGGGGGAAGGGGCCCTGGAAACGAGCCTCACCCTGGCCTACCGGGAGGGCCAGGAGGCCTACACCCTCCAGGCCCGGAGGGACTGGCCCAAGGACACCCTCCAGGCCTCGGGGCAGGCCATCCTGGGCCCCCAAAGCCTCTCCCTCCAGGCCACCCTGGACCCCACCGCCCTCGCCTACCAGGCGGGCTTCCGCTCGGGGATCGCCCCCGGGCCCCTTTGGGACCTCCTCCTCTCCGGGCGGTACCAAGAGGGCTTCCGGGGGACGAACCTCCGCATGGGCCTCACCCAGGCCCTTCCCGAGGTAGCCTTCCGCCTCACGGCCAACCTCCACCTGCCGGAGGTGGAGGACAGGGAAGCCTACCTCAAGGACCTCACCTTCGCGGGCGGCCTGGAGCTTTGGGGGCCCACCCCGCCGGACGAGGGGGGAGAAAACGCCCTCCCCGGGCTTTCCTTTTCGGGAAGCCTCACCTACACCCGAAACCCCGCAAGCCCCGAGGGCTACGCCCTCTCCTTGAGGAACTTCGGCCCCACCCTCACCTTCCTGGGCCGGGAGAACACCAGGCTCCACCTCTCCGCCCTCCTCACCCAGAACCTCCCGGGAACCCCCCTGAAGCCCAAGTTCCTCCTCACCCTGGACCGGTGCTGCTGGGCCATGCGCTTCACCCTGGACGCGGCCAAGGGCGAGGTGCGCCTGGCCTTCCTCTACGGGGGGCAGGCGGCGGAGGTGCTCATGGACGAGGAGGGCGTGCGCTTAGGAGGTCTGCCGTGAAGCGGCTTGGGTTCCTCCCGCTCCTCTTCCTCGCCGCCTGCACGGGAAGCCAGGAGGCCCCGCTTCCCGCCCTCCTGGCGGCGGGGGGGCAGGGCGAGGTGCGCTTCTTCAAGGCCCAGGACCTGCAGCGGGGCACCGCCGCCCCCGTGGACACCTGGAGCGCGCCGGACCTCCAGGACCTGGCCTACAGCATCGCCTTCCGCAGGCTCTACCTCCTCTTCCCCGACCGGGTAGAGGCCTACGACGCCGCGGGCTTCACGGAGGCCTCGGTCCCCAGGGGAGCCCCCTTGGTCCAGGCCTTTCCTGGGGGCGTGGACTGCACGGGGGGGTACCTCCGCCTGGGGCAAAACGCCCTCCTCGCCCACTGCCCGGGGGCGGGGCGGGCCTTCCTCTGGAGCCTGGACGGGAGCGGAAGCCTCCTGGAGGCGGACCTCACGGGCCTGGACCCCGCCTCCCGCCTCGCCCTCCTCCCCCAGGGGAGCCTGGACCTCCTGGCCTACCTGACCCAGGAGGCCCTGGGCTTTCGCCCGGCCCAGGACCCCCAAGGAACCCCTTCCCTGGAAAAGCCCCTAAGCCCCCCCTTGGACCAGGCCCCCTTTGACCTCCGGGCGGACGGGGCCAAAGGAAGGCTTCTGGGCCTGGGAAGCCAGGGCCTCGAGGCCCGCCTCTACACCCTTCAGGGGGAGGCCCTGGGAAGCCAGAAAGTCCTGGGGGAGTTCTTCGGCGCCCCCCGCCTGGCCCTGGACCCCGTGGCGGGCCTTGTGGTCCACGGCCGGGGCTTCCAGGTCCTGGAGCCCAAGGCCTCCTCGGTCCTGGAGCCCTCCACCGACTTCGCCGCGGGGGCCGTGGGGCAGGACGGGTACCTGTACCTGGCCTCCGGAAGCCTCCTCTACGTCTACGACCTCGTCCCCTCCCCGCCCCAAAGGGTGGCCACCCCTTCCCTAGGCTTCGCTCCCAAGGCCTTGGCCTTCCTCCCGGTAGAATGAGGCATGCTGCAGGACAAGGCTTTCCTCATCACGGGAGCGGGTGGGGCCCTGGCCCGGGCCCTCATCCCCGCCTTCCACCGGGCAGGGGCGAGGCTCTTCCTCTCGGACCCCAGGCTCGAGCGCATGGCGGAACGGGCCGAGGCCGTGGGGGCAAAGACCTTCGTCGCCGACCTCACCAAGCTGGAGAAGGCCCTGGCCCTGGCCCGCTTCGTGGAACGGGAGACCCCCCTCTACGGGGTGGTCCACACCGTGGGGGGCTTCGCCGCCGGGCGCTTTCTGGACTCCGACCCCGGGCTTTACGACTGGATGCTGGACCTGAACCTCCGCACCGCCTACAACCTCCTAAGGGCCGTCCTTCCCTACATGGAGAAGCGAGGGGAGGGGTTCTTCGCCGCCTTCGCCGCTGGCCCTGCCTGGACGGGGGCAGGCCCCGGAAGGGCCCTCTACGCCATGGCCAAGACCGCCCTGGCGAGCCTCTTAAGGTCCTTGCAGGGGGAGATAGAAGGGGTGCGCTTCCTCGTGGTCTACCCCATGGGCACCCTGGACACGGAGGCCAACCGCAAGGCCATGCCCGAGGCGGACTTCTCCCGCTGGATCGCCCCCGAGCTCGTGGCGGAGATGGTGGTGGAGGCGGCGAAGGCTAGGGGCGGGAGGCTTCTGGAGCTTCCCATCTACCCGCCCCTCTAGCCCCCAGGTAGGCCCCCAGGAAATCCGCCACGAGGTCCAGGCCGAAGGCCTCCCGCCCGGGGACGTAGCTTTGGTGCGCCTCGTCCACCACCCCGTAGAGGGCGGCGAGGAGGAAAGCGGGAGCGAAGCGCCCAAGGCCCCGCCGCCAAAGGGCCCCGAGGAGGGCGTAGGCCAGGAAGTGGGCGAGCTTGTCCCAAGGATGGGGAAGCCCGCCTCCTAGGGCGGGCCGGTCGGAAAGCCACCAGAGGACCCCCATCCACAAGAGGGCGAGGAAGGCGTAGAAGGGGCGCACTAGGCCTCCACCAGCTCCCACAGGACCCCGAGGCCAAAGCTGGGGTAGAGGAAGGCCACCCGGTGCCCCCCGAAGCCGGGCCTGGGGGTCTCGTCTATAAGCCTCGCCCCTTCCGCCCTAAGCCGGGCGAGGGCTTCCTCTATCCGGGGGGTGGCGAAGGCCAGGTGGTGGAGGCCGGGGCCCCTTTTGGCCAAAAACCGCCCCACGGGGGTATCCGGGCCCAGGGGGGCGAGAAGCTCCAGGAGGGTTTCCCCTTCCCCCTCCAGGAGGGCCGCCCGCACCCCCTGGGCGGCCACCTCCCCTTCCGCCACCACCTGGAAGCCTAGAGCCCGGTAGCGGGCCTTGGCCTCCTCCAGGTCCTCCACGGCGATGCCCACGTGGTGGAGCCGCATGGGGCTATTCTAACGGTGGAGCCAAGTGCCCGCACTTTGCGACACGGGATGCCCGAAATGGGGCTAGGAGAGGGCTTTTGGGGGCCCCCACCGCAGCGAAAGCCGCGGTGGGGTACTTATACCACCCCATGCTGGCCCAAGCCAGCATGGGGTGGGATCAAAGGAGCAGGCTCCAGGTCCTCTTCTCCATCTCCAAAATGCGCTCCAGGTAACGGGCCAAAACCCTGGGGTCCAACGCCCCGGCCATGCCTTGGGCCAGCGCCTCCAGGTCAAAGAGCACCGCCTGGAACTCCGGGGCCGCCCAGTGCTCGGAAAGCTCCTGCCAGGGGCCATCCCCCTCCACGTGGGCGTTCCAGGCCTCGAGGAAGAGGCGGTTGAGGAAGTAGAAGAGCACCAGGCGGTAGGGGTAGGCGAGCCCCCCCATCTCCTCCAGAAGGGCGATGTATTCCCGCCGCACCGGGTGGACGGGAGCCTTAGGGTCCGCCCCTTGGGCCAAAAGCCAGTCCAGCTCCTCCACCGTGGCCAGGAGGGCCTGGACCAGGGGGAAGCGGTGGGCCTGGGGGGCTTCGGCGAGAAGGTCCACCTGATAGCGGTAAAGGGCCTCCACAAAGGGGTAGTCCTGCTTCAGCCAAAAGGCAAAGCGCTCCCGGTCCCAGCGGATGGGAAGAGCCTTAAGCGCCTCCAGAGCCTGGTGGTGGACTCCCGCCCTCTCCAAAAGCCCCATGGTTCCCTCCCAAAAACCCAAAGCGCGCGTAGCCCGTATACTTCAAGGCCTCCACCGCTCGCCTGGCGTGGGCCTCGTCCTCGGCCAGGCCGAAGAAGGCGCTTCCCGAACCGGAAAGGAGGACGCCCCTTAGCCCCAGGGCCCTTAGCCGCGCCTTGACCTCGCGAAGCTCGGGGTGGAGGCGGAAGGCAGGGCCCTCGAGGCTGTTCCAATAGGGCGGCTCCTCCCCCCGGGCCAGGGCCTGGAGGACGGCTTCCACCGGAAGCTCGGGGGCGAAGTCATGGGGCTTCACCTCCCGGTAGACCATGGGGGTGGGCAGGCGCAGACCGGGGGCGAAGACCACCACCGGCAGGGGCGGCAGGGAGAGGGGCCTGAGGCGCTCTCCCACCCCCCGGGCCTCGGCCACCCCCCCCAGGAGGAAGAAGGGCACGTCCGCCCCCAGGGAGAGGGCGAGGGCGAAGAGGTCCACTTCCGCCGGGTAAAGCTCCTTCAGGGCCAAAAGCACCTGGGCGGCGTCGGAACTGCCCCCGCCCAGGCCCGCCCCTTCGGGAAGGGCCTTCTCCAGGACCAGGCGCACCCCCCCCGGCCAGCCCGCCCGCTCCAGGTAGGCCAGAGCCGCCCGGTAGGCCAGGTTTCTTCGTCCGTAGCGGCCGCGGAAGGCGATCCCCTCGGGGATGGGCTCCAGGTGGAGGCGGTCCCCGAAGGAGAGGGCGGCGAAGAGGGTGTGGAGTTCGTGGTAGCCGTCGGGCCTTCTCCCCAAAAGGGAGAGGCCCAGGTTCACCTTGCCTGGGGCGATCCGTTCCATGCTCGCGCCAGGGCCTCCGCCAAGACCAGGTCCTCGGGGTAAGTGATCTTGAAGGCCGTCCTCTCCCCCTCCACCAGGGCCACGGGGTAGCCCAGGGCCTGCACCAGCTGGGCGTCGTCGGTGGCGGAAAACCCCCTCGTGCGGGCGTAGGCGTGGGCCTCCCGCAAGAGGGCGGTGAAGAAGCCCTGGGGCGTCTGCACCAGGCGCAGGGCCTCCCGGGGCAGGACCGCCCCGTAGCCTTCCCCCTCGGGGCGGATGAGGGTGTCGGGGACGGGAAGCACCGGCACCGCCGCCCCCTGGGCCTGGGTGGCCTTCAGGACCCTTTCCACAAGGCTTCGGCTCACGAAGGGCCGGGCCACGTCGTGGACCAGCACCAGGGGGAGGCTTGCCGCCTCCAGCAGGCGGGCCACGGACTCCTGTCGGGTCCTGCCCCCCTCCAGAAAGGCGGCCCGGAGGCCCCCGGGGGGGCTCACTCCTGGGGGCAGGGCCACCAGGACCTCCGCCGCCTCGGGAAAAGCGGCCAGGGTCCACTCCAAGAGGGTCCTTCCCCCCACCCGGAGGAAAGCCTTGGGCCCGAGGCCAAGCCGCTCCCCCTTTCCGGCGGCGGGGATGAGGACGGAAACCTCCACCCTTCCATGGTAGCATGGGCCGCGTGAGCGCTTGGGAAGCCCTTCTCCTGGGCATCGTGGAGGGCCTCACGGAGTTCCTGCCCGTCTCCTCCACGGGCCATCTGACCCTTCTCTTCCACCTCCTGGGCTTGCCCGTGGAGGCCGACCCCTTCCTCAAGACCTTTCTCATCGCCATTCAGCTGGGGGCCATCCTGGCGGTGCTCCTCCTTTACGGGAAGCGCTTCGCCGGGGACCGGGGGCTTTGGGCGCGCATCGGGGTGGCCTTCCTGCCCACGGCCCTCCTGGGCTTTCTCTTTTATCCCCTCATCAAGGGGGTCATCCTGGGGAAGGACGGGGTGGTGGTCTTCTTCCTCTTCTTCGTGGGCCTGGCCCTGCTCCTCGCCGACCGCCTGGCGGAAAGGGCCCGGTACCGGGACGTGAAGGAGCTCCCCCTCCTCAAGGTGGCCTGGATCGGGGTGTTCCAGGGGATGGCCGCCCTCTTCCCCGGCACGAGCCGGAGCGGGGCCACCATCCTGGGGGGGCTCCTCCTGGGCCTAAGGCGCAAGGCGGCGGCGGAGTTCAGCTTCCTCCTGGCCCTGCCCACCATGCTGGCGGCGGTGGGGTACGACCTCCTGAAAAGCGCCCCGGAGGTGCCGGAAGGGGGCTTTGAGCTCCTCCTTTTGGGCTTCGCCTCCGCCCTGGTGACCGCCCTGGCCACCGTGCGCTGGATGGTGGCCTTCGTGGAACGGGTGGGGTTCCGCCCCTTCGCCTACTACCGCATGGCCCTGGCCCTGGTCTACGCCTACTTCTTCCTACGCTAGGGCCAGGGCGCGGTCCAGGGCCTTTAGGAAAGCTCCGTAGAACTCCTTCCGGGCCCCCTCCCCCATGAGGCCGAGCCGGAGCACCTGCCCCCGGGTGGGGCCAATGCCCCCGGCCACGGCCACCCCTTCGGCGTAGAGGGCCTTCACCAGGCGGTCCGCCTCCACCCCTTCCGGGGGGCGCACCACCAAGACCGTGGGGAGGGGGCTTTCCTTGGGATAGGGCCGGAAGCCTCGGGCCTTAAGCTCCTCCAGGACCCAGGCGTAGACCTCCCGGGCGCGCTTTTCCCGGGCCTCGAGGCCCTCCTCCAAGGCCAGATCCAGGGCCTCCAGGAGGGCGTAGTGGAGGAGCACCGGGGTGGTGTGGTGGTAACCGCCCCGCTCCCAGTGCTCGGCGATGCGGGCGAGGTCCAGATACCAACCCCGCCTCCCGGTGAAGGCCCGGCGGCCCTCGGCGGAGAGGGCGATGGGGGCCAGGCCCGGAGGGGCGGAAAGGCACTTCTGGCTTCCGGTGAAGGCGTAGTCCACCCCCATCCCCTTCATGGAAAAGGGAAGCATGCCCAAGGTGGTGACGGCGTCCAGAAAGAAAAGGGCCCCGGCCTCCTTGGCCAGGGCCCCGATGGCCTCCGCCGGGTTCAACACCCCGGTGGAGGTTTCCCCGTGGACCAGGGCCACCATGCGGTAGCGCCTCCTCCTGAGTTCCTTGGCCACCGCCTCCGGGTCCACGGCCTCCCCCGGGGGGAAGTCCAAGACGGTGGGCTCGAGGCCGTGGAGGGCCGCCATCTCGGCCACCCTTTGGGAGAAGGCCCCGTTTACCAGGACCAGCACCGGGCCCCGGTCCAGGTTGGCGAGCCCCGCCTCCATGCCCAGGCTACCCGAGCCCGCCAAGGCGGCCAGCAGGGCCCCTTCGCCGGGGTCAAAAAGCCTTCTCAAGCGCTCCTGGATGGCGCGGTTGACCTCCAGCACCTCGGGGTCCAGGTGCCCCCGCATGGGGCGGAGGAGGGCCTTCTGCACGCGTTCGGGAATGGGGGTGGGACCTGGGGTGAGCAAGAGCATCCTTAAGCCTCCCTAAAAGCCGAGGCCCCCGCGGGCAAACCCGGGGGGCCCTTCCCGAAGGAAGGGGCCCCCTACCGGATAGCTCGCAGGAGCCTCATTGAGGGGCACTTTAGCAAAACCCCTTCCCCTTGTAAAGTGCTAGGTGGATGAAGGACTACTACGCCATCCTGGGGGTAAGCCGGGAAGCCACCCAGGAGGAGATCAAAAAGGCCTACCGCAGGCTCGCCCTCCAGTACCACCCCGACAAGAACCCCGGGGACAAGGCGGCGGAGGAGCGCTTTAAGGAGATCAACGAGGCCTACGCCGTCCTCTCCGACCCCGAGAAGCGGGCCCAGTACGACCGGGGGCTTCTCGGGGAAGGGAGCTTGCCGGCCGAGGACCTCTTCGACCTCTTCGCCCAGGTCTTCGGCTTCCGTTCCCCAGGCCGCCCGGCCCCCCGGGGGGAGGACCTCGAGGTCCAGGTGGAGGTGGAACTCCAAGACCTCCTCCAGGGCAAGGAGGCGGAGGTGGCCTATACCCGCCTGGTCCCCTGCGAGGCCTGCGGGGGCCAAGGGGGCAAGCGGGTGGCCTGCCCCACCTGCGGGGGCCGAGGGGTGGTGGAGGCCTACCAGCGGGGCCTCTTCGGCACCTTCGTGAGCCGCACCCCCTGCCCCCACTGCAAGGGCCAGAGCTTCCTTCTGGCGGAGGCCTGCCCCGTCTGCCGGGGCCGGGGCCGGGTGCCCCGGGAGGAAAGGGTGCGGGTGCGGATTCCCCCGGGCATGGAGGAAGGTTACCTGCTGCGGGTGCCGGGCTACGGCAACCTGGGGCCGGGAGGCCCGGGGGACCTCTACGTGCGGCTTTCCGTGCGCCCTCACCCCCACCTGGAGCGGGAAGGCCCCCATCTGATCTACCGCCTTAAGCTGGGCCTGGCCCAGGCCGCCCTAGGCACCCGGGTGGAGGTGCCGGGCCTCACCGGTCCCCTTCCCCTGGACATCCCGCCGGGCACGGGCCACGGGGAGGTCTTTGAGCTTCCCGGGGAGGGCCTTCCCCACCCTGGGGGGCGGGGAGCCTTGCGGGTGGTGGTGGAGCTTTCCGTGCCCAAGAAGCTCCCCCCCAAGGCCAAGGAGCTCCTTCGGGCCTATGCCCAGGAGGTGGGCGAGGAGGTGGCCCCCGAGGGCTTCTGGGAAAAGCTCAAGGGGCTCTTCCGCAAATAACCCCTCCCGTGGTAAAGTGGGTTATTCCGGGTCGCTTTAGGGTGGCCCCCTGGGTCTAAAGCAACCCCTCAAGCCCCGGATGCGGGTCTTCGGGCCCGGAAGAAGAAGGAGCGGTATGCAGAAGGGTCGGGTCAAGTGGTTCAACGCGGAGAAGGGCTACGGCTTCATCGAGCGCGAGGGGGACACGGACGTCTTTGTCCACTTCAGCGCCATCAACGCCAAGGGGTTCCGCACCCTGAACGAGGGCGACATCGTCACCTTTGACGTGGAGCCGGGCAAGAACGGCAAGGGCCCCCAGGCGGTGAACGTCACCGTGGTGGAGCCGGCCCGCAAGTAAAGGCCTCTGGAAACCGCCCCGGTGGAACCCGGGGCGGTTTTCCATCACCCTCTTCTCAGGAAGATGTGGGTAGGATAGCCGGGATGCGGGCCCTCAGCCTCAGCCTCAGGCCGGCCTCACCGGAGGACGCCCCCCTGCTCCACGGCCTTTTCCTGAAAAGCCCCGGCTACTTCGCCCTGATCGGCATGGAGCCTCCTACCCTCGAGGACGTCCTCCAGGACCTGCGTACCCTCACCCATGACCCCCGCCGCCGGGCCTTCCTCCTCCTTTTGGAGGAGGAGGCCGTGGGCTACCTGGACTACAAGCTCCACTACCCCGAGGCCCAGGACGCCACCCTGAGCCTCCTCCTCATCCGGGAGGACCACCAGGGCCAGGGGCTCGGCCAGCGGGCCCTGAACCACCTGCTGGGCCACCTCGCCGGGGTGGAGCGGCTCTACGCCGTGGTCTACGGGCACAACCCCCGGGCCAAGGCCTTCTTCCGCTCCCAGGGGTTCCGCCACGTCAAAGACGGTGGGCCCGCCCTCAGCTGGTACGTGCGGGAGCTTTAATACCACCCCATACTGGCTTGGGCCAGCACGGGGGCCCCAGCTAGCAAGGCAAAAGAAAGGGTATAAGCGCCCCACCCCGAAGGGTGGGGCGAAGGGTTACTCTAAGCCTGCCAGCTTGCGGTTTTTCTCAATGTAAAACTTCCACTGCTCGGGCACGTCCTCCTCGGGAAAGATGGCGTTCACCGGGCAGGCGGGCACGCAGGCCCCGCAGTCGATGCACTCCTCGGGGTGGATGTAGAACTGGTCCCCCCCGTCGTAAATGCACTCCACCGGGCAGACTTCCACGCAGGACTGGTCCTTCACGCCGATGCAGGGTTCGCAGATCACGTGCGGCATTTTCCACCTCCTGAGCTACCGCTCCCCCCTATTTTAGGGCACCCCTCCTCCTGTCAAGGCCTTTCCGGCAAGCCAAGGCCTGGAAAGGGCCTTCCCGAGGCGTTGGGGCGGGCCAAGTACCCCACCGCAGCTTTCGCTGCGGTGGGGGCCCCCAAAAAGCCTTCTTCTATCCCTATTTCGGGCATCCCATGTCGCGAAACCAGAGGACGGGCACTTAGACCCCCAGGTAACGGAAAAAGGCCTCCCGAGGGATGGCCCCCAGCACCTCCTCGCCCCGGACCACCAGAACCAGGGGCTGGCGGAGGAAGAGGGGGTAAAGCTCGCTCGCCGCCACCTCCGCCTCCACGCTGGGCACCTCCTCCAGGGGAAGGATGTGGTCGGCGAGGCCCAGGACCCCCACCGGCCTCCCCTCCTGTTCCAAAAGGGCCACCCCGCGGCCTTCATAGGCCTCCAGGGCCTCCGTGCGGGGAAGGGGCCGGGCCAGGCGCCAAGCCGGGGTAGGCCCGAACAGCCCGGCGGTGAGGAGGGTGAGGCAGGGCACCCGCACCGCCCGGCTGGCCACGGCCAGGGCGAAGGAGAAGGCGAGGAGGAAGGTCATCCCCTCCAGGAGGCCAAAGAAGTTGAAACCGCCCCACCCCAGCTGCCCCGTCCCCCCCAGGAGGTAGTGGACCACCAAGGAGAAGAGAAGCCCCAGGACCAGGGCCGCCAGGTAGGCGAAAAGCCCGGCCAGGCGAAGCTCCTTCACCGTGCGCATGGGCTTAGCTTACCAGGTCCTCCTCCCGGTCCACGTCCACCCCCACCTCGGGGTAGGGGGTGGGAAGGGCCCGGGCCTCCACCCCCAAAAGGCGCCTGGCCCGCGCCTCCAGGTCCCCCAGGGAAAGCCTTCCCAGAAGAAGCTTCAGGAGGATGTCCCAGCCGATGCGCCGGGCCAGGGCCAGGGGCCTCTTGCGGAGGGCCACCACCTCCTTGGCCAGGGGCAGGGCCTGGAAAAAGAGGGCCTTGTCCAGGAGGAGGAGGTTCCCCCCGGTGAAGGTGCCCTCCCGCAGGCGGGCGTAGGTGCGGCGGTTCCCCGGAAAGCGGGCCTCCACCTGTTCCTTGGGCACGATGGGGTAGACCAAGGCCGCCTCCGGAGCGTTCTCCAGCACGAAGCGCACCGCCTCCGCCCTCAGGTGGGGGATGTCGGCGGTGGCCACCAGGACCTTCCCCTCCACCTGGGCCAGGGCGGCCTCGAGGTTGGCGAGGAGGCTTCCCCGGTCGGGGAGGGTAAGCCTTGGAGGAGGGGAAAGCCCCGGGTTCTCCCCCACGTAGATGGCCGGAAGCCCCGCCTCCTTCAAAGCCTCCAAGACCCATTCCGCCATGGGTCTTCCCCGGTAGGGCACCAGGGCCTTGCTCCTCACCCCGTACTTCTTCGCCCAGGGCTCCTCGCCTCCCGCCAAAACGATGGCCTCCATCCCCACCATGGTACCCCTGGCCCAATGGCCTCAGGGAACTCTCGGCCAGGGCCAGGAGAAGGCCTTTTTGGGGCCCCCAAAGCCGACGGTGGGGTACTTATACCACCCCATGCTGGCTTGCGCCAGCATGGGGGCCCCGGTCAAAAAGGCCCGCAGGACTCCCGTACTCGGGCTTAGGCGAAGGATTCACGCCAAAGGGGTATTAGGACAGGGGCCCCACCCTGGTTTGGGGTGGGACCCCCTCCCGGGAAAAGGCTAGAGGGGATTAAGGGTGAGGCGAAGCACCTGGTTCCCGCTCACCCGCACCGTCTGGACCAGGGTGCGGTAGCCCCTGGCCACCAGGGTAAGCTCGTGCTCGCCGAAGGGGACCTCGAGGCGGAGGTAGCCCCCCTTGGCCACCCCCACCTCCTCCCCGTCCAGAAAGACCCGGGCCTCCACGTTGAGGTAAAGCTCCAAGACCCCCCGCACCGGGACCAGCTCCACGTAAAGGCGCAGGCTCTCCCCGGGGCGCACCTCCACCTGGGCCCGGTACTCGGCGTGGCCCGGGGCCACCACCCGCACCTCGTGCAAGCCGGCCTCGAGGCTCACCCTAAGGGGAGCCCGCCCCAGCAGGCGGCCATCCACGTAGACCTCCGCGCCCTCGGGCCTGGCCTCCAGGAGGAGTTCCCCGGTGCGCAGGGGCCTCAGGGTTGCGGAAAGCCGGGTTTCCCGCCCCCCCTCCACCCGGACCGAGGCCGTGTAGGGCTCGTACCCTGGGAGGCGGAACTCCACCCGGTAGGCGCCCTCGTCCAAGCTCAGGCGCAAGGGGGTGCGGCCCTGGAGGCGGCCCTCCAGGTAGACCTCCGCCCCCTGGGGGCTGGTTTCCAGGTAGAGGGTGCCGGTGCGGGGTAGGGGCACCAGGCGGACCTCCAGCCGGGTGGTCTCGCCCCGGCGCACCTGGACCGTGGCCCGGTAAGGCTGGTAGCCGGAAAGCCTGAGCTCCACCTGATAGCGGCCCTCAGGAAGGGCCAGGCTCAAGGGCGTGCGGCCCCGCAAGACCCCCTCCACGTACACCTCGGCCCCGGATGGGGTGGAGCTCACGCCCAGGGTCCCCTGCCGGGGCTCGGGGACAAGCTGGGCGAAGATCCGCACCTGCTCCCCAGGCTTGGGGTTCACCGTGGCCCGGTAAGGCCGGTAGCCGGA
This sequence comes from Thermus sp. H19.2, assembly GCF_054979525.1. Lineage (NCBI taxonomy): Bacteria > Thermotogati > Deinococcota > Deinococci > Thermales > Thermaceae > Thermus > Thermus sp. H19.2. The sequence continues at coordinate 2,002,267 of NZ_CM143429.1, forward strand.
AAGCCTAAGCTCCACCTCGTGCCGCCCCGGGTTCACGGAAAGGGCGAGGGGGGTGCGGCCTTGGAGGCGGCCGTCCAGGTAGACCTCCGCCCCTTGAGGGCTGGAGTCCACGCTCAAGGTGGCCGCGGCCGGGGGAGGGGGCGCCATGCGGCCCACGAAGTACCGGGCCACGTCCGTGACCCAGTCTTTATCCGGCAGGGGCTCTATCACGATGGAGAGGGCCCGGGCCAGGCCTTCCGCTCCCTGGACCCGCACCCGGTTCCCCTCCACGTCCAGGATCTCCCCTAAGGAGAGGGGGCGCCGGCTGGCCACGGCCAGGATCCGGTCCTCCCCCTCGGGGCCGGTCACGGTGTAGCGGTAACGGGCCCCTTCCGGGGGGAAGCGGCGGGTTTCCCCCGCCCGGAGGAAGTTGTCCCGCTCGTAGGCGTTGGGCAGAATGGGGTCTATGCGGCCGTCGGCGTTGATGTTGAAGAGGTAGACGTAGGCGTCCTGGTTGACGTTCACGTAGATAAAGATGGGCTCGCCCACCTGGTAGACGGCACCCCCCCTTTTGCCGGGGTCCTTGTCCACCCAGACCTTCACCCTTAGGTCCGTGGGCACCGGGTTGACGATGATGCCCTGAGGGGTTATCTGCTGGGCCAAGGCGAGGCCTAGGCCCAAAGCCGCCATGAGGAGTTTCCGCATCTCCCTCACCTCCGCCTTTAGGCTAAGCCCAAGGTGTGAAAATCCTGAGGGAAAAAGGCCAAGGCCCCTTAAGGCTCGGCGTAGGCTCCAAGGGCGCGGAAGCGGCGGTAGCGGTCCTGGTAAAGGGCTTCCGGGGAAAGCCCCTTAAGCTCCTCCAGGGTCTTGAGAAGGGCCTCCTTGATGTTCCGGATGGCCCCCTCCGGGTCCTTGTGGGCCCCGCCCTCGGGCTCGGGGACGATGGCGTCCACCACCCCCTGGGCGAGGAGGTCCTTTGCGGTGAGCTTCAGGGCCTCGGCGGCCTTGGGGGCCTCCTTGGCGTCCCGCCACAGGATGGCGGCGCAGGACTCGGGGCTGATGACCGAGTACCAGGCGTTCTCCAGGATGAGGACCCGGTTGGCCACGGCGATGGCCAAGGCCCCCCCGCTTCCCCCCTCCCCCAGGATGAGGGCGATGGCGGGGACACGGAGGCGGCTCATCCGCTGGATGCTCTGGGCGATGACCCAGGCCTGCCCCCTTTCCTCGGCGGAGACCCCGGGGTAGGCCCCGGGGGTGTCGATAAAGGCGAGGAAGGGGTAGCCGAAGCGGTCCGCCAGGTCCATGAGGCGCATGGCCTTGCGGTACCCCTCGGGGTGGGGCATGCCGAAGTTGCGCTGCAGGTTCTCCTTGGTGTCCCGGCCCTTCTGGTGCCCCACCACCACCACCTTCTCCCCCTCCAGGTAGGCGAGCCCCCCCACCATGGCGGGGTCGTCGGCGAAGGCCCGGTCCCCGTGGAGCTCTATAAAGTCCTGGAAGGCCTTTTCCAGGACGTCCAGGGTGGTGGGCCTCCCGGGGGCGCGGGCAAGCTGGACCCGCTGCCAGGGGGTGAGGTTCCCGTAGGTCTCCTTCTTGAGCCGGTCCAGGCGCTCCTCCAGGAGGCGGATCTCGGCCTCTAGGTCCACCCCCGTGGCCTTGGCCGTCTCCTTGAGTTCTTGAATGCGCTTTTCCAGCTCCAGGATGGGCTTTTCAAACTCCAGGGGCATAGGCCACTCCCGGGTGCAGGTGCCGAAGCACCCGAACCAGCTCCTCCCTGAGCTTCCTGCGGTCGGTGACCCGGTCCACCATGCCGTGTTTCAAGAGGAACTCCGAACGCTGGAAGCCCTCGGGGAGCTCTTGCCGGATGGTCTGGCGGATGACCCGGGGCCCGGCGAAGCCGATCAGGGCTCCAGGCTCGGCGAAGATCACGTCCGCTAGGGCGGCGAAGCTCGCCGTCACCCCCCCCGTGGTGGGGTCGGTAAGGATGGAAACGTAGGGCAGGCGCTTGGCCCAAAGGAGGTCCAGGCTCATCACCGTCTTGGCCATCTGCATGAGGGATAAGGCGGCCTCCTGCATCCTCGCTCCCCCGGAGGCGGCCACGATGACCAGGGCCCTCCCCTCCTCCGCCGCCCTTTCCGCCCCCCGGGCGATCTCCTCCCCCACCACGCTCCCCATGGAACCCCCGGCGAAGGCGTAGTCCATGACCAGGAGAACCGCGGGCACCCCCCCGATCCGGCAGGTGCCTCCCAGGAGGGCGTCGGGCCTCCCGGTTTCCTCCTGGTAGGCCTTGAGCCTCTCCGCGTAGGGCTTGGTGTCCACGAAGCCCAAGGGGTCCAGGGGCCGAAGCCCGGTGGTCTCCTGGAAGGTGCCGGGGTCGGCCAAGGCCTCCACCCTTTCCCGGGCGGGCATGCGGCGGTGGTGGCCGCACTTGGGGCAGACGTAGAGGTTCTCCTTGAACTCCTTCTTGTAGAGCTGGGCCCCGCAGGCCTCGCACCGGGTCCAAAGCTCGGGAACGTCCCGCCCCTCCCCTTGGGGTCGCTTCCTCCTAAAAAGCCTTTCCAGGGCCATCACGCCTCCTTGGGGGCCTCGAGGGCCTTGTGCTCCCCGGCCACGCTCTGGCCCACGAAGACCGCCCCCGCCTCCACGTCCAGGGCCTGGGCCCTTAGGGTTCCGGTGAAGCGGGCGGTCTTGGAGAGGGAAACCTTCTCCGCCACCAGGTCCGCCCGCACCTCGCCGTGGATGTGGACCGCCTTGGCCTCCACCTTGGCCCCCTCCACCCGGCCCGTGGGGCCCACCTCCAGCTCCCCCTCCACCAGGACCGAGCCCTGCACCCTCCCATCTATGCGCACCTGGCCCCTGGCCCTAAGGTCCCCCAGGACCTCGGTGTCGGGACCCAGGTAGGTCAAGGCCTCGGCTTGCTTCCGCCTAAGCATGCGCCCCATTTTATCGGCTGGCCAGGTAGGAACGAGGGTCCACCGCCACCCCCCGGCGGTAAATGGAGTAGTGGAGGTGGGGCCCGGTGGAGCGGCCCGTGGAGCCCACGTAGCCCAAAAGCTGCCCCCGCTCCACCCGCTGGCCGGGGCGCACGGCGGCGCGGGAAAGGTGGCCGTAGAGGGTCTGGTAGCCCTGGGCGTGGTCCAGGAGCACCGCCAGGCCGTAGGCCCCCATCCACCCCACCCGGGCCACCACCCCGCTTCCCGTGGCGAAGACCGGGGCGCCGTAGGGCGCGGAGAAGTCCAGGCCGTCGTGGAACTCCCACCCGGGGCCGAAGGGGTTTTTGCGCACCCCGAAGGGGGAGGTCACCCCCTGGTATCCCCGGAGGGGAAGCCCCAGGGGAAGGCTCTCTTCTATCTCCAGGGTGCGCTCCAGGGCGGGGGCTACCTCGGCGAGCTGGTTCTTCAGGTCCAGAAGGGCGGCCTCCACCTCGGTCCAGGCCGCCATGGCCCCGCCCCCTTGGGCCCCCTCCTGGTAGCGGACGGGGGTGGCGTTGATGGGGGAAAGCCCCGCCCGGCGGCGGAGCTCGTCTATCGCTTTCTTTAGGGCTTCCAGCTCCTTCCTGGTGCGCTCCGCCTCCCGGGAGAGGGCCCCGTTCTTGGCCCGCTCGGCCTCGAGGGCCAGGGAGAGGCGCCTGGCCTCCTGGGAGAGGGCGTGGAGCCTGGCCTCCAGGGCCCGCACCTCCCGGGCCCGGTGCCAGAGGTAGAGGTTGGCCCCGCTCCAGAGGAGAAGCCCCCCCAGGAGGGCCAAAAGCGCCCAGCCCGGCAAGTTCCAAGCCCGGCTTCCCCCGCCGCTTTTGGCCAGGAGGAGGGTGTACCGGGCAGGCCGCTTCCTTTTCATCGGGGGGGAGTATACCACCCCGGGAAGCCCGGGGCCAATCCCAAGGCCCTTAGATTGTTTCCAGAATCAAGGGGGCAGGCCGGGCCTCTTCGCCCAGGGCGTAAGCGGCCTTGAGCTGTTCCAGGGCCTCCTCCAAGCCCCGCCCCCGGTGGTAGACCAGGGCCAGGGCCTCCCCCCGCTCCACCCGGTCCCCGGGCTTCTTGAGCAGGTAGACCCCCACCCCGTGGTCAATGGGCTCCCCCTTCCGCTTCCGCCCCCCGCCCAAGGCGAGGACGGCGAGGCCCACCTTATAGGCGTCCACCTCCCGCACCACGCCCTCCCGCTCGGCGAGGAGGGGAAGTTCTTCGGCGAGGGGCAAAAGGGAGAAGTCCTCCACCGCCCTGGGGTCCCCCCCTTGGGCCTCGAGGAAGGCGCGGAACTTCTCCAAAGCCGCCCCGCCCTCCAGGGCCTTCCCGGCGCGGGCGGGGTCCAGGCCCTCGAGCTTTAAGGCCTCCTCCGCCAGGGCCAAGGCCACCTCCAGGAGGTCCCCAGGGCCCTTCCCCTTTAGGGTCTCTATGGCCTCCCGCACCTCTATGGCGTTCCCCACCGCCCGCCCCAGGGGGGCCTCCATGGAGGTGAGGAGGGCCCTGACCCGCCTTCCCGCCCCCAGGCCGATCTCCACCATGGTCTTAGCAAGAAGCCTCGCCTCCCCCAAGGTCTTCATGAAGGCCCCCCGGCCCACCTTCACGTCCAAGACGATGCTCCGCGCCCCGGCGGCGAGCTTCTTGCTCATGATGGAGCTCGCGATCAAAGGCACGCTCTCCACCGTGGCGGTCACGTCGCGGAGGGCGTAGAGCTTCCCGTCCAGGGGGGCGAGGTCCGGGCTTTGGGCGGCGATGACGAGGCCCACCCTCCGGGCCCTCTCCAAAAACTCCGCCTCCGTCATCTCCCCTCGCCACCCCGGCACCGACTCCAGCTTGTCTATGGTCCCCCCGGTGTGGGCCAGGCCCCGGCCCGACATCTTGGCGAAGGTGCACCCGCTGGCAGCGAGAATGGGCCCCACCACCAGGCTCACCTTGTCCCCCACGCCCCCCGAGGAGTGCTTGTCCACGGGGTGCGGCAGGCCGGAGAGGTCCAAAACCCTCCCCGAGCGGGCCATGGTCTCGGTGAGCCAGAGGGTCTCCTCGGCGTCCAGGCCCCGAAGGAAGGCCGCCATGAGCCAGGCGGCCACCTGGTAGTCCGGCACCTCGTCCCGCAGATAGCCGAGGAGAAAGGCCTCGAGGTCCTCCCGGCGGTGCTTTTTCCCTTCCCGCTTCTCCCGGATGAAGGCCACGGGGTTCATGGGCCCATGCTACGCCAAAGCCATGGCCACCCGGTACCGGTTCGGCCTGGAGGAGTGGGAGAGGAGGCGGAGCCTTTGGCCTTTCCCGGGGTGCGGATCCCCTGGGGCTAAGCCCGCCCCACGGAGCCGAAAAGCTCCATGCGGCTTTTCACCACCTCCTTCACCGCCTCCCGGGCGGGGCCCAGGTACTTCCTGGGGTCAAACTCCTTGGGGTTTTTCCCCAGGGTCTCCCGGATGAGGGCGGTGAAGGCCAGGCGCAGGTCGGTGTCGGTGTTGATCTTGGCCACGCCCAAGGAGATGGCCTTCTTGATGTCCTCGGGGTGGATGCCCGAGGCCTCCCCGATCTCCCCCCCTGCGGCCCGGAAGCGCTCCACGAGCTCCTGCGGCACGGCGCTCGCCCCGTGGAGGACGAGGGGGGCAGGGACGAGCCCGGCGATGCGGGCGAGCCGGGGGTGGTCAATGAAGGGACGGCCCTTCCCCTTGTAGGCCCCGTGGCTCGTGCCGATGGCCACCGCCAGGTAGTCGGCCCCCGTGCGCTCCATAAAGATCCGGGCCTCCTCGGGGTTGGTGAGGAGGGCGTCCTTCTCGTCCACGGCCACGTGCTCCTCAATCCCCGCAAGCCGCCCGAGCTCCGCCTCCACCGTGACCCCCACGGCGTGGGCCGCCTCCACCACCCGCTGGGTCTCCCGGACGTTGGTCTCAAAGTCCTCGTGGGACTTGTCGATCATGACGCTGGTGAAGCCCTCCCGGAGGGCCTTGAGGACGCTCTCGTAGCTGGAGCCGTGGTCCAGGTGCACGGCCACGGGCACCCGGGCCTCCTGGGCCAGGGCCACCACCATGCGGGTGAGGGCTTTGCCCCCGTACTTCATCGCCCCCTCGGAGAGGGCGAGGATCACGGGGCTCCTCACTTCCTCGGCGGCCTCGAGGATAGCCTGGGTGAACTCCATGTTGTTGGTGTTGAAGGCCCCCACCCCGTAGCCCTCCGCCCGCGCCTTCTTCAGGATTTCCAGACCGGTGACCAGCATACGCGCCTCCGGCCCCGATTATACCTAGATGGAAGCGTGGAAAACCCCTTGGCGCCCGCGCTTCCCATACCCCTTTGGCGTGCACCCTTCGTCCAAGCCCAGGCGTGGTGCCGGGCCCCCATGCTGGCCCATGCCAGCATGGGGCGGTATCAGTACGCCTGCCCCGTGGCCTTGGTGAGGAGGAGCCGGAACTCGTGGGGGCTGGTGGCGGCGGAAAGGGCGTCCTCCAAGGAGATGAGCCCTTCGGTGTAGAGCTCCACCAGGTGCTGGTCAAAGGTGCGCATCCCGTGGAGGGAGCCCTCCATCATGGCCTCCTTGATCTGGGGGGTCTTGTCCTCGTCCTTGATGAGCTCCCGCACGTAGGGGGTAGCGATGAGGATCTCCAGGGCCAGGACCCGCCCAGCCCCGTCCGCCCGGGGAAGAAGCCGCTGGGAAAGGATGCCCAGGAGGGACTCGGCGAGGAGGATGCGCACCTGCTGGTGCTCGTGCAGGGGGAAGAACTCGATGATGCGGTTGATGGTGCGCCAGGCGTCCAGGGTGTGCAGGGTGGAGAGGACCAGGTGGCCCGTCTGGGCCGCCATGAGGGCGGCCTCCACCGTCTCCTTGTCCCGCATCTCCCCGATGAGGATCACGTCGGGGTCCTGGCGCATGGCGTACTTGACCCCGGAGTAGAAGCTGTCCGTGTCCAGGCCCACTTCCCGTTGCACCACCAGGCTCTTCTTGTGCCGGTGCAGGAACTCTATGGGGTCCTCTATGGTGATGATGTTCTTGGCGTAATGAAGGTTGATGTGGTCAATAAGGGCCGCCAGGGTGGTGCTCTTGCCGCTCCCCGTGGGCCCCGTGACCAAGATGAGCCCCCGCTCCTTGGCCGCCAGGCCTTCCATCACCTCCCGGGGGAGGCCCAGGGCCTCAAAGCTCGGGATCACCTCGGAGACCACCCGCATCACCAGGCCGAAGCTTCCCCGCTGCCTCAGGAGGTTACAGCGGAAGCGGGCCACCCCGGGGATGGTGTAGGCGAAGTCCATCTCCTTGCGGTACTCCATCTCCTCCCACTGCTCCGGGGTGAGGAGGGCCCGGGCGATGGCCTCGGTGTCCTTGGGGGTGAGGGGGCGGTTGCCAAAGGGCCTCAGCTTCCCGTCCACCCGCACCACCGGCGGGGCCCCCGCCTGCAGGTGGATGTCCGAGGCCCGGGCCTGGACCATGGCCCTGAGCATCTCCACAAGGCTTTGCCTGCCTTCCTGGGGGTGGGCCTCGCTCATGGATAGACCTCCAGGTTGTCGATGAGCCGCGCCTCGGGAAACCGCCCGGCCACGATCCCCCTGGCCCCCGGCACCCAGTGGGAAAGGGGCAGGAGGGTCTCGGGGTGGACGATGGCCAGGTAGTCCTTGCGGAACTCGGGCACCTCCCGAAGGACCTCTTCCCCCGCCCCTAGGGCCTCGGCCACGCTCCCGCCCCTCCTGGCCACCTCCCGCATGGCGGAAAGGGCGCGGTAGAGCACCGGGGCCTTCTGGCGGGTCTCGGGGGAAAGGTAGACGTTGCGGCTGGAAAGGGCCAGGCCGTCCTCCTCCCGCACCGTGGGCACCCCCACCACCTCCAGGGGAAAGCCCAGGTCTCGGACCATCTTCCGGATGACGAGGAGCTGCTGGTAGTCCTTCTCCCCAAAGTAGGCCTTTTGGGGGCCTACCAGGAGGAAAAGCCTCGCCACCACCGTGGCCACCCCCTGGAAGTGGCCGGGGCGCACCGCCCCCTCCCAAAGGGCGGTGAGGGGACCCTCCACCTGGACCCGGGTGGCGAAGCCCTCGGGGTACATCTCCTCCACGCCGGGGGCGAAGAGGAGGTCCACCCCCGCCTCCTGCAAAAGGGCCCGGTCCCGCGCGAGGTCCCGGGGGTAGCGGTGGTAATCCTCCCCGGGACCGAACTGCAGGGGGTTCACGAAAATGGAGACCGCCACGAAGGGGTTCTCCCGGCGGGCCCGCTCCACCAGGGCGAGATGCCCCCGGTGGAGGTAGCCCATGGTGGGGACGAAGCCCACCCCCTCCTTAGGCAGGGCCTCCCTTAGCTCGGCCACGGCACGGACCACCTTCACGGGCCCAGTATACTTGGCTCCGTGGGGAAGAAGAAGCGCGAGGAAAAGCTGAAGAAGAAGGCCCTAAAGGAGTGGGAGGCCCGCAGGCCCAAAAGCCTGCGCGAGGCCCTCCGCTACTTCCCCGGGGTCTTCCTGCGCACCGCCTTGGTGATGATGGGGGCGGTGGCCCTTCTCCTCTTGTTGGGCGCCCTGGGGGTTGGGCTCGCGGGGAGCTTCTGGTTCCAGCTTCTGGTTTACCTGGGGTTTTACCTGGGCTTTCAGCGCTTCATCATGGGACCTTTGGCCCCTCCCCGGGTGAAGTAGTCAGACCCGGTCGGCGTCGGCCCAGAAGCCCTCGAGGTCGTAGTAGGCCCGGGCCTCAGGGGTCATGAGGTGGACCACCACCTCGCCGTAGTCCAGCACCACCCAGCGGGGGCTTTGCCCCTCCGTGGGCCGGGGGCGAAGCCCCTCCGCTTCCAGCTTCTCCAAAAGGTGCCGCTCCAGGGCCTGAAGATGGGGGGCGCTGGTGGCGCTGGCCAGGACGAAGTAGTCCAAGCTCTGGGACACCCCGCGCAGGTCCAAGGCCACCACATCCTCCGCCTTCTTTTCCCAAAGGAGATCCTTGATGCGTCCGATGAGATCCAGCGCCTCCTTGGTCTTCACCATCTAAGCTCATTGTAGCAGGTCCCGCCCGAGCTCCACCACCACGCCCACCAGGGGCCGGTGGGGAGCGAGGAGGGGCAGGTGGAAGAGGTCGGCGAAGTAGGCTCCGGCCTCGGGGTCTTGGGCGTAGACGGCGCTCCTAACCACCTGGGTAGCCTCTTCCTCGGCCCTTATCCCCTCCCGGGCCAAAAGGAGCCGGGCCCAGGCCATAAGCTCAGGCTCCCCCCTAAGGCGCACGGCCACCCGGGGAGGCGAGGAGGGGGCGGCCACGCCGAAGAAGGCGGAAAGGAAACGCCCCCTCGCCTCCTCGTCCACGTAGAGAAAGGTCCCGGGGCCTTCCCGGGTGGGGAGGGTAGCCAAGGCCAGCTTCAGCCCCCGCACCGCCGGCAGATGGGCGAGGAGCTCCTCCAGGGTAAGGTTCGTGTCCAGTTCCCCCCAAGCCTCCCGCAGGGCCAAGGTGAGGGCGGGCCAGGTCCTGGGGTCTTGGGCCCTCTTCAGGACCTGCCCCACCACCTCCTTGATCCGGTCCAGTCGAGCGTAGTCCCCCAAGGCGTCGTGGCGGAAGCGCATGTACTTCACCGCCTCCTCGCCCGAAAGGTGAAGCGGGCCCGCGGGAAGGTCTATGTAGAGCCTCGCCGCCCGGTCGGTATAGCGCATGGGCTTTTCCAGGTAGACCTCCACCCCCCCCACGGCGTCCACCACCCGGGCCACGCTTTCCAGGGTGAGGACCAGGTGCCTCTCCGCCACCAGACCCGTGGCCTCCTCCACCGCCCGCTTCAAAAGCTCGGGCCCGCCCCGCCCGTAGGCGGCGTTGATCTTGCCGCCCACCAGGGGGCTAAAGAGGTCCCGGGGGATGGCTACCCCCCTCACCTCTCCTCCCTGGAGGCGAAAGTAGAAGATGGTATCCGTCCGGCTGCCAGGGCCGCAAGGGGTGTGGTAGCCGCAGTACTCTATGTCCCGGGCGGCCACCACCATCCCCATCTCCGGAAGGGGACCCAGCCGCACCGGGCGGACCTCCCCCTCCGAAGGCGCGCGGGGCCAGGAGAGCACCCCCCCCAGGGCAAAGAGGGCCAGGGCCAAGAGGAGGAAGGAAAGCCTAGGGCGCATCCTTCAGGCTGCGGTAAACCGAGAGGGTCTTGGGGTGGACGGGAACCCCCTTGGCGGCGAGGTAGTTCACCTTGTTCTCCACCGCCCGGCGGTAGGCCTGGAGAAGCTGCCCGGAAAGGGCGAGCTCCCGGATCTCCCCGTTCACCCCCCTTCCTGGCTCGGAGATGTCGGCGATGTAGAGGGCCATGCCCAGGCCGTTTCCCGGGTCCACCCCAAAGACGTGGCCCTCTATGGCCTCCAGCACCTCCTCGTCCTCCACCCCCCAGGCCTGGGCCAGCTTGCGGGCCGCCCGGCCGTGGAGGGCGAGGGGGTGGGTCCTCTCCACCTCGTTCTCCGGGGGGGCGAGCTCTAAAAGCGCCTCCTCGGGGAGGTCCCGGGCGGCGTCGTGGAGGAGACCGGCCAGGTAAGCCCGCTCCCCATCCAGACCGTTCTTCTCGGCGATCTCCTTGGCCAAGGCCGCCACCCGGAGGATGTGCTCCAGGCGCTCCGGGCGCACCAAGGGCCTGACCTTCTCCAGAAGCTCAGCGGTAGAGACCGTGCTTTTCAAGGTACACCTCCACGGGGCGGGGAACCCAGTAGCGGACGCTCAGGCCCTCCTTAAGGCGTCTGCGGATCTCGGTGCTGGAGATGCCCACCTCGGGCACCCTAAGGGGCACCACCGGCACGGGCATCCCTTCCAGCGAGTAGCCGGGACGGGCCACGGCCACCAGGGTGGCGAGCTCGGGAAGCCTCCGCCCCTCCTTCCAGGTGAGGACCTCCCGGTAGGCGTCCGCCCCGGTGATGAAGAAGAGCTCGTCCCCCGCGAAAAGCCTCCGGGCCTCCTCCAGGGTGTCCACGGTGTAGCTGGGCCCCGGGCGGTCCAGCTCCAGCCTCGAGGCCGCAAAGCGCCAGTCCTCCCCCGTGGCCAGAAGGACCATCTCGTAGCGGGCCTCCGGAGGGGCCACGGGGGTCTTGTGGGGAGGCCGGGCGGCCACCACGAAGAGCACCCGGTCCAGGCCCAAGGCGCTCGCCGCCTCGCTGGCGGCGATGAGGTGCCCCAGGTGGATGGGGTCAAAGCTCCCGCCAAAGAGGCCCAGGCGCACCTACCCCTCCGGGATGTACTCGAACTCCAGTCCGGCCACCCGCACCACGTCCCCCGCCCTCACCCCCTTGGCCCTGAGGGCGGCCTCCACCCCGTGGCGCTTGAAGACCTCCTGGAGGTACCCTGCGGCCTCCAGGAGATCCCCCTTAAGGCGCCTGAGGTAGCGCTCCACCTCGGGGGCCCGCACCTCGTAAACCCCCTCCTCCAAGGGCACCACCTCCACCCCCGCCCTCACCTCGGTGCGGGGCGTGGGCTTGGGGAGCTCAGGGGCAGGGGTGGCCTGCACCAGGTTCCAGAGGGCCTCCTTTAACTCGGGAAGCCCCTCCCCGGTGAGGGCGCTCACCGGGATCACCGGAAGCCCCTCCTGGGCCAGCCCGGCCACCCGGGCCCTCACCTCCTCCGGGGAGAGGAGGTCCACCTTGGTGAGGGCCACCAGGCTCGGCCGCAGGAGAAGCCCCCGGTCGTAGGCCCCCACCTCCTGCCTTAGGGTGCGGAGGGCGGAAAGGGGGTCCTCTGCGGCGTCCAGAACGTAAAGGAGGACCCGGGTGCGGGCGATGTGGCGCAGGAACTCCAGGCCCAAACCCTTCCCCTGGCTCGCCCCCTCGATGATCCCCGGGATGTCGGCCAGGGTGAAGCGCCCCTCCCCAGGGACCTCCACCACCCCCAGGTTGGGACTTAGGGTGGTGAAGGGGTAGGGAGCGATCTTGGGGTGGGCCCGGGTGGTGGCGGCGAGGAGGCTGGACTTGCCGGCGTTGGGGTAGCCCACCAGGCCCACGTCGGCGATGAGCATGAGCTCCAGGCGAAGCCGCCTTCTCTCCCCCTCCTCCCCCGCCTCGGCGAAGCGGGGGGCTTGGCGGGTGGGGGTCACGAAATGGGCATTCCCCCGCCCCCCTTCCCCGCCCCGGGCCACCAGGACCGTCTGGCCTTCCTCGGTGAGGTCGGCCAGGAGCTCCCCGGTGTCGGCGTCGTAAACCCGGGTGCCTCGAGGCACCTCAATGAAGAGGTCCTCCCCGGCGCGGCCGTGCTGGCCGCTTCCCTTGCCGTGCTCCCCGTCTTCGGCCTTATAGGTGCGCTTGGAAAGCCCAGAAAGGGAGTCCACGCTCCCCCGGGCCCTGAGGTAGACGTTCCCCCCCCGCCCCCCGTCGCCCCCGTCCGGCCCCCCCTTGGGCACGAACTTCTCGCGTCGGAAGGAAACGGCGCCGTCGCCACCCCGGCCGGCGGCGACGGTGATATGGAGAACGTCCTGAAAGGCCAAGGCCCCTTAGCTCAAGGGGCGCACGTGCACGTAGCGGCCTAAGCGCCCCTTGTCCTGGAACTCCACCACCCCGTCCACCAGGGCGAAGAGGGTGAAGTCCCGGCCCATGCCCACGTTCTTACCCGGCTTAAAGCGGGTTCCCCGCTGGCGGACCAGGATGTGGCCCGCCCGCACCACCTGACCGCCAAAGCGTTTCACTCCCAGGCGCTTGGACTGGGAGTCGCGGCCGTTTTTCGTGGAACCAAGTCCCTTTTTGTGCGCCATGGCTCACCCCTGGATTTCCTTGATGAGGAGCTCGGTGTAGGGCTGGCGGTGCCCCTTCTTGCGGCGGTACTGCACCTTGGCCTTGAACTTGGCGATGGTGATCTTCTTGCCCCTGCCGTGGCCCAAGACCTCGGCCACCACCTTGGCGCCTTCCACATAAGGAGCCCCCACCGCCGTCTTCTCGCCCCTCAGGAGGAGGACGGGAAGCTCCACCTGGCTCCCGGGCTCGGCCGCAAGCTTCTCCACCCTCAGCTTCAGGCCAGGCTCCACCCGGTATTGCTTTCCACCTGTCTTGACGATCGCGAACATGGCCTCCCCTTTGGGCCCTTGGGCCCTACCGGTCTTTCACTATACCCAAACCCCGGGCCTCCCGCAAGCCGAAGCCCCCCTTGCGGGGGGCTTTTCTGGTGGAGCCGAGGGGATTCGAACCCCTGACCTCCTCAATGCCATTGAGGCGCGCTCCCAACTGCGCCACGGCCCCAGGCAACGCCTATGGTACCGGGGGGAAGGCTTCTTGTCAACGGGGCCAGAGGCCGATAAGGAGGGCCAAGAGGGCGAAGACCGCCCCCAGGATGACGGTGAGGCGGTAAAGCCCGCCCGTAACCCCCCGGGCGGAGAAGAGGTCGGCCGAGCCCCCCATGAGGTCCCCCGCCCCTTGCTTGGGCTCCTGCACCAGGACCAGGTAGACCAAAAGCCCCGCCACGCCGAGGTAAAGGAGGATGACCAGGGTGTAGAGGAAGTCCATACCCCTCCCACTTTAGCGCGGGAAGGCCAGGGTGTCCACCTGGCAAGATGGGGGCATGGAACTGGCCGAGATCTACGCCGCCTTCCGGCGCATCGCCCCCTACACCCACCGCACCCCCCTCCTCACCTCTCGCCTCCTGGAGGAGCTTTTGGGCAAGCGCCTCCTCCTTAAGGCCGAGCACCTGCAAAAGACGGGGAGCTTCAAGGCCCGGGGGGCGCTTTCCAAGGCCCTCACCCTGGAAGGCCCCAAAGGGCTTCTCGCCGTCTCCAGCGGGAACCACGCCCAGGGGGTGGCCTACGCCGCCAAGGTGCTGGGGGTGAAGGCCCTGGTGGTCATGCCCGAGGAGGCAAGCCCCTACAAGAAGGCCTGCGCCCGGGCCTACGGGGCGGAGGTGGTGGACCGGGGGGTGACGGCCAAGAACCGGGAGGAGGTGGCCCAGGCCCTCCAGGAAGAAACGGGCTACGCCCTCATCCACCCCTTTGACGACCCCTTGGTCATCGCCGGGCAGGGGACGGCGGGGCTTGAGCTTCTGGCCCAGGCGGGGCGGATGGGGATCTTCCCCGAGGCCGTCCTCGCCCCCGTGGGGGGCGGGGGGCTCCTCGCCGGGGTGGCCACGGCGGTGAAGGCCCTCTCTCCCACGACCCTCGTCCTCGGGGTGGAGCCCGAGGCCGCGGACGACGCCAGGAGGAGCCTGGAGGCGGGAAGGATCCTCCGCCTGGAAGCGCCCCCCAGGACCCGGGCGGACGGGGTGCGGACGCTAAGCCTGGGGGAGCACACCTTCCCCATCCTCAAGGAGAAGGCGGACGGGATCCTCACGGTGAGCGAGGGGGCCATCCTCGAGGCCGAGCGCCTCCTCTTCACCCGCACCAAGCAGGTGGTGGAGCCCACGGGCGCCCTCCCCCTGGCCGCGGTGCTGGAGCACGGGGCGAGGCTTCCCCAAACCCTCGCCCTCCTCCTCTCCGGGGGCAACCGGGACTTCTCTCCCTAGGGGGGCGGGGTAAGCTGACCCCGTGGTCGTCAAGGAAAGCCTCCTACCCATAGAGGAAGTGGCGGCGAAGCTCGGCCTAGGCCGGGACCGGCTTTACCTCTACGGCCCCCACATGGCCAAGGTCCTGGGGGAGCCCCCGAAGGCCAAGGGCAGGCTGGTTCTCGTCACGGCCATCACCCCCACCCCGGCGGGGGAAGGGAAGACCACCACGGCCATCGGACTGGTGGACGCCCTCTGGCGCCTGGGGAAGCGGGCGGCCTTGGCCCTGAGGGAGCCCTCCCTGGGGCCCGTCTTCGGGGTCAAGGGCGGGGCCACGGGGGGCGGAAGGGCCCGCGTGGAGCCCCGGCACGAGATCAACCTCCACTTCACCGGGGACTTCCACGCGGTGACCAGCGCCGTGAACCTCCTCAACGCCCTCCTGGACAACCACCTGCACCAGGGGAACCCCCTTGGGATTGACCCCAGGCGCGTGGAGCTCAAGCGGGCCATAGACATGAACGACCGGGCCCTAAGGCACATCGTCTTGGGCCTCGGGGGCAAGGCCCACGGGGTGCCCCGGGAAGGGGGGTTTGAGCTCACCGTGGCCAGCGAGGTCATGGCCCTCATGAGCCTGGCCCGGGACTTCCGGGACCTGAAGGAGCGCCTCGGCCGGATGCGGGTGGGCTTCACCTACGAGGGCAAGCCGGTCTACGCGGAGGACCTCATGGCGGTGGGGGCCATGGCCGCCCTCCTCCGGCAGGCCTTCCTCCCCAACCTAGTGCAGACCGCCGAGAGCAGCCCCGCCTTCATTCACATGGGGCCCTTCGGCAACATCGCCCACGGCACCAACTCTCTGAGGGCGAGCCTCTTCGCCCTGGGCCTCGCCGACTACGTGGTGCAGGAGGTGGGCTTCGCCACGGACCTCGGCCTGGAGAAGTTCATGAACGTGGTGGCCCGCACCACGGGCCTCGTCCCCGAGGCGGTGGTCCTGGTGGCCACGGTGCGGGCCCTTCGCTACCACGGAGGGCAGGACGCCTACGGGATGCCGGACCCCAAGGCGGTGAAGGAGGGCCTCGCCAACCTGGAAAAGCACGTGGAGAACGTGGAGCTTTTCGGCTACAAGCCCGTGATCGCCCTAAACCGCTTCCCGAGCGACGCCCCGGAGGAGATCGCCCTGGTGCAGGGCTTCGCCGAGGAAAGGGGCCTTCCCTTCGCCCCGAGCGAGGTCTACGCCAAGGGGGGCGAAGGGGGCCTGGAGCTCGCCGAGAAGGTCCTCGAGGCCCTGGACCTGCCCCACGCCTACCGGCCCCTCTACCCCCTCGAGGCCCCCCTGGAGGCGAAAGTGGAGGCCATCGCCACCCGGGTCTACGGGGCAGAAGGGGTGGAGTGGAGCGAGGAGGCCAAGAGGGCCCTCAAGGCCGCCAAGAAGGAGGGGTGCGAGGCCCTGCCCGTGGTCGTGGCCAAGGCCGCCACCTCCCTCTCCGACAACCCCAGGCTCCGGGGCAGGCCCCGGGGCTTCACCGTGCGGGTCACGGACCTCCGCTGCCGCCTGGGCGCGGGCTTCGTGGTGGTCTACATGGGCGGGATAGAGACCCTCCCCGGCCTCCCCAAGACCCCCCAGGCCTTCGGGATTGACGTGGACGAGGAAGGCCACATCCGGGGAATGGACTACTAAAGCCCCCAGGAAACCTTTCGCCGGGGCCCCCATGCTGGCTTAGGCCGGCATGGGGTGGCGTCAGATCCCGTGCTGGTCCGCCCGCTGCTTCTCCACGGGAAGCCCCGTGGCCCCGTGGAAGGCCTCCACCTCCTCCAGGAAGCGGCGGAAGAGGTAGAGGGCATCGTGGGGGCCCGGGGCGGCCTCGGGGTGGTACTGGACGGAGAAGACGGGGTAGCGGGCGTGGGCCATGCCCTCGAGGGTGCCGTCGTTCAGGTTCACGTGGGTGGGGCGGAAGTCCTTGAGGGAGTCAATGTCCACGGCGTAGCCGTGGTTCTGGCTGGTGATCTCCACCTTCCCCGTCTGGAGGTTCTTCACCGGGTGGTTCGCCCCCCGGTGGCCGAACTTCATCTTGAAGGTCCGCCCCCCCGCCGCCAGGGCCAGAAGCTGGTGCCCCAGGCAGATGCCGAAGGTGGGCAGAAGCCCCATGAGCTTCCAGATGGTCTCGTGGGCGTAGCGGGGCATGGTGGGGTCGCCGGGCCCGTTGGAGATGAGGAGGCCGTGGGGCTCCAGGGCCATGATCTGGTGGGCCGGGGTCTTCCCGGGAACCACGATGACCTCAAAGCCGAGGGCGGCCAGGTTCTCCACGATGGCGTGCTTGATGCCGAAGTCCATGACCACGATCCGCCGCCCCGACTTCAGGGTGGGCCAGGCGTAGGGCAGGGGGGTGGAGACCTCGGGGGTCATGTCCCGACCGTCGATGTCCGTCCAGGAGCGGGCCTCCTCCTGGAGCGCCCGGAGCTCTTCCTCGGTGAAGGCGTGGTCGGGAGCGCCGAAGAGGCTCGCGTGGGCGATGGTCCCCTTCAGGACCCCACCTTCTCGGATCTTCCGCACCAGGGCCCTCGTGTCTATGCCCTCGATCCCCACCACCCCGTAGAACGCCATGAACTCCCCGATGGTCTGCTGGGCCCGGGGGTTGGAGGCCACGCGGCTAAACTCCTTGGCCACAAAGCCCCTCACCCAGGGGCGGTTGGACTGCATGTCGTAGACGTTCACCCCGTAGTTGCCCTGGTGGGGGTAGGTCATGACCACGATCTGCCCGTGGTAACTGGGGTCGGTCATGATCTCCTGGTAGCCGGTCTGGGCGGTGTTGAAGACCACCTCCCCCACCGTCTTCCCCCGGGCGCCGAAGGCGTAGCCGTGGTAGACGGTCCCGTCCTCCAGGACCAAAACGGCGCGCTCCTTCACTCCAGCCATTCCTCCTCCTCTATCCCCGCTTGCCTCAGGATGCGCTTTAGTCCACACCCATCTCCCCTCGGTGGGGATTGGGCAAGACCAGGCGGACGGACCCCCGCACCCTGAACGGGTGCCTGCCCCCCGTGTAGGGCCCGGAAAACCCCAAGGCCTTAAGCCTGGCCACGAGCTCCCTCCGGGAAACGGGCCTAAGCCGCCTCGCCATGGGGTAGCTCAACGCGGACTTCGCCCAAGGGCGGGGGGTCTCACCCCGGGAGAGCAGAAAGAGAAGCCAGTCCTCAAGGGCCGCCTGCAGGTTGGCCTCGCACTCCTTTAAGCTCTTCCCCGTGGCCCAGACCCCGGGGAGGTCGGGGATCTCCCCATAATAGGGCTCCTCATCAGCGATGAGCTCGTAGCGGGCCCGGGCCATGGCCTCCTCCAGGTAGCGGGTCAGGGTGCCCATCCCGTCCATTCTAGCCCCCGGAAGCCCCCGGGGAAAACTCCTTGATGACGGCGATCTCCCGGCAGTTCTCGTAGAAGGGGCAGGCGTTGCACTCGCTCCAGACCTTGGGGGGAAGGGCCTCCCGGCTCGTGACCCGGTAGCCGAGCCTGCGGAAGAAGTTCACCTGGAGGGTCCAGGCGAAGACCCGGGGAAGCCCCAGGTCCCGCGCCTCCCGCTCCGCCCCCAAAACGAGCCAGCGGCCCAGGCCCTGGCCCTGCCTTGCGGGGTGGACGGCGAGGCCCCGGATCTCGGCGAGGTCCCGCCAGAGGACATGGAGGGCCACGGTGCCCACGATCTGGCCGTCCTCGTCCTCGAGGACCCAGAAGTCCCGGATGTTCTCGTAGAGGTGGCTGTGGCTCCGCACCAGCATCAGGCCCTTCTCCGCCCAGTAGCGGATGAGCCAGTAGATGGCGTCCACGTCGCTTAGCCGCGCCTTGCGGAGCTCTAAGGCGGCCTCTCCCCGCACCTCGGGCAGGGCCACCGTGGCCAGGGGAAGACCCGTCTCAGTCAAGGCCCACCTCCTTCTTGGCCTCCCAAAGCCTTTCCCGCACCGCCTCCGGGGCCGTCCCCCCGAAGGAGCGGCGCCTATGAATGGCCGTCTCCAGCCGGAGGAGGGGGAGGGCGTCCTCGGCGAAGAGGGGGTGGTGGGCCTGGAGTTCTTCCAGGGTGAGGTCCTTGAGGGCCCGCCCCTCCTCCACAAGCCTTCGCACGAGCCTCCCCACCACGTGGTGGGCCTCCCGGAAGGGAAGCCCCTTCTCCGCCAGGTAGTCGGCGAGCTCCGTGGCCAGGGCAAAGCCCTCCTCCGCCGCCCGCCACATCCGCTCCCGCTTCCACCTAAGCCCCGGGAGCATGGCGGTAAGGAGTTTGAGGCTATCCCGGTAGGTGGCGAGGGCGTCCAAAAGGGGCTCCTTGTCCTCCTGGAGGTCCTTGTTGTAGGCGAGGGGAAGCCCCTTCACCACCGCCGAAAGCCCCACCAAGGCCCCGAGGACCCTCCCCGCCTTGGCGCGGATGAGCTCCAGGATGTCCGGGTTCTTCTTCTGGGGCATGATGGAAGACCCGGTGGCGAAGGCGTCGGGAATCTCCACGAAGCCGAACTCCTCGGTGCTAAAGAGGATGAGCTCCTCGGCGAGGCGGGAGAGGTTTAGCTGGCCGATGTTTAGGGCGGAGAGGACCTCCAGGGCGAAGTCCCGGGAGGCCACCGCGTCCAGGGAGTTCCGCATGGGGGCCTTGAAGCCAAGCTCCCTGGCGGTGAAGTGGCGGTCTATGGGGAAGCCCGTCCCCGCGAGGGCGGCCGCCCCCAGGGGGCTTTTGTTGAGGCGTTCTTTGGCGTCCTCCAGGCGCCCTGCGTCCCGCTTAAGCATCTCGTAGTAGGCGAGGAACCAGTGGGCAAGGAGCACGGGCTGGGCCCGTTGCAGGTGGGTGTAGCCGGGGAGAACGTAGGGGGGGTTTAGGTGCCTTTCCGCCTCCCGCACCAGGACCCGCCGGAGCTCTAGAAGGAGGGCCAGGAGCTCGTCTATAGCCCCCCGCAGGAAAAGCCTCAGGTCCGTGGCCACCTGGTCGTTGCGGCTACGGGCGGTGTGGAGCTTGCCCCCCGGGGGGCCAATGAGCTCGGTGAGGCGGGCCTCGAGGTTCATGTGGACGTCCTCCAGCTCCTCCCGCCAGGGAAAGGTGCCCGCCTGGATCTCCTCCTCTATCCGGTCCAGGCCCTGAAGGATGGCCCTAAGCTCCTCCTCGGTGAGGAGGCCCACGGCGTGGAGCATGCGGGCGTGGACCCGGTTCTGCCAGAGGTCCTCCCGCCACAAAGCCCGGTCAAAGGGGAGGGAGGCGTTGAAGCGGGCCGCGAGGGCATCCGGCCCCTCCCCGAAGCGCCCCCCCCAGGTCCTATGCGCCATGGCCCTCCCTCTCCACAAGGGCCCTCACCCGGAGACGCAGGGCCTGGATCTTGATGAAGCCCTCGGCGTCCTTCTGGTCGTAGCCCCCTGCCTCGTCAAAGGAGACCAGGTCCTTGCGGTAGAGGCTTTTGGGCGCCTTCCTTCCCACCACGTAGACGTTCCCCTTGTAGAGCTTGAGCCGGGCCACGCCGGTGACGTTCTTCGCCACGTGGTCAAAGTAGGCCTGGAGGGCCTCCCGCTCGGGAGCGTACCAGAAGCCGTAGTAGACGAGCTCGGCGTACTTGGGGGAGAGCAGGTCCCTTTGGTGGAGGACCTCGCGGTCCAGGGTGAGGCTTTCCACCGCCCGCCGGGCGTGGTAGAGGATCGTCCCCCCCGGGGTCTCGTAGACCCCCCGGGACTTCATGCCCACGAAGCGGTTCTCCACGATGTCCACCCGGCCCACCCCGTGCCGCCCCCCGAGCTCGTTAAGTTTTTGCAACAGGGCCGCCGGGGAGAGCCTCTCCCCGTTCACCGCCACGGGGTCGCCCTGGAAAAACTCCACCTCCACGTACTCCGGGGCGTCGGGAGCCTCCTCGGGGTCTTGGGTCATGCGGAACATCCCCTTGGGGGGCTCGGCCCAGGGGTCCTCGAGGACCCCCCCCTCGTAGGAAATATGCAAGAGGTTGGCGTCCATGGAGTAGGGCTTCTCCTGGGTCACGGGAACGGGGATGCCGTGGGCCTCGGCGTAGGCGATCATCTCCTGGCGCCCCTGGAAGCTCCACTCCCGCCAGGGGGCGATGACCCGGATATCGGGCTTCAGGGCGTAGGCGGTGAGCTCAAAGCGCACCTGGTCGTTCCCCTTCCCCGTGGCCCCGTGGGCGATGGCCTCCGCCCCCTCCTCCTCGGCAATCCGCACCAGGTGCTTGGCGATCAAAGGCCTCGCGATGGAAGTGCCGAGGAGGTAGTAGCCCTCGTACACCGCACCAGCCCGCATCATGGGGAAGACGAAGTCGCGGACGAACTCCTCCTTGAGGTCTAAGGCGATGGCCTTGGAGGCCCCGGTCCTCAAGGCCTTCTCCCGGGCCTCCTCCACCTCCTCCCCCTGGCCGATGTCCGCGGTGAAGGCAATGACCTCGGCCCCATAGGTCTCCTTGAGCCACTTGAGGATGATGCTGGTATCCAGTCCGCCGGAGTAGGCCAAGACGATCTTCATGTCTCTCCCAGTCTACCCCCTCGAGGGGGCGTGCATAAGTATACAACCCCGTTCCCTTGACGGGAAAGGTGTGCAACTTTTAGGATTGCGGACGAAACTGAGCGAGGTCGGCATGAAAAAGCGTTGGCCAGCCATTCTCGGACTCCTAGGGTTTACCCTGTGGGCCTGCACGCCCCCACCCCCCCAAAACCTCCAAGGCCAAGTTTTCACCAGCCCAAGCGCAGGCGGCCAGCCCGTCCATGGGGCTAAGGTGGTGGTGAAGGTGGGGAACCAGAGCGTCCAGACCACCACGGGCCTAGACGGAAGCTTCACCGTGAGCATCCCCGGAAGCGCCCAGACCTTTACCTTGACCGTCATCCCCCCCGCAGGCCAGGGGATGGCGGCCCTTACCTACGAGGCAGTACCCATGGCCGCCTACAAATCCCCTTACGGCGCCGCCTCGGAGTTGAACATCTATCTACCCACCTCATCCTCCAAGACTCTCCCAGGCTACCCTGCCCGCACGGGGTACGTGGCGGGAACGGTGACCCTAAACGGCAACCCGGTGGCGAGCGCCACGCCCAGAAGCCCCTCCCAGCTTTTTGACCCGCCCCAACCTTGCGAGGACGGACTCGTCATCTTCGGGGGCTTCCGCACCGTGACCACGGACGGAAGCGGCCAGTACCAGATCCCCGTAACCTCCACCAACAACCTCTACGCCGCCTCGGGAAGCCTCTGGGCGGGGAACTACACGGGAACCGACACGGGGAACTGCAACACCGCCACCGAGTACTACTGGAGCCAGTTCCAGTACATCCCCGAGGTACGGGTCTACCTGAACGGCTCCACCACCGCTCAAAACGTGGATCTGGAGGCCTTTGAACCCGGGACCAACCCGAACCGGGTTGCCACCCTCCAGGTAACCCATGACTACTCCGGCCTCTCCGAATTCAACTTCGACCTCAGCGATCCCAACTGGAACGCTTTCGCTGTAAGCGTTCCCTCCTTTGTCCACGCTATCCACTCGGGAGAGGTGGAACTCGGGCAATATTACTACCTTGGGCAAACCACCAAGACGGTCCGGGTGTACAAGATCCCTTCTGGAAGCACCGCCCAGCAGATCGCCTTCCTCCACACGGCCCTGCGGCTGGATCCGAATACCTACCAGCTGAAAGGTTTTTCCCAGGTTTACCAGTGGCAGGATGGCACCACCCTTAGCCAAAACCTCACCGCCGCTTTCCTGGACACCCCCAAGCTCCAAGTGGGCGATGGGGCCAGCCTAGGGGCCAACCCCACCCTTTCCTGGAACCCCGTGAACGGGGCCAAGGTCTACGTGGTCTCGGTGTACGATGACCAAGGCGCCCTTGTCTGGGCCGGCTTCACCCCCAACACCTCCATCACTGTCCCCGCGACTTTGCAGAGCGGAGCCACCTACTTCTGGGACGTTTACACCGACGACCAGACGGAGACACTGGACTATATCGGCACGGACCCCGCCGCCCTTCAGGCCCGGCTTTACCTGGAGCTGGAGCGCTACCCACGCTTGCGGCATCTACAAGCCTCTTCGGCTAACCGTTACCGGGGCGAGCTGGCCCAGGTCTTCCGGGAAAACCTTGGCTACCTTCCCGGCCCCCAGGCCGCCTACCAGAACCTCTTACAAAACGGCTACCGGGAGAGCCTGAGCGAAACCCGCTCCTTCACCGTCCAGTAAGGAGGAAGCTATGCGCTGGAAGAACCTGTTTTTCCTCGCTTTTCTTCTTGCCGCTTGTGGCCAGAACCCGCAAACCCAGGCCCCTTCCCCCGGGCCCAGGCTGACCGCCATCGGGGGCGAGCCAGCAGTGGCTGGGGAGATCCTGGTCAAGTACAAGCCCGGCCTCCGGCCCCAAAGCCTGGCCCCTTTAGGGGAGAGCCTGGCCGTGCAAAGCCTTTCCGACCCCGCTTGGGGAAGCCTGGTGCGGGTGAAGGTCCCCGAGGGCCAAGAGGAGGCCTACATCCAGGCCTACAGCACACGCCCTGAGGTGGAGTATGCGGAGCCCAACTACTGGGTGGCGAACCCTGCCCGGGAGGTCCTCACCACCCTAAGCCTTCCCCAAAAGCCCCAGGCCCTAAGGCCCCAGACCTACTCGCAGAACGTCACCGACCCCTACTTCACCAGCGTCCCACCGGGGGACCCCCTAGCGGCCACCGGAGCGGACGGCACCCCCTACACCAACGTCCCCTACCTCTGGGGTATCCACCGCATCCGGGTCCCTGAGGTCTGGGACCAGGGCTACCGGGGCCAAGGCGTGGTGGTAGCGGTGGTGGATGAGGGAGTAGACCTCGCCCACCCCGACCTCGAGGCCAACCTCTGGACCAACCCCAACCCCAACAGCGCCGCCTGCCCGGGCCTTCACGGCTATGATTTCGTGGACGACGACCCCGACCCCTCTGACTCCGGCGGCCACGGCACCCACGTGGCGGGCACCATCGCCGCTGCGGCCAACGGGCAGGGCGTGGTGGGCGTGGCCCCCGAGGCCAGGATCATGGCCCTACGGGGCTTGGGCTACTTCGGCGGCACCAACTACATGCTGGTGCGGGCCCTGAAGTACGCCGCCGACTGCGGGGCCAAGGTGGTGAACAACTCCTGGGGTTCCGGGGGGCGGAGCAGGGCTTACCTGGATGTACTACAGTACGGTACGGGCAAGGGGGTCATCTACGTCTTCTCCGCTGGGAACTCCTACCGCTCCGGCAACCGGCCTTCCTATCCGGTGAGCTACAGCACCCTCCTTCCCGGGGTCATCGGCGTGGGAGCTAGCAGCAACGACAACCGCCGAGCAGGCTTCTCCAATGCTGGTCCCTACGTGACCCTGGTGGCACCGGGAGCCGCCATCCTCTCCACCGTCCCCGTGGCCCAGAACCCCGGTGATCCCTACGCCTTCTTGGGAGGCACCTCCATGGCCGCCCCCCACGTGACCGGGGTGGTGGCCCTGCTCCTTTCCGCCAAGCCGGACGCCGCTCCAGAAGCCATTCGCCTGGCTTTGGAGCAGGGGGCCAATGCCAAGCTGACCGCTCAGGCCGCCAAACCGGACTACGCCGCCGGGGGGCAGTACGGCTACGGCCTGGTGGACGCCAAGGCCAGCCTGGACATTTTGCTAGGTCAGTAGAGCTGCCGGCCAGGTCCCCGGGCCCACCCGGGGACCTTCGCATGGAAGGAAGCCATGGAACGTAAAGTCGGCCTGTTCGTGCTCTTCCTCTTGGGCCTCGCCCTGGGCCAGGCCCCCATCCCCCGGCCCAGACCCCCAGAGGAACCCAAACCCACCTGGGTCTTGCGGGTAGGGGCCACCAAAACCGGCGCGCCCTTACCTGGGGTCTTGGTCCTGCTCCAAGAGGTCTCCCCAAACCGCCTGCCCATCCGGCAAAGCCTGCCTCGCCTCACAAACCCCCAGGGCTGGGTAGAGCTCCCCTTAGAGGCGCCCCCCGAACGGTACCTTCTCCTCCTCTACAGCAAGGAGGAAAACCTCAAGGTCCAGGCACCTTTGGCGGTTCTCCTGGGCACCTGGAGCCTGGGCCCCTACTGCTTCACCCTGACCCTAACGACCCCCTAAAGGTGAATCGGCCGCTCCCACGCCGCCAGGGCGGCCTCCTTGAGGACCTCGGAAAGGGAGGGGTGGGCGTGGGGGGCGCGGCCTACGTCCTCGGCGCTCGCCTTGAAGAAGAGGGCCAGGGCGGCCTCGGCCAGGACGTCCCCCACCCGGGCCCCGATCCCGTGGACCCCGAGGATGCGGTCCGTCTTGGCGTGGGCCAGGACCTTGATAAACCCCTCCGTCTCCCCCATGGCCCGGGCGCGGCCCGAGGCGGAGTAAGGGAACTTCCCCACCTTGTAGGGGATGCCCTTCTCCTTGAGCTCCTCCTCGGTGTAGCCCACGGCGGCGATCTCGGGGTGGGTGTAGACCACGCTGGGGATGGCCTGGTAGTCCACGTGGCCGAAGCCCCGCGCCATGTGCTCCACGGCGGCGATCCCCTCCTCGCTCGCCTTGTGGGCGAGCATGGGACCCCGCACCACGTCCCCGATGGCGTAGATGTGGGGAACGCGGGTCCTCAGGTGCTCGTCCACGGGGATCCGGCCTCTTTCGTCGGTGGCAAGCCCAGCGTTTTCCAAGGCCAGCCCCTCGGTGTAGGGCCTCCGGCCCACGGCCACGAGGACCCGGTCCGCCTCCAAGACCTCGCCTCCCTCAAGCTCCACCCGGGCCCCCTTGGCCTCAGGCACCACGGCGGTGACCCGCACCCCGGTGCGGATCGTGAGGCCCTGCTTCCTAAAGACCCTCTCCGCCGCCCGGGAGACCTCGAGGTCCATGGTGGGGAGGATGCGGTCCATGTACTCTAGAACGACGACCTCCGCCCCCAGGCGGTGCCAGACCACCCCGAGCTCCAGGCCCACCACCCCGCCCCCCACCACGATGAGCCTCTTCGGCACCTCGGGGAAGGAAAGGGCCTCGGTGGAGGTCACCACCCGCTCGTAGTCCACCTGGGCCCACGGGGGGATGAGGGGGGCGCTTCCCGTGGCGATGAGGATGTAGCGGGCCTCCAGCTCCTCCCCCGCCTCCTCCACCAAAACCTTGCGCTCGGAGAGGAAGCGGGCCGTGCCCTGGTGGCGGGCGATGCCGTTCTTTTTGAAGAGGAACGCCACCCCTTGGGTGTTGGCCTGGACCACCTTGTCCTTGTGGGCCATGAGGGCGGGAAGGTCCAGCTCCACCCCCTTCACCTTGGCCCCGAGGAGGCCCTTCTTGGCCTCGTGGATGCGCTCAGTGGTCTCCAAAAGGGCCTTGGAGGGGATGCACCCCACCCTGAGGCAGGTCCCCCCTAGGGCCTTCTCCTTCTCCACCACCCCCACCTTCATCCCGAGCTGGGCCGCGCGGATGGCGGCCACGTACCCCCCGGGCCCGGCGCCGATCACCAGGAGGTCGTACACGCTACACCTCCAGAAGGAGCCGCGCCGGGTTCTCCACGAGCTCTTTCACCCGGCGGAGGAAGGTGACCGCCTCCCGCCCGTCCACGATGCGGTGGTCGTAGGAGAGGGCCAGGTACATCATGGGCCTTATGACCACCTGGCCGTCCCGGACCACGGGGCGCTCCTGGATGGCGTGCATGCCCAGGATCCCCACCTGGGGCGGGTTGAGAAGGGGGGTGGAGTTCAGGGAGCCGTAGATCCCCCCGTTGGTGATGGTGAAGGTGCCCCCCATGAGCTCCTCGGGCCTGAGCTTCTTGGTGCGGGCCCTTTCGGCAAAATCGGCGATCTTCCGCTCGATCTCGGCGAAGGAGAGGCGGTCGGCGTCGCGGATCACGGGGACCACCAGGCCCTCGCCCCCGCCCACGGCGATGCCGATGTCGTAGTAGCGGTGGTAGACGATGTGGCCCTCCCGGATCTCGGCGTTGAGCTCGGGGATCTCCTTGAGGGCCTGGACCACGGCCTTGACGAAGAAGCTCATGAAGCCGAGCTTCACCCCGTACTTTTTCTGGAAGGCCTCGCCGAACTCCTTCCTGAGGGCGATCACCGCCGACATGTCCGCCTCGTTGAAGGTGGTGAGCATGGCCGTGGTCTGGCGGGCCAGGAGGAGCCTCTCGGCGATGCGGCGGCGCAGGGGGGTCATAGGGACCACCTCGTCCACCCGCCAGGGCTTGTCGGCGGGAGGCTGCGTGGGGGCGGAGGGCGGGGGCGCGGGGCGGGAGGGGGGAGGAGGCGGCGGGGCCTCCTGGGGCTTAGCGGGGGTCCTTTCCTCCAGGTGGCGCATCACGTCCTCCTTGAGGATCCGCCCGCCTAGGCCCGTCCCCTGGACCTCCGCCGGGGAGAGGCCCTTTTCCTGCATGAGGCGCTCCGCGGCGGGCATGGCCAAAGGCTCCGGGGCGGGCTCCTTTTGGGCCTCGGCGGGCGCCTGGGGCGTGGCCTCCGCCCTCCCCTCCTCCAGGAGGGCGATGGCCTCCCCCACCCGGGCGGTCTCCCCGGTCCTCTTCAGGATCTGCTTCAGGGTCCCAGGGAAGGGGGCGGGGAGCTCCAAGGTGGCCTTGTCGGTGATGAGTTCCACCAAGGGCTCGTCCGCCCGGAAGGCCTCCCCTTCCCCCTTCAGCCAAGCGCCGATCTCCACTTCCACGATGCTTTCGCCCACGGAGGGCACCTTGAGTTCTTGCACGGCTGCCTCCTTACCTGAACGCTTCCTCCAGAAGCTCCTCCTGCTCCAGCTTGTGGACCTTGGAGGAGCCCACGGCGGGGCTCGGGGACTCGGGCCGGGCCACCACGGTGAAGGGGTGGCCGTAGATCTCCCCGCAGAAGCGGGCGGAGAGGTACCACCAGGCTCCCTGGTTCACCGGCTCCTCCTGCACAAAGACCACGGGCACCTTCTTGGGGTAGGCGCCGAGGGCCTCCCGAAGCTCGGCCTCGGGGAAGGGGTAGAGGAGCTCCAGCCTCAGGATGGCCACGTCCTCCGCCTGAAGCTCCCGCCGCTTCTGCAGGAGCTCGTAGTAGACCTTGCCCGAGGTGAGGAGGACCTTCCTCGCCCCCTTGACCCTTTCGGGGATCACCTTCTGGAAGCGCCCCTCCGCGAGCTCCTCCAGGGTGGAAACCACCTCGGGGTGGCGGAGGAGGCTTTTGGGGGTCATGACGACGAGGGGTTTGCGGATCTTCCGCTTCGCCTGGCGGCGGAGGAGGTGGAAGAACTGGGCGGGGGTGGTGGGGTAGGCCACCTGGAGGTTGTCCTTGGCGCCAAGCTGCAGGAAGCGCTCCAGCCTCGCCGAGGAGTGCTCGGGGCCTTGGCCCTCCAGCCCGTGGGGCAGGAGGAGGACGAGGCCCGAGAGGCGGTTCCACTTGGCCTCGGCGCTGGCCAGGAACTGGTCGATGTAGACCTGGGCCGCGTTGACGAAGTCCCCGAACTGAGCTTCCCAGAGGACGAGCCCCTCGGGGTAGTCCAGGCTGTACCCGTACTCAAACCCCAAGACCCCGGCCTCGGAAAGGGGGGAGTTGTGGATCTCCACCTCCGCTTGGCCCTCCGCCAGGTGCTGGAGGGGGATGTAGGGCCTTCCGGTCTGGTAATCGTAGAGGGCGGCGTGGCGCTGGGTGAAGGTGCCCCGGAGGGCGTCCTGCCCCGTGAGGCGCACCCTATGCCCCTCCACCGCCAAGGTGGCGAAGGCCAGGGCTTCGGCCGTGGCCCAGTCCACAGGACGCTTCTCCTCGGCCATCTCCAGGCGGGCCTCGAGGAAGCGCTTGAGCTTGGGGTGGACCTGGAAGCCCTCAGGGGGCGTGGCCAGGCGCACCAGGAGGTTCTTCAGGGGCTCCTTGGACACCCGGGTGTCCGCCTCGGGCACCCGGTGGTCGGGCCCGCCCACGTACCCCTGCCAGAAGCCGGAAAGCCCGTGGGGCACCACGGGTCCGGGCTCGGCCTTCACCCGGGCGAACTCGCTCTCCAGCCGCTCCAGGTAAGCCTCCTGCCAGGCCTTGAGCTCCGCCTCGGAGACCACCCCTTCCGCCAGAAGGCCCTCGGCGTAGACCCGCCAGGGCTCAGGGCGCCTGGCGATGAGGGCGTACATGTCCGGCTGGGTAAAGGTGGGCTCGTCCGTCTCGTTGTGCCCCCGGCGGCGGTAGCCCACGAGGTCAATGACCACGTCCTTGCCGTAGCGGCTCCGGTACTCCAAGGCGAGGGCGAGGACGAAGAGGAGCTCGTCCAGGGCCTCGGCGTTCACGTGGAAGATGGGGGCCCCCACCATCTTGGCGATGTCCGTGGGGTAGCGGCAGGAGGTGTACTCCGAGGGCAGGGTGGTGAAGCCCAGCTGGTTGTTGGCCACCACGTGGAGGGTGCCCCCCACCTGGTAGCCGGGAAGCTGGGAGAGGTTCAGGGTCTCCTGGACGATGCCCTCGCCGATGAAGGCCGAGTCCCCGTGGACCAGGATGGCCAGGCCCCGCCTCCTCTCCCGGTCCCCGAAGCGGTCCTGTTTGGCGCGAAGCCGCCCCAGGGTCACGGGGTTCACGAACTCCAGGTGGCTCGGGTTGAAGTTGAGGGAGACGTGGACCGGGCCGAAGGGGGTCTCCTGGTCGCTGGAGAAGCCCAGGTGGTACTTCACGTCTCCCGCGTAGCCCTCGGGGAAGATCTCCTCAAACTCGCGGAAGATGCGCTCAAAGGGCTTCCCCACCACGTGGGCCAGGACGTTGAGCCGGCCCCGGTGGGCCATGCCCAGGACCACCTCCCGCACCCCGTGCTTGGCCGCTTCCCAGACCGCCTCCTTAAGGAGGGGGATGAGGCTTTCCAGGCCCTCCACGCTGAAGGTCTTCGCCCCCAGGTACTTGCGCTGGAGGAAGGCCTCAAAGAGGCTGGCCTGCATGAGGCTTTCCAGGACCCGCCTGCGCACCTCGGGGGCGGGCTTGGGCCAGGGGGCCTCCACGCGGGAAAGGAGCCATTCCCTCTCCTCGGGCTCCACGTGGGCCAGCTCAAAGCCCACAGGGCCCAGGTAGGTGGCCTCCAGGCGCTCGAGGAGGGCCCCCAAGGTAGGCGCGCCGAAGAGGGGAGGAAGGGGCTTCCTTAGGTCCTCCGGGGAGAGGCCGTGGGCCTCGAGGGTAAGGGCCTTGGGCCTGGGCCTTCCCCGGCCCAAGGGATCGGTCCGAGCCGCCAGGTGCCCAAGCTCCCGGTAGGCCTGGCGCAAGGCCTCCACCCTGAGGAGAAAGGCCACATCCACCGCCTGGGCCGGGGAAGGGGGCGGTTCTCGTCGCCCGTCCTCGAGGGAGAGGGCGGAAAAGTAGCGCCGCCACTCCTCCGGCAGGGCAAAGGGGTCCTCCAGGTAGGTCCGGTAGAGGGCCTCCAGGTAGCCTTGGCTTTCCAGCGTGAGCTCCATGCCTCGCCTCCAAGGGGGTATACCCCTCCATCTACGCTACACCAAAAACCGGTGTAGGTGCGCTCCCCTTTACAATGGGGCCATGATCCTCAAGGAACGCCAAGACGGGGTCCTGGTTCTCACCCTTCACCGGCCCGAGAAGCTCAACGCCCTCACCGGCGAGCTCTTAGACGCCCTTTACACCGCCCTCAAGGAGGGGGAGGAGGACCAAGCGGTGCGCGCCCTCCTCCTCACGGGAACCGGAAGGGCCTTCTCCGCCGGGCAGGACCTCACGGAGTTCGGCGACCAAAAGCCCGACTACGAGGCCCACCTCCGCCGCTACAACCGGGTGGTGGAGGCCATGGCGGGTCTGGAGAAGCCCCTGGTGGTGGCGGTGAACGGGGTGGCGGCGGGCGCAGGGATGAGCCTCGCCCTCTGGGGTGACCTGCGCCTCGCCGCCGCGGGGGCGAGCTTCACCACGGCCTTCACCAAGATCGGCCTGGTTCCGGACTCGGGGATGAGCTTCCTCCTCCCCCGCCTGGTGGGCCTGGCCAAGGCCCAGGAGCTCCTCCTTCTCTCCCCTAGGCTCTCCGCCGAGGAGGCCTTGGCCCTGGGGCTCGTGCACAAGGTGGTGCCCGCGGAAGGGCTTTTGGAGGAGGCCCTCTCCCTGGCCAAAGAACTCGCCCAAGGCCCCACCCGGGCCTACGCCCTCACCAAGAAGCTCCTTTTGGAGACCTACCGCCTCTCCCTCACCGAGGCCTTGGCCCTCGAGGCCGTCCTGCAAGGGGAGGCGGGGAGGACCCAGGACCACGAGGAGGGGGTTAAGGCCTTCCGGGAGAAGCGCCCGCCCCGCTTCCAGGGCCGATGATCCGCTACCTCCGGGGCCAGGTCCTCAAGAAGGAGGCGGGCGGCTTCGTCCTTCTCGCCGGAGGAGTGGGGTTCTTCCTCCAGGCTCCCACGCCCTTCCTCCAGGCCCTGGAGGAGGGAAAGGAGGTGGGGGTCCACACCCACCTCCTCCTCAAGGAGGAGGGGCTTTCCCTCTACGGCTTCCCCGACGAGGAGAACCTCGCCCTTTTTGAACTCCTCCTCTCGGTGAGCGGGGTGGGGCCCAAGGTGGCCCTCGCCCTCCTCTCCGCCCTCCCCCCGAGGCTCCTCGCCCGGGCCTTGGCGGAGGGGGACCTGAGGCTCCTCACCTCGGCAAGCGGGGTGGGGAAAAGGCTCGCCGAAAGGATGGCCCTGGAGCTCAAGGGGAAGGTGCCCCCCCACCTTCTCACCGGGGAGAAGGTGGAGAGCGAGGCCGCCCTGGAGGCGGTGATGGCCCTCGCCGCCCTGGGGTTCAAGGAAGGGCAGGCCCGGGCGGTGGTCCTGGACCTCTTGCGCCAAAACCCCAAGGCCAAGGCCCAGGAGCTCATCAAGGAGGCCCTGAAGCGCCTTCGCTAAAAGGGGGCAGGACCAGCCGGGCCACCAGGCCGGAAGGGGCATGGGGAAGGAGCTCCAACCTCCCCCCGTGGACCTCGGCCACCTTGCCCACCACGGAAAGGCCAAGCCCTTCCCCGGGCTTCGCCGAGGCCCTAAAAAAGGGCCTTCCCGCCGCCTTTAGGGCCTCCTCGGGCATGCCCGGGCCCTCGTCTTTTACCTCCAAAAGGAGGGTGTCCCCCTGCGTAGCCAGCCTCACCTCCACCCCCTTGCCCTCCCCGTGGAGGAGCGCGTTTCTGAGGAGGTTCCGCAGGGCCTGGGCGAGGAGGAGGGGGTTCCCCCGGTAAGGAAAGGTCTCCGGGCCCCGGTAGGGCACCCCGAAGCCCGCCGCCGCCTCCCGGGCCAGGGCGGCCAGGTCCAGGTCCAGCCGCTCCACCCGCCCCTCCCGGGCGAGAAGGAGAAGGGCCTCCACCAGCCGCTTCATGCGGAGGAGTTCCTCCTTCGTCGCCTGAAGGGCCTCGCCCTCGGACAGGTAGCCCGCTTCCGCCGCTTCCAGCTGGGCCAAGGCCGCCGCCACAGGGGTCCTGAGCTCGTGGGCGGCGTCCCGGGTGAAGCGCTTTTCCCGCTCTAAGAAGGCCTGAAGGCGCTCCAGCATGTGGTTGAAGGCCTCGGCCAGGGTTCTGAGCTCCCCGCCGCCCTCGGGGGGCACCCGGTGGGAGAGGTCCTGGGAGTCGGCCACCCGCCGCGCCACCTCCGTGAGGCGGGAAAGGGGCCTCAAGGCCACCCCGGCCAAACGGGAGGCCAGGAGGGAGAAGAGCAGGGTGAGGACCGCCCCCACCCCGAAAAGGGCCAGACGGAAGCGGGTGAGGGCCAAGGAGGCCTCCGGCTCGTAGCGGGCCACGGTCAGGGTGCCTCCCGGCACCTCCAGCACCCAGACCCGCCACCCCTCCTTCCAGTACCGCCCCGGGCCAGGGGGGGAGAGGTCGGGGAAGTTGGGGCTTTGGGTCTCCGCCCCGCCTTGGACCAAGCGGAAGGCGAACTCGCCCCGTGGGCCAGGCCGGCCCTCGGCGAGGGCACGGGCGTAGAAGAGAAGGGAGCGGTCCAGGTCGGCCTCCAGGAGCCCCTTGAAGGCCACGTAGCTCAAGGCCCCCTGGAAGAAGAGGGCGAACCCGATGGCCAGGGCGAAGAAGAGGGCGAGCCGCGTCCTAAGGCTCATCCCCAAGCCGGTACCCCCCGGGCACGGTGCGCACCACCTCCGGGAAGAGCTTCTGCCGGAGGTAGTGGACGTAGACCTTCACCGCCCCCACCTTTTCCGGGTCGCCGAAGACCCGCTCGGCGAGCTCCTCGGGGGCGAAGACCCGGCCCGGGTGGAGGAGGAGGGTTTCCAGGAGAGAGAACTCCTTCAGGGAAAGGTCCACCCGCCTGCCCGCCACGTAGACCCCCCGCCCCGCCAGGTCCACCTCCAAGGGTCCTAGACGCGCCCGGGAGGCCTTCACCTCCGAGGCCCGGCGGAGAAGCGCCCGCACCCGGGCCAAAAGCTCCTCCAGGTGGAAGGGCTTCACCAGGTAGTCGTCCCCGCCCAGGTCCAGGCCCTGGACGCGGTCCTCGAGGGCGTCCCGGGCGGTGAGGAAGAGGATGGGCCCCTTGTAGCCCGCTTCCCGCGCCTCCTCTGCGAAGCGGAAGCCCCCGTCCGGGTCCTCGGGGAGGCGCACGTCCAGGACCATGAGGTCGGGCTCCAGCTCCAGGAAGGCCTCCCGGGCCTCCTCCAAGCCCTTGGCCCAGCGCACCCCGTAGCCCTGGGCGGCGAGGGCCCGGGCCACCGCCTGGCCCAGCCGGGGCTCGTCCTCCAGAAGGAGCACCTGCACCCCTTCAGTATGCCCGGAGGCGGTTAGGGCCGGGTTATGGGCGTAAACCCGTGGAGACGGGGCCCCTTAGGCCAGCATGGGGTGGTATTAACGGCCACCTAACCGCCCGGCCTTATCCTCCTGGGCATGGGCCGGTACGGGGCCAGGTGGGAAGGGGTTTTGGGAAGCTTCCTGGAGGTGCAGCTCCTCGCCCCTCCCTGGTGGGCCCGGAGGGCCTTCGGGGCGGCGTTGCGGGAGGTGGAACGTTTGGAAGGGGTCTTCAGCCGCCGCCGGGAGAGCGAGCTCACCCGCCTCGTGCGCCAGGGGGGCGGCCGCCCAAGCCCCGAGATGCGGGAGGTCCTCGCCGCGGCCTTGACCCTGCAAGAGGCCACGGGTGGGGCCTTCCACCCCGCGCCCGCCCACGGCGGGGAGGCCTTCCGCTTCATGGGCGAGGAGGTGGAGGTCCTGGCTCCCCTGGACCTGGACGGCCTGGCCAAGGGCTACATCGCCGACAAGGCCGCCGAGGCGGCCCTTAGGGCGGGGGCCAGGGCCGCTTTGGTGAACCTCGGCGGGGACCTCGCCCGGAGGGGCCCCGGGAAGGCCGAGGTCCTGGTGGAGGACCCCCTGGGTCCCGACAACGCCCGCCCCGCCTTCCGCCTCCTCCTGGAGGAAGGAGGGGTGGCCACCAGCGGGGTGCGCCACCGGGGAAGCCACCTCCTGGACCCCCGCACCGGGAAGCCCGCCTCCGGCCTCCAGGCCACGGTGCTGGCTCCTTCCGCGCTTCTCGCAGACGGCCTGGCCAAGGCCCTCTTCGTCCTGGGGGAGGCGGCCTGGTCCCTGCTCGGCCCCTTCGGCGCCAAAGGGGTCGTCTTCGGCCCCAAAGGTCCCGTGGAAGGCCCATAGGGAGGGAAGAATGCTCAAGCGTTACTACAGCCGGAGAAGGTTTCTCAGGATGGTCTCGGGCGCCTTGGCCCTGGGCCTCGCCCGGGGGCAGGCGGGGAAGCCCTGGCCCCAGGGGTTCCAGCTCCAGGTCACCTTCGCCTACCAGGGCGGGGGGTTCCGCTACCGGGCCCCCTACGTGGCGGCCTACGTGGAGGACGCGGGGGGGAACCTGGTGAGGACCCTGGGCCTCTTCCTCATGCCCAGCAAGGGGGAAAGGTGGTGGGACGCCTTGAAGCGCTACTACCTTTTGGGGGACGTGGCCACCATGCGCACCCTCTCCGGCCCCACCCGCCCCCCGGGGCGGTACACCGTGGCCTGGGACGGCAAGGACGAAAGGGGAAAGGCCGTGGCCCAGGGCGTCTACTACGTCTGCGTGGAGTACGCCCGGGAGCACGGGCCCTACGAGCTTTTTCGGGAAAAGGTGGAGCTACTGGAGAAGCCCTTCCAGCGGGCCTACCCCCTAAAGGGGGAGCTTCAGGAGGTGGTCCTTGACTACGGCCGAAAAGCCTAGGCCCAGGGCCCACCCCTGGCGGAGCCGGCTTTACATCCTAAGCCGCACCCTCCACCTCTACCTCTCCCTCCTCGCCTTCCTCGCCCTCCTCTTCTTCGCCGTCACCGGCCTCACCCTGAACCACCCGGAGTGGTTTGGGGAAGGAGCCCCGAAAAAGCTCTCCGGGACCCTTCCCGGCGCCCCTTACCTCGAGGGGAAGGCCCTGGACTGGCTCCGCCTGGCGGAGGACCTGAGGGCTTTGGGCCTTAGGGGACGGGTGGCGGACCACGGGGAAAGCGGTGGGGAGGCCTGGGTCTCCTTCCGCGCCCCCGGCTACGCCGCCGATGCCCAGGTGGACCCCAAGACGGGGGCCTACCGCATGGTGGTGACGGAACACGGCCTGGTGGCCGTCCTCAATGACCTGCACAAGGGAAGGGACACCAGGGGAAGCTGGAAGGTCTTCCTGGACCTCTCCGCCCTCTTCCTGGCCTTGGTGAGCCTCACGGGGCTTCTTTTGGGGGTGGTCCTCCCCAAGACCCGGAAGGCCGCCCTCCTCACCCTGGGGCTTGGGGCCCTGGGCTTCCTCGCCCTGGCCTTATGGGCCTCCCTTTAGGTCCCGTAGGGCCCTCACGAGGGCCAGGACCAGCCGGGCGCGAGGGTGGCGGGGAGGGCCCTTATCCCGGAGGGCACGGGCCCCCTCCCCTTTGGGCCGCCAGAACCTGGCCTTCATGCCCCTCAGGGTAGGGGGGCTTCCGGGCCCTTCGCAAGGGACAACCGCCCCTAAGTGCCCCCGCTTCGGTTTCGCGGCATGAGGTGCCCGAACGAAGGCTAAGGCTCTTTTGGGGCCCCGGCGGCGGGGTACTTAGCCCAGGTCGTCCAGGGCCTCCCGGAAGCCTCGAGGCACCCCCAGATACCCCCCCTCCGCCACGGCCAAGGGAAAGAGGACCTCCAGGGGGCCCTCCAGCAGGACCACCCGCCCTCCCGCCAAGAGGCGGGTCCCCCCAGAAGGAGAGGCCTCCAGGCCGTAGGGGAAGAGGGCCAAAGCCCCTCCCCCGGGCTCCCCTTCCCCCCGGTCTAGGAAGAGGCCCACGGGTTCCAAGAAGCCCAGCATCCGGGCCCGGTGCATCTCCCGGCGCAGGCCCTGAAGGGCCTTCAGGTCCTCCGCTCCCTGCCAGAGGAGGAGGTCCGCCTCGGCGGAAAGGCCCACCAGGCTGTAGGCGGAAAGAAACCCCCCCTTGGCCCGCCAGCGGGAAAGGAGAAGGGAAAGCTCCTCCTTCAGGTGCTCCTGGTGCTCGGCCTCGAGGCGCCGGAACTCGGGGAGGAGGCGGAAAAGCCCAAGGGCCCAGAAACGCTCCATGCCCCTAGCTTACGCCCAGGAAGCGGGAGAGGGCTTCCTCGTCCAGGTACTTGCCCACGAAGAAAGGCCCGAACTCGCCGTAGCGCGCCGAGACCTTGTCAAAGCGCATCTCGTAGACGATCTTCTTGAACTGGACGGGGTCTTGGCTGAAGAGGTCCACCCCCCACTCCCAGTCGTCCAGGCCCTGGGCCCCGCTGATGACCTGCAGGACCTTGCCTTGGTACTTCCTCCCCGTTTCCCCGTGGGCCTTCATGAGCCGGGCCCGCTCCTTGGCGGGAAGCATGTACCAGTTGTCCCCCCCCTGGCGCCTTTTGTTCATGGGGTAGAAGCACACATACCCCTCCTTGGGAACCTTGGGGGTGAGGCGGGGCTTGACGTAGGGGGACTCGGGGTCCAGGGGTTTCTCTTGGCTCCCCAGCTCCACCACGGAGTAAAAGCCGTAAGCCGGGCGCAGGAAAGCGGCGAGGCGGCTTTTATTCAGGCGCTCCTCCACCTCCAAAAGGGCGTCTAGGCTTTCCCGCAGGTTTAGGAAGAGGAGGTCCGCCTTCTGGGTAATGACCTGATAGACGCCGAAGGAGCCCCTCCCCTCGGCCTCCACCCGCTCCCAGGCGGAAAGCATCCCCTTAAGCTCCTCCCAAACCTCCCGGCGCTCCTCCACAGGGGTAGAGAGCCACCGGGGAAAGTCCACACGGCGGAAGTCGTGGAGGAGGTGCCAGCCCTCGAGGGTGTGGGTGGGCTCAGGCAGGTGGCCTTCCATGCCCTTCACTATAAGGCCGGGAGCCTTTGGGTATAGTGCCCCCATGGCGCCTTGGCTCCAAGCGCTCCTCGCCCTTTTGGTGGCCTGGTTTCTGGGCCGGTACGGGGCCAGGCTCTTCACCGCCTTGGGCCGCCTCACCCCCACGGAAAGGGACGACCGCTTCTTCCGCGCCCTGGGCTTCCTCTGGTGGGGGGTGGTCCTCCTCCTCCTGGGAAGCTACCTGGTCCACGCCCTGGGCCTGCCCCACGAGCCCTTCCGCTCCTGGGGGAAGGGAATCGCCTCCTGGCTGGGAAAAAGGGGGCTTGCCGCCCTATCCATCCTGGCCCTCACCTTCCTGGGCTACCGCCTCATCCCCATCCTCCTCCAAGGGCTCCCCTCCCCCGAGGGGGTCCACACCCGGGAGGCCGTGCGGCGGCGCACCCTCAAGGTGGTGTCCGAGTCGGTGCTCAAAGGAGCGGTCCTCCTCCTCGGGGGGCTTTTGCTCCTCTCCAACCTGGGCCTGAACGTCACCACCCTCCTGGCCGGGGCGGGGGTGGCGGGGCTTGCCCTGAGCTTCGCCGCGCAAAACCTCCTCCGGGACTTTATCAACGGCTTTTTCATCCTCCTGGAGGACCAGTACGGGGTGGGGGACATCGTCCAGATAGGCGGGGTGGGAGGGCAGGTGGAACGCTTCACCCTAAGGCTCACGGTGCTCCGGGACCTGGAAGGGAGGGTGCACTTCATTCCCAACTCCGAGGTGCGCCAGGTGACCGTCCTCACCCAGGAGTGGAGCCGGGCGGTGGTGGACGTGGGGGTGGCCTACAAGGAGGACCTGGACCGGGTCTTGGCGGTCTTCCGGGACGAGGCGGAGCGCTTCCACCAGGACCCCCTCTGGCGGGAGCGCTTCGCCGACGCCCCGGAGGTCTTGGGGGTGCAGAGCCTGGCCGACTCCGCCGTGGTCATCCGGGTCCTCTTCAGCACCAAGCCCGCAGAGCAGTGGGCCGTGGCCCGGGAGTTCCGCCGACGCATCAAGAACCGCCTGGACCAGGAGGGCATAGAGATCCCCTACCCCCACCTCAAGCTCTACCTGGGGGAGGCGCTCCGGCTGGAAAGGGGGTAGGCTAAAGGGGATGCGGGACATCCACGGGGAGATCCTAGAGGCCCTCCGCCCCCATCTGGGGCCCCGGGCCCACGCGGTGCTGGACGAGGGGCTGAAACGCCTGGGCAAGCGCCCCTCCGAGCTCACCCCCAAGGACGGGGAGACCCTGCTCAAGGGCCTCGTCTTCCGCGAGCTCCAAGCCCGTCTGAGCCCAGGGGAGGCCAGGCGGGTGGTGGAGGAGGTCTTGGCCCGTATAAAGGAGGAAGCCCCCGGCCTCGAGGCCCTGGAAGAGGCCCTCAAGCGCTTCGGCCTCTACCTGGACTGGCCCGAGGTGGCCCGCTTCCGGGCCCTTCTAAACCGCCTCCGCCAGGAACCCGATCCCAGGCTCTTCCGCGAGGCCCAGGAACTTTTGGAGGCCCTGGAGGAGAAGCTGGAGGAGGCCCTCTTGCGCCAGGCCAAGGACCTGGCCTACCTGGAGGAAAGCCTGGAAAGGGTCCGGCACCTGGGCGGGCCCAAGGTGCGCAGGCTGGAAAGCCTGGTGGAGATGGTGCGCCAAGCCCAGGCCGAAGGCCTCCTGGCCCAGGCGGAGGTGGAGCGGGCCAGGAAGCTGGCCCTGGACCTGCGCAAGCTCCTGGAGTCCAGCGTGGCCCGGGCCCCCACCCTGCCGGAGATCGTCTTTGAAACGGCGGAGGAGGCCCCCAAGCACCCCACGGAGGCCCTCCTCACCGTGGAGGAGGCGGGGGATCTGGAAGGGGAGCTGGTCATAGACCTCCAGGCCCTCCCCGAGGAGGCGGCCAAGCGCCTCCAGGCCCTGGAGGTGGAGGAGGAACGGCGGAAGCTGGAAGGGCTCCTCTCCCGCTACGCCCCCCTCCTGGAGCGGGCCACGGTAAGCCCCCTCCTTTCCGAGGTGGAAGCCCTCCTGGAGGCGGGAACCCCCGCCGGGGAAAAGCTCCTCCTCCTGGAGAAGGCCTTCCAGGAAGCCGAGGCCAACCTGAGGGCGGAAAGGCGGGCCAGGCTCATCCAGCTCTCCGAGGCCCTCCGGAGCCTTCCCCTTCCCCAGGCGGCCAAGGCCCCCCTGGAAAACGCCCTGGGGCTGGCGGAGGAGACCCTGAGGGAGGGAGGCCTCCCCGACCTCCTTCCCCTGGAAGGGGAGCTCCGGCGCCTGGAGGAGGAAGCGAGGCGCCGGGAGGAGGAGGCCAGGCACCTGGGGGAAGAGCGGCGGGCCCTCTTGCGGGAGCTGGAGGGGAAAGGCGAAGCCTTCCTCCCCCTCCTGCAAGAGCTCCAGGGGCTTCCGCCGGAAGCCCTTCCCGAAAGGCTTCCCGAGCTCAAGGCCCGCTACGCCGCCCTCCTCAAGGCCCAAGGGGAGGAAGCCGCCCTAAAGGCCAAGCTGGCGGAAGCGGCCCAGGACCTGGAGGCCCTGAGGGAGGAGGCCCTGGCCCTGGGCCTGGAGGGGCTTTGGGCCGAGGCGGAAAGGGCCCTGCAAGAGGGGAGCCTGCAGGCCCTCGAGGCCCTGCGGAAGGCCCTGGGGGAGGCCAGGGCCCGGGCCAAGCAGATGGCCCTGGAAGAGCTCGCCCGCCTTCAGGGCCTGGCGGAGCGCTTCCGGGGCTTCGGGGGGGAAAGCCTCCTAAAGGCCATCGAGGAGGAAAAGGCCAAGCCCGAGCCCAACCCCGCCCCCATCGCCCGGGCCCTCCAGGCCCTGAAGCGGCGGCTGGAAGCCAAGCGGGAGGAGCTCCTCACCCGCCTCACCGCCTTTTTCCAGACCCACGCCCGCCTCCAGGGCTTCCAGAGCGAGACCGCCCGCCGCCTCAAGCCCCTCCTTTCCGTGCTGGAAAGCGCCAAGGAGAAGCTTCCCCGTCTCGGGCCCAAAGGGCTTCTCCAGGTGGAAAGCACCCTGGCCCAGGCGGAAGCCCTCCTGAGGGAGCTGGAGAAGGAGGCGGAGGCGGCCAAGTCCGTGCTCCGGGAGCTCCGGGGGGCGGACCTGGAAGCCCTCCTGGAGGTCCTGGACGGGAGCACCCCCCAGGACCTGGAGCGGCTCCGCTTGCCCGGGGTGGAGGCGTTGGCCTATCTGGAAGGAGGGGGTCTATCCCTCCCCAAAGAGCCCCTCCTCCGGCTCAAGGAGGCCCTGGACCGCCTGGACGAGGCCCTCGCCCAAAGGCGGGGTCCCGCGGCCCTGGTCTTCGGGGGAAAGGCCCTGGTCCTCGCCCCCCTTAAGGGGAAGACCCTGGTGGCCCTCCTGGAACGGTCGGTCCTCTCGGCTTTCCTCCTAGAGCTCTCCTGAAGGGCTTGGGCGGGTGCTACACTAAAGGTAGTGGTCGTCCGCGAAGCCCTTTGGGAAAACCTGGCGGCGCGCCTCTCCTACCTCTCCCCCGAGGAGCGGGAAAGGGTCCATAAGGCGTACCTTTTCGCCGAGGAGGCCCACCGGGGCCAGCTACGAAGAAGCGGGGAGCCCTACATCACCCACCCCGTGGCCGTGGCGGAGATCCTGGCCTCCTTGCACATGGACGCCGACACCCTGGCCGCAGGCCTCCTCCACGACACCATGGAGGACTGCGGGGTCTCGGGGGAGGAGTTGGAACGGCGTTTCGGCCCCACCGTGCGCCGCCTGGTGGAGGGGGAGACCAAGGTCAGCAAGCTCTACAAGCTGGCCAACCTCGAGGGCGAGGAGAAGAGGGCCGAGGACCTCCGCCAGATGTTCATCGCCATGGCGGAGGACGTGCGCATCATCATCGTCAAGCTGGCGGACCGCCTGCACAACCTCCGCACCCTGGAGCACATGCCCCCCGAGAAGCAAAGGCGCATCGCCCAGGAGACCCTGGAGATCTACGCCCCCCTGGCCCACCGCCTGGGGATGGGCCAGATCAAGTGGGAGCTGGAGGACCTTTCCTTCCGCTACCTCTACCCGGAGGCCTACCAGGGGCTCCTCCTTCGCCTACAGGAGACCCAGGAGGCCCGGGAGCGCCTGGTGCGCCGGGCCACGGCCATCCTGGAGGAGGCCCTGAGGCGGGACGAGCTCTTGCAGGCCCAGCTCAGGGGCTTTGAGGTCACGGGGCGCCCCAAGCACCTCTACTCCATTTGGAAGAAGATGGAGCGGGAGGGCAAGGCCCTGGAGCAGATCTACGACCTCCTGGCGGTGCGGGTGGTCCTGGACCCCAAGCCGAGCCCCAAGGAAGAAGAGGTGAGGGAAAAGCAGGTCTGCTACCACGTCCTGGGCCTGGTCCACGCCCTCTGGCAGCCCATCCCCGGCCGGGTAAAGGACTACATCGCCGTGCCCAAGCCCAACGGCTACCAGAGCCTACACACCACGGTCATCGCCCTGGAAGGCCTGCCCCTGGAGGTGCAGATCCGCACCCAGAAGATGCACCGGGTAGCGGAGTACGGCATCGCCGCCCACTGGCTCTACAAGGAAGGCCTCACCGACCCCGAGGAGGTCAAAAGGCGGGTCTCCTGGCTCAAGAACATCCAGGAGTGGCAACAGGAGTTCTCTAGCTCCCGGGAGTTCGTGGAGGCGGTGACCCGGGACCTCCTCGGGGGGAGGGTCTTCGTCTTCACCCCCAAGGGCCGGATCATCAACCTCCCCAAGGGGGCCACCCCCGTGGACTTCGCCTACCACATCCACACCGAGGTGGGGCACCACATGGTGGGGGCCAAGGTCAACGGGCGCATCGTCCCCCTCTCCTATGAGCTCCAGAACGGGGAGATCGTGGAGATCCTCACCGCCAAGAACGCCCACCCCTCCAAGGGCTGGCTGGAGTTCGCCAAGACCCGGAGCGCCAAGAGCAAGATCCGCCAGTATTTCCGCGCCCAGGAGCGCCAAGAGACTCTGGAAAGGGGCCAGAAACTCTTGGAGCGCTACCTCAAGCGCAAGGGTCTCCAAAGGCCCGCGGAAAGCCAGCTGGAGGAGGCGGCCAAGCGCCTGGGCCTCACCCCTTCCCCCGAGGAGCTCTACCTGGCCTTGGCCCTGAACCGCATCACCCCGCGGCAGGTGGCGGAAAAGCTCTACCCCAAGGCCCTCCTCAAGCCGGAAAAGCCCAAGGCCACCCCCCAAAACCAGTGGGGCATCCGCCTGGAGCAGGACCTCGAGGCCCCCATCCGCCTGGCTTCCTGCTGCGAGCCCATGAAGGGGGACAGCATCCTGGGCTTCGTCACCCGGGGCCGGGGGGTAACGGTGCACAAGGCGGACTGCCCCAACCTCCGCCGCCTCCTCCAGGGCCCCGAGGCCGACCGGGTCATCGGGGCCTACTGGGAGGGGGTGGGGGGCAAGGTGGCCACCCTGGAGGTCCTGGCCCAGGACCGGGCCGGGCTCCTCCGGGACGTGATGCAGGTGGTGGCCGAGGCGGGGAAAAGCGCCCTGGGTTCCGAGACCCGCATCCTGGGCCCCCTGGCCCGGATCCGCCTCCGCCTCACGGTGAAAGACGGGGAGCGGGAAGCCCTGGCGGAGGCCCTGAAGGGGGTTAAAAGCGTCCAGGAGGTGCGCTGGGTCTAGAGGAGGCGCACCCAGACCTCCCGCTCCCTAGGGCCGTCGTACTCCGCCAGGAAAACCTGCTGCCACCTCCCGAGGACCAGGCGCCCTCCCTCCGCCGGCAAGAGGAGGAACACCCCGGTGAGGAGGCTTTTCAGGTGGGCGTGGGTGTTGCCCTCGGCGTGGCGGTCCTGGGGATGGAAGCGGGGAGCGAGCTCCGCAAGCCGCGCCAAGAGGTCGTGGGCCACCTCGGGGTCGGCCCCCTCCTGCACGGTAAGGCCGCAGGTGGTGTGGGGCACGAAGAGGTAGACCAGGCCCGTGTGCCCTCCTAGGGTCTCTTCCACCGCCCGGGTGATGTTCACCAGGCCTTCTTTTGGGGTGCGGACATAGAGCTTCCTCATCCTCAGGAAAGGCGGGAGGTGCGCAGGAAAAAGCGCTTTTCCACCGGGAAGGGGCGGTCCAGGTCGCCGAACTCGGCCTCGGCCCAGGCCCAGAGCCTGGACATGGCCCTCTCGTGGACCTCCTGGGGCACGGCGCGGGTGAAGGAGTAAAGCCTTTCCTGAAGGGCCTCGAGGGCCTCTCGGGGGGTGCGCTCCTCCCGCCAGGCCACCACCTCCCGGGTCCTAGGCCTGAGGCCAAGCCGCCGCAAGGCCTCCTCCACCTCCTTTAGCCGCTGGCTGTGGGTCCCCCGGACCACGGGGAAGCCCTCCTCGGCCACCAGGGCCTGCCACCTCTCCTGGAGGCGGCACTCGGCCTCGGCCTCCACCCGGTCCCACCCCTCCAGGAGGACCCCCCCCGGCTTCAGGACCCGCAAGGCCTCGGCCAGGGCCCTGGGCCAGTCGGGGAGGAGGTGCCACAGGTGGACCACGATCACGGCGTGGACGCTCTCGTCGGGCAGGGGAACCTCCCGGGCATCCGCAAGGAGAAGGCGCACCTTGCGCATGACCCCGGCCGCCTTTTGCCGGAAAACCTCCAGCATGGCGGGGTCGGCGTCCAGGGCGATGTAGCGGTAGCCCCGGGCGATGAGGGGGAGGGCGATGCGCCCCGTGCCCACGCCGAGCTCCAGGAGGACCGGCTCCTCCCGGGTCAAGAGGGCGTGGCTCAGGGCGGTGGCGATCCGCCCCGCCACCTCGGGCGGGTAGGCCCGGAGGCGGTCGTAGGCGTAGGCCACCCGGGTGAGGGCGTTGGACATCTCCCCCCTTATTGTACGGGGTATACTCCCGGGCATGAAGGGACTCATCCTGGCCGCAGGCCGCGGCACCCGGCTTCGCCCCCTCACCCACACCCGGCCCAAGCCGGTGATCCGGGTGGCAGGGCGGCCCATCATCCACTACGCCGTGGACAACCTCTTGGCCGCCGGGGTGGAGGAGATCGGGGTGGTGGTCTCCCCGGAGACGGAAAAGGACCTCCGCGAAGCCCTGGCCAGCTACCCGGTGCGCTACATCCTCCAGGAGGAGCCCCAGGGCCTGGCCCACGCCGTGTCCGTGGCCCGGGCGTTTTTAGGGACGAGCCCCTTTGTGCTCTACCTGGGGGACAACCTCTTCCAGAGGGGCATCGGCCGCTTCCTAAAGGCCTTCGGGGAAGGGGTGAGCGCCGTCTTGGCCTTGGTGCGGGTGGAAAACCCGCGGCAGTTCGGCGTGGCGGTGATGGAAGGAGACCGGATCGTCCGCCTCCTGGAAAAGCCCCCAACCCCCCCCTCGGACCTGGCGGTGGCCGGGGTCTACGTCTTGGGCCCGGAGATTTGGGAAAGCCTCGAGGGCCTTAAGCCCTCGGCTCGAGGGGAGTACGAGATCACCGACGCCATCCAGGGGCTCATCGACCGGGGGAAAAGGGTGGTGGGGGTGGAGGTGGAGGGCTGGTGGAAGGACACCGGCCGCCCCACCGACCTCCTGGACGCCAACCGCCTCCTTTTGGAGGAGCTTTCCCCCCGTGTGGAGGGGGAGGTGGAGGCGAGTCAGCTCACGGGGCGGGTGGTGGTGGAAAGGGGGGCCAAGGTGGTGAAGAGCACGGTGATCGGCCCCGCCTTCATCGGGGAGGGGGCGGTGGTGGAGGAGGCCTACGTGGGACCCTTCACCTCCTTGGGACCGGGGGTGCGGGTGGTGCGCTCGGAGGTGGAGTACTCCCTCCTGGAGGATTACGCCGTCCTCGAGGACGTGGCCTTGCGCCTGCAGGAGAGCATCCTAGGGGTGGGGGCCCAGGTGAAAAGCCGCCCCGGCCTTCCCCGGGCCCACCGGCTCATCCTCGGGGACCTCTCCCAGGTGGAACTGGTCTAAGGGATGCCCGGGCTTTTGGGCCTCCTCACGGAGTCCTGGCAAAGCGGCGAGGCCCTGGCGAGGGCCTTAGGGGTGAGCCGCATGGCGGTCTCCAAGGAGGCGAGGAAGCTGCTCGCCGAGGGCTACCCCGTG
The DNA here is from genome assembly GCF_054979525.1 of Thermus sp. H19.2. NCBI lineage: Bacteria > Thermotogati > Deinococcota > Deinococci > Thermales > Thermaceae > Thermus > Thermus sp. H19.2. Next base: position 2,046,599 of record NZ_CM143429.1, read on the forward strand.
GAAGCCTCCCGAAGGGGCTACCGCATCCTCCCGGGCACCCCCCTCCCCCACCTCTTCCAGCCCCAGGGAAGGCTGGGAAGGCCCTACCGCTACCTGGGCCGGGTGGAAAGCACCCAGGACGTCCTAAGGGCCTGGGCGGAGGAAGGGGCCCCGGAAGGGGCTTTGGTCCTGGCGGAGGTCCAGGAGAAGGGGCGGGGCAGGCGGGGAAGGCCCTGGGAAAGCCGCCCCGGGGCGAGCCTCACCCTCTCCCTCCTCCTCAGGCCAAGCCTTCCCCTTCCCGCTCTGGGGCTCCTTCCCCTCCTTTCCGGCCTCGCCCTGCGGGAAGCGGTGGGGGTGGGGGGGCTCAAGTGGCCCAACGACCTCCTCGCCCCAGACGGCAGGAAGCTTGCCGGGGTGCTCCTGGAGGCCAAGGCCGAGGGGGAGGAGGTGGCCTACGCCCTCCTGGGCGTGGGGGTGAACGTGGCCTGGGCCCCGGAGGGGGCGGCCTGCCTCCGGGAGTTCGGCCCCTTTTGCCGGCGGGAGGTGCTGGAGGGGTTCCTCCTTAAGCTGGAAGCCCTCCTCCCCCTCCTGGAAACCCCCGAGGCCCTCCTCCTCCGCTACCGCCAGGCCTCCCTCACCCTGGGCCGCCCCGTGCGGGTGCACACGGGCAAGGGGGCGGTGGAGGGCCTAGCCGAGGACGTCCTTCCCGACGGGAGCCTCCTGGTGGGCGGGGTGCGGGTGGGGGCGGGGGAGGTGGAGCTTCTGCCCTTGATTGAGTAAGCCAGGCTTAGATTTTCCTCACCGTTTCTGCTAGGATAGGGGTAGGTATGTTCGCCCGGATCTTCACCAAGGAAGAGGCCGATGCCCTCCTGCCCGAGATCCGCCGGGTCCTAAAGGAGATGCGCCAGAACCGAAAGGAGCTCCAGGAGGCCCAGAGGCGGCTTGCCGAGGCCCGGGGGCTTGAGCGGAGAGCCCTGGAGGAGGAGGCCCGCTTCCTCCTGGGGGCCCTCGAGGCCGACGCCCGCTACCTGGCCTCCCTGGGGGTCTTCCTCAAGGACCTGGACCGGGGCCTGGTGGACTTCCCCGCCCGCATCGGGGGCGAGGTGGTCTTCCTCTGCTGGCAGGAGGGGGAGCCCGAGGTGGCCCACTACCACCCCCTCTCCGGGGGCTTCCAAGAGCGCAGGCCCCTCGCGGAGGAAGCCCCTACCCTTCCCCAAAGGCCCCGCCCCGGCGAAAGGCGTCCAGGCGCCTGAGGTCCTCCCGGGCGAGGTCGTCCCGCCCCGCCAGGGACTCCAGGTGGTGCCTGAGCTCGTGGAGGAGGGTTTCCCACACCTCGGCCTCCCAGTCAAACCCCTCCCCCGCCACCTTCTGGAAAGAGCCGTAGTAGAGGGCGACGTGCCGCCCCAGGCCCTCAAACCCCCCAAGGGCCGAGGGCGGCCCGGGGTCCAGGTACTCCCCGAGGCGCCAGACGCCCTCGAGCCCTGGCTCCGGCTTGGCCTCGGGGAAGACGTGCACCCCCTGGAGGCCCCTTTTGAAGTCCTCGGGGACCTCCTCCCAGAGCCTCTCCACCAGCTCCACGAAGGCCTCGTAGGTCATGGCCGGTGGTAGGGGTGCCCCGCCCGTAAGGCGAGAACCCGGTAGAGCTGCTCCAAAAGCACCAGAAGGGCGAGCTCGTGCTGGAGGGTTAAGGGGGAGAGGGAAAGCAGAAGGTCGGCCGCCTCCCGCACCGCCTCCGGGTGCCCCTCGGCCCCGCCCACGAGGAAGGCCACCCGCTCCCCCTCAAAGGAGAGGAGCCTCCGGTAGAGCTCCTCGGTGGTCAAGAGCCTCCCCCGCTCGTCCAGGACCACCTTCCGGTGGCCCTCCGCCTTGGGGAGGAGCTCCTCCCCTTTCCGGACGAAGACCAGGTCCAAAGGCGCGTACCTCTGGATGCGCCCAGCGTACTCCTCCACCCCGAGCCGGGCGTAGGCCAGCCGGGGCCTTCCCACGGCCACCACCCGAAGCCGCACCCCCTGATCCTAACCCGGTATACTCAGGGGGAAGGGAAAGTGGGATCCAGCCCCACCCCCGAAAAGGAAGCCCAGGGCCCTTACCCAGGGCGGGCTTCCCGGCGCCAAAAGCGCCAAGAAGGAGGGTGCCATGGTCAAGGAGACCCATCGGTTCGCGCCCTTCACCGAGGAGCCCATAAGGCTCATCGGGGAGGAAGGGGAGTGGCTTGGGGACTTCCCCTTGGACCTCGAGGGGGAGAAGCTAAGGAGGCTCTACCGGGACATGCTGGCGGCCCGGATGCTGGACGAGCGCTACACCATCCTCATCCGCACGGGCAAGACCAGCTTCATCGCCCCCGCCGCGGGGCACGAGGCCGCCCAGGTGGCCATCGCCCACGCCATAAGGCCGGGCTTTGACTGGGTCTTCCCCTACTACCGCGACCACGGCCTGGCCCTGGCCCTAGGGATCCCCCTCAAGGAGCTCTTCGGCCAGATGCTCGCCACCAAGGCCGACCCCAACAAGGGCCGCCAGATGCCCGAGCACCCCGGCTCCAAGGCCCTCAACTTCTTCACCGTGGCGAGCCCCATCGCCTCCCACGTGCCCCCCGCCGCAGGCGCCGCCATCAGCATGAAGCTTCTGCGCACGGGCCAGGTGGCGGTCTGCACCTTCGGGGACGGGGCCACCAGCGAAGGGGACTGGTACGCCGGGATCAACTTCGCCGCCGTGCAGGGGGCGCCCGCGGTCTTCATCGCCGAGAACAACTTCTACGCCATCAGCGTGGACTACCGCCACCAGACCCACAGCCCCACCATCGCCGAGAAGGCCCACGCCTTCGGCATCCCTGGCTACCTGGTGGACGGGATGGACGTGCTGGCCAGCTACTACGTGGTCAAGGAGGCGGTGGAGCGGGCGAGAAGGGGGGAGGGCCCGAGCCTCGTGGAGCTCAGGGTCTACCGCTACGGCCCCCACTCCTCCGCCGACGACGACAGCCGCTACCGGCCCAAGGAGGAGGTGGCCTTCTGGCGGAAGAAGGACCCCATCCCCCGCTTCCGGCGCTTCCTCGAGGCCCAAGGCCTCTGGAACGAGGAGTGGGAGGAGGACGTGCGGGAGGAGATCCGGGCCGAGCTGGAACGGGCCTTAAAGGAGGCAGAGGAGGCCGGGCCCGTGCCCCCCGAGTGGATGTTTGCGGACGTCTTCGCCGAAAAGCCCTGGCACCTCCTCCGCCAGGAGGCCCTCCTCAAGGAGGAGCTTTAGGGGGTGGGTATGGCCCTCATGACCATGGTGCAGGCCCTGAACCGGGCCCTGGACGAGGAGATGGCCAAAGACCCCCGGGTGGTGGTCCTGGGGGAGGACGTGGGGAAAAGGGGCGGGGTCTTCTTGGTCACCGAGGGGCTTCTCCAGAAGTACGGCCCCGACCGGGTCATGGACACCCCCCTCTCCGAGGCGGCCATCGTGGGGGCCGCCCTCGGCATGGCCGCCCACGGCCTGAGGCCCGTGGCCGAGATCCAGTTCGCCGACTACGTCTTCCCGGGCTTTGACCAGCTCGTGAGCCAGGTGGCCAAGCTCCGCTACCGCTCGGGGGGCCAGTTCGCCGCGCCCTTGGTGGTGCGGATGCCCTCAGGGGGCGGGGTGAAGGGCGGGCACCACCACTCCCAAAGCCCCGAGGCCCACTTCGTCCACACCGCCGGGCTCAAGGTGGTGGCCGTCTCCACCCCCTACGACGCCAAGGGCCTCCTCAAGGCCGCCATCCGCGACGAGGACCCCGTGGTCTTCCTGGAGCCCAAGAGGCTCTACCGCTCGGTGAAGGAAGAGGTGCCCGAGGAGGACTACACCCTTCCCATCGGCAAGGCGGCCCTAAGGCGCGAAGGAAAAGACCTCACCCTCATCGGCTACGGCACCGTGATGCCCGAGGTCCTGCAGGCGGCGGAGGAACTGGAGAAGGCCGGGGTCTCGGCCGAGGTCTTGGACCTAAGGAGCCTCATGCCCTGGGACTACGAGGCGGTGATGAACTCCGTGGCCAAGACGGGGAGGGTGGTCCTGGTTTCCGACGCCCCCCGGCACGCGAGCTTCATAAGCGAGGTGGCGGCCACCATCGCCGAGGACATCCTGGACACCCTCCTCGCCCCGCCCCTCCGGGTCACGGGGTTTGACACCCCCTACCCCTACGCCCAGGACAAGCTCTACCTGCCCACCGTCACCCGCATCCTGAACGCCGCCAAGCGGGCGCTAGACTACTGATATGCCGAGGGAAGTCATCTTCTTGGTGGAAGAGGCGGAAGAGGGGGGGTTCGTGGCCCGGGCCCTGGGAGAAGCCATCTTCACGGAGGGAGAAACCTGGGAGGAACTCAAGGAGATGGTGCGGGACGCGGTGCGGTGCCACTTCGGCGAAGAAGCCCCCCCCATCATCCGCCTGCACTTCGTCCGCGAGGAGGTCCTTACCCCGTGAAGCTTCCCCGCGACCTCACCGGGGAGGGGCTCGTCCAAAAACTGGCCCGCCTGGGCTACCAGGTAGAGCGGCAAACGGGAAGCCACGTGCGCATGGTCTGGAAAGGCCCAAAGGGTGAACACGCCGTCACCATCCCCCTGCACCGGCCGCTGAAGGTAGCGGCCGGAATCCTGAGGGCGGTGGCGGAGGCCCGCGGCGTGGACCGCAAAGCCCTTGAGCGCCTTTTGGACCTGTAGAGGAGGAGTATGCCCAAGGAAATCCTCATGCCTGAGCTCGCCGAAAGCGTGGTGGAAGGTGAGATCCTGAAGTGGCTCGTGGAGGAAGGGGACTACCTGAAGAAGGACCAGCCCTTCGTGGAGGTCATGACCGACAAGGTCACGGTGGAGCTGCCCTCGCCCTACGAAGGGGTCCTCTTGAAGAAGCTAGCCAAGGAGGGAGAGGTGGTCAAGGTCCACGCCCCCATCGCCCTCATCGCCGAGCCCGGCGAGGCGGTGGAGGGCGCGAAGGAGGCCCCCCCGGTGCAGGCGGTGGAGGAGCGCTCCATCGTGGAGCCGGGCCTGCCCGCGAAGGAGGAGAAGGAGGACCTCTCCCTCTTCAAGCCGGACCCCACGCAGGTGGCGATGAAAAACCCCTTCCTCTCCGGGGAAAAGCCTAAGGAAGGGGCGAGGCCGGGGCGGGTCCTCGCCGTCCCCGCCGCCCGGAAGCTTGCCCGGGAGCTCGGGATCCCCATTGAGGAGGTGCCGGGCTCGGGGCCCTTGGGCAGGGTCCGGGTGGAGGACGTCCGGGCCTATGCGGCAAGCCGCAAGGCCCCACCCGCCCCCGCCGAGGCCACCCGGGAGCACGAGGCGCCGGCCCCCGGCTTCCCGCCCCCGCCCAGGTACGCCCCGCCCAAGGGGTACGAGCACCTGGAGGAGCGGGTGCCTCTAAGGGGCATCCGCCGCACCATCGCCCAGGGGCTCTGGCAGAGCCACCTCTACACGGTGCGCACCCTCAACGTGGACGAGGCCGACCTCACGGAGCTCGTGGCCCTTCGCGAGCGCCTCAAGCCCCAGGCCGAGGCCCAGGGGGTCAAGCTCACCTACCTGCCCTTCATCGTCAAGGCGGTGGTGCGGGCCCTGAAGAAGTTCCCCATGCTGAACACCAGCCTGGACGAGGAAAGGCAGGAGATCGTCTACAAGCGCTACTACCACATCGGCCTCGCCGTGGCCACGGAAAGGGGCCTCATCGTCCCCGTGGTGCGGGATGCGGACCGGAAGAGCGTCTTGGAGCTCGCCCAGGAGATCGCCGAGCTCTCCCAGAAGGCGCGGGAAGGCCGCCTCGCCCCGGAGGAGGTCGCCGGGTCCACCTTCACCCTCACCAACATCGGCTCCGTGGGGGCCACCTTGAGCTTCCCCATCATCAACCTGCCGGACGCGGCCATCCTCGGCGTGCACTCCATAAGGAAGCGCCCCTGGGTCATGCCGGACGGCTCCATAAGGCCGCGGGACATCATGTTCCTCTCCCTCTCCTTTGACCACCGCCTGGTGGACGGGGCCGAGGCGGCCATGTTCACCCGGGAGGTCATACGGCTCTTGGAAAACCCCGACCTGCTCCTTCTGGAAATGTAGGATGGCGCCTATGAAGACCTACGACCTCATCGTGATCGGCACCGGCCCGGGAGGCTACCACGCCGCCATCCGGGCCGCCCAGCTGGGCCTCAAGGTGCTGGCGGTGGAGGCGGGCGAGGTGGGGGGGGTCTGCCTCAACGTGGGCTGCATCCCCACCAAGGCCCTCCTCCACGCCGCCGAGACCCTCTACCACCTGAAGGTGGCCGAGGGGTTCGGCCTGAAGGCCAAGCCGGAGCTGGACCTGAAGAAGCTCGGCGGCTGGCGGGACCAGGTGGTGAAAAAGCTCACCGGGGGCGTGGGCACCCTCCTCAAGGGGAACGGGGTGGAGCTCCTCAGGGGCTTCGCCCGCTTGGTGGGCCCCAAGGAGGTGGAGGTAGGGGGCGAGCGTTACGGGGCGAAAAGCCTGATCCTCGCCACGGGGAGCGAACCCCTGGAGCTCAAGGGCTTTCCCTTCGGCGAGGACGTCTGGGACTCCACCCGGGCCCTGAAGGTAGAGGAAGGCCTCCCCAAGCGCCTCCTGGTCATCGGCGGGGGGGCGGTGGGCCTCGAGCTCGGCCAGGTCTACCGCCGCCTGGGCGCGGAGGTCACCCTCATTGAGTACATGCCGGAGATCCTCCCCCAAGGGGACCCCGAGACCGCAGGCCTCCTAAGGCGCGCCCTGGAAAAGGAGGGGATAAGGGTTCGCACCAAGACCAAGGCCGTGGGCTACGAGAAGAAGAAGGACGGCCTCCACGTGCGCCTCGAGCCCGCCGAGGGGGGCGAGGGGGAGACCCTGGTGGTGGACAAGGTCCTGGTGGCCGTGGGCCGCAGGCCCCGCACCCAGGGCCTGGGCCTGGAAAAGGCCGGGGTCCAGGTGGACGAGCGGGGCTTCATCCGGGTGAACGTCCGGATGGAGACGGGCGTCCCCGGGGTCTACGCCATCGGCGACGCGGCCCGCCCCCCTCTCCTCGCCCACAAGGCCATGCGGGAGGGGCTCATCGCCGCCGAAAACGCCGCCGGCAAGGACAGCGCCTTTGACTACCAGGTCCCGAGCGTGGTCTACACCTCCCCCGAGTGGGCCGGGGTGGGCCTCACCGAGGAGGAGGCGAAGCGGGGGGGCTACAAGGTGAAGGTGGGGAAGTTCCCCCTCGCCGCGTCGGGGCGGGCCCTCACCCTGGGCGGGGCCGAGGGGATGGTCAAGGTCGTGGGGGACGAGGAGACGGACCTCCTCCTCGGGGTCTTCATCGTGGGCCCCCAAGCGGGGGAGCTCATCGCCGAGGCCGCCCTGGCCCTGGAGATGGGGGCCACGCTCACCGACCTCGCCCTCACCGTCCACCCCCACCCCACCCTCTCGGAAAGCCTCATGGAGGCGGCGGAGGCCTTCCACAAGCAGGCCATCCACATCCTGAACCGCTAGAGGAGGCCCAAAAGCCCGTAAAGCCCCGCCCCCAGAAAGACGGCGAGGCCGAGGTTTCCCGTAAGGCGTGCGCCCAGGTAGGTGCCAAGAAGGGCCAGGAGGGCGCGGAGCTACTCGGGAGAGGGGGGCGGGCCGAAGGCGGAAACCAGAAAGAGGGCCACCACCAAGGCGGGCCCCGACTGGCCCGCCCTTAGGCCTTTTTCCGCCCGCCAGGGCAGGAACCGGAGGAGAAAGGTGCCCAGGGCCAGAAGGAGAAGGGCCAAGATCATGGACGCCTCCTTTCGCCAAATCCCTTTCCAAGAAGCCCGATGACCCCTGCCAGGAAGAGGCCCCAGGCCGTCTGGCCCAGGAGGTGGAAGCCCAGGGCCACCCCGCCCGCCAGCAGGGCCACGGGGTTCTCTAGATGGGGCAGGGCCAGGAGGAAGAAAAGGGCGGGAAGGGCGAAGGAAAGGGCCTCCCCTAAACCCGGAAAGGCCAAGAGCCCCTGGGCCCCCAAGACCCCAAGGGCGGTGCCCAGGTTCCAGGAAAGGTAGGCGCCGAGGCCCAAGCCCAGGAAGTAGCCCCGCCTCTCCCCCGGAGGAAGGCCCGGGAGGGCCCTCAAGGCCAAGGCGAAGACCTCATCGGTGAGTAGGAAGGCCTCCAGAGGACCTCCCTTCAGGTAGGGCCTTAAGGCGGGGCCATAGAAGGCGTGGCGTAGGTTGAGAAGAAGGCCCAAAAGGGTGGCCAACAAGGGCGGCACTCCCTGGGCCCAAAGCCCCACCAGGGCGAACTGGCTGGCCCCGGCGAAGACCAGGAGGGAGGTGAGCTGGACCCAAAGGGGGCCAAGCCCCGCCTGGGCCCCTAAAGCGCCGAAGGCCACGGCCACGGGGAAATACCCCAAGGCGATGGGCCAGGCCGCTTGCAGACCCTGTCTCATCTGGGCCTCCTGAGGAGGAAGAGGTGGGTCCCCCCGTCCCAAGAACCGCTGCCATGGGTAGCGAACAGGCGCTGGTGGCGCTCTAGCTCAAAGCCCACGGCAAAGGCCAGCTCCAAAAAACGGCGGGGGTAGGTCTTGGTCTCCACCTCGTAGTCCAGCCCGGCTAAAAGGGCCTGGAGCTCTAACCGAGCGAAGGCGGCCAGAGGATCGGACCGCGACTCAAGGCCTCGCAACGCCTCTTCCACCAATCTCCTAAGGCCCCGGGACTCTCCCTGGAGGGCGAGAAGACGCAAAGCCCAAAGGGCCTCGGGTTCTTCCAGGGGAAAGGGGAGCAGGTAGGCCGTGTGATGCAGCACCAGGTTCCGGGCCCGCTCCTCTCGGGTGGTGAAGGGGCTCAAAAACTCGTCCGCCACCGCCAAAAGGCCCCCAGGGCGCAGGAGCCGGTAAGCCTTCTCTAAGAAGCGCCACGTGGACATGTGGTGGCTGGCCCCCACGCAGACGACCAGGGGAAAGGTTTCTTCCAAATCCAAAAGGGTGAAATCCGCGGGCAACACCTCCACGCCTGGTAGGAGCTGGGCCAAGGCTTGCCTCGAGGCCGGGCTGGGTTCCACCGCCACCGGTTCCAAATGGGGCAACAGCTCCAAGAGCAGGAGAAGGTGAGGCCCAGGCCCCGTGCCCACGTCCAAAAACCTTCCCCTCTCCAGGCCCACGGCCTGCAACCCATGGGCCAGAAAAAGGGGCTGCCTGGCGTAGCCGGGATGGAGGAGTTCCACCCGGGCGTAGAGGTCCACGGAGATGCGACTTTCCCAATTCTCTTCCTTCGACGAACCCGCAGGAGGCCGCGCGGTTTGGAAGAGAAGGGGGGCCGGGTCGGCCACCTCTCCCTTAAGGAGCAACCCCTCCCAAGCCAGGGTCCGTAGGAGGAGGCTGGGGCTTTGCCCATAGGACCTCAGATCTTCTGCCGGGGCATGGAGGAGGGCCAAGGCCTCGCCCAAAAGCCCCTGGGCCTCGAGGCGGGGTAGGGGGGCCACAGGGAGGCTGAAGAGGTAGGTGCGGTTCCCGCTCCAACGCACAAAAACCCCCTCCTGAAACCCCGGGGCAAGCCAGCGACCCTCCAAGGCCACCCCCTCCACCCCCAAGCTCACCTCCCGCAGGGCCAGGGAGGCTTTCTCCGGGCTCCCGGCCTCCCCTTTGGGCCGGGGAAGCAGGGGGTAGTGCAGAAAGACCAGGAGGCTGGCCCCCTCTTCGCTGGCGTACACATGGGGTTCATCCCCGGAGAACTCCACCTCCTCTCCCGGCCCCACCTCTCTGCCCGGAAGCGGTCCCACTCGGGCCTTCCCCCTTAGGCCGATGACCCGCTCACGGAGGCCAGGCTCGTGGGCCTCCGCCCAACGCACGGAACGGGGGGAGAGGTCCATGCGGTACACCTCCAGCCGCTCCCCTGCCCGCCCCCGGGTTTGTTCAACAAGCTGAACCACCGCACCTTCGTCCGCCACGGGACGGGCCTGGACCAGCTCGCCAAAAGGCACCTCCAGGGCCTGAGCCAAGGCCCAAAGGGTGGCCAAAGTAGGGTTAGCGCGTCCCGCTTCTAAGACGTGAAGAAGCGATTTCGCCACCCCGGCCTTGGCCGCCAAGCCAGAAAGGGTGAGCCCCCGCGCCTGGCGCAGGCGACGGAGGTTTTGTCCCACTTCGTAGAACAAATCGTTCTTCATACAGAACACTTTAGGGGGACGTCCCCCAAAGGTCAACCCTTCCCGGGCAGACTTGACCTATATACGGCCCCTGGGGTAAAGAAGAGGCATGACCCTACGCGAAGCCCTGTCCCAGATCCCCGACCCCCGGGCCCGCAACCGGCGGTACCCCCTGTGGGGCCTCCTGGCCCTCATCCTGGTGGCCTTCCTTTCCCGCGTGGACTCCCTGAGGGGCGTGGAACGCTTCGCCCGCGCCAACCCTCACCTCTTGCCCCACCTCGGCCTGCGCAAGCCCCCGGGCCACACCATCCTCACCCTTCTCCTGCACCGCCTGGACCCCCATAAGCTCCAGGAAGCCCTGCTCAAGGTCTTTCCCGAAGTGGAGCTGGGGGAGGTCCTGGTGGTGGACGGGAAGCACCTTCGGGGAAGCGGCAAGGGGAAAAGCCCCCAGGTCAGGCTGGTGGAGGTCCTGGCCCTGGGTCTGCGGACCACCCTGGCCCAGGCCCAGGCGGAGGGGAGGGAGGACGGGGCCCTTTTGGAGCTCCTGGACCGCCTTGGGGCGGAGGGGCTCAAGGGGAAGGTGGTGGTGGGGGACGCGGGGTACCTGTACCCGGAGGTGGCGGGGAAGGTGGTGCAAAAAGGGGGGCCTACCTTTTCCTTTTGAAGGCCAACCAGGGGGAACTGCTGGAGTGGGCTCTGGAGGTGTTCAAGGGGATGGAGGAGAGGCGGCTTCCCGGGGAGACCGAGGCGGTGTGGCATCTGGCGCGGGACGGGGAGGTGTGGACCTACCGGGTCTGGGCCTCCCCCCACTTGCCGGAAGAGGTACGCGCCTTTCCCGCGTGCCGGCAGGTGGTGCGGCTGGAGCGGGAGGTGGTGCACAAGGGGACGGGGGAGGTGCGGCGAAGGGTGAGCTACGCCCTCACCAGCCTGGGGCCGGAGGTGGCGGAGGCGAGGCGGCTTGGGGAGCTTCTCCTTTCCCGGTGGGAGGTGGAGAACCGGTCCTTTTGGGTGCGGGACGTTCTCTTCCGTGAAGACGCCTGCCAGGTGCGGGGGGTGGGGGCGCGGGTCTTGGCGGTCCTCCGGGCCTTTCTGGTCTCCCTCTTCCACCGCCGAGGGGTCAGGGAGAAGAAGGCGGCCATGGAGGCCTTCTCCTTCCATCCCCTCTCCGCCCTCAAGTTCCTGGGGCTCTATGCAGTATAGCGGTCAAGTCTGGGCAAGCCCCCAGGCGGTGGGCTTGCCTTGCAAAGGTCAGGGGGACGGGTGTATATCATCCTCCTGATGGGCAAGCGAGGCTTTGCTCGCAGGGAGGCAAGCCCCAAGGAGGTCCTGGAACACTGCCTGCGCCTGGCCCAGGAGGTAGCCCCACCCACCCCCAAGGGCAAGCGGGGCCGCCCCTGACGCTACAGCCACGCCCTTTACCTGGCCCTCCTCCTTTACCGCGCCTTCTTCCGCCTCACCTACCGCAAGACGGAGGCCTCACTCCAGGACCTCATGGAAAGGCCCTTCCCTCCAAGGTGTTTCCCTGACGGGAAAGCAACCCACCAGTCCCTGGCCCGCTACGCCGTGCATCACCTGGACCCCGAACTCCTTGAGGCCCTCCTGGAGAGGCTTTCCCGGGAACTGGAGGCCCACCTGGCCTCCTTGCCTTCTCCTGAAGAGGAGGGTCAGGAGCCAGGGCGCCCCCAGGCCTCTTCCCCGGGAGCCCCTCCCGGGGCGCTTTCCCCCCCTCTACCTCATGGACACCACGGGGCTGGCCTACCGCAGCAAGGACCGGCTTCTCCGCTTTCGTCGGGGGAAGGAGGTGCGGCGGGTGCGGGGGCACGCGCGGCTTCTGGCCCTGATGCGTTGGGATAGGGGGAGGCGGCTCTTGTGGCCCTGGGGTGGGGTGGCCGGGGAGGGCTACGCCCCGGACCCCCGGCTTGGGGGGAAGGCCCTGGGGCGGTTTGCCCTTACTGGGGGGTGGCTTTTGGCGGACGCGGGGTTTGACGGGAAGGAGGTGTGGGGGGCTTTGGGGGAGGCTGGGGTGCGGCCGGTGATCCGGCTTCGGGGTGGGGGCGAAGCCAGGGAGGAGGCGCGGGTGCGGGCGCGGGAGGGGTGGGACCCCGAGGTGTACCGGTTTCGCGGGGTAGTGGAGGGGGTGTTTGGGGGGATGAAGACGCGGCTGGGTGGGGGATACCTCATGGAGCGGAAGCCTTGGACGGCCATGGCGCGGGCGCTTTTGGAGCTCATCGCCTACGGCCTTAGGGTTCTTCTCTCCCTTCTCCCGCCCCCTCCGGGGTACAAGGCAATTTACTAGGCAAGCCCACCCTTCCCCCTGGGAGAAGGGGCCCCTAAGGGGCCCCCAATCTGGTTTCCCGGCGAATTTAAGGCGGGGTATAGGGCCGACCCAGCGGACCGGAGGAGAGAACTTGGGGTCTTTTCCCCGTCCAGCGCATTTAACCTGAAGGGCGGAAGCTCCGGATGAAGTCGCCAGGGGTGAGGACCCTTAGGGGGAGATCCTGGCGGGCCATCAAGGGACCGAAGTGGCAGGTATCCCCGGTGAGGAGAACAGAAGCCCCTGCGGCCACGGCGGCGGCGAGGACGGGAAGGTCTTTTTCGGGCACCAGGCCCTCCATCCAAACCTCGCCTTTGGCTTCCGGCACCAAGCGCACCACCTTGAGCCGGTCCTCTAGCCCTCTAAGGGCTTGGGGTCGTTTGCGCGCGAGGTTTTCCCAGGCCTCCAGCAGGCAGTAAGGGCTTGTGGCCAGCCGGTACCTTCCCTTCCTGGCCCCCAGCCAGATCGCCTCAAACACCTCCCCCCCGAGGCTGGCGGAGAAAAGGACGTTGGCGTCCAAAAAGACCAACTCAGAGGCCCCAGGCCCGGCGGAAGGCATCCAGCTCCTCCGGGGTGGCCTGGGCGTTTTCGGCGAACTCCCGGATGCGCTCCTCCGTGTAGAGCTCCACGGGCAACACCACCGCGGGCTCTAAGACGACCCGGCCCGCTTCCACCCGGACCACCAAGGTGTCCCCCGGCTTCAAACCCAAGGCCTGGCGTACCTCCGCGGGGAGGGTGATCTGGCCCCGTTTGGAGAGGGAGGTAAGCGCCTTCATGTTTTCAGTATATCCGAAGACTGGAAATACAGAAGACCCCTCACAATAGCTCCCCGAGGACCGAGGCGTCTTTGCAGGGTATTGATGAACCGATTCCCCACCCTTAGCATTGCGCCATGAGGCGAACCGAGCACACCCCTTTGCTGGAACACACGCCCAAAGCGGGATGGGCAAGGTTCTGGCCTGAAGGAGGAGACAATGCGGCTTCCCCTTGAGGCCCTGGCCGCGGGGATAGGAGAACCCTTTGGGTCTTCCGACCTCAAGGAGGCCATAGACCTTGCGGAGCGCGCCCTCGAGGCCGCCCTCGCCCAGGGGGCCGAAACCTTCGTCCTCACCTACTCGGGGGGCAAGGACTCCACCGCCACCACCGTCCTCACCCTGGAGTGGTGGAAAAGGCGGGGGAAGCCCGTGGAGGTCCATGTGATCTACGCCGACACGGGGCTGGAGATCCCCACCCTCCACGCCCAGGCCCTGGGTTTCCTGGAGGCTTTGAAAAGACTCCACCCCGAGATCGGTATCCACATCGCCAAGCCCCGCCCGGAGGAGAGCTTCTGGGTCCAGCTCATCGGCAAGGGCTACCCCCCGCCCCACAACCGCTTCCGCTGGTGCACCAGGCGGCTGAAGATCGCCCCCATGGACCGCCTGGTCCAGAGCCTTCCGGGGAAAAAAGCCATCCTCACGGGGGTCCGCTTCGGGGAGTCGGACGCCCGGGACGGCAGGCTCCTTCACAAGATAGCTTCCCTGACCTCCTGCTCCCGGGGCGGGGAGTGCGGTCAGGGAGTGCTCTTCCAGGAGGCCAAGCGTCTAAACGCCCTCTACGTGGCCCCCATTGCCCTTTGGCGGGAGTGCTGGGTGTGGGACTACCTGAACCTGGTGGCCCCCAGTCTTGGCTATCCCACGGGGGCCCTGGAAGGGGTGTACGGGGGCCGGGACACCCGCTTCGGGTGCTGGACCTGCACCGTGGTGCGGCGGGACAAGGCCATGGCGCGGGCCTTGGAAAACGGCCACGCCCACCTCTTCCCCCTCCACGAGTTCCGGGAGTGGCTGTGGTCCTGGACGCGGGATCCCAAAACCCGGGTGAAGCGGAAGGACGGCCAGCCCGGGAGGCTCACCCTGGAGGCCCGGCGGGAGGTCTACCGGAGGCTGAAGGAGGTGGAGGCGAAGCTCGGGATGGAGTTCCTCACCCGCGAGGAGGAGGCACTTATTCGGAAGCTGTGGCGTTCCGGGAGGTACAATGGAAAAGGCAGGTGAACCCTATGCCATATGCGGGAGAAGGAAGTAATCCCCTTGGCCTTAAGGACTTCCTTGACGATCTCAGGCTGGACCATTACCAGGATCTCCTGCGCGAGCTAGACGAGCTTTACCAAAAGCTCCAGCAGGAGCGCCGAGTACCCTTGCATGGAGGCGGGGAGGCCTACCCCCTCCTCACCCTTACCGTGGACGGAGGCGAGGGACGCACCTTCGAAGATCTTCCGCTCCTCTCCTTCGGCCTCGTGCGCGTTGCTGCGGTGGGGGTGAAGGGTTTCCGCCTGCCTTCCATTGCCCACCTCCTCCCTGGGTATGAAGTCCTACGGGACCCCAAGGGCTATCTGGAAGGCCTCCTTGAGCGCTCCGAAGAAAGCCCCGCCGCCGATGCCTTGAAGACCTTCTTCCGGGCCACAGGCATCTCCCTGGAAGATCTGGGGGAATACTACACCAAGGACCTCAGGGCCTTCATGGGGATCTTCCGGGACGTCCTGGAGTGGGCCTACCTGGTTTGGGGGGTGGAGAAGGTCCTGCAGGAAAGTTACAAAGACTACCTTTTCATCAAAGACGGGCGCCTGGCGCAATTGGGCGTCAGAGAGAGTTTCCGCTCTAAGCTACAGGACTACTTCGCAAGTAAGCACCTCCTTCTCGCTGGGGTCACCAAGCGCTCCCGCCTCCTCGCTGAAGGTCTCACCTCCTTGGTGATGGCGAGGCTTTTCGCCGAAGCCGGGGGAACCTTCCTGCTCCAGGTCCCCCAGGATCTCATGGAGAAGGCTTACCGCTACGAGCGCCAGTGGAACGCCGACCTCGAAGGAGCCTTCGTCATGGGCAGGCGTTACGTGGCGCGCCTCCTTGAGGACACCTTTAGACCCCAGGAGGGGGTGGTCATCTTTGACCTCCCCCCCTACTTGGGGGAGGAGGATGCCGTTAAGGTAGCCCGAAGCCTAAGGGCACACCGGAGCGTCCTCTATGGGGGGAGTGTGGGAACGGTGGTAGAGGCCCACGGGAGGGCCTCCGTGGCCAGGTCCATCCCTCGCAGGATGGAGGAGGAGATCCTCGCTCGGTTCAGAAAGACCTTCGGTGAAGATCTCGCCAAGAAGCTCGCCGAATGGCTCAGGCTGGCAGACAAGGAGGGTTGAGATGGCCGAAAGCCCCATCGGCGTGGTGGTGTCTTCCAGGCGGAACGGCCCTTGGGCGGAGCTCACCTTAGTGCTCACCCCCCAAGAGCTGGACCAAGGCAAACGCCTTCTCCTGGGCGAGCTCGTTCGCGTCTCTTCCGGCGGGAAAGACTACGTGGGCATGGTCTTAGACGGCTACTACGAACCTGTGGGCCGCGGCGACCCCACCTATACCCTTGCTCTGGCCCACATCAATCAGGTGGACCTTGAGAAGGAGGACCCTTGGGCGCGAAAGGAAGTCAACTTCTACCACCACCGGATCGCCCTCCTAGGGCGGGTCGTGGAGGGGGGGCTCTTCGCCCCCTCCACCCGCCTGCTTCCCCCCGTGGTGGAGGCTCGGGTCTACCGCATGACGGAGGAGGAACTCCAAGGGTTGCTCACCGCCGAGGTGGGAGTTCCAGGGAGCGTTAAGGCCGAGGGGAAGAGGAGGTACGCCTTCGGCCACCTGGCCTACGGCCTAGAAGAAGGTGGGGAGTACCCGGAGGTGGTAAAGGAGGTGGACCCCGCCCTCTTCGTGGGCAGAAGAACGGCTAACTTCGGCAAGACGGGCTTCGGGAAGAGCAACGAGAACAAGGTCATCCTCGCCCTTTTGGCCTACGCCTTTCCCCAGGTAGGGATGTTGATCCTGGACCAGAACGCCGAGTATCTCCTCCAGACGGAGGCCACCACCTCCCCAGGCCTTGCCCAGGCCTTCAAGGTACTGGGGATTCGGGGCCGGATCCGCTTCTACACCGCCAGGGAGGAAGCCTGGGCAAGGAGGTTGGAGGAACACCTAGGGACGGAGTGGAGGGAGTACGTGGAGGTCTTTCCCCTTAAAGTGGACTTCTACCGCTTCCCCGACCTGGCTGTGGCCCTCGCCTACCAAAGGCGTCGCCTCCAGGGGGAAGAGCCTCCCCAGTACCTGGAGAACGCCTTTTACAACATCGAGGACTGGAGAAAAGTTCCCGACCGCATGGCCTACGTCTACGGAGCTCTTCGGAAAGCAGGGCTCGTTCCCCCCAACGAATTCAAGATAAAATACAAAAACACAGATTACGATATATCCAAAGAAAGGCCTTGGGCTCACCTTCAGGAGTCCATGGAGAGTGGCAGCCAGCAGGGGGAAGGTAAGGGAGGGGCGAGGGAACTCTACAACCGAGCCAAGGTCTTCTCTTTTCTTCGCGCGTTCCATGCACCTGGAAAGGAGACGAACTTCCTCGAGGCCATCAGAGAGGACCTCCTTGGAAAGGGAACCGAGGGAAAGGGTAAGGTGGTCATCCTTGACCTTCCTTCCCTGGGCGAGGCCGCCGACTTCTTCACCTTGCGCCTCATGGACCTTCTCTTTGAAAGAGCTGTAGAGCTCTACGGCAGACGCCAGGCCAACTTCCTGGTGGTCCTGGAAGAGGCCCACAACTTCCTGGAGGACAAGGCCGGAATCTTCTACCGCGTGGCCAAGGAAGGGAGGAAGTACGGCATAGGAATGCTGTACTCCACACAGTCCCCTGCCAGCATTCCCATGGAGATCCTTTCCCAGACGGAAAATTTTCTAGTGAAGCATCTCTCTAGCGAGGAGGACGTGAAAGTCCTCAAGAGGGCTAAAGCCCCTTTTGCCTTTGTGGCCGATTTTCTCCTCTCCGAGCCCATAGTAGGCTATTCCTACGTTTACTTTGAGCCTTATCAGCCTTTCGTAGTCCCACTGCGGGTCAAACTCCTGGAGCATGTCCTCAAAAGCCTCGGCTCGTGACGAATACCCTTTTCCCCTGTCTCGTTCGCTCGCCTGCCACAGGAAGTCTCCGTAAGGCTTTTCCCCAGGTCCCCCGTGCGGGCTTGCGCCGGCATGGGATGGTCTCAGCGGATCTCCACCCCGCCCCAGCGCTCTAAAAGCCTCAGGGCCTCCACGTGGTCCGCATCCGGGCCCAGCTCCCGCTTGGCCATTTCATAAACCTCCCGGGCGAGGCGGAGGAGGGGGCTTGGGGCTTTCTCCCCGTCCAGAACCCCCATGGCGATCCCCAGGTCCTTCACCAATAGCCCCAAGGCGAAGGTCTTGGGGAAGGCCCGGGTGAGGACCCTTTGGGGGATGAGGTTCTCCGTGGCGTTGGAGCGGCCCGAGGAGGCGTTGATGACCTCGAGGGCCTTCTCCGCGGAAACCCCCTGCTTCACCAAGACCACAAGCCCCTCCCCCGCCGCCCAAAGGTTCACGGCGAGGAGGGCGTTGTTGATGGCCTTCACCGCGTGCCCCGCCCCCACGGGGCCCACGTGGACCACCTTCTTGGCGTAGGCCAGGTAGGGCCGCACCCGCTCCACCGCCTCCTCGGGGCCCCCCAGGATCACCGTGAGGGTGCCCGCCTCCGCCCCCGAGGTGCCCCCGGAGACGGGGGCGTCCAGGTAGGTGACCCCCTTCTCCCGTAGCCTCTCCGCAAGCCTGCGGCTCGCCTCGGGCTCCCCGCTGGTGGCGTCCACCCAGTAGGTGCCCTCCCGGAGGTAGGGGTAGAGGGCCTCGGCCACCTCGTAGACCTCCCGGGTGGTGGGCAGGCAGGTGAAGATCACCCGGGCCTCGGCCACCCTCTCCAGGGGCACGGCCTCGGAGCCGAACTCCTCTTGGTGCCTAAGGGCCTTGGCGAAGGTGCGGTTCCAGACCAGGGTGGGGAAGCGCCGCGCCAGGTGCCCCGCCATGGGGTAGCCCATGGCCCCAAGACCGAGGAAGGCCACCTTTTCCATGGCTTCTTTTTACCAGAGGCGAAGCCCCTTGGCGAGGCCCCTTAGGAGAAGGAGGAAAAGGAGGCTGAACCCCATGGCCACGCCCAAAAAGACGAAGAACCCCACCCCAAAGCTTCCGCCCAGGGCCATCTGCCGAAGCCATAGCCCTGCGGGGAAGGCCAAGAGCCAGGTGAGGAGGAGGTTTTGCCAGGTGGGGTGGCGGTAGGTGCCGAGGAAGGGGCTTAGGAGGAGCCAGACGAAGAGGACGGGGAGGACGTTCCGGGCGAGGCCCCCCAAGGAGAGGGGCAGCCCGTGGGAAAGGAGCCCCGCCCCGGCGAAGAGGAGGAGGGCGAGGAGGTCCAGGAGGAAAAGGGCCGTCCCTCGGCTCATCTTTGGGTCGCCTCCAGGAAGACCCGGTCCGCCCGGTAGGAGCTTCGCACCAAGGGCCCGGCGAAGACCTCCCTAAAGCCCAGCTCGTACCCCCAGGCCGCGTACTTCTGGAAGTCCTCCGGGGGGACGTAGCGGGCCACGGGGAGGTGGGCGGGGGTGGGCCTCAGGTACTGGCCCAGGGTGAGGATGTCCACCCCTGCGGCCCTGAGGTCCCGCATGGCCTCGAGGATCTCCTCCTCCGCCTCCCCCAGGCCCAGCATGAGGCTAGACTTGGTGAGGATGTCGGGCCGGACCTTCTTGGCGTGGGCGAGGACCTTTAGGGTCTGCTCGTACCCCGCCCGGGGATCGCGGACCTTGGGGGTGAGGCGGCGCACCGTCTCCAGGTTCTGGGCGTAGACCTCGGGGTTCGCGGCGAGGACCGTCTCCACGGCCTTCAGGTCCCCCTGGAAGTCGGGGGTCAGGGCCTCCACCAAGACCCCGGGGGCCTTCTCCTTGATGGCCCGGATGGTGGCGGCGAAGTGGCTGGCGCCGCCATCCTCTAGGTCGTCCCGGTCCACGCTGGTGAGGACCACGTACCGCACCCCCATGCGGGCGATGGCCTCGGCCACCCTCTCTGGCTCCTCCGGGTCCACGAGGCCCTTGGGGTTCCCCGTGTGGACGGCGCAGAACTTGCAGGCCCGGGTGCAGATGTCCCCCAGGATCATCACCGTGAGGGTACCGTGGGTCCAGCACTCCCCGATGTTGGGGCAAAGGGCCTCCTGGCAGACGGTGTGGAGCCTAAGCTCCTGCACCATCTCCTTCAGGGCCTGGTATCTGGGCCCGGTGGGCAAAGGGGCCTTGATCCAGGCGGGCTTGTTCCGGTCCACGGGCTCGGGCCGGGCCTGGGCCAGGCCCCGCTTCACCACCTTGAGCTCAACGACCTCCCCCGTGGGGGAGAGGAGCTCTACCGTCTCAAACTTGGGCTTCATGTGGGCTCCCTTCTACGGGCCTCAGGCCGAAGACCTCGGCGAAGGCCGCCACCACCCTGGCCTTGGCCTCCTCCATGGGGACCTTCCGGCCCAAAAGCTTCTCCAAGGAGGTGACCCCCTTTCCCTTGAGGCCGCAGGGGACGATGACGGTGAAGTCGTTGAGGTCGGTGTTGACGTTCAGGGCGAAGCCGTGGAAGCTCACCCCCTCCTTCACCGCCACCCCGATGGCGCAGAGCTTGTCCTCCCCCACCCAGACCCCGGCGTAGCCCGGGGTGGGGTAGGCGGAGATCCCGTAGCCCGCAGCCACCCGGACGATGGCCTCCTCGATCTGCCTTAGGAAGCGGCGCACCTCCCGGCCCACGGGGAAGATGGGGTAGCCCACCAGCTGCCCGGGGCCGTGGTAGGTCACGTCCCCACCCCGCTCCACCCAGTAGAGCTCAAAACCGTTCTCCCGGTACCAGCTCTCGGGGAAGAGCAGGTTCTCCCCCGTGGCCTTCCGGCCCAGGGTGATGACCCTAGGGTGCTCCAGGAGGAGGAGGGTGGGGGGACGGTTTCCCGCCGCCACCTCCCGGTGCACCCGCTTCTGGTACGCCCAGGCTTCCCCGTAGGGCACCAAGCCGAGGTCCTCCACCAGGAACTCCACGGCCTAAGCATACAAGACCCCGCCCGAAGACAGGGTAAGCCCGGGAAGCCTTTTCCCTAGACCCCGAGGAAACGGGCGATGCCCCGGTCCCGCAAGGAGGCGGGAAGAAACCGGAGAAGAAGGGTTTCCCGGGCCCGGGCCGGGGGGGCCACCAGGTACCGGGCCTTGGGCCCGGCCTCGGCGAGGGCCCGGTAGACCGCCTCCGCCACCCACTCCGGGGGAAGCCCCCTCCTGGCGTTCCCCTCGGCAAGCCTCCGGGCCACCTCCACATAGCGGCCGTAGACCCCCTCGGTCCCGGGGGGCGGGGGCTCCAAATACCCCTGGGCCCGCCGCAAGGGGCGGCCCCCACCTCCTCGCCCAAGAAAACCCCCCGCCCCAGGAGGGCGGGGAGCGGCCTGCCGGTCCCCCGCTTACTGGGCCACCACGCTCACCTTGAGCTGGATGGGCACCTCGGGGTGGGGTTTGTAGGGCACCACGTACTCCCCAAGCTCCTTGATGGGCTTGGAAAGCTGCAGGCGCTTGGGGTCAAGGGTGATGCCGTGCTGGCGGGAAAGGGCCTCGGCGATGTCCTTGGCGGTGACGGAGCCGTAGATCTTGTTCTCCCCCGCCCGCACCGGGATGGTGAGGGTGAGGTTTTCCAGGATCTCCTTCAGCCTTTCCGCCTCGGCCTTCCGCTCCGCCAGGCGCTTGGCCTGGGCGCGGATCTTGGCCTCGAGGGCCCGCATGTTGCTCTCCGTGGCCAAGACGGCGAGGCCCCGGGGCAGGAGGTAGTTCCTGGCGTAGCCCGGCTTCACGTCCACCACCTGGCCCACGTCGCCCAGGTTCTCCAGGGGTTCCAAGAGGATGACCTTCACCGTTCACCCCCTACTTGCGCACCAGCTTTTCCGTGAAGGGCAGAAGCCCCAGGATCCTGGCCCGCTTGATGGTTTTGGCCAGGATGCGCTGCTCCTTGGCGGAAAGCCCCGTGCGGCGGCGGGGAAGGATCTTCCCCGTCTCCGACAGGAACCGCTTCAGCACCTCCACGTTCCGGTAGTCCCTCAGGTCAAACTCCCCCAGGGTGGCCTTGACCTTGGCCCTCCTGGAGGGGCGCTTCTGCGCCTCCTTCTTGGGTTTGGCGTCCTTTGCGCTCAAAACGGCAAATCCTCCTCCGGCGGGAAGTCTTCCAGTCCTTCGTCTATGTCCACCCCACCCGTCTGGACAGGTTGGGGCCTGCTTCCGCCGGCTTGGGCAGGCCCACGGGTGGGTCGCTCCAGCCTGAGGGCTTCCACACGGGTCTGGAAGCGCCTCTCCCCACTGGAGCTGGTCCAGGAGTCGTTCACCAGACGGCCGATGACCAAAAGCCCATCGCCCTTCCTAAGCTCCCCGGCCCACTCGGCCAGCTCGCGCCAGGCCTGAACCTCTATGAAGTGGGTTTTCTCCTCCCCCGTGCGGGGGCGGCGCTCGTTCACCGCCAGGCCCAGGCGCACCACCGCCGTCCCCTGAGGGGTGTAGCGGAGGTCGGGGTCGCGGGTGAGGTTGCCCATGAGGAGGACCTGGTTCAGGGCCCGGCGAAGCCTGGGCTGGCCCCGGGCGTCCTCCACGGTCTCCCGATGGCGGGCCTCCAAGGGGTCGATGAACTCCCCCCGCACCTGGAGCTCGCTCCGCTTCTCCCCGTCCTTCTCCCACTGGCGGTACTCCAGCCGCCCTTCCACGAAGAGGGGCTGGCCCTTCTCCAAGACATCCCCCCACATTTCCGCCTGGCGGCCCAGGAGGCGCACCCGGTGGTACCAGGGGACCTCCTTCTCCTGGCCGGCCTCGTCTAGAAGAAGGTCCTGGCCCGCCAGGCTGAGGTCCAAGACAGCCAGCCCCCCCTGGGTATAGCGCATGTCCGGGCGGGCGGTGAGGGTGCCGATGAGGAATACTTGGTTCAGGCCTCTGGCCATGAGAACAGTTTACGCCTTGGAGAGGAAGGGCTCGGCGGCCTTGACCACCATAACCCGGCGCACGTTGTCGCGGATGCGAAGCTCCCGGGCCAGGTCGTTTACCCGGTCCTCGGGCATCTCCACCTGGTAGAAGAGGAAGTAGCCTTGGGCGTCCTTGGCGATGGGGTAGGCCAGGCGGCGCATCCCCCACTCTTCCACCTTCCCCACCTTGGCCCCGTGGGCCTCGAGGGCCTTGGCGATGATCTCCTTCTCCAAGGCAAGCTGGCTCTGGTCCAGGTTGGGGTTCAGGATGACGTTCACCTCGTACTTGCGCATCTCCACCTCCCTTCCGGGCCCGGCAGGCCGCACGAAGTAGGATTATACCCCCTTCTTCCCCCAAAGAAAAGACCCAGGGGGCCCCTTGGGGCCCCCACCTGGCTCCGCGGGCAGGACTCGAACCTGCGACCAACCGGTTAACAGCCGGCCGCTCTACCTGCTGAGCTACCGCGGACCGACCGCAGAGAGCACTATACCAAAAGGTCTAAGGAAGCGTCAAGAAATCCCCAGGGGAAAACCCCACCGCAAGGCCTGCTTGCGGTGGGGCCGCCAAAGAGGAGGGGGGCTCAGAGCTTCTTCAGGGTCTGGGCGAGCTCGGTGAGGACCTTCTGGGCGTCCCCGTAGAGCATCCGGGTGTTGTCGGCGTAGAAGAGCTCGTTCTCCACCCCGGCGAAGCCCTTCCCCTGTCCCCGCTTGATGACGATGACGTTCTTGGCCTTGTCCACGTCCAGGATGGGCATGCCGTAAAGCGGGCTTCCCGGACGGCGGGCCGCGGGGTTCACCACGTCGTTGGCCCCGATCACCACGGCCACGTCCACGGTGGGGAACTCGGGGTTGATCTCCTCCAGGTCCTTGAGCTTATCGTAGTCCACCCCGGCCTCGGCCAGGAGGACGTTCATGTGCCCGGGCATCCGCCCCGCCACCGGGTGGATGGCGAACTTCACCTCCACCCCCCGGGCCTCGAGGAGGTCCGCGAGCTCCTTCACCTTGTGTTGCGCCTGGGAAAGGGCCATGCCGTAGCCGGGGACGAAGACCACCTTGCCCGCGTAGGCCAGCATCACGGCGGCGTCCTCCACGTCGATGGGCTTGAGGCTCCCCTTGACCTCGGAAGCCTCCTGCTCCACCCCAAAGCCCCCCACCAGCACGCTCCACACCGAGCGGTTCATGGCCTTCGCCATGAGCACCGTGAGGAGGGTACCCGCCGCCCCCACCAGGGTGCCCGCCACCATGAGGGCCGGGTTGCCCACGGCGAAGCCCTCAAAGCCCACGGCCATCCCCGTGAAGGCGTTGTAGAAGGAGATGGCCACGGGCATGTCCCCGCCGCCGATGGGGAGGGTCATGAGGACGCCGAAGGCCAAGGCCAGGAGGAAGAACAGGACGATGCTCGCCGTGGCGTCGTTCCAAAGGAGGGAAAGCCCCAAGAGGAAGGTCACGGCCAGGACCAGGGCGTTCAGCGCCTTCTGCCCCGGGAAGAGGATGGGGCGGCTTCGCATAATCCCCTGGAGCTTGGCGAAGGCGATGAGGCTTCCCGTGAAGGCCACGCTGCCGATAAGCCCCCCCAGGATGGCCAGGGCCATGAGCCCCGGGTTTTCAAAGGCCCCCTTCAAGAGCTCCACCGCAGCGATGGTGGCGGCGGCCCCACCCCCCATGCCGTTGTAGATGGCCACCATCTGGGGCATGTCCGTCATGGCCACCTTCACCGCCGCCCACCAGGCCACCGCCGAGCCCAGGAGAAGGGCCAGGAGCATCAGGGCGAAGTTCCCCATCCCCGGCCAGAAGAAGGTGGCGAGCACGGCCAGGACCATGCCCCACCCTGCCCAGACGATGCCGCTTTTGGCGGTGGTGGGGTGGGCCATGCGCTTCAGGCCCACGATAAAGAGGATGGCCACCACGAAGTAGGCCGCCTGGATGAGGTCCATCACTGACCACCTCCCTTGCCGGGCTTCCTTTCAAACATCTCCAGCATGCGCACCGTGACGGCGTAACCGCCCGCGGCGTTGGCCGCTCCCAGGATCACCCCCAGGAAGCCGATGGCCTTCTCCAGTCCGGTTTCCGCGTGGCCCAGGACCACCATGGCCCCCACCACCACCACCCCGTGGATGAAGTTGGAGCCCGACATCAAGGGGGTGTGGAGGATCACGGGCACCCGGGTGATGAGCTCGTAACCCAAGAAAGCCGTGAGCACGAAGATGTAAAGGGCAGACCAGAAGCCAAACTCCATCACGCACCTCCCAGAAGGGCCTTGGTGGGCCCGTGCAGGACCTCGCCCTCTTTCATGAGGAGAGCGGCCTGGACGATCTCGTCCTCCCACTTGGGGGCGAACTCGCCTTTCTCCACAAGGAGGCCGGAAAGGTTCAAAAGGTTCTTGGCGTACATCTCCGAGGCGTGGATGGAGAGCTCGCTCGGCAGGTTCAAGGGGCCATAGACCCGTACCCCCCGGACCTCCACCACCTCCCCCGGCCGGGTGAGGACGCAGTTGCCCCCACTTTCGGCGGCCAGGTCCACCACCACGGTCCCGGGCTTCAAGCGCTCCACCATGTCCTCGGTGAGGAGGATGGGAGCCCGGCGGCCCGGAACCTGGGCCGTGGTGATGAGGACGTCCATCCCCGCCACGTGGTCGCGGAGGGCCTCGTGCTGGATGCGCTTCTCCTCCTCGGTGAGCTCGCGGGCGTAGCCCCCCTCCCCCTCGGCGCTGATGGGAAGCTCAATGGGCTTGGCCCCCAAGGAGAGGGCTTGTTCCAAAGCCGCCCTCCGCACATCGTAGGCGTAGACCTGGGCCCCCAACCGCTTGGCGGTGGCGATGGCCATGAGCCCCGCCACCCCCACCCCCATAACCATCACCTTGGCGGGGCGGATGGTGCCCGCCGCCGTGGTGAGCATGGGGAAGAAGCGGGGGGAAAGCCGGGCCGCGTGGACCGCCGCCAGGTACCCCGCCACCGTGGCCTGGCTGGACAGGGCGTCCATGCTCTGGGCCCGGGTGATGCGGGGGATGAGCTCCATGGCGATCACCGTGGCCTTCTTCGCCTGTAGGGCCCGCACCAGCTCCAGGTTCTTGTGAGGCTGGACGAAGCCCACCACGATGGCCCCGGGCTCCAGGGCCTGGATGAGGTCCTCCGGGGGCGGCTGGACGGTGAAGAGGAGGTGGGCGCCTTTTAGAAGCTCCCCTCGCTCCACCACCTCGGCCCCGGCCTCCCGGTAGGCCTCGTCGGGGTGGTAGGCGCCCTCCCCCGCCCCCCTTTCCACCCGCACCCTAGCCCCCTGCTTGACCAGGCGGGCCACCACCTCGGGCACCAGGGCCACCCTGCGCTCCCCCGGTGCCCTCTCCTTAGGAACGGCGATGGTCACCATAGGACCTCCTTCCGCGCCAGTATACCAACGGGTCCACGGGCATTTGCCCCTGGGGGGTAGGCCTGACCCACTGGTCACTTCCCCGGCCCTGTGGCAGAATGCCGCCATGCGGCCCTCCGGCCTAAAGATTGCCGCCGTGCTCCTCTTGGGCATCCTGGCCATCAGCTTCGGTAGCATCCTGGTGCGCCTGGCCCTGGCCGCCTCGGGGGACAGGAGCCTGGCCTTCAGCCTGGTGATGAGCGCTGGGCGGATGGGCCTGGCCGCCCTCCTCCTGGCCCCGGGCTGGCGCAGGCCCTTGGGAAACCGGGCGGGGCTTCCCTGGGCGGTGGGGGCGGGGGCCTTCCTCGCCCTCCACTTCGCCTTTTGGATCACCTCCTTGTCCTACACCTCCGTGGCGGCGAGCACCGCCCTGGTCACCACCAACCCCATCTGGATCACCCTTCTGGGCTGGCTTTTCTTCCGGGAAGGGCCCTCCTCCCTCACCCTCCTGGGGGTAGGGGTGGCCTTCCTGGGAGGACTTCTCATCGGCCTGGGAGACGCGGGAGGAGGCGGGGGTACGAACCCCCTCCTGGGGGACGCCTTGGCGGTGCTGGGAGCGTGGGCCGCTTCGCTGTACCTCCTTTTGGGGCGGGAGGCGCAAAGGCGGGGGTTTTCCCTCTTGGAGTACGTGCGGGTGGCCTACACCGCCGCGGCCCTCCTCCTCCTGCCCCTGCCCTACCTCTTCGGCGGAGGGTACGGGGGGTACCCCTGGTCGGTCTACCTGTACCTATTCCTGATGGCCCTCCTGCCCCAACTTTTGGGCCACACCAGCTTCAACTGGGCCACCCGGCACATCCCTCCGGTCCTGGTCACCCTGGCCATCCTCTTTGAGCCGGTGGGGGCGAGCCTCCTCGCCTTCCTCCTCTTCGGGGAGGTTCCCGGAAGCCGGGTCCTCCTCGGGGCCTTGGTGCTCCTCCTGGGCGTGGCCTTGGCGGTGGTGGGGGGTAGGCGGTGATCCCCGTGGCCCTGGCCGCCCTGCTTTGGGGCCTGGGAGGGGCCCTGGCCGGGCGGTTCATGCGGGAGATCCCCCCAGAGGTCCTCATCCCCCTGCGCTTCCTCCTGAGCTTCCTCCTCCTCCTGCCCCTCCTCCTCGCCCGCCCCCCCCACCCCGCCGAAGGGCGGCGGCTCCTTGGGGTGGGCCTTGCCCTCTCCGGGGCCCAGGCCTTTTACTACCTGGCCATCCACGCCACCACGGTGGCCACGGGGATTTTCCTCCAGTACCTCGCCCCCTCCCTCCTCACCCTCTACGCCCTTCTCAAGGGGGAGAGGCTTCCCGGGAGGGCCCTTTTTGGGGTGGGGCTCGCCCTTCTTGGGGCCTACCTCCTGGTGGTGGGGCCCGAGGGGCTTCAGGGAGGGGCCTTGGGCGTGGCCTACGGGCTCCTTTCCGCCGTTTCCTTCGCGGCCTACGCCGCCCTCGCCCACGGCCTCCGCACGCCTGCCTTCGTGGCCCTCGGGGCCGCCACGGGGGTGGGAGCCTTCCTCTCCCTGTCTGTCCTCGGCCTTCACGGAGAGGAAGTGCTGGCCCTCGGCCCGGCCCAGTGGGGGGCGGTGGCCTACCTGGTCACCCTGGGCACGGTGGTCCCCTTTGGCCTCTTCCTCCTTGGGGTGCGGACCCTCCCCGCCCGCACCGCCACTTTAGTGGCCATGCTGGAGCCCCTGAGCGGGGCCCTCTTCGCCTGGCCCCTGGCGGGGGAGCCCTTGAGGCCTGGAGCCCTTCTTGGAGGCGGTATGATCCTTTTGGGCGTGTGGCTCAACCGGAGGTGATATGGCGGTCCGGGTTTTCCTTCTCTTCACCTTAGGGTATTTCCTCTCCTACTTCTACCGCTCGGCGAACGCGGTGCTCGCCAAGGACCTCTCCCAGGAGCTGGGTTTGGGGCCGGCGGAGCTGGGTTTCATGACGAGCCTCTTCTACCTGGCCTTCGCCTCGGTGCAACTCCCCTTGGGAGGTCTCTTGGACCGCCTGGGGCCCCGCCTGGTCACGCCGAGCCTCCTCCTGGTGGCCGCCCTGGGGAGCCTGGTCTTCGGCCTGGCCCAGAGCTTCCCTGTCCTGGCCCTGGGACGGGCCCTGATCGGGGTGGGGATGGCCGCGGCCCTCATGGGCTCCCTGAAAGCCTTCAGCCTGTGGTTTCCCAAGAACTACGCCACGGTCTCCACCCTCCTCGTGGGCCTCGGGGCCACGGGAGGGCTCATGGCCGCCACGCCCCTCGCCCTCCTCAAGGAGGCCTTGGGCTGGCGGGGGGTGTTCCTCCTGGGGGCAGGGGGGGTGGCCCTGGTGGCCCTCGCCCTCTACCTGGGGGTGCGGAACACCCCCCCGGGGGTGGCCTGGCCGGGAGGACAGCGGGAAGGCGGCCTCGGGGAAGTCTTCCGCAACGGGAGGCTTCTCCGGGTGGCCTTCCTGGCCTTCGCCTTCGCCGGGAGCTTCCTCGCCTTACAGACCCTTTGGGCCGGGGCCTACGCCTACCACCTGGGCCTCGAGGCCGTCCAGGTGGGGAACTTCCTCTTCCTCTACTCGGGGATGGCGGTCCTGGGCTTCCTCGTATCCGGCTACCTGGCGGACCGCTTTGGGACGGCCCGGGTCCTCCTCGCTTCGGCCCTCCTCTTCGCCCTGGGCCTCGCTTTGCTCCTCCTTAAGCTCCTGGCCCCCGCCTACGCCCTCCTCGGCTTCTTCGGGGCCTTCAACATCCTCACCCTCACCCAGGCCCGGGAGCTGGTCCCCTCCCACCTGGTGGGCCGGGGCACCACCCTGGTGAACCTCTTCGGCATCGGGGGCACCTTCCTCCTGCAGTGGGGCATCGGGGTGGCGGTGGGGGCCTTGGGGTACGGCCCGGCCTTCAGCGGGCTTCTCGCCCTCCTCCTTCTCGCCCTCGCCCTGTACCTACCCCTCCTCCGCCGGTGGTAAACTCCTTCCATGCTGGCCCAGGTGCGAAGCTACGCCCTCTTCGGCCTGGACGCGGTTCCCGTCACCGTGGAGGTGGACGTAAGCCCCGGGCTTCCCACCTACGCCCTGGTGGGCCTGCCCGACAAGGCGGTGGAGGAAAGCCGGGAGCGGGTCCGGGCGGCCCTGAAGAACGCGGGCTTCCCCTACCCCCAGGCCCGGGTGGTGGTGAACCTGGCCCCGGCCGAGCTCCGGAAGGAGGGGAGCCAGTTTGACCTGCCCATCGCCCTGGGCCTCCTGGCCGCCCAGGGGGTGGTGCCCCTCGAGGCCCTCTCGCCCTTCGCCCTCGCCGGGGAGCTCGGCCTGGACGGGAGCTTGCGGCCCATTCCGGGGGCGGTGAACCTGGCCCTGGGGGCCATGGCCGAGGGGAAGAAGCTCCTCCTGCCCGAGGAGAGCGCCAAGGAGGCGGCCCTGGTGGAGGGGGTGGAGGTCTACGGGGCGAAGGACCTTCAGGAGGCGGTGGCCTTCCTCAAGGGGGAGGAGGTCTTGGGAAGGGCCCGGCCCGAGGATCCCGTGGAGGCCCTGGAGGTCCTGGACCTCCGGGACGTCAAGGGCCAGGCCAAGGCCAAGCGCGCCCTGGAGATCGCCGCCGCCGGGTACCACCACCTCCTCATGGTGGGGAGCCCGGGCTCGGGGAAGACCATGCTGGCGCGGCGGCTTCCCTTCCTCCTCCCGCCCCTTCCCCGGGAGGCCGCCTTGGAGGTGACCCGCATCCACTCGGCGGCGGGGCAGCCCGTGCGGGGCCTCCTGAAGACCCCCCCTTTCCGCGCCCCCCACCACACGGTGAGCTACGCCGGGCTCATCGGGGGCGGGGCCATCCCCAAGCCCGGGGAGGTCTCCTTGGCCCACCGCGGGGTCCTCTTCCTGGACGAGTTCCCGGAGTTCTCCCGGGAGGCCCTCGAGGCCCTGCGCCAGCCCCTGGAGGACGGGGTGGTGACCGTGGCCCGGGCCCGGGCCAGCCTCACCTTCCCCGCCCGCTTCCTTCTGGTGGCGGCCATGAACCCCTGCCCCTGCGGCTGGCACGGGGACCCGGAAAGGGCCTGCACCTGCACCCCCCAGGCCCAAAGGCGTTACGTGGGCAAGATCTCCGGGCCCCTCCTGGACCGCTTTGACCTGGTGGTGGAGGTCCCCCGCCTCACCCCTTTAGAACTCGCCCGCACCCCCGAGGGAGAAGGCACCGAGGCGGTGCGGGAGCGGGTCCTAAGGGCCCGGGAGAGGATGCTCGCCCGCCAGGGCCGCCCCAACGGGGAGCTTTCCGGAAGGGCCCTGAGGGAAGAGGCGCGGCTCACCCCCGGGGCCGAGGCCCTCTTGCAGGCCGCCGCCAAGAAGATGCTCCTCTCCGCCCGCTCCTACGACCGCCTCCTCCGGGTGGCCCGCACCGTGGCCGACCTCCAGGGAGCGGAAAGGGTGGAGGAAGCCCACGTGGCGGAGGCCCTGGCCTACCGCAAAACCCTTTAGCCCAAAGAGCTCAGCCAGGGAACCAGGGCCTCGGCGGCGGCCAGGTTGGTCACCAGGGGCACCCCGTGCACGTTGCACACCCGCATCAGGGCCTGGATGTCGGGCTCGTGAGGCTTGGCCGTGAGGGGGTCCTGGAGGAAGACCACCGCCAGCACCCGGCCCTCCGCCACCCGGGCTCCCACCTGCAGATCCCCCCCCAAGGGCCCGGAAAGCACCCTTTCCACCTTAAGCCCCGTGGCCTCCTCTATGCGCCCCCCCGTGGTGCCCGTGGCGAGGAGGGGGAAGCGGGAAAGGAGCTCCCGGTGCCTCTGGCAGAAGGCCACCATCTCCTCCTTCTTGGCGTCGTGGGCGATGAGGGCCAAAGACCTCATGGGGGCATTGTAAGCTTGGGGCATGGACTACGCGCCCAACCTGGAGTTTCTGGAAAGGCTCCTCCTCGCCATGGGGCCCTCGGGCTTTGAGGAAGAGGCGACCCAGGCCTTCTTGGAGGAGGCCCGCGCCTTCGCCGAGGCCGAACGGGACCGCCACGGCAACGTCTACGCCCGCATCCACCCTGGGGGCAAGCCCAAGGTCCTCCTCCTGGGGCACCTGGACGAGATCGGGGTCATCGTGAGCCACGTGGAGGAGAAGGGCTTCCTGCGCCTGAAGCCCCTGGGGGGGTGGGACCCCCAGGTCCTCGTGGGCCAGCGCCTGCGCTTTCTGGGAAAGCAGGGGCACGTGCTGGGGGTGGTAGGGCGGAAGGCCATCCACGTGCTGAAGGAAGGGGAGCGCAAGAAGGCGGTGGAGCTTTCCGACCTCTTCGCCGACATCGGGGCGAGGAGCCGGGAGGAGGCCCTGGAGCACCTGGAGGTGGGGGCGGTGGGGGTCCTGGACCAGCCCCCCCGGCGGCTTCTCGGGGAGAGGCTGGTCTCCAAGGCCCTGGACAACCGCCTGGGGGCCTTCGTGGTCCTCGAGGCCCTCCGCCTCCTGAAGGGAAAGACCCCCGCCGAGGTGGTGGCGGTGGGCACCGTGCAGGAGGAGATCGGGGCCTACGGGGCCAGGACCGCCGCCTTCCGGGAGAACCCGGACCTGGCGGTGGTGGTGGACGTGCACCACGACGGCGCCACCCCCGGCATGGACAAGGCCCAGGTGGGGGAAGCGGAGCTGGGCCGGGGGGTGGTCCTGGACATCGGCCCCTTCGTGGACAAGGGGGTCTTCCGGGCCCTGAGGCGGGCGGCGGAGAAGGAGGGCCTCCCCTACGTCCTCCACGCCCACGGGCGCTGGTCCGGCACCGACGCCGACGAGGTGGCCAAGGCGCGGGAGGGGATTCCCACGGGCATCGTCTCCATCCCCTTGCGCTACATGCACTCCCCCGTGGAGATGGTGGACCTAGGGGACGTGAAGCGGGCCGTGCGCCTCCTGGCGGCCTTCGTGGAGGGGGTGTAGCCGTGGCCCTCACCTTCAAGGAGGCCCAGGCCCAGGTGGACGCCTGGATCTCCTCCTTCCAGGAGGGCTACTTCCCTCCCCTCCTCATGCTGGCCCGCCTCGCGGAAGAGCTTGGGGAGGTGGCCCGGGTCCTGGCCCACCGCCACGGCAAGAAGCCCAAGCCCGGGGAAGAGGAAGGGGACCTGGCCCTGGAGCTCGCCGACCTCCTCTTCGTCCTCATCTCCCTGGCCAACCGGGAGGGGATTGACCTGGAGGAGGCCTTCCTCAAGGCCATGGAGAAGTACCGCTCCCGGGATAGCGGGCGCTGGACCAGGAAGGGCTGATACCGCCCCATGCTGGCCCAAGCGTGGGGTGGCATTATACCCCTTTGGCGTGAATCCTTCGCCTAAGCCCAAGTACGGAAGCCCTGCGGGCCTTTTTGACCGGGGCCCCCATGCTGGCGCAAGCCAGCATGGGGTGGCATTAGAGGCCGTAGAGGGCGGTAAACTTCCGCTCCAGGTAATCCAGGAAGGGCCTGGCGCTTGGGGCCTCCCCGGTGGTCCGCTCCACCAGGGCCTTGGGGCGGAAGCGGCTCCCCTCGGCGTGGATGCGCTTGCGGCCCCACTCCAAGAAGGGCCGGAACTCCCCTTGGGCGAAGAGGGGCTCCAGGGGGCCCAGCTCGGCCTCGGCCTTCCGGAAGAACTGGGCGGCGTAGAGGTTCCCCAAGGTGTAGGTGGGGAAGTAACCGAAAAGCCCTCCGGACCAGTGGACGTCCTGCATGACCCCGTCCTTGTAATCCCTGGGGGCCACGCCCAGGTAGGCCCGGTACTTCTCCTCCCAGGCCCCGGGGAGGTCCTCGAGGGAGAGCTCCCCGCGGAAGAGGGCCAGCTCCAGCTCCAGGCGCACCAGGATGTGGAGGTTGTAGGTGACCTCGTCCGCCTCCACCCGGATGAGGGAGGGCTCCACGGCGTTGATGGCGAAGTGGAAGTCCCTAAGGGCCACGTCCTGCAGGCTGGAAAACAGCTCCCGGGCCCTGGGGAAGAAGCGCTCCCAGAAGCCCAGGGAGCGGCCCACCAGGTTCTCCCAGGTGCGGCTTTGCGACTCGTGGACGCCCAGGGAGACCGCCTCACCCCTGGGAGTGCCCCAGTGCTCCTTGGGCAGGCCCTGCTCGTAGAGGGCGTGCCCCATCTCGTGGAGGGTGCCGAAGATGCCCGCATTGAAGAAGTCCTCGTAGTAGCGGGTGGTGATGCGCACGTCCCCGGGGCCGATGGCGATCTCAAAGGGGTGGGCGGTGGGGTCCAGGCGGCCGGCCTCGAGGTCGTACCCACAGGCCCCAAGGAGCTCCAGGGCGAAGCGCCTTTGGGCCTCCACGGGGTAGGGACGGTGGAGGAGGGAGGTGTCGGGCCGCTTCCCGCTTCCCAGGATCCGGTCAAGAAGGCCCTTGAGGCCCTCCTTGAGCTCGGCGAAGAGGGGAAGGAGCTCCCGGGCCCGCATCCCGGGCTCGTACCCGTCCAGGAGGGCGTCGTAAAGCTCCCCGTAGGGGGGGTCCCCGGGGGCGGGGGGGAGGCCTTGGAGGATCTCCGCCTTCTCCTTGGTGAGGGCGTAGACCCGCTTCAGGTAGGGCAGGAAGCCCCGCCAGTCGTCCTTGGGCCTGGCCTCCTCCCAGAAGCTCTCCGCCTCGCTTTCCGCCTGGGCGAGCTCCACGGCGAGCCTTTCCGGGATGGCCCGCGCGCGCTCGTAGGCCTGGCGCCACTCCCGGACGTTCACCGCGGCGTCGGAGAAGGGGTCCTGCACCAGGGGGGAGCCTTCCACCTTCTCCAGCCACTCCCCGATCCTGGGGTCGGTCATGCGCTGGTGGAGGAGCCGGGCCAGGGCGGCCATCTGCCGGGCGCGGTGCTCGTGCCCCTTTTTGGGGATCATGGTGCGCTGGTCCCAGGCGGCCAGGGCCCCCAAGGAGGCCAGGTAGGCGGTTTCCCTCTGGAACTCCAGGAGGTTTTGGTAAGCGGTTTCCGGCGTCACGGGGCCATCTTACACCTCCCCTGTGAAAGGCCGATGGAAGGGAGGCGGCTTCCCCGTAAAATGCCCCCATGTGGCCCCTTTTCGCCCTCCTCCTTGGCCTCGCGGTGGGGTCGTTTCTGAATGTGGTCATCCACCGCCTGCCCCGGGGGGAGTCCGTGGCCTACCCCCCCTCCCGCTGTCCCCAGTGCGGCCACCGCCTGGGGCCTTTGGACCTGGTCCCCGTCCTCTCCTACCTCGCCCTAAAGGGGCGGTGCCGCTACTGCCATAGCCCCATCTCCCCCCGCTACCCCCTGGTGGAGGCCCTCACGGGGGGGCTTTTCCTCCTGACGAGCCTCTTCTATCCCCCTGGGGTAGAGGCCCTCCTGGTCTTCCTCTTCCTGGCCTCTCTGGTGGCCCTCTCCTTCATCGACGTGGACACCTTTGAGCTTCCCGACCCCCTTACCTACGGCCTCCTCTTTTTGGGGCTTCTCTCCTCCTGGCTCCTCGCCTTCCCCCTCCCCTTTAGGGAGAGCCTGGACGGGGCCCTCCTCGCCGCCGGGGGGCTTGCCCTGGTGGCGGGGTACGGGAACCTTTTCCTGAGGCGCTTCAGGGAGGGTAGGCCCGAGGTCCCCGTGGGGCCCCACCAGGTCCACATGGCGGCCCTCTTCGGGGCGCTCCTGGGGGCGGGGGTGGGGATGGCCCTGGCCTTCCTCGCCTGGGCCCTCTCCGCCCGCGCGGGGCGGGCGGTGGTCCTCCCCGACCGGCTCACCCTGCCCCTTTGGCCCCTTGCCCTTCTCCTCGCCCCCGCCTTGGGCCTTTCCTTCCTGGAAGCCTTAAAGGGAAGCCTCCTCGCCGCCGGGGGGGTGGCCCTTGCCGGGGGGCTCTACTGGGCCTTCCGCCCCGCCCCAGAGGAGGACGAGGAGCCCGTGGCCATGGGCTACGGGGACGTGAAGCTTTTGGGGGCTTTGGGAGCCTGGCTTGGGCTTTACGCCTTCCTCGCCCTCTTCCTCGGGGTCTTCGCCGGGGCCCTCTTCGGCCTTCTCCTGGGCCAGAGGAAGCTCCCCTTCGGCCCCTACCTCGCCCTCGGGGGGGTGGTGGCCTTCTTCTACGGGGAGGCCATCTGGGGGGCGTACCTGCGCTTCCTGGGCCTTTGAACCCGGAAGGGGAACCTTCTTTGCTATAAAGCGTTTATGGGACGCTCTGCCAAAGTGGCCCTTGCGGTCCTGGCCCTGGGGCTTTCGGCCTTCGCCCTTTACCTCTTTGCCTCCCCCTACCTCTTCCTCCGCGCCCTCCAGGGGGCGGTCCTCGAGGGGGACCGGGCGCGGCTGGAAAGGCTCGTGGACTTCCCCCGGGTCCGGGAGGGGCTCAAGGCCCAGGTCCAGACCAGGCTCCTCCAAGAGGTGGTCCGGGAGGCGGAGCAAAACCCCTTCGCCGGCCTCGCCTACCTCTTCGCGGCCGGGATGGCGGACCCCCTGGTGGACGCCCTGGTCTCCCCCGAGGGGCTCGCCGCCTTGGGCACGGGGCTGAGCCCCGGGGAGGCGCCCAAGGAGGCGGCGCAGGGCTGGAGGCTCGCCTACCGGGACTTCCGCACCGCCTACGTCTACAACCCCCAGGACCCCAATAGCCGCCTCTACCTGGAACGGCAGGGGCTTTTCGGTTGGAAGGTGGTGCGGATGGAGCTCCCCTTGGAGTAGTATCCTGGCCCCCGTGGAACTCCTAGACGTCTTGGCAAGAAGGCGGAGCGTGCGCCGCTTCAAGCCCGTGCCCATCCCCGAGGAGGACCTGGAAAGGCTCCTCTTCGCTCTCCAGCGGGCCCCCACCGACGCCAGCGCCCAGCTTTACTCCGTGGTCCGGGTGCGGGACCCTAGGCTTCGGGACGAGGTGGCCCGGCTTTCCGGGGACCAGGAGCACATCAGGCAGGCGGCGGAGTTCTTCGTCTTCCTGGCGGACGTCCACCGCCTGGAGCGCCTCCTCGCCCACCGGGGGCAGAGGATGGCTTTCTGGCCCCGGACCGCCCTTCACTTCGCCATCCTGGACGCGGGGATCGCCGCCTCGTACCTCGCCCTCACCGCCGAGGCCCTGGGCTACGGGGTCTGCTTCATCGGCGGGGTCTTGAACGGGGTGGAGGCCCTCACGGACCTCCTTGGGCTCCCCCCGGGGGTCCTCCCCGTGGTGGGGCTCGCCGTGGGGGTGCCCGACGAGGAAGGCCCCCCCAGGCCCAGGCTTCCCCGGAGGCTCGTGGTCCACGAGGACCGCTACCGCCCCTACGCCCCGGAGGACCTCGAGGAGGCCTACCGGGCCATGGCCCCCTACAGCCGGGTAGGGGACTGGAACCGGGTCCTGAGGCGCTACTTCGCCGAGGGGGGCACGATGGAGGCCAGGGAAAAACCTTACGGGAAGGTCCTTTCCCGGCAGGGGTTTGACCCGGATCTGCCCCAAGGGGCCCCCTTCTACTCCCTGGGGGCCCTCTTGGAGGAGGCTTTGGCGGAGGCCCGAGGGGTGCTTTTCCGCAAGGGGGAGGTCTGGCTGGAGGAGGAGGCCCGGGCCTTCCGGGGCGAGGGGAGGCCGGGGGAAGCCCTTCTCACCGCCCTGCGGAAGGCCCGGGGGGAGGTTCCGGACTGGCCATGACCCGCCGCGCCCCCCGGTAGGCCTTTTGGTAGAAGGGAGCCTCGAGGCTCTCAATCACCACCCGGCTCCCGTAGCTAGAGGCGTGGGCGAAGACCCCCCGGCCCAGGTAGATCCCCACGTGGTCCACCTCCTTGCCCCCGAAGCTGAAGAAGACCAGGTCCCCGGGGCGCGGGGCCTCCACCGGGGGGAAGGCCTGGTACTGCTCCTTGGTGGTCCGGGGAAGGGCCACCCCCAGCTCGGCGTAGACCTGGGCCACGAAGGCGGAGCAGTCCAGGGCCAAGGGGGAGTTCGCCCCGTACTTGTAGGGCACCCCCAGGTAGCGGAGCACGGCCTTTAGGAAGGGGCTTTCCGGGTCGTAGTCCTCGGGAGGAGGGGACGGCGGGGAAGCCTCGGGGGAAGGCCCCGGCGGGGCATGCGGGGCGCTTTCGCCCCCGGGCTGAGCCCCAGGGAGGAGGAGCCTCTGGCCCACCTTGAGTTCCGCCGAGGCGAGGCCGTTTAGGCGCATGAGCTCCTCCACCGTGGTGCCGTAGCGCCGGGCCAGGGAAAAGAGCGTGTCCCCCGGGGCCACCACGTGCACCCGGGCCCTCTCGGGCAGCCTGAGCACCTGCCCGGGCTGGAGGAGAAAGCTTTCCAAGCCGTTTAGGCGCATGAGCTCCTCCACCGTGGTGCCGTAGCGCCGGGCGATGGAATAAAGGGTGTCCCCAGGGGCCACGGTGTGGCTGGACTGGGCCAGGGCAAAACCCAAGGCCAGGAGCAGGGCCACCGCGCGGGGCATGGTCCCATTCTATGGCGGCCAGCTTGGGCTCACCCCCCGTTGCCAGAAGGGCCATTTGACACGACGGCGATGGGCCTTTTTCTCGCTTTCAAAAGTTGCAAACCACTTAGCCCCGTAAGGGGATTGATACTGTCTTGAGCGTCAAGCCACCCCCTGGGCTAACCGAGCGGCGTAGTACTCCCTGAGCCTCCCCATCATCCGCCTGAGGAGCTTGTGGGCCACGGCCACCAGCGCCTGCTTCTTCGTTTTTCCCCGCGAGAGCAGGCGGTGGTAGAAGGCCCGCATCTCCGGGTCATGGCGCACCGCCACCAGGGCCCCCATGTACAGCTTCCGCCGCAAGAGGGGAGGCCCTTTCTTGGAGAGGCGGCTCCTCTCCACGCTCTTTCCCGACTCCTCCCGCTCAGGGATGAGCCCCGCGTAGGAGGCCGCCCTCTTCGCCCGGCCCCAAAGCTCCGGGGGCAGGAGGGCCAGCACCGCCGCCGCCACCTGGGGCCCCACCCCGGGCAGGCCCATCAGCACCTCCGCCTCGGGGAGGGCGGCGAGGAGGGCCTGGACCCTGGCCTCCACCTCCCCAAGGAGCCCCTTCACGCACGCCAGCTCCCTCTGGAGGAGGGCGAGGACCTCCTTGCTCCCCGCCCATTCCGCCGCCTCCAGCTGGTTGAGGATGGCCCGCTCCCGCCCGGCCAAATCCTCCCGGTAGCCCACCAGGGCCTTGAGCTCCTGGAGGGCTTCTGGGGGGAGGGTGTAGGCCCGGAGGCTTTCCCGGTAGACCCGGGCGTAGTGGGCGAGGAGGAGGGCGTCCTGGCGGTCGGTCTTGTGGCGCTCTCCCGCGGCCCGGCGGAAGGCGGCCAGGTGGTAGGGGTTGACCAGGGCCACCTGGAGGCCCTTCTCCGCCAGGAGCTTGAGGAGGGGGAGGTGGTAGGCGCCGGTGGGCTCCAGGGCCACCCAGGCGGGGCGGAGGTGGGCGAGGGCGGCGAGGAGGGCTTGGCGGCCTTCAGGGGTGTTGGGGAAGCGGAAGCGGATGGGCTTGGCGGTGCCGGAGACTAGGGCCAGGTCCAGGTGGGGCTTGCTGACGTCAATACCTGCGCAGAGCATGGTCTTTCTCCCTTGGGTAGACTGAGGGAGGTGGCCACCCGGCCCCGTGGGCCTTCCATGTGGATGCGGTCTTTGACGACCGGGATACTGTGCGGCGGGGAGGCCGGGGCGGGTGGCTACCCATCAATCCCGCGGGCGTGGTGGCCCGGCGACCGGAGCGGTAGGGCCTCCCTCAGGGGGCAAGATACATGCGACATGAACTCCAGGGGCGCGACCGTTGCGAGGACGGCGACCCCGGTTGCAAACCACTTAGCCCCGTAAGGGGATTGATCCATCCCTTTCGGCCCCACCCCTTGGCCTAGGGGGCAAGGTGTGCTACAATTCCTGGGGAACGGGGGCCGTTAGCTCAACTGGCAGAGCACCGGTCTCCAAAACCGGGGGTTGGAGGTTCGAGTCCTTCACGGCCCGCCAGAACACCCCCCAGGCCTTGGCCTGGGGGGTTAGGCTTTTAGCGTATGGCGGCGTACCAGGTCCTCATCGTGGGCGCGGGGTTCTCCGGCACCGAGGCTGCCTTCCGCCTGGCGCAAGCGGGGGTGCGGGTGGGCCTCCTCACCCAGAGCCTGGACTCGGTCATGATGCCCTTCCTGCCCCCCAAGCCCCCCTTTCCCCCGGGAAGCCTTCTGGAGAGGGCCTACGACCCCG
Organism: Thermus sp. H19.2; assembly: GCF_054979525.1. Taxonomy (NCBI): domain Bacteria; kingdom Thermotogati; phylum Deinococcota; class Deinococci; order Thermales; family Thermaceae; genus Thermus; species Thermus sp. H19.2. The sequence continues at coordinate 2,085,090 of NZ_CM143429.1, forward strand.
AAGACCCCCGGGGCTGGGCCTTCCACGCCCGGGCCAAGTACCTTCTGGAGGCCGAGAAGAACCTCCACCTCTTCCAGGCCACGGCCACGGGGCTTCTGCTGGAAGGGGGCCGGGCGGCGGGGGTCAGGACCTGGGAGGGCCCCCCGGCCCGGGCGGAGAGGGTGGTGCTCGCGGTGGGAAGCTTTTTGGGGGCGAGGCTCCACGTGGGCGAGGTGGTGGAGGAGGCGGGAAGGCTTTCCGAGGCCAGCTACCCCGACCTCCTGGAGGACCTCTTGCGCCTGGGCTTCCGCTTCGTGGAGCGGGAGAGGGAGGTGCCGGAGACCCCCTCCACCCCCGGCTACCGGGTGCGCTACCTGGCCTTCCACCCCGAGGAGTGGGAGGAGGCCACCTTCAGGCTCAAGCGCCTGGAGGGGCTTTACGCCGTGGGGCTATGCGTCCTCGAGGGGGACTACGCCCGCATGAGCCAGGAGGGGAAGCGCCTTGCGGAGCACCTTCTCCATGAGCTTGGGTAGGGGCCTCTTCCAGGGGTCCTCCCCCTCCCCCGGCCAAAGGGCCCCCCACACCTCCACGAAAAGCCTCCGGTGGGTGAGGGCGTGGCGCACCTCACCGAGGCGCCTAGACCTCACCCCGAAGGCCGCCTCCCTTAGGGGAAGCTCCTCTGGAGGGAAGAGGGGGACGCCGTAGAGGCCCGAAAATCGCCCCTCGAGCCTCTCCAGGTGCACCCCCTTCCGCCCGAGGAGGACGAGGGCGACGAGCCTTTCCTCCTTCACCTGGCGCCTTCTGGGCCCGGGGTAGCGCCCGGGGTTTTCCCTACCCTGGCAGAAGGCCGCTAGAGGACAGGCTTCGCAGAGGGGGTTCCGGGGCAGGCAGACCGTGGCCCCGAGCTCCATGAGGGCCTGGTTCCACATCCCCGGGTCCTCGCCCTCGGGAAGGAGGCGCTGGGCCAAGGCGAAAAGCTCCTTCTCCTTGGGGGTTTCCCGGGCGAAGAGGCGGGCGAGGACGCGGCGCACGTTCCCGTCCACCGCCGCCACCCGTTCCCCGAAGGCCATGGAGGCCACCGCCGCCGCGGTGTAAGGCCCGAGGCCGGGAAGCCCCTTAAGCTCGGCGAAGCTTCGGGGAAGCTCCCCCACGCTTTGGGCCAGGCGGTGAAGGTTTGCCGCCCGCCGGTAGTAGCCCGCTCCCTGCCAAACCCTCAGGACCTCCTCCAGGGAGGCCGCGGCCAGGGCCTTTAGGGTGGGAAAGCGCTCCAAAAAGCGGTGGTAGTAGGGGATGGCTTGCGCCACCCGGGTCTGTTGCAGGAGGACCTCGGAGACCAGGAGGCGGTAGGGGTCCTTCTCCCCCCGCCAGGGAAGGGGGCGGGCGTGCCGGCGGTACCAGGCCAGGAGGACTTCCTGCCAGGCTTCCACGCTAGAGGGGGAGGGGGCCCCGGAAGAGGCGCTTGTGCTCCACCATGAGGCAGCGGTCGGCCACCACGGGGATGCCCGCCTCTTCCAGGGCCCTTTCAAACTCCGGGTGGCGGATCCCCAGCTGGAGCCAGACCAGGCCGGGCCTCAGGGCGAGGACCTCCGGAAGGTGGTCCATGAGGGCGGACGAAGGACGGAAGACGTCCAGGATGTCCACGGGGCTCTGAAGCTCCAAAAGGCTCGCCACCGCCTTTTCCCCGAAAAGCACCTCCCCTTGGAACCTGGGGTTCACGGGGAGGACGCGGTAGCCCTGCTCCCGAAGGTATTGGGGCACGTAGCGGGCGGGGCGGGAGGGGTCCTTGTGGGCCCCGAGGACGGCGATGGTCTTGGCCCGGGCCAGGCGCTCCTTGAGCCAGGCGTCCTCCATCATCGCACCCTCCTCTCCAAAACCGCCATCAGCTTACGGGCCTCCTCAAAGGCCAAGCGGTGGGGCTGGGCTTTTAGGTAGCCCAAAAGCTCCTCCTCCCCCAAAACGGGGAGGCGGCCCACCGCCCCCTTCAGCCGCTTCCCCACGAACACCAAGACGGGCTGGACCTCCACGCCTAGGAGCTCTTTGAGCTTGTGGGCCTGGCGCCAGGCCTGGCGTACAAGGTCGTCCCGCCTGCTTCCCCGGACCCAAAGCCCATCGGGGCGCACCTCTATGGGGCCACTATAGTTTTTCACCTCCACGTTGAAGACACCGGGAGGGCCCACCACCACGTGGTCGGCGTTCTCACCCCCTAGGTCCACGTCGTGGAAAATCCGCCAGCCCATAGGTAGGCCAGCGAGGACCTTGCCCACCCGTGACTCGCCCCGGTAGCCCCGCGCCTTGGCCACCACCTCGCGCTCCACGTCCCTGTCCTGAAGCAAACGCGCCACGGCCAAGAAGGCGAGGGGAAGGGCCAGGGCCCCCATCCAGGGGACGAAGAGCTTGACCAAGAGCCAGACCACGAAACCGAAGCCCAAGACCACGGCGGCCAAGCGCCAAAGCTTCCGGGAAAGGGTCTTGCCTGCCTTACCCACCTCCCGCGCCATACTGCCTCCTCAAGGGCGGTAGTCCAAAGGCCTCAGGTAGAACTCCCCTACGCCTGTGGAGGAGAGGAGGGCCACGGTGGGGAGGGCCCGTTTCCAGTGGGTGCGGTTCACCCGCTCCTTCACCCGCCTAAGCTCCTCCTCGCTGAAGCCCAGGCCCAGAATGTACTGGTCGGAGTAGCCCTTTAGGTAGTGCTCCAGGATCACGTCGGCCCGGAGGTAGCGCACCCCGAGGTCGGCCTCGTCCGTCTGGCCGGGGATGAGGTCGGCGGTGGGGGGCTTCCTCACCACCTCCTCCGGCACCCCCAGGTGCTCGGCGAGCCGCCAGACCTGGGTCTTGTAGAGGTCCCCCAGGGGGTTCACGGGGGGCGTGTCGTCCCCGTGCCAGGTGAAGTAGCCGAAAAGCCTTTCCGTCTTGTTGCCCGTGCCCAAAGGAAGGGCCCCGTAGGCCTGGGACTTGTCAAAGAGGACGATCATCCGCGCCCGGGCCATGACGTTTCCCTTGCGGTGGGGGGTGAGGTCCGGGGTGAGGGCGGCGTAGGCCTCCACCATGGGGGTGATGTCCACCTCCTCCAGGGCCACGCCGAAGGTCTCGGCCACCAGGTAGGCGTGCTCCCGGGAGGTGGGGCTACTCTCCCGGTGGGGCAGGAAGAGGGCGTGGACCCCTTCCCTCCCCAGGGCCCGCACCGCCAGGGCCAGGGTGGTGGCCGAGTCCACCCCGCCGGAGACGGCCACGAGGGCCTTCTCGTAGCCCCGCCAGGAAAGCTCCTCCCGGATAAACCGGGTGAGGAAGTCCACCACCAGGGGCCAGTTGAGCTCCAGAACCTCCTGGGCCTTGGGCGCCTCAAGAATCCGCATCCCGCCTCCCTAAGACCCTTTGCAAATCGGGCAGAAGCAGGGGCAGGCCCGCCTCGAGGTCGGAGAGGAGGGGGCTGTCGTAGCGCACCGGGGGGATCCGCTCCCGGTCCAAGGCGAAGAGGAGGGCCGCCTCCTCAAAGAGGGGGGCCTCGGCGAGGACCCGCCCGTCCGGCCCCACCACCAGGCTCCCCCCGCTCATCCCCTTCCCCCCCTCAAACCCCACCAGGCTCGCCACCACCACGTAAAGCCCGTGCTCCGCCGCCACCGCCTGGGCCAGGGTGCGCCACCTCTCCACGTTCTCGGGCCGCGCCCCCTGGAAGCCCCTAGCCGGGCTCGCCGCGGGGATGTAGATCACCTCCGCCCCGTCCAGGGCGGCGATGGTGGCGGTGAGGGAGTGCCAGAAGTCCTCGCAGATGAGGAGGGCCGCCCGGCCGAACCGGGTCCTAAAGGCCTCCACCCGCCTCCCCCGGGCCAGGTAGCGTTCCTCGTCGAAGACCCCGTAGGTGGGCAGGAAGACCTTGCGGTGGACGTGGACCACGCGGTGGGGAAGCTCCAGGTAGGCGGCGCTGTTGTAGTAGGCCCCCTCGTCCCGCTCGTAGAAGCCCACCACCACGTCCAAAAGCCCTTCCCATCCCACCTTCTCGTACACCCCCGCCAAAAGCTCCAAAAGCTCAAACCGGGTGAGGGCGAGCTCCCTTACCCCCCCTTGCAGGAAGTAGCCGGTGAGGGCGGCCTCGGGCAGGACCACCACCTGGGGGGCGTGGGAGCGGAGGGCCTCGAGGTGGGCCTTTAGCCGCTTCAGGCTCTCCTCAAGCCGGCTCTTCTCGGGGCGGAACTGGAGGACGGCGTGGCGCACCTCCTGCATCAAGCCTCCTGGGGAAGGTAGAGGCGGGGGTTGGCCTCTGGGAAGGGGTTGTCCCGCTCCTCCAAGGCCCTAAGCTCCTCCGGGGAGACGCCCTTGAGGAGGTGGAAGAAGGCCCGGGCGTGCTCCTCGTACCGCTCCTTGGCGTAGGCCTCCGCCTGCCCGGTGTCCATGAGGAAGGGCCAGTCGGAGGCCTCCAAAAGGAGAAGCTCCCGCATGGCCTGCTGCAACACCCCTGGGGGGAGGACCCCCTGCCGCACCGCCTCCCGCATGGCCCCCTCCGCCCGGTAGACCTTTTCCCAGTAGTCCAGGGTCTTCTCGTTGAGCCAGACCCGGTGGTCCCCGCCCCGGCCCCAGGAGCCCTCAGGCAAGGCGGTCCGCACCGCGGGGCCCTGCACCGCCTCCCGCGCGGTCACGGGCCGCACCTTGGGGCTTTGGGCGAGAAGCCTCAGGACGGCCTCGAGCCAGGCCACCCCCTCGTACCACCAGTGGCCGAAGAGCTCGGCGTCGTAGGGGGAGAGGATCACCCCCTCGGGGTGCCGCTCGGCGAGGCGCTCCACGAGCTCCAGGAAGTGGCGGGCGTGCTCCTCCGCCTTGGCGAAGGCCGCCTCGGGGTCGTAGGGGGCCTTCTCCGCGAGGTCGGCCTTGCGGTGGGTCACCCGCCAGTGGTGGAGGCCGGAGAGGGGGTCCTTGCGGTGGAACTCCCGGTAAAGCCCCTCCCCCGGGTAGCCGTAGTCGGCGCTCCACACCTGGAGGGCGGTCTCCGGGTTGCGGGCGAGGACCCGAAGGCCCGACTCCAGCTCGTGGACGTGGTAGGTGGCCTCCTGGCTCTCCACGGGGCCCAAGGCGGCCTCCCCGTAAGGGGAGAGGGGCTCGCCCCCCTGGACCAGGTGGGCGTCCACGAAGGTGTAGCGGATCCCGGCCCGCATCAAAAGCTCGTCCACCCCGGCCCTAAGGCCTTCGGGAGGGCCCGCCACCGGGGGCTTCCAGAAGCCTTTAGGCCGGTAGGCCATCTCGGGAAGCCAGAAGCCCGTGGGGTCCTTGGCGAAGTGGCGGCGGTAGGTGGCCACCCCGGTCTTGATCTGGGCCCAGAGGGCCTCCTCGTAGCCCAGAAGGGGGGAGTAGCCGTGGGTGGCGTTGGAGGTGAGGAGCTCTATCTGCCCCCTTTCCTGGGCCCGCCGGAAGGGGCCCAGGAGGTCCCCTCCCAGGTGGTGGAAGTGGTCCAGGGTGAGCTCAAAGAAGGCCACCTGGTGGCGGGCGCTCTTTTCCAGCTCGGTTCCCCGGTAGCGCAGGTAGTCCCTCTGGGCCCTTTCCAGGCGGTCCCTGGCGTAGGCCAGAAAGCCCTCTCGGACCCGGGCGTCGGCCAGCTGCTCTGCCAGGATGGGGGTGATCCCCAGGGTGAAGCGGGCCTCCACCCCCTCAGCGTGAAGCCGCTCCAAGACCCGGAGGAGGGGCAGGTAGGTCTCGGCCATGGCCTCGTAGAGGGTCTCCTCCCCAAAGGGCCACATCCCGTGGGCCCGCACGTAGGGGAGGTGGGCGTGGAGGACCAGGGCGAAGCGCGCCATGGCCCTAGCGTACCACGGTGCCTTCCCCGGAAAGGGCCCGCCTTATGGGGTTTTCCACCCGGGCGTCGGCGAAGACCACCCGCTTGACCCCGCCCCGCACCGCCTCCACCGCTCCCATGACCTTCCGCTTCATCCTCCCTTGGGCCAGGGCCAGGTACTCCGGGTCCTCCACCCTGTCCACGGGGATCTCCCGCACCAAGGAGGCCTCGTCGGGGTAGCGGGCGAGGAGGCCGGGGACGTTGGAGAGGTAGACGAGGGCCTCGGCCCCGTAGGTCCGGGCGAGGAGGGCGGCGATCTGGTCCCCGTCGGTGTTGATGGCCTCGTTCTCGTAGCTTAAGGCGGGCGGGGTCAGCACGGGGAGGTAGCCCGCCTGAAGGAGGAGGTCCAAAAGGGCCTTGTTCACCTCCTCCACGGTCCCGGTGTAGTCCCCCCGGTGGATCTTGACCTTGCCGTCTTCCACGTACTTGACCGCCGTCTTCCTCCGGCCCAAAAAAAGCCTTCCGTCCAAGCCGGAAAGGCCGATGGCGTTCGCCCCCTCCTTTTGCAGAAGCTCCACCAGGCGCTTGTTCACCAGGCCGCAGTAGACCATCTCAAAGATCTCCAGGGTCCTCCGGTCGGTGAGGCGGCTCACCTGCCCCCCGGGGTGGGTGAGGAAGCGGGGCGGGTGGCCCAGGGCCTCGGCCACCTTGTTGGTTTCCGCACTCCCCCCGTGAACGAGAAGGAGCCTCACCCCCTCCTTCCACAAGGAGGCCGCGTCCTTGGCCACGGCCTCGTAGTTGATCCCCTCGGCGCCTCCCACCTTGACCACGATCACAAGCTCACCTCCCCTGCCAAGCGGTTGGCCTTAGGGGTGAAGCCCCGGGAAGTCCAACCCCAGGGTCTCGGGCCAGCCCATGCGGAGGTTTAGGGCCTGGAGGGCGTGGCCCGCGGTGCCCTTCACCAGGTTGTCAATGGCCGTCATGACCACGAGCCTACCCGTGTCCTCCTCCAGCTCAAAGCCGATGTCGGCGTAGTTGGTGCCCTGGACAAACCGGGGGTCGGGGTAGCGGTGGATGCCCTTCTTCTGCTTGACGAGGCGGACGAAGGGCTCCCCGGCGTAGACCTCCCTGTAGGCCTGCCAGACGTCCCTTTCGCTCCAGCCGTCCTGGAGGAAGCACTGGGCGGTCATGAGGATCCCCCGCACCCGGTCGGTGGCGATGGCGGTGAGGTGGACCTCGGGGCGGCCCGGGAGGTTTTCCACCACCTCGGCGGTGTGGCGGTGGCCCGTGGGCTTGTAGACCCGGATGGACCCGGCCCTTTCGGGGTGGTGGCTCGCCGGGCTGGCCTCGGCCCCCCCCGCCGAGGTGGAGATGAGGAGGGTGACGAAGATGGGAGCGGGCTTCAGGACCCCGGCCTTGAGGAGGGGGTAGAGGCCGAGGAGGGTGGCCGTGGCGTTGCACCCGGCCCCGGCGATCCAGTCCGCCCCCTTAAGGGCCTCCCGGTAAAGCTCGGGCACGGCGTAGACGAAGCGGCCAAGGAGGTCGGGCCGGGGATGCTCCCCGTAGTACCTGCGGTAGAGCTCGAGGTCCTTCAGGCGGAAGTCGGCGGAGAGGTCTATGAGCACCGGGGCGAGGGCGCTGTAGCGGTCAAACTCCCGGGCGAAGACCCCGTGGGGCAGGGCCAGGACCAGGATGTCCGCGGGCTCCAGGGCCTCGGGGGGGACGAACTTGAGGTTCGTGCGTCCTCGGAGGTTGGGGTGGACGAAGTGGACGGGCTCGCCTGCGAAGCGCCTCGAGGTCACCTGCTTCACCTCCAGATGGGGGTGGGAAAGGGCGAGCCTTAAGAACTCCCCCCCGGCGTACCCCGAGGCCCCCACGATGGAAAGGGTTTTCTTACCGGTCATGGAGCCACCTCCTAAGCTCCTCCACCAGGGCTTGGGCCAGGGAAAGGGCTTCCCGGGCCTCTTCCGGCCGAACTTCCAGGTCAGGGTAGCGGGCCTGGACGCCAAAGCGGGTCAGAAAGTCCAGATGGTCGGGGTTCAAAGACGCCTTCACCCTATCCTCCACCTCTTCCCAAAGGTAGGCCAGGTCGTGGGTGCGGGGTGGAAGGAGGCCAAGCTCTACCCAGACGGCCTTCAGCGCCTTTTCCACCGCCTGTTGCGCCAGAAAGGCCAGGACATCGGGGTGGCGGGAGGCCTCCAGGGAGAAGGCCGCGTCCAGGTCCTCGAGGGCCCGACTAAGCCACCTTTCCGCTTCCCCGCGCATAGAGGCACCGCCCCTCCCGGAAAATCTCCCGGAGAAGAAGGCTCCCCTCCCCGAGCCTCTGCTCCACGAGGGCACGGGGGTAGACCAAGAGGTCCAGGGGAAAGCCCCGCCCCCTCAGGACCCTGTACCCCCGGAGGGTGAGCTCCTTGGGATCCCCTTCGTAGGGCACCACCACCAGGAGGTCCACGTCCGAGTCCGGCCCGGCCTCCCCCCGGGCCCAAGAGCCGAAGAGCCAGACCTCCTCGGGGGCCAAGGCCGCCACCAACCGCTCCACCGCTTCCCGCAAGGTCATGAGGCCAGGCTCCAGGTGTACTTCAGAATTTCCCCGGGGATGTCCACCCCGGTGGTGTGCACGGAGTTCTTGAACTCCATGGTGTGGTTCACCTCGTTGACGAGGAGGCCCCTCGGCGACTCCAAGAGGTCCACGGCCACCACCCCGCCCCCCACGGCCTCCGCCGCCCCCACGGCAAGCCGGGCGATCTCCTCGGTGAGGGGGCAGTTTTCCGCCTCTCCGCCCCGGGCGGTGTTGGTGATCCAGTGGGGGCTTTTCCGGTAGATGGCGGCGATGGCCCTCTTCCCCACCACGAAGACCCTTATGTCCCGCCCGGGCTTCTCCACGTACTCCTGGATGTAAAAAAGCTGGTGCTGGAACCCCCCCAGGACCTCCTTGTGCTCCAGAAGGGCCTCCGCCGCAGCCCGGTCCGTGACCTTGGCGAGGAGGCGGCCCCAGCTCCCGATCACGGGCTTCAGCACCACGGGGTAGCCGAAGGCCTCCATGAGCCTTAAAGCCTCCTCCCGGTCCGTGGCCAAGGCGGTCCTTGGCTGGGGAAGGCCCGCCCGGGCCAAGGCCACGCTCGTGGCCCACTTGTCCCCGCAGACCTCCATGACCTCGGGGCGGTTCACCACCGGGATGCCCAAGGCGGTGAGGTAGCGGGCGGCGGCGAGGCCCCGGCTTTGGCTCACGCACCGTTCCAGGGCCACCGTGACCCCCTCCAGCTCCTCGGGCCTCTCCCCCAGGACCATGGGCAGGGCGGGGACGTAGACCTTCTTGTAGGGGAGGCCCAGGGCCTCGGCCCGCTCAAAGAGCATCCGCTCATCGGGGCGGATGCGGTCGTAGAGGATGGCCAGCATCTAACCTCCAGAAAAGGGGTACTAGGCCCTGCCAGGAGCCCTCATACCCACCAGGCCGGCGTGGGGCGGTATTACTCCCCCCAGTCTTCTGCCTCCTCGGGGGCGGGCTCGAGCCTCAAGGGGTCAAGCCCCACCACCTCCAGCTCCGCGCCGCAGTCCTCGCAGACCACAAGTTCGCCAAGCTCTGGGTTTTCCAGCCGAAGCTCCGCGCCGCACTCAGGACAGGTCCCTACCATTCCTCATCCTCCTCTACCTCGCTCCAGTCGGGGACAAAGCGGAAGCCGCACTCGGGGCACTCCACCTCCTGGCCCTGGTCCTCCTCGGAAACCTCAAAGGTGTGGCCGCAGCGGGGGCAGTCCACGAAGAAGCCCTCCAGGCCCTCCTCCGTCACCTCCACCTCCAAGGGGTCCAGGGAGACCACCTCCAGGAAGGCCCCGCAGGCCTCGCACTCCAGCACATCCCCGACCTCCAGGGTCTCCAGGTCCTCCGCCAGCACCAGGCTGGCCTCGCCGCACACCGGACAGACGATCTCCAGGTCCTCCATGACTAGAGTCTACTCCCCCGGGAAGCGCCCGTGCTTCTTGTAGTAGTCCAGGAGGGAGCCCTCCTTGAGCGCCTCCAGGAGGAAGGGGGGCGGGGGACGGAGGGCAAAGCGCTCCTCCCCCCGGGTGAGCACCCCGCTTTCCAGGTCCAACTCCACCTCGTCGCCGTCTTTTAGCGCATCCACCACCTCCTCCGACTCAAAGGGGACGATCCCCAGGTTCACCAGGTTGCGGAAGAAGATGCGGGCGTAGCTTTTGGCGATGACGGCCCGGACGCCGAGGCGCTTTAGGGCCTCGGGGGCGTACTCGCGGCTAGAGCCGAGCCCGGCGTTCCGCCCGAAGACCAGGATGTCCCCGGGGCGCACCTCCTCCGCGAAGCCGGGCCGTAGGTGGGCGAAGGCGTAGAGGTGGAACCGGTCCTCCCCCACCATGAAGGGGGCGTACTTTCCGGGAAGGATGTCGTCGGTGTTGATCTGGTCGCCGAACTTCCAGACCCTAGGCATGGGCCTCCTCCAGCTCTTCGGGGGTGGTGAGGTAACCCGCCACGGCGCTGGCCGCCGCCACGCGGGGGCTTGCCAGGTAGATCTCGGCGTCCGGGGCTCCCATGCGACCCCGGAAGTTGCGGTTGGAGGTGGAGACGCACACCTCTCCGGGGGCCAAGACCCCCATGTGCCGCCCCATGCAGGGGCCGCACCCCGGGGTGCCGAGGGTGGCCCCGGCCTCGAGGAGGGCGAGGAGGGTGCCGTCCCTGGCCGCCTCCTCCAGGACCTGGGCGCTCGCCGGGACCACCAGAAGCCGCACCCAAGGGGCCACCTTCCTCCCCCTTAGCACCTCCGCCGCCGCCCGGAGGTCCTCAATGCGGCCGTTGGTGCAGGTGCCGATGAAGACCTGGTCCACCCGCTTGCCCTTGACCTCGGCCACCTCGTGGACGTTGTCCACGTAGAAGGGGACAGAGACCCTGGGGGTGAGGGCGGAAAGGTCTATCTCCACCTCCTTGGCGTAGCGGGCGTTGGGGTCGGGGTAGAGCCAGTCGGGCACCCGGTACATCTCCAGGATCTCCCCGCTCGGCACCACGAGCCCCGCCTTGGCCCCCGCCTCCACGGTGAGGTTGGCGAGGGTCATGCGTTCGCCCCGCGTGAGGGCCTCCGCCCCGTCCAAGAGGTGGATCTCCACCGCCATGTAGGTGGCCCCTTCGGCGGTGAGGAGGCGGACCATCTCCAGGGCGGCGTCCTTGGCCGTGACCCCCTTGGGGAGCCTTCCCCGGAAGACCACCTTGACGCTCTCGGGCACCCGAAGCCAGGTGCGCCCGCTCGCCGCCGCCAAGGCGATGTCCGTGGCCCCCATCCCCGTGCCGAAGGCCCCCACCGCCCCGTAGGTGGTGGAGTGGCTGTCCGAGCCCACCACCACCCACCCCGGCTGGGCCAGGCCCTCCTCTATGAGGACCTGGTGGCACACCCCCCTCCCCACGTCAAAGACCCGGATGCCGTGCCGCTTGCCCCACTCCCGGATCTCCTTCTGCGCCTTGGCCACCTCCAGGTTCGCCGCCGGGGCCACGTGGTCTATGACGATGGAGACCCTTTCCGGGTAGCGGGGGGTGGCCTGGAGGTACTCCAGGCGCTTGAAGAAGCTCCCGGCGATGGAGTCCACCACCATCACCTGGTCCACCTCCACCACCACAAGCTCCCCCGCCCCCACGGGCCTTCCCACCTTGTGGGAGAGGATCTTTTCCGCTAAGGTTTGGGGCATCTTCGTCCTCCCTTACCTTCCTTTGCCTATAATGCGGCTATGGGCCGGTATTGGATCCGGGTTTACCCTGATCCCGAGGAGCCCGGGGTTTGGCTTGCCGAGGTCCCTGCGGTACCCGGGGTGCGCTCGGACGGGGACACGCGGGAAGAGGCCATCCAAAACGTCCGGGAAGCCCTCGAGGCCATGTTGGAAGCCCTTCGGGCCAGAAACCTCCCCATCCCCGAACCCGACGAGGAGTGGGTGGAAGTCCAGGTGAATGCCGCCTAGACCCGAAGAAGTGGTGCGCAAGCTGAAGCGCTTGGGTTTTGAAGAGGCCGGGGGGAAAGGTAGCCACCGCGTCTTCCTGCACCCCGACGGGCGGCGCACCGTGGTCCCCTTCCACCGCAAGGAGCTTAAGAAAGGCACTTTTCTAGGCATTCTCAAGGACATCGGCCTCACCGAGGAGGAGTTCCGGAACCTCTAGCCTCATGCCGTGATCCACTCCCTAAGGATGCGGTCCAGCTCCTCCAGGGTGAGCTGGCCCCGGTCGGCCAGGGCCTTGATGTGCTGGGTGACCCGGTGGAGCTCCTCCTCCCCGTAGTGGAGGCCGAGCTCCTCCGCCCGCGCCTTGATGGCGTGCCGCCCGGTGAGCCTCGAGGCGATGATGAGCTTCCGCCGCACCCCGAAGACCTCCGGGGGGTAGGGCTCGTAGGACTCGGGGTTGATGTAAATGGCCTTCAGGTGCATCCCCGCCTTGTGGCTGAAGGCCGTCTCCCCGGTGATGTAGTTGTTGAAGGGGATCTCCACCCCCACCATCCTGGCCACCATCCGGTCCAGCTCGGGGAGCATCTCCAGCCTGTACTTCCCGCGCACGTACTCGGGCTGGAGGGTGTACATGCGGGCGAGGAACCCCCCTAAGGGGGTGATGCCGTTTCGCTCCCCGATCCCCAGGATGGTGGTGTCCACGTGGGTGGCCCCGGCTTCGATGGCCTCAAAGGCGTTGGCGACGGCGCACCCGGTGTCGTTGTGGCCGTGGAACTCGATGTCCACCCTGGGCCCCACCACCCGCCGCACCTCCCGCACCAGGGCGTAGACCTGCCGGGGCGTGGCCACGCCCACGGTGTCCGCCAGGCCCACCCGGTCCACGTAGGGAGCGATGGCCTGGTAGATGGCCAAAAGGTCGTGCTCGTCCGAGCGGAAAGTGTCCTCGGCGGAAAAGCGCACCTCCACGTGGGGGGCGTTTTCCCGGATGTATTGGATCACCTCCTGGGCCTCGGCGATGATCCGGGGAATGTCCCGCCCGTGGGCGGCCCTTAGGTACTTGCTGGTGCCGAAGAGGAGGTCAATCCCCTGCACCCCGGTCTCCACCGCCACCTTGGCCGCGTCCAGGCGGGTCTGAATGTGGGTCACCACCTTGGCCTTGAGGCCCAAGGAGGCGAGGACCTCGGCGTCCCTGCGGGACTGCGGCGAGGCCACGGGGGTGGTGACCTCGATGTACTCGATGCCGAAGGCGTCCAGGGCCTTGGCGATCTCTATCTTGTCCTGGGTGGAGAAGTTGGCCCGTTCAAACTGCTCCCCTTCCCGTAAGGTGGAGTCTATGATCTTCCATTCCCGCATACGCCCCTCCCCTAAAAGAAAACCGGCCCGAACTCGGGCCGGGGGATAAGGAACCCTTAAGAGGGCTATCCTACCCCCCGGCGGCCGAGTTTTTTCTCGCGGGCCAGCATCTTGTCCGTAAGGGTATACGAAAACCCGCAACTTGTCAACGCCCAAACCGCCTTTCGCGGGCCTGGTAGCTCCTTAGGGCGCGCAGGAAGTCAATCTTTCGGAACTCGGGCCAGAGCACATCGGCGAAGTAAAACTCCGAGTAGGCGGACTGCCAGAGGAGGAAGCCGGAAAGCCGGATCTCCCCCGAGGTGCGGATGATGAAGTCGGGGTCGGGAAGCCCGGCGGTGTAGAGGTGGCGGGCGATGTCCTCGGGGGTGAGGCGTTCGGCCACCTCCTTGGGGGAAAGGCCCTGGGCCTCCGCCTCCAGAAGAAGCCGCTTTACGGCGTCCACGATCTCCTCCCGCCCCCCGTAGCCCAAGGCGATGTTGAGGAACATGCCCTGGTGGGCCCGGGTGCGCTCCTCCAGGCGCTCCAAAGCCCGGAGCACCTCCTCGGAAAACCCTTCCCGTCGGCCGATCACCCGCACCCGCACCTGGTTCTCCAGGATGCGGTGGTCCTGGGCCATCCTCTCCGCCTCGCGCACGAAGAGGCCCATCAGGGTCTCCACCTCCTCGGGGGAGCGGCGGAAGTTATCGGTGGAGAAAACCCATACGGTGACGGTCCGGATGCCCATCTCCAGGCACCACTCCAGGACCTCGTAGGCCTTCTGCACCCCGAACTCGTGCCCCTTGGTGGGGGAAAGGCCCAAGGCGCGGGCGTAGCGGCGGTTTCCGTCCAGGATGAGGCCCAGGTGCCGGGGCATGGGGCCCCGCTTCACCTCCTTCAGGAGGCGCTTCTCGTAGAGCCAGTACAGGGGCCGGGAGAGGGAGAGGAGGCGGCGGACCATACCCTTCCCACCCTAAGGAAGAGGCATGAGAAAAGGAAGGGGTGGCCTCAAGAGGAGTAGAGCTCCCGGGCGATGACCAGGCGCTGAATCTCCGAGGTCCCCTCGTAGATCTCCGTCACCTTGGCGTCCCGGTAGTAGCGCTCCACCCGGTAGTCCCGGTGGTAGCCATAGCCTCCTAGGACCTGGACCGCCTCCCGGGTCACCTCCACGGCCACCTGGCTCGCGAAGAGTTTGGCAGCGCTGGCCTCGAGGGTGAACCGCTCCCCCCGGTCTTTCTTCCTGGCGGCCTCGAGGACCAAGGCGCGGGCGGCGGCGATCCTCACGTGCATGTCGGCGATCTTGAAGGCGATGGCCTGGTGCTCGCGGAGCTTCTTCCCGAACTGCTCCCTCTGGTCGGCGTAGGCCTTGGCGATCTCGTAAGCCCCGCGGGCGATGCCCACCGCCTGGGCCGCCACCCCCACCCGCCCCGAGTCCAGGCCCGCGAGGGCATAAGCCAGGCCCCGCCCCTCCTCCCCCAGGAGGTTCTCCTCGGGGACGAAGACCTCCTCGAGGCGCACCTCGGCGGTGTGGGCCGCGTGGAGACCCATCTTCTCCTCGGGGCGGCCGAAGGAAAGCCCCGGGGTGCCCTTCTCCACCAAAAAGGCGCTGATCCCCTTCTCCGTGCGGGCCATGACCACGTAGAGGTGGGCGTGGCCCGCGGAGGTGATCCAGCTCTTGACCCCGTTCAGCACGAACCCGCCCTTGACCCGCCGCGCCTCGGCGCGGAGGCTTTTGGCGTCGGAGCCCGCCTGGGGCTCGGTGAGGCAGAAGGCCCCGATCCACTCCCCCCGGGCCAGGGGGACGAGGTAGCGCCGCTTCTGGGCCTCGCTCCCGAAACGGAGGAGCATGTACTGGGGGAGGCCGCTGGTCACGGAGACGATGACGGCCACGCTTGGGTCGGCGGCGGCGATCTCCTCCAGGGCCAGGACCCAGGTCACGGAGTCCAGCCCCACCCCGCCCCACGCCTCCGGGGTGGTCATGCCGAGGAAGCCGAGCTCCGCCAAGGCCCGAAGCTGGGGCCAGGGGTACTCCCCCTTGCGGTCGTACTCGGGGGCCAGGGGATAGAGGATCTCCTTGGCCACCTGGCGCACCGTGTCCAAGACCAGCTTCTGTTCCTGGGTGAGGGTCATCGGCCCTATCGTATCACCGCAGGTCGGTAAAAAAGCGTCATTCCTCACCCCACCTCTTGGCGCGCTTTCCGGGAAGGCCCAGGTGGTCCAGGATGCGCTGGGTGATGAAGCCCAGGAGCTCGGAGATCTCCTTGGGGCGGTGGTAGAAGCCGGGGCTCGCCGGGAGGACGGTGGCCCCGGCCTCCGCCGCCTGGACCATGGCCCTGAGGGTGGGGAGGGAGAGGGGGGTCTCCCGGGGCACCAGGATCAGGGGGCGGCGCTCCTTCAGGTGCACGTAGGCCGCCCGGGTGAGGAGGGTGTCGGCGAGGCCATAGGCCACCTTGGCCAGGGTGGTGGCGGAGCAAGGGACGACCACCATCCCCCGGGTGGGGAAGGAGCCCGAGGCGATGGGCGCCCCTAGGTCCTGGTCCTTGTAGACCCGGGCCGCCAAGGGGTAGAGGTCCTTGGGGCTTAGGCCCATCTCCTCCCAAAGCACCCTCTTGGCCCCCTGGGAGATCACCAGGTGCACCTCCGCCACCCCCCTCAAGGCTTCCAGGAGGTCCAGGGCGTAGGGCATGCCGCTCGCTCCCGAAAGCCCCACCACCACCCGCGCGGGCTCCGCCATGCCCTCCATCCTAAGGGCCCGCACCGGGTTCCGCAGCCCGATACCACCCCATGCTGGCAAAACCCCCTCCGGCCGGGAAGCCGGAGGGGGCAGGTCTGGTGGGCCGTGCAGGATTCGAACCTGCGACCTACCGATTAAAAGTCGGTTGCTCTGCCAGCTGAGCTAACGGCCCAAAGCCTTCCCGATTATAGGGGGCTAAAAGGCCCTGCGCAAGCTTTCCATGATGAAAAGGCCCAAGGCCTCCTCCCCCGCCCGCCGCCTCAGGGCCTCCAGGTCAAAGGGCCGGGGAGAAAGGGCCTCGAGGGCCCGCTTGAGGAGGGGTGCCTCCTCCAGGAGGGCGAAAAACCCGGGGTCGGCCCAAGGGGGCACCCAGGCCCCGCTCCGGCAGAGGAAGACCCGGTGGAACTCCCCCGGAAGCTTCCCCCCGGGGTCCACCTCCCGGGCCAGGGGCACCTTTGGCTCGGGCTCTAAGGAGGGGTCCCGCCAGGGGGGGTAATAGACCCGAAGCCTTACCCCCTGGCGGTGGTAGAAGACCATCCAGTCGTCGCAGGCGGGGACTTCCCCCAAGGGGCGGTAGCCCGCGTCGTGGTGGGCGTCCAAGAGGACCACCTCCTCCACGCCCCGGCGCACCTCGGGGTGGAAGGCGAGGGCGTTGCTTTCGGCGTAGTAGAGCACCGCCCCCGGGGCGAAGGCGAAGCGCCCCCAAAACCCCTCCCACCCCCGGGCCTCGGGCAGGGGAAGCCCCCGGAGGAGGAAGGCCAGGGCCCTTTCCTCCCAGGCCTCGAGGAGGTAGTAGGGGGTCTCAAAGTGGGCCCAGGCGAAGAGGGGCGCCAGGGGGTCCTTGGGGTCCTGGGGCACGGGGAAGAAGTAGTCGAAGTCCACCACCAAGAGCCGCATCCCCTACTTATCTATAGCCAAGGCCCCCGCCCGCAGGCAGGGGCCCTGGGCAAGAAGGGCTACCAGAGGTAGAAGATGGTGACGATGAAGAGCCAGACGGCGTCCACCAGGTGCCAGTACATGCTGGCGGCCTCGAGGGTGCCGTGGTGGTGCGGGGTGATCTTGCCCCTGAGGGCCTGGAGGTAGGCGAGGACAAGGCCAAAGCCCCCGATCACCACGTGCAGGCCGTGGAGGCCCACGACGGTGAAGAAGGCCGCCGTCCACAGGTTCTCCTGCCAGCTGGAGTGGTGGTGGAACTGGTAGAACTCCCAGGCCTGGAAGAGGAAGAAGAGCACCCCGAGGAGGATGGTGACCAGAAGCCCGAAGCGGAAGGGGTTGAACCGGCCCCGGCGGAGGTCGTGGTGGGCGAAGTGCACGGTGAAGGAGGAGCTCACCAGGAAGAAGGTGTTGAGGAGGGCGAGCCACAGGGCGGGCCTTTCCTCAGGGGGCGTGGCCGCCCCGGAGAGGCGCAGGTAGAGGTAGCCGGCGATGAGGACGGCGAAGAGGCCCACCTCGGAGACGATGAACCAGGCCATCCCCATCCAGGCGTTGGACTTGCCCGTGACGGTGTGGTGCTCCACCGGGTGGCTGTACTCGTCCTCCAGGGCCCAGCGCACGAGGCCGTAGGCGAAGAGGGCCAGGAAGACCCACATCCAGACGTTGGGCACCGGCAATGCGGCCACGCTCACGAAGAAGGCGAAAAGGGTGGCCGCCGCGTAGAAGGGCCAGAAGGAGCTGTTGGGCAGGTGGATGTGGCCCGGGTCCTCGGGCTTGAGCTCCACCCCCTTCTTCTTCCAGTCGTAGAGGGGCCTTTCGGAGGGGAACTCGGCGGGAAGCTGGGCGTCAAAGTTGTGGGCCTTGGGGGGCGAGGCGGTGAGCCACTCCAGGGTGTAGCCGCCCCAGGGGTTCTCGGGGGCCTTGGGGCCAGAGCGCAGGCTCTTCCACATGGCGTAGATCCAGACCAGGCCGCCCAGGCCCAGGATGTAGGCCCCGAGGGTGGAGAGGAGGTTGAGCTCGGGCCAGCCGGCAATGTCGGCGTTGTAGGTGTAGTAGCGCCGGGGCATGCCCAGGTAACCCAAGACGTACTGGGGCAGGAAGGTGAGGAGGTAGCCCACCAGGAAGAGCCAGAAGTGGAGCCGGCCCAGCCTCTCGTCGTACATCCGGCCCGTCATCTTGGGCCACCAGTAGTAAAGCCCGGCGAAGGCCCCGAAGCCCGAACCCGCCATGAGGACGTTGTGGAAGTGGGCCACCACGAAGTAGGAGTCCTGGAAGTGGTAGTCCAGGGGGGTCATGGAGAGCATGACCCCGGTGATGCCCCCCAGGAGGAAGTTGAAGATGAAGCCCAAGACCCAAAGGAGGGGGGTCTTCATCTGGAGGTGCCCGCCCCAGAGGGTGCCGATGATGTTGAAGAGCTTCACCCCCGTGGGCACGGCGATGAGGGCGGTGAAGAAGGCGAAGGCGATCTGGAAGAGGGTGCTCTCCCCCACGGTGAACATGTGGTGGGCCCAGACCATGGTGCCCAGGACCACGATCCCCATCTGGGCCCAGACCATCTGCCGGTAGCCGAAGAGGGGCTTCCTGGCGAAGGTGGAGGCCACCTCGGCGAGGATGCCGAGGTAAGGGAGGAGCATCACGTAGACCGTGGGGTGGGAGTAGAACCAGAAGAACTGCTGGAAGAGGACGGGGTCCCCGCCGATGTCCGGGTTGAACCAGGTGAGGCCGATCTTCCGGTCCAGGAGGACGAGGAGGGTGGCCGAGGTGAGCCCCGCCAAGGAGAAGAGGTTGAGGACGCTGGCGGCGAAGACGCTCCAGACGTAGATGGGCATCTTCCAGAGGCTCATCCCCTGGGCCCTCAGGTTATAGATGGTGGCGATGAAGTTGGCGTTGCCCAGGAGGCTGGAGAAGCCCAGAAGGAGGATGGCCGCCATGTAGAAGCTCACCCCGCTTCCCGACTGCACGGAGAAGGGGTAGTAGAAGGTCCAGCCCACCGCCGGGGCCCCGCCGGGGAAGAGGTAGCTCATCAGGGCGAGGAGGATGGCCCCCAGGAAGGCCCAGTAGCTGAAGGCGTTCACCCGGGGGAGGGCCACGTCCCTCGCCCCCAGCATCAGGGGCACCACGAAGTTGCCGAAGCCGGTGAGCCCGGCCTGGATGATGAAGAAGAAGAGCATGGTGGCCCCGTGGAGGGTGAGGATCTGGTTGTACTGCTCCCCGGTGAGGAAGTGGTTGTTGGGCACCGCCAGCTGGGTGCGGATGAGGAGGGAGAAAACCCCCGCCAGGGCGAAGGCGAAGAAGGCGGTGGCCGTGTACATGAGGCCGATCTTCTTGTGGTCTACCGTGGTGAGCAGGTCCCAAAGGAGCGCCCAGAAACCGGTCTTTGGCTTGGTGGCGATGGCCATCTCCTAACCTCCTAGAACTTGGGAAGGGCCTTGAAGTCCACGCCCTCCACCTTCAGGCCCTCGAGGTAGCGCACCAAGGCGTCCAGTTCGCCTTCGGAAAGCTGAGGGAAGCCGGGCATCTTCGCCCCGGGCTTCAGGGCGGTGGGATCCTTGATCCAGGCCTTGAGGTTTTCCGGGGTGTTCTCCACGATGCCCGCCGCCAGACTGGTGCGGTTTCCGAAAAGCCCCAGCTCGGGTCCGATGACCGCAGGGGGCATGCTCCGGGCCACGCCGTGGCAAGCCGCGCAGTTCTGCTGGAAGACTTCTTGCCCCTTGGCGTCGGCCACCGGGGCTGGGGAGGCCTTGGCCGCCTCCACGAAGCGGTCAAACTCCTCCTTGGGGAGGACCACCACGCGGAAGAGCATGCGGGAGTGGCTTGGCCCACAGAGTTCGGCGCAGAAGCCGTAGTAGTTGCCGGGCTCCTTGGGGGTGAAGTGAAGAAGAGTCTTTTGTCCCGGAATGGCGTCCCGCTTGCCGGCAAGCCCCGGCACCCAGAAGGAGTGGATCACGTCCTTGGAGGTGATCTCCAGCTCCACGGGCACCCCGGCGGGGAGGATGAGCTCGTTGGAGTTTCTAAAGCCGAGCTCAGGGTAGTTAAAGTCCCACCAGAACTGGTAGCCCGTGACCTCCACCTTGAGGCTGCCGGGGATGGGCCGGTTCACCTGGACGAGGGCCTTGGCCGTGAGGCCGAAGAGGACCAGGATGATGGCCAAGGGGATCAGGGTCCAGACCACCTCGAGGCGGTCGTTCCCGTGGATCTGGGGAGGCTCCCCTTCCTGGCCCGGCTTCGCCCGGAACTTGAGGACCACATAGGCCAGGGCCCCGGCCACCACCAGGAAGACCAAGAAGGAGAAGAAGTAGACCCAGGGGTAGAGGAAGGCCACCTCCTGGTTGTAAGAACCACCGGGATGGGTGATGGCCACCCGGTGGGCCTCCTGGGCCAGGGCCAAACCCCCTAGACTGAGCGCCGCAAAACCTCTCTTCATCCACTCCCTCCCTATACCACCCGATCCACCGCCATGGCCGCGAAGAGGAGGGCCAGGTAGAGCATGGAGTATTTATACAGCGAAACCGCCGTCCTCCGCTCGGGCTGGCGGTAGAGGGCAAGGCTCTTAAAGATAAGCAAGCCGTTAAGGAAGAGGCTCGCCACCAGGTACAAAAGGCCGAGCTCCCCCAGGGCCAAGGGCATGAGGGAGATGAGGGCGGTGAGGAGGGCGTAGAGGGCGATCTGCATCACCGTCACCCGCTCGCCCAAGACCACGGGGAGCATGGGCACCCCCACCGCCCGGTAATCCTCCTGGATCATGAGGGCCAGGGCCCAGAAGTGCACCGGGGTCCAAAAGAAGATGAGGGCGAAGAGGTACCAGGCGAAGAGGCTGAGCTCCCCGGTCACCGCCGCCCAGCCCACCAGGGGCGGGAAGGCCCCGGCGGCCCCGCCGATGACGATGTTCTGCCAGGTGCGCCGCTTGAGGTAGAGGGTGTAGACCAGCACGTACCAGATGAGGCCCATCAGGGCCAGGGTGGCGGCGAGGAGGTTCGCCCCCCAAAAGAGGACGGCGAACCCTAAGACGGCAAGGGCCAAGGCGAAGAGGAGGGCGTCCCGGCTGGAGACCCTCTGGGTCACGGTGGGCCTCTTGGCGGTCCGCTTCATGCGGGCGTCGATGTCGCGGTCCACCACCATGTTGATGGCGTTGGCCGCCCCCGCCATCATGTACCCTCCTAGGGCCACCACCAAGAAGAGCTCGAGGCCGGGCCAGCCCCGGGCGGCGATGAAGGTGGCGAAAAGGGCGGTGAAGAGGAGGAGGCTGATGACCCTGGGCTTGGTGAGGGCCAGGTAGTCCCGCCAGGTGGCCCCGCCCGTGCCCCGGTGGACCTCCGCCCCCCCTTCCCCCAGCTCCACCCGCCTCGCCCCCCGCGCCAAGGCGGAGGCGGCGAGGAGGACGAAGAGGAGCCACACGGCGTAGGCCAGGAAGAGGTGCAGGATCTGCATAAAGACCGGGGCCTTGAGGAGCACGTTCAAAAGCCCCGCCAGAAGCTGCGCCCCGTAGAGGTAGGCCAGGGCGTGGGCCAGCCGCCGGGTGAGGGAGGAGGGGCGCAGATGGGCCACCAGATACCCGGCGAAGACCACGTAAAGCCCCACGCTCACGGCGATCAAGGGGTGGAGGACCCTGAGGCGCACCAGGAAGTGCTCTCCCGGGGTCAAGGAGCGCTCCAGGGCCTCGAGGGTGTTCCGCACCGGGAAGAGGAGGTCGCCCAAGGCGGTGACCGCCCCGCTCATTCCCAGGAAGAGGAGGGCAAGAAGCCCAAGGAGAAGGGCGAGGCCCACGGCTCCCTGCCCCTTTAGGCGCAAGGGCGCCCCCCCGGAGGCCCACCAGGCGGTGAGGGCCAAGGCGGCCAGGAGGAAGTAGGTGTTGGCCAGGTGGACCATCTGGACCACGGCCCGCTCGGGGCTCACGTTGTGGGCCGTCCAGCCGAAGAGAACCAGGGAGGCCCCCACCAGGCTCTCCGTGACCATGAAGAAGAGGGCAAGCCCGGCGCCGAAGCGGGCCGGGTGCCCCTTGGGGAGGAAGCGGAGAGCGAGAAGGAAAAGGCCCAACACCGAGAGAAAGGCGAGCCCCGAGGTGGCCCGGTGGGTGAACTCGATGAGGGTCTCCACCTGGGGCGCGCGGGGGAGGATCTCCCCGTTGCAGGTGGGCCAGTGGGAACCGCACCCGGCCCCCGCCCCCGTGGCCCGCACGTAGGCCCCCCAAAGGGCCACCAGCACGTTCCAGAGGAGCACCCCCCAGGCGTAGCGGCTAAGCGAGGTCTGGCTCATAGAAAACCCGTCCCCCAGACGGTAACGCCTACCATTCTGCCAAAGGAACCCCAAAGGAGGCAAAGTACATTTGTCCCTTCCGTTTCCACCAGTTAGGAGCCTAATACCCCCGGCCCCTATTTGGCAAGGCCCGGGCCTGGCCTAAGTACCCCGCCGCGGCTTTCGCCGCGGCGGGAGCGCGCCTCAAAACTACCCTACCCGGGGCCCCGCCTGGCGCACGGCTTCCGAGACCCCGTCGGCGTACTTCTGGAAGTTTTCCTGAAAGAGCGCCGCAAGCTTTTGCGCCTGGCGGTCGTAGGCCTCCTTGTCCGCCCAGGTTTCCCGGGGATCCAAAAGCTCTTTGGGGACCCCGGGGGCCTCGAGGGGCACCTCAAAGCCGAAGAAGGGGTCCTTCCGGTAGGCCACCCCCTCCAGGGCCCCGGTGAGGGCCGCCCTCAGGAGGGCCCGGGTCACGGATAGGGGGAAGCGGTGCCCTACCCCGTAGGGCCCCCCGGTCCAGCCGGTGTTCACCAGGTAGACCCGGGGACCGTGCCTCTTGATCTTTTCCCCCAGCATTCCGGCGTAAACCCCGGGGTGCATGGGCAAGAAGGGCGCCCCGAAGCAGGCGGAGAAGGTGGCCCTGGGCTCGGTGATGCCCCTTTCCGTCCCCGCCACCCGGGCGGTGTATCCGGAGAGGAAGTAGTACATGGCCTGTTCCGGGCTTAGGCGGGCGATGGGGGGAAGGACCCCGTAGGCGTCCGCCGAGAGGAAGAAGATGGCCCTGGGGTGCCCCGCCATCCCCGACTCCACCACGTTCTCCAGGTGGGCGATGGGGTAGGAGGAGCGGGTGTTTTCGGTCTTGGAGTCGTCGTCCCACTCCACCCGGCGGCTTTCCGGGTTCACCACCACGTTTTCCAGGATCGCCTCAAACTGGTTGGAGGCCCGGTAGATGAGGGGCTCGTGCTCCGGGGAGAGGCGGATCACCTTGGCGTAGCACCCGCCCTCAAAGTTGAAGACCCCCTCCTCGCTCCAGCCGTGCTCATCGTCGCCGATGAGGGGGCGCTCGGGGTCGGTGGAGAGGGTGGTCTTGCCGGTGCCGGAAAGGCCAAAGAAGACCGCCACGTCCCCGTCCTTCCCCACGTTGGCCGAGGCGTGCATGGGGAAGACCCCCCGCTTGGGCATGAGGTAGTTCATGACGGTGAAGATGCTCTTCTTGATCTCCCCGGCGTACTTGGTGCCCACGATGAGGACAAGCCTCCTCTGGAAGCTGATGCCCACGAAGACCTCGCTCCTCGTCCCGTCCCGCTCGGGGTCCGCCTGGAAGTGGGGGGCGTGGACCACGGTGAAGCCCGGCTGGAAGCGCTCCGCCTCGTCGTCCTCGGGGAAGCGGCGGGGCAGGAGGAACATGTTGCGGGCGAAGAGGGCGTGCCAGGGGCTTTCCGTCACCACCCGCACCCCCAGGCGGTAGCGCCGATCCGCCCCGGCGTAGAGGTCCTGGACGTAAAGGTCCCGCTCGGAGAGGTACTGGACCACCCGCTGGTAGAGGGCCTGGAAGGCCTCCGGGGAAAAGGGCTGGTTCACCTCGCCCCACCAGATCTCCCCCTCCACCTCGGGCTCCCGCACCACGAACTTGTCCTTAGGGCTTCTCCCCGTGTAGGGGGTGGTGTCCACCACCAAGGGCCCCTTGTGGGCCAGGAAACCCTCTCCCCGGGCCAGGGTGTGCTCCACCAGGATGGGAGAGGCGGTGTTCCAGAAAACCTGCTTTTTCGGCGTTATACCCAGATAGCTCAGGCGGTCCATAAGGCCCTCCTCCCGCCTATCATAAGGGATTTCCACGCTTCCATTAGCCCTCCCCGTAGCCGGGGCGGCCGAGGAGGGCGAAGGTGAGGCGCTTGCCCAGCTCTACCCCGGGCTGGTCAAAGGCGTTTACCTCCCAAAGCTCCCCCAGGAAGGCGGTCTGCCACATGAGGTGCTGCATGAGCCAGCCCACGGCGTAGGGGGAGATCTCGGGGAAGAAGAGGGCGTAGACCCTCTGCCCCGCCTCGGCCAAGGCTTGGTAGGTGGCCTCGGCCTCCGCCTTCAGGAGCTGGAAGAGGGTCTTGCCGAAGAGGTAGGAGGCGGCCTCGAGGCCCTCCACTTCCGGGATCTCCACGTCCTCGAGGGAGGCCTCGGGGATGACCAGGGCGAGGAGCTTGTCCAGGGGGCCCTCGCGGAAGAGCTGGACCTGGGCGTGCTGGTCCTTGGGGCCCAGGGCGGGGACCGCGGTGGTGCCCACCCTTTGGCCTTGGCGGTCCACCTTCCCCAAGGACTCGTCGTGAAGCTGGACGAACCAGCTGGGGAGGTGGCTTAGCCTCTCCGAGTAGACCATGAAGACGTGGACGGGGAGGTGGCGGTGGAGGTGGAGGAGGAGGGCGGTCTTCAGGGGAAGGCTCTCCTCGAGGGGGGCGAGGGCGGTCTCGTTGGCCTTACGGGCCCCCATGAGGAGGGCGTCCAGGTCGGCGCCGGCGAAGGCCAGGGGCAGAAGCCCCACGGGGGAGAGAACGGAGAAGCGCCCGCCCACCTCGGGGGGGATGGCGAAGGCCTTGAGCCCCTCCCGCTCGGCGAAGGCCCGCAAGGGGCCCTCCTTGGGGTCGGTGGTCACCACCAGGTGCCGCCGCCAGGCCTCCCCCAGGTGCGCCCTAAGCCACTTCAGGAAGACGGCGAGGCCCGCCAGGGTCTCCGCCGTGGACCCCGACTTGGAGACGGCGTTCACCAGGGTCTTCCTGGGGTCCAGGGTTCGGAGGAGCCTGAGGACGGGCTCGGGCTCCACGTGGTCCAGGTAGTGGAAGCGCACCCCGCTCTCGTTGAAGGCGGCCTCGAGGGCCTTGGGCCCCAGGGCGCTTCCCCCGATGCCGATGAGGACGAAGTCCTCCACCCAGGGGTTCGCCTCCCGGTAGCGGCGGACCTCCCTTAGGGTCTCCGTGTCCTCGGGGAGGTCCATCCAGCCGAGCATGCTCCCGGGGGTCTTGCGCTTGGCGAGGAGGCGCCCCCGGGCCTCTTCCAAAAGGGAGGCGTGCTGGCGCAGGGCCTCGGGAAAGCCCTCTAGGAAGCGGATGTCCAGCCGGAGCATGGAGTGCAGTTTACACCCTTGCGGAGCTTCCTCTACCGGAGAAAACTAGGCCTTAGCCCACGCCCGTTCGGGCGCCCAGGCAGAAAGGAGGGCACCTTCTGAGGTACGCCTTATTCGGCTTTCTCTTGGGCTGGGCCCTTCTCCTCCTGGCCCTGGGGACCGGCCTTCCCGCCCTTCTCGGCCCTCCCCTCCTCCTCCTCGGGCGGAGGCTTTACCCGGAGGGCTTCCTGTGGCTCGCCTTCCTGCCGGGCTTCCTCCACGCCCCCCAGGCGGGCTGGCCCCTTCTTTGGGCCAAGACCTCCTTGGCCCTTCTCCTCTTCGGGCTCTACCTGGGCCGGGAGAAGGGCCTCTGGACGACCCT
The DNA here is from genome assembly GCF_054979525.1 of Thermus sp. H19.2. Lineage (NCBI taxonomy): Bacteria > Thermotogati > Deinococcota > Deinococci > Thermales > Thermaceae > Thermus > Thermus sp. H19.2. Next base: position 2,110,452 of record NZ_CM143429.1, read on the forward strand.
TTGGCTCCTCCCCTTGGCCCTTTACCTAGGACCTTGGGGCCTCGGCCTCTTGGGCCTCCTCCACGGGTTCCACCTCCTGGCCCGGGCGGAGGGGGTGGGGCTCAGGCCCCTCCTTCCCCTTCTCCTCGCCGCCTTGGGGTTCGGGCTCGGCCACCTCTCCGTGCCGGGCCTCCCGGCGCTTTCCCTTTCCGCCCCCGCGCCCACCCTCCGGGCAAATCCCGGGGAGGCCGGGGGGGCGGAAGGAGGCACGGTCTACGCGCCCCCCGAGGAGGGCTTTCCCCTCTGGGTGGAGGTGGTGGACCGCCTCCTGGCCTACGCCTTTCCCCTGGCCCTCCTTCTCCTCTTCTCCCTGGGGGTCCTCCTTTGGGGACGGGGGCGCAAGGGCCTCCCCCTCTTCCGCGGCCTCCACCTCCTCCCCCTCCTCCTCGCCCTGCCCCTCCTCCTCGGCCTCTTCTTCCTGCTGGGAAGCCTGGGGGGCGGGGAGGGGGCTGGAGGCCAAGGGGGAAGCCCTCCCTCGCCTTCGCTCCCACCCCAGGGCCCCGTGGAGAGGGTGCCCGGGCCCAGGGCCCTGGGGGAGGTGGGGGTGGCCTTGGCCGGGCTTTCCGCCCTCTTCACCCTGGCCCTCCTCCTCGCCCTGGCCCGCTTCCTCCGAGGGCGGGAGGGGGTGCGGCTTAAGGTGGTGCGGGGGCACGAGCCCTTTGGGGGAAAATGAGGGCATGGGCTACGTCCCGCCCCCCACCCCCCAGCACGGCCTCGAGGAGGGCCCCGTCCTCCTCAAGGACGGGCGCACCGCCCTCCTCCGCAGGGCCTCCAAAAAGGACCTCCCCCTTTTCGTGGAGTTCCTGAGGCGCCTTTCCCCCACCTCCTTGCGCATGCGCTTCTTCTCCCCCATCTCCCCGGAGAAGGCCGCCGAGCTCCTTCTCTCGGCTAAGCCCGAGGAGGAGAAGGTGACCTTGGTGGTCCTCCTGGGGGAGCCCCCCAGGATCGTGGCCACCGGGGAGTACGTGCGCGTCAAGGGGGAGGACACCGCCGAGGTGGCCTTCCTGGTGGACGACGCCTACCAGGGGAAGGGCCTCGGCACCCTCCTCCTGGAAAGGCTCGCCCTCCTCGCCGCCAAGCGGGGGGTGCGCCGCTTCCAGGCCTTCGTCTTGGCGGAGAACAAGCAGATGCTGAGCGTCTTCCAGGAAAGCGGCTTCCGCGTCCGGGCCCACCGGGAGGGGGGGGAGGTGGAGGTGGAGTTTGAGATCCTCATGGAGGAGGAGACGGCCCGGCGCTTTGAGTGGCGGGAGAAGGTCTCCACCCTGGCCAGCCTCCACCCCTTCTTCTTCCCCCGGGGGGTGGGGGTGGTGGGGGCGAGCCGCGACCCGGAGAGCATCGGCTACCGCGTCCTGGAAAACCTCATCTTCGGCCGCTTCCAGGGGCCGGTCTTCCCGGTGAACGAGGCCATCGGGAAGGAGGGGGGCACGGTGGGGCCCCTCCTCGCCTACCCTGGCCTCGAGGCGGTGCCGGGCCCGGTGGACCTCGTGGTGGTGGCCGTGCCCAAGGAGCGGGTCCCGGAGGCCCTCGAGGCCGGGGGGCGCCGGGGAGCGCGGGGGGCCATCGTCCTCACCACGGGCTTCACCCAGCAAGAGGCCCAGGCCCTGGCGGACAAGGCGAGGCGGCTAGGGATGCGCCTTTTGGGCCCGGGCTCCTTGGGCTTCGTCCACACCCACCCGGGGGTGCGCCTGGCGGCGGGCCTTGCCCCCTTGCCCAAGGAAGGCCCCCTGGCCCTCTCCAGCCAGTCGGGCACCCTGGGACGGGCGGTCATGGCCTACGCCGAGGGCATGGGCCTGGGGATCTCCAGCTTCGCCTCCTTGGGGGCCAAGGCGGACATCTCCTCCAACGACCTCCTGCAGTTCTGGGAGGAGGACGAACGCACCGGGGTCATCCTCTTGTACCTGGAAAGCTTCGGCAACCCCCGGCGCTTCTCCCGCCTGGCCCGCAGGATCGGGAAGAAAAAGCCCATCCTGGCGGTCCACCCCTCCCGCGACCCCCTGGTGCGCACCCTCTTCGCTCAGGCGGGGGTGGTGCGGGCCAACAGCCTGGAGGAGGCCTTTGACGTGGCGGCCCTCTTCGCCCTGGGGCGCCTTCCGGAGAACGGGCGGGTGTGCCTGGTCTCCAACGCCTCCGGCCCTTCCAACCTGGCCCTCGAGGCCCTGAAGGAAGGGGGCCTGGAGGTGGAGCACGTGGACCTGGGCTCGGAGGCCCGGGAGGAGGACTTCCGTAACGCCCTGGAAGAGGCCCTTAGGGGAGAGGCGGGAAGCGTCCTTCTCCTTTACGTGCCCATGGGCTTTGCCCGGGAAGAGGCGGTGGTGCGCCTGGTCCAGGAGGCCAGGGCGGAAAAGCTCCTCCTCGCCTGCTTCATGGGCCAGGAGGGGCCCCGGGCAAGGCTTCTGGGCCAGGCGGTCCTCTACCGCTTCCCCGAGTCGGCGGCCATCGCCCTCGCCCGGGCCTGGGCTTACCGGCGGTGGCGGGAGGAACCCCTCCTCTTCCCCGACTTCCAAGACCTAAGGCTGGAGGAGGCCCGGAGGCTCCTGGAAGGGAAAAGGGCCCTGAAGCCCGAGGAGGCCGAGGCCCTCTTACGGGCCTTCGGCCTGCCCCTGGGAAGGGAAGACGGCCTCCACCTCAAGCTCCACGCCGCCCCCCACCCCCTCTTCGGCCCCGTCCTCACCCTCCTCCTCCCTACCCCCCTGGGGGACCAGACCCTGGGCCTCCGCCTCACCCCCCTCACGGAAGGGGACGCCCGGGAGCTCCTGAGGCCCCTGGAGGGCCATGGGGACCCGGGGCCCTACCGGGAGATCGTCCTCCGGGTTTCCCGCCTGCTGGAGGAGTTCCCCCAGGTGGAAACCTTAGAGCTGGAGCTCCAAGGTCCCAGGGTGGCCCGCCACCTCCTGGTTCTGGCGGAGGGCGCATGGAGATCCTGAGCCCCAAGAACCCCCGGGTGAAGGCCTGGGCGGCCCTGAAGGAGCGCAAGGAGCGTGAAAGGACGGGGCTTTTCCTGGTGGAGGGAAGGCGCGAGGTGGAAAGGGCCCTCGAGGCCGGGCTGGAGCCCGTGGCCCTGCTCCTTGGGCCCAAGGCGGGCCCGGAAGCCATCCCCTCGGGGAAGGCCGAGGTGGTGCGCCTGGGGGAGGCCGCTTTGGAGCGGGTATCCACCCGGGAGAACCCGGCCCAGGTCCTGGGGGTCTTCCGCATCCCCCGGAAGGACCTCTCCCGGGTGCCCCTTCCTCCCCATCCCCTGGTCCTGGTCCTTCTGGGGGTGGAAAAGCCGGGGAACCTAGGGGCCATCCTACGGAGCGCCGATGGGGCCGGGGCGGACCTCGTCCTGGTGGCCGAGGGGGTGGACCTCTTTAGCCCTCAGGTCATCCGCAACTCCACAGGGACGGTCTTCTCCCTCCCCGTCTTCCCGCTCCCCCAAGAAGAGGCGGCCCGCTTCCTGGAGGAGAAGGGCCTCTTCCTGGTGGCCGCTACCCCTCAAGGGGAGAAGGTCTACTGGGAGGAGGACTACCGCAAGGGGGTGGCCTTCCTCCTGGGCGCAGAGGACGAGGGCCTTCCCCCAGGGTGGCTGGCCCGGGCCCACACCCGGGTGCGCGTCCCCATGCGGGGGGTGGCGGACAGCCTCAACGTCTCCGTCACCGCCGCCCTCCTCCTCTACGAGGCCCTGCGCCAGCGCTCCTTATAAGGGTCCCCTCAACCCCCTTGACAAAGGCCCACCCGGGCAGAATAATGACCCTTGGTTGACACTCTCGCCCTTTGAGCGTCAAAGGAGGGAGTGCGTATGGCTGCGGAGGTGAAGACGGTGATCAAGCCCCTAGGCGACCGGGTCGTGGTGAAGCGGATCGAAGAGGAGCCCAAGACCAAGGGCGGCATCGTCCTGCCGGACACCGCCAAGGAGAAGCCCCAGAAGGGCAAGGTGATCGCGGTGGGCACGGGCCGCGTCTTGGAGAACGGCCAGAAGGTGCCCCTCGAGGTCAAGGAGGGGGACATCGTGGTCTTCGCCAAGTACGGCGGCACCGAGATCGAGATCGACGGCGAGGAGTACGTGATCCTCTCCGAGCGCGACCTCTTGGCGGTCCTGCAGTAAGGAGGTGAACCATGGCGAAGATCCTGGTATTTGACGAGGCGGCCCGTCGGGCGCTGGAACGCGGCGTGAACGCGGTGGCCGATGCGGTGAAGGTGACCCTTGGCCCCCGGGGCCGGAACGTGGTCCTGGAGAAGAAGTTCGGCTCCCCCACCATCACCAAGGACGGGGTGACGGTGGCCAAGGAGATTGAGCTGGAGAACCACCTGGAGAACATCGGGGCCCAGCTCCTCAAGGAGGTGGCCTCCAAGACCAATGACGTGGCCGGGGACGGGACCACCACCGCCACCGTATTGGCCCAGGCCATCGTGCGGGAGGGCCTGAAGAACGTGGCCGCCGGGGCCAACCCCCTCGCCCTGAAGCGGGGCATCGAGAAGGCGGTGGAGGCCGCGGTGGAGAAGATCAAGGCCCTGGCCATCCCCGTGGAGGACCGGAAGGCCATCGAGGAGGTGGCCACCATCTCCGCCAACGACCCCGACGTCGGCAAGCTCATCGCCGACGCCATGGAGAAGGTGGGGAAGGAGGGGATCATCACCGTTGAGGAGTCCAAGAGCCTGGAGACCGAGCTGAAGTTCGTGGAGGGGTACCAGTTCGACAAGGGGTACATCTCCCCCTACTTCGTCACCAACCCCGAGGCCATGGAGGCGGTCCTGGAGGACGCCTTCATCCTCATCGTGGAGAAGAAGGTCTCCAACGTGCGTGAGCTCCTCCCCATCCTGGAGCAGGTGGCCCAGACCGGCAAGCCCCTCCTCCTCATCGCCGAGGACGTGGAGGGCGAGGCCCTCGCCACCCTGGTGGTGAACAAGCTCCGGGGCACCCTGAACGTGGCCGCGGTGAAGGCCCCCGGCTTCGGTGACCGCCGCAAGGAGATGCTCAAGGACATCGCGGCCGTCACCGGCGGCACCGTGATCTCCGAGGAGCTCGGCTTCAAGCTGGAGAACGCCACCCTCTCCATGCTGGGCCGGGCCGAGCGGGTGCGCATCACCAAGGACGAGACCACCATCGTGGGCGGCAAGGGCAAGAAGGAGGACATCGAGGCCCGGATCAACGGCATCAAGAAGGAGCTGGAGACCACCGACAGCGAGTACGCCAAGGAGAAGCTCCAGGAGCGCCTGGCCAAGCTGGCGGGCGGGGTGGCCGTGATCCGGGTGGGCGCCGCCACCGAGACCGAGCTCAAGGAGAAGAAGCACCGCTTTGAGGACGCCTTGAACGCCACCCGGGCGGCGGTGGAAGAGGGCATCGTCCCGGGCGGCGGCGTGGCCCTGCTTCGGGCCATCAGCGCCGTGGAGGAGCTCACCGCCAAGCTGGAAGGGGATGAGGCCACCGGGGCCAAGATCGTCCGCCGCGCCCTGGAGGAGCCCGCCCGCCAGATCGCCGAAAACGCCGGCTACGAGGGCTCCGTGGTGGTGCAGCGCATCCTTTCCGAAACCAAGAACCTCCGCCTGGGCTTCAACGCCGCCACCGGGGAGTACGTGGACATGGTGGAGGCCGGGATCGTGGACCCCGCCAAGGTGACCCGCTCCGCCCTGCAGAACGCCTCCTCCATCGGCGCCCTCATCCTCACCACCGAGGCGGTGGTGGCCGAGAAGCCCGAGAAGAAGGAGTCCACCCCCACTCCCGCGGGCGCCGGGGACATGGACTTCTAATACCACCCCACGCTGGCCTACGCCAGCGTGGGGGCCCCGGTACCATGCCTGGGCTTGGACAAAGGGTTCACGCATAGGCCGCTGGAGGCCAAGGGGCCGGGCAAGCCCGGCCCCTTTTTATACCACCCCATGCTGGCTTGGGCCAGCATGGGGGCCCCGGTCCAAAAGGCCCGCAGGGCTTCCGCACTCGGGCTTAGGCGAAAGATTCACGCCAAAGGGGTATTACGCACCTCCGTTTCGCAGCGTGGGCGCCTGAACCCGGGCCAGGAGAAGGCTCTCTTGGGGCCCCCACCGCGGTGGGGTACTTCGGGCCCTAAAAGGGCACCGCCTCTTCCCTTCCTCCTCCATTCCCCCCTTCCAGGAAGGCCTCCCGGTCGGGCAGGAGGTAGGCCCGGAACCCCTCGGCCTCGAGGGCCCCCAAGGCGCCCTCCCCCACCCGGGCCTCCCGGAGGGCGAAGAGGGCCTCCCCGAAGGGACCCTGGACCCGCACGTAGAGGGGCAGGGGCCCGGGGTGCTCGTCCAGGAGGCTCTTGAGGAGGGCCACCCCCTTTTCGTCCAAGAGGGCGTGGTCCACCTCCACCTCCAAGGCCCTAGGGGCCTCCGCCACCTCCTCGTAGGTCCACACCGCCTGGGCGATGACCCGAAGCCCGCCTTCCTCCCGCTCCACCTCGGCCAGGACCAGGAGGGGAGTGTCCTCCTTGAGCTTGGGGGAGACCCCCTCGTAGGCCCGGCCAAAGGCCACCGCCTCCAGCGCCCCGGTCTCGTCGGAGAGGGTGAAGCGGGCCATCATGCCCCCCGAGCGGGTGGGTTTGCGCACCACGTCCTCCACCATCCCCGCCAGGAGGACCCGGGAACGGGGAGGAAGCCCCCGGACGAAGTCTTCCAGCTCCTCCAGGATGCAGCTCGCCGCTTCCCTCAGGCCCGGGTAGCGGAGCACGGGATGGCCGGAAACGTAGATGCCCAAGGCCTCCTTCTCGTAGCGGAGCCGGGTGATCTCGTCCAGAGGCTCCGCCTCCAGGAGGGGCGGCTCCTCCACCTCGGCGAAAAGCCCCCACATCCCCGAGCGCTCCCGTTCCCGGACCCCCGCGGCCCAGCGGAGCAGGGGGTCCAAGGAGGCGAGGAGCCGGGCCCGGTCCCCGAAGGCGTCCATGGCCCCCGCCTTGATGAGGGACTCCAGGGTGCGCTTGTTCACCACCTTTTCGTCCAGGCGCTTGAGGAAGTCCCCAAGGCTCTTAAAGGGGCCGCCCCGCTCCCGTTCCTCGAGGATGGCCAAGGCCGCCCCCTCCCCCACGTTCTTCACCGCCGAAAGCCCAAAGAGGATCTCCTCCCCCACCACCTTGAAGTCAAAGCCCGAGCGGTTGATGTCGGGAGGAAGGACCTCTATGCCCATGGCCCGGGCGTCCCGGATGTACTCCGCCACCTTGTCGGAATCCTGCCGCTCCACGGAGAGGAGGGCGGCCATGAACTCCACGGGGTAGTGGGCCTTCACGTAAGCCGTCTGGTAGGAAAGGAGGCTGTAGGCCGCTGCATGGCTCTTGTTAAAGCCATAGTTGGCGAAGGCCTCCAGCGTGTCAAAGAGGCGGTTGGCCTCCTCCTCGGGCACACCCCTTTCCTTGGCCCCCCGGACGAAGCGCTCCCGGTGCTTCTGCATCTCCTCCAGCTTCTTCTTCCCCATGGCCCGGCGGAGAAGGTCCGCCTCCCCCAAGGAGTACCCCGCCACGGCCGAGGCGATCTGCATGATCTGCTCCTGGTAGACGGGGATGCCGTAGGTCTCGTCCAGGATGGGCCTCAGGTACTTCTCGGCGTGGGGGAACTCGCCGTAGCTCACGGGCTCCAGCCCGTGGTGGCGGCGGATGTAGGTAGGGATGTGCTCCATGGGGCCCGGGCGGTAAAGGGAGACCAGGGCGATGATGTCCTCCACGCGCCTGGGCTTTAGCCCCCGCACCGTGGCCGTCATCCCTCCCGACTCCAGTTGGAAGACCCCCTTGGTCTCCCCGCGGGAAAGGAGGGCGAAGGTCTTGGGGTCGTCCAGGGGGAGGGCGTCGTAGTCCAGCTCCACCCCCCGGGACTCCTTGACGATGCGCTTGGCCTCGTCTAGGAAGGTGAGGGTGCGGAGGCCCAGGAAGTCCATCTTCAAAAGCCCCAAGGCCTCCACCGCCCCCATGTCGTACTGGGTCACGGGCCGCCCCTCCTGGTCCCGCATGAGGGGGACGAGGTCCGTGAGGGGCTCGGCGGCGATCACCACCCCGGCGGCGTGGACGGAGGCGTGGCGGTTCAGGCCCTCCAGGCGCATGGCCACCTCGAGGACCTCCCGCACCTTGGGGTCCTTCTCCATCTCCGCCCTAAGCTCCGGCACCGCCTGGATGGCCTCCTGGAGGGGCTTGGGCTTGCCGAACTGCACGGGGATGAGCTTGGCCAGCTCCTCCGCCTTCTTGTGGGGGATGCCGTAGACCCGGGCCACGTCCTTGAGGGCGGCCTTGGAGGCAAGGCTTCCCAGGGTGCCGATCTGGGCCACCTTGTCCTCGCCGTAGCGCTCCCGCACGTACCCGATCACCCGGTCCCTTTCCCGGTCGGAGAAGTCGGTGTCGATGTCGGGCATGGAGACCCGCTCCGGGTTCAGGAAGCGCTCAAAGAGGAGGCCGAAGCGCAGGGGGTCGATGTTGGTGATCCCCACGGCGTAGGCCACCAGGCTCCCGGCGGCGCTCCCCCTGCCGGGCCCCACGGAGACGCCGTTTTTCCGGGCCCAGTTGATGTAGTCCTGCACGATGAGGAAGTAGCCGGGAAAGCCCATGCGCTCTATCACGGAAAGCTCGTAGAGGGCCCGGTGGAGGATGGCCTCCGCCCCCCACTCCCGCACCCCTTCCAAGGGGGGAAGCCCGGCCCTCAGACCCGCCCAGGCCCCCTCCTCCACCTGGGCCAAGGCCTCGGCCAAGGCCTCCCCGTCCCCGTGGGGCGGGAGCTTCCCGAGCCTCCGGAAGACCTCCCGGTAGAAGCCCTCGGTGATGCGGTCCGGGTAGCGGCGGAGGAGGCCCTTGAAGGTGAGCTCCCTGAGGTACTGGGCCTCGGTCCGCCCCTCGGGGAGGGGAAAGCGGGGGATGCGGTAGACCATCCGGTCCCCGATGGGGAGGTCCACGTTGCAGAGGCGGGCGATCTCCACGGTGTTGTCAAAGGGCTCGTCCCCCCACTCCGCCTCGGGGAGCATGGCCCGCATCTCCTCGGGGGTCTTCACGTAGAACTCGTCGCAGGGGAAGCGCCAGCGCTCGGGGTCGTCCAGGGTGCTCTTGGACTGGATGGCGAGGAGGACCTCGTGGGCGCGGGCGTCCTCCTTCCTCACGTAGTGGCCGTCGTTGGTGGCCACCATCCCCAGGCCGTACTTTTTGGCGAACTCCTTGAGGACCTCGTTGACCTTCTTTTGCTCAGGGAGGCCGTGGTTCTGGATCTCGATGAAGAAGCGGTCCTTGAAGATGGAGAGGTACTCCTCTAGGCGGGCCTCCGCCAGGTCCAGACGGTCCTGGAGGATGAACTGGGGGATCTCCGCCCCGAGGCACCCCGAGAGGGCGATGAGGCCCTCGGCGTGCTCGCGCAGGATCTCCCGGTCGATGCGGGGCTTCTCGTAAAAGCCCTCCAGGTAAGCCCGGCTCGCCAGGCGCACCAGGTTCTGGTACCCCGTGAAGTCCTTGGCGAGGAGGGTGAGGTGGAAGTAGCCCCCGTCCAAGCCCTTGCCCCGCTTGCGGTCAAAGCGGCTTTCCGCCGCCACGTAGGCCTCGTAGCCCAGGATGGGCTTGATGCCCATTTCGGTGGCCTTCTTGTAGAACTCCACGGCCCCGAAGAGGTTGCCGTGGTCGGTCATGGCCAAGGCGGGGTCCTCGGGGGTCGTTTCCTTGACCCACTTGAGGAGGTCGGAAAGCTTGGCCGCCCCGTCCAGGAGGGAGAACTGGGTGTGCTGGTGGAGGTGGGCGAAGCGGAGCTTGCGGCCCATGGCCCCCAGTTTACCTTGCGGGAAGGGGCCGGGGCGGGTAAACTAACGCGTGAAATGATGCGTCGCAAACGCACCCTGGCCGAGGGGTTTCAGGGAGCTTTCTGGACCGAAGACAAAAGGCTCTGCCGAAGCGCCCTCGAGGGCCAGGTCCAAGGCCTCCTCCCCGGCGTTTCCCTTCACCTTCTGGAAGCATGACCCTGGGTGAGCTTCGGGAAGAGGTCTGGAACGCCCTGGCCCGCTACGACCTCGCCCTCCACCCCACGCCCCCCCACGGCCACCACCCCAACTTCCTGGGGGCGAGGCGGGCGGCGGAACGGCTTTTGCAGACCCCCGAGTTCCAAAGGGCCAGGCGGGTCCTGGCGGGGATGGACGCCGTCTTAAAGCCCCTAAGGGAGGAGGCGCTTCGCCAAGGGAAGGAGCTCCTCCTTCCCCACCCCGACCGGCCAGGGGAGTTTCTGCTCCTAAAGGACCTGGACCCCAGGAGGCTCAAGCGGGTGCGGGAGGCCTACCGCTTCGGGGCCCGGGTGGGCCTGGAAGGCCTCCCCATAGACCTGGTGCTCATCGGGGCGGTGGCCGTGGACGAGGAGGGGGGCTGGGTGGGAAAAGGCTACGGTTTCCCCCAAGAGTGGCTAAGGGTGGAGGCCCCCTTCGCCACCCTGGCCCACCCGGTGATGGTCTACCCCAGGCTTCCCGTGGAGCCCGAGCGCCGGGTGGACCTCATCGCCACCCCTCAGAGGCTCCTCCGGTTTCTCTAGAGGGCGAACTCCTGGAGGAGGCCCTCGAGGTCCAAGGCTTCCCGCGGCCCCTGGGCGGGGTAAACCTCGGGGTAGCGGGGCAGGTAGGCCCTAAGCCGCTCCTCAAAGGTGGGCACCTCCGCCTTCCAGAAGACCCCCACCGGGATCCGCTCCCCCCACTCCAGGGCCCTCTCTTGGAAAAGTGCCATCTTACGCTCCAGTTCCTCTGGGGGGAGCCCTTCGGGCACGTGGGGGTCATAGCCCTCTTCCTGGAGCTTGTAAAGCCTGGGAGCGAACCACTCCTTGGTGTGCAGGTCGTTGTAGGTGGGGCAGGGCTGGAGGACGTGGAGGAAAGCCAGGCCCTTGTGCTCGAGGCCCTCCTTGATGAGCTCCTTTAGGCCCTTCACGTCGTAGGCGTAGCCCCGGGCGATCCAGGTGTAGCCTGCGGAGAAGGCCAAGAGCAGGGGGTTGAGGCGGCTTTGGGGGTTGGGTTTGGGAAGGCTTTTGGTCTTCTCCCCCAGGCCCAAGGTAGGCCCCGCCTGGCCCTTGGTGAGGCCGTAGACCTCGTTGTCGTAGAGGATGTAGAGCATATCCACGTTCCTGCGCCCCGCGGCCACGAAGTGCCCCGCCCCGATGCCCAGGCCGTCCCCGTCCCCGCCCACGGCCACCACGGTGAGGTGAGGGTGGGCCAGCTTGGCTCCCTGGGCCACGGGGAGCACCCGGCCGTGGAGGGTGTGGACCCCGTAGACGTTGAGGTAGTGGGGGGTCTTGGCCGAGCAGCCGATGCCCGAAAAGACCGCCGTCTGGCTGGGATCCCGCTTCAGCTCGAAGAGGGCCATCTGGAGCGCGGAGAGGATGCCGTAGTCCCCGCACCCCGGGCACCAGTCGGGCTGCTTTTCCGCCTTGTAGTCCGCAAGCTTGAGCTCCAACATCCTAGACTCCCTTCCTAAGCACGAGCCTTTCCGGGGCCTGGCCCTTCTTCACCGCCTCCAGGGCTTCCACGGCCTCGTCCAGGGTGATGGGCCGGCCGTTGTACTTCACCACCCGATGGTGGACCCGCTTCAGGGTTTCCTGCTGCACCAGGTCGGCGAGCTGCCCCGAGTAGTTGTGCTCCACCGTCACCAGGGTCTTCCCTTCCAGGAGGTGGGCGATCTTGGGGAAGGGCCAGAGGAGGCGGAGGTGGAGGTACCCTACCCCAGGAAGGTGGTCCAGGGCCTCCAGGAGGGTGCCCTTCACCGTCCCCCAGCCCAGGACCAGCACCTCCCCGTCCCGGAAGAGGGTGTACTGGTCGGAGAGGGGGATCTCCTTTCGGGCAAGCTCCAGCTTCCCCATGCGTTTTTCCATCTGGAGCTCCCGCAGCTCCACGTCCTCGGTGATGTGGCCCAGGGGGTCGTGCTCGTCGGAGGTCATCCAGTAGAAGCCCCCAGGGGTGCCGAGGGGGATGAAGGGGGAAAGGCCGTCCTCCCCCGGGGCGTAGCGCTCATAAGGCCCGAAGCCCTCCCGGGGAGGGAGGCGCTTCTCCCCGTCCAGGGAAAGCGCCTTCAGGGCCTCCTTGGGCAGGCTTTGGGCCAGGGAGGCCAGGAACTTGTCCATGAGGTGGACCACCACCGTCTGGTAGCGCCAGGCCCAGGCCAGGGCCTTCTGGGCGTCCAAAAAGGCGTCCAGAACATCCCCCGAGGCCAGGACGAGCCTGGGGTACTCCCCGTGCCCGCCCCTTATGGCGAACATCAGGTCCCCCTGCTCCGTGCGGGTGGGAAGCCCGGTGCTGGGCCCTCCCCGCTGGTAGAGGGTCACCACCAAGGGGGCCTCCACCATCCCGGCAAAGCCCATCCCCTCGGCCATAAGGCTGAAGCCGGGGCCGCTGGTGGCGGTGGCGGCCCTAGCCCCCGTGAGGGCCGCCCCGATGGCCATGGTCACGGCGGCGATCTCGTCCTCGGTCTGCACCACGGCCACATCGGCCCCCTGGAAAGCGGTGTGGGCCTCGAGGTAGACGCTCTCGTCCGTGGCCGGGCTGATGGGGTAGTAGGTCTGGAAGCGGAGCCCCCCGGCGAGCTTGCCCAGGGCAGCCGCCTGGGCCCCGGTGAGGTAGACCCGTCCCGGCTCGTAGCCGTTCGCCTTTAGGTTCAGGGAAAGCCTCGGAACCTCCTCTTTGTAGACCGCCTCGGCCACCTTTTGGTTGAGCTCCAAGACTTTTCCCCTAAACTGCAGGGCCAGGGCCTCCAAAAGGGGCTCCAGGGGGTAGCCCAGGAAGTGGAGACTGGCGGCCACGGCGATGGTGTTCAAGGTGCGCCGGGCTTGCAGGGAGGGGACCCCGAGCTCGGCCCCGATGCGGTCCGCCACCTCCTCGTAGGGGTACGGAAGGGGCTGGACCCCTGCTTCCACGTAGGCCTGGAGGACCTCCTTGAGGCCCGGATCGGTTTTGCCGAAGCGCCGGGAAAGGGCCTCCGCCACCCGGTGGTCCAGCATGGGGAGCTTGTGGACCGTGAGGTCCAAGACCTTGGGGTCGTAGAGGAGCACCCCCCCCTCCCGTACCTCCCCCAGGTGGCGGGCCAGGGTCTCCCCGTCCAGGGCCACCAAAAAGTCCACCTTCTCCCGGAAGGCCTGAACCGGTTTTCGCGAGAGCCGCACGTCCAGGTAGGAGTGCCGACCCATGATGTTGGAGTGGTACTCCCGCTTGGTGGCCACCCACCACCCGCCCTTGCCCATGGCCCGGGCGAAGAGGGTGGCCGCCGTCTCTATCCCGCCCCCTTGGGGGCCGCCCACGCGCCAGGTGAAGTCATCCATAACCCCTCCTTCGCTCTCCGATACCCTACTCCTTATGGGGCGGGGTTGACTAGGGGCGTTTGTACAGGGCTACTCCTCCTGGTCGGCCCGGTGCAGCCTACGCCCCCAGAGGCTTCGGGGCGCGTGGTGCTCCAGGACCAAGGCCCTGACCTCGGGATCCCCGATGCGCTCCGCGGCGTAAAGGGGGTGGTGCCGGCGCACCTGAAAGGCGCCCATAAGCCCCCGGCGCAAAGGGTAAGGGGGCACGGGCGGGGCGTAGAGCCCGGTGAGGACCCGCTCCAAGGGGCGGTAGGGCCTCAAGGCCTTCCCGGCATCGTGGAGGAGGGCAGCCCGCACGGCGGAGGCGGGGGCCTCGGGGTAGCGGGCAAGGAGCCTCTTGGCCACCCGCACCCCGTGGGCCCGGTCCCGGGGGTCCATGGCGAGGTAGAGGGACCGCTCCTCCCCCACCAAAAACCCCAGGGCGAAGGCGTCGTCAGGGGTTTCGCGGGCCAGGAAGGCCCGCAGAAGGCGCCCAAGCCGCCGGAGAAGCCGAGGCATCCCGGACCAAGCACCCCACCGCGGCTTTTGCCGCGGCGGGGGCCCCAAAAGAACCTCCTCCCAGCGCTGGTTCGGGCGCCTCATGTTGCGAAGCTAAGGCGCGGGTACTAGATGAACTTCTTCAGCATGGTGGCGATTTCCTCGGGCTTCTTGGGGTCCACCTTACCCTCGGAGACCTCGGCGGCGCAGACGTTCAGGAACTCGTGCAGGATGAGGGTGGCCGCCGCCTCCATGGCCTTTTTGGTGGCGGTCATCTGGGTGAGGACCTCGTCGCAGGGGCGGCCCTCCGCCACCATCTTCTGTAGGCCCCGCACCTGGCCCTCTATGCGCCGAAGCCGCTTCAGGATGTTCTCCACGGTCTCGCTTCCCAGCTCGGTGGTCCGGGTCATGGGAGCATTATATACCAGTACCCCCTATGCTTTCCTCGCTCAGCGGTTCCCCAGGCTCCGAGTCCTCCCTAGGCCGGCGCACCCAAAGGAGCCTCCCCCCCAGGAGGCGGGCCAGGCGGGAGAGGACCGCCTGGGGGTCCTCCTCGAGGGCTTCCCCCTCAGGCTCCAGGGGCGGGTCCGCCTCCCCGGGAGAGGGGGGTGGGGGTACCCCGGGGGGGACGGAGGGCGGGGCCTTAGCCTCTAGGCTTTTTTTTTCCAGGAAAAAGGCCAGGTCCTCCACCCCGAGGTGGGCCCGGGCCAGGGGCAGGAGGACCTCCTTTTGCTCCTCGGCCTTTTTGTGGTGGAAGGCCTTGTTCTCGGGGAAATAGAGGAGGAGGGTGGCGCCCGCCACCTCCGGCCTCGCCTCCCGCACGAAGGCCCTGAGGGTGGGTTTCAGGGCCTCCAGGAAGGCCCGCCACCGGCCGCCGAGGTCCACCGGGGCGGCCTCTTGGGGCCTAGGGGACGGGGTGGGGGCCAGGGGACGGAACTCGGGCAGAGGGTCCTCCTTGGGCCCGGGCGGGGAGGCGGGAAAGGCCTGGAGGAGGGCGGCCTCGAGGCTAAGGAGGTCGGAGCGCCTGGCGAGCCTCTCCAAAGACTCGTCCAGGGAGGTGAGGGCCTGGAGGAGGGCCTCGGGGGAGGCGGGTAGGGCCGCGCCCCCAAGCCCGTAGGCGGCGTAGAGGCCCTCCCGCAGGACCTCCATGAGCCCATAGACCAGGCTCCTCGGGGCGAAGCCTTGGCCGTAGAGCCTCCGGGCTTCCCCCAAAGCCTCCCCCATCCGCCCCCCGGCCAGGGCCTGGGCCAGGCGGGAAAGGGCCTCCTTGGGGGGTAGGCCCAGGGCCTCCTCCACCCTGGCCCGGGTGAGGGGGCCCGGGAGGAGGAGGAGGCGGTCCAGGAGGCTTTCCGCATCGCGCATGGCCCCGTCCGCCAGGCGGGCCACCAGAAGGAGGGCCTCCTCTTCGGCGCTTCGGCCGAGGTCCTCCAGGATGCGCCTCAGCTTCCCCGCGATCTCTTCCTCCGTGAGGCGGCGGAAGCGGTAGTGCTGGGTGCGGGAGAGGATGGTGGGGGGCATCCTCTCGGGCTCGGTGGTGGCGAAGACGAAGAGCACGTGGGGCGGGGGTTCCTCCAGGGTCTTGAGGAGGGCGTTGAAGGCGCTCTTGGAGAGCATATGGGCCTCGTCCAGGATGAACACCTTCCTGGGGGCGGAAAGGGGGGCCAGGAGGATCCTCTCCCTCAGCTCCCGCACGTCCTCCACGGAGTTGTTGCTGGCGGCGTCGATCTCCACCACGTCGGGGTGAGCCCCCCGCTGCACCGCCTGGCAGTGGGCGCAGGCCCCGCAAGGGCGCTCCTCGGCCTCGCACCCCACCGCCATGGCCAGAAGCCTGGCCGTAGTAGTCTTGCCCACGCCCCGGGGCCCGGAGAAAAGGTAGGCGTGGGCGAGCCTCCCCTCCCGGATGGCCCGGAGGAGGGGTTCCTTCACGTGCTCCTGGCCCACCACCTCCTGGAAGGTGAGGGGACGGACCCGGCGGTACAGGGCGCTCACAAGGGCTAGTATAGGGCGTGGTGCGGAGCTTTTTCTCCCTTCACGTGGAGGCCCCCCTGAACAGGGTGGCGGCCTGGGCAAGGGAACGCACGGGAGGGGCCGGGGTCTACCTGGTACCCGACCCTCCCTGGACGAGCCTTTACCACGAGGCCCTCGAGGCCCAGGAGGACCTCGAGGCGGTGCGCTCCTTCCTGAAAGAGCTCTCCGGGCTGGGCAAGGCCCTGGCCTTCTGGGTCCAGGCGGAGGAGGACCTCCTTTTCCTCCTGGCGGAAGGGAAGGAGGTGGTGGCGGAGCTTCGGCAAGGCCCGGAGCTTGGGGCAGCCCTGAAGGCCCCAGAGGACCTAAGGCCCCTCCTGGAAGGGGCCCAGGCCCTGCCCCCAGAGCACGCCGTCCGGGCCTTGGCCACCTTCTTTGGCCTCCACCCGGACCACGCCCTCCTGGGGTTCTTAGACCTCCTGGAGGCCGAGGAGGAAGGGAGCCTCCCCGAGGAGGTGGTCTACCTTGAGTGAGGCCCTTTTGGTGAAGGTGGGAGGAAGCCTGAAGGGGGCGGAGGGGCTTCTTTCCGAGCTCGCCCTCTACCCGGGCCCCCTGGTCCTGGTCCACGGAGGGGGGCCCGAGATCGGGGCCTGGCTGGCCCGGCTGGGGATGGAAAGCCGCTTCGTGGGGGGCCTGAGGGTCACCCCGCCCGAGCAGGTGGAGGTGGTGGAGATGGCCCTCTACCTCACGGGGAAGCGCCTGGCCTCGGGGCTTTCCCAAAGGGGGAGGAAGGCCGTCGCCCTCTCGGGGCGGGACGCCCTCTGCCTACGGGGAAGGGCCCTTCCCGGGCTCGGCCGGGTGGGGGAGGTGGTGGGGGTGGAGGCAAGGCTCCTCCTGGACCTCCTGGAGAAGGGCTACACCCCCCTCCTCGCCCCCATCGCCTTGGACGAGGAGGGCCCCTTGAACGTGAACGCCGACACCGCCGCGGGGGCCGTGGCCGGGGCCTTGGGGTGGCCTGTGGTCTTCCTCACCGACGTGGAGGGGGTCTACCGGGACCCCAAGGACCCGAGGACCCGCTTTCCCCGGCTTACCCCCAAAGAGGTGGAGGCCCTGAAGGAGAAGGGCGTGATCCAGGGAGGGATGGTCCCCAAGGTGGAGGCGGCCCTATCCGCCCTGCGGGCCGGGGCCCCCTGGGCGGCCATCGCCAAGGGGGAGAAGGGGGTGCTGGAGGCCGTCCGGAGGGGGGAGGCCGGAACCCGTTTCACCCGGAAAGAAGCTTAAGGAAGGCCTTCATGAACTCCGGGAGGTCCTTAGGCCCCTGGGCCGTCACCAGGTTCCCGTCCACCACCACCCCTGCCTCCTGGTAGAGGCCCCCGGCGTTGGTAAGGTCGTCCCGGATGGAGAAAAACCCCGTCACCTTCTTCCCCCGCACCACCCCGGCGCTCAGCAGGACCCAAGGCCCGTGGCAGATGGCCCCTAGAGGTTTCCCCTCCCCCGCTACCTTCCGCACCAGGGCGAGGACCTCGAGGCTCCGCCGCAAGTAGTCGGGGGCGAAGCCCCCGGGAACGAGGAGGGCGGAAACCTCCCCCGCCTCCTTGGGGCCTACCTCCGCCTTCCAGGAGAAACCCGACTTGGCCCGGTACTCCTTGGCCTCGAGGCCGATGACCACCGGGGTGTACCCCGCCTCCGCTACCCGGTAGTAGGGGTAGAGGAACTCCCGCTCGTCAAAGAGGTCCGCAAGAAGAATCCCCACTCGCCTCACGCCACACCTCCAGGAACTCCTTGAGGATATTCCCCGTCACCCCCCAGATGTCCACCCCCCTCCAGGGGAAGTGCCAGACGGTCCGGCCCAGGCGCACCTCCTTCCAGGGCTCCACCTCTAGAAGCTCCCCCAGGGGGGCGAGGAGGATTTGGGCCACCTCCTCGGGGTTGGGCTTCAGAGGGGGCAGGTCTTCCCGGAAGACCACCACGGGCTGCACCAGGAAGCCCTGGGGGGAGTAGGTGGGGGAGAGGAAGCCTAAAGGCTCCACCCCCTTTAGCCCCACCTCCTCCCAGGCTTCCCTCAGGGCCGCCTCCACCACCTCCTCCCCCGGCTCCACCACCCCCCCGGGGAAGCTCACCTGGCCGGCGTGGGTGGGGAGGCGGGGGCTCCTTAGGGTGAAGAGGAGGCGCTCCCCCAGAAGGGGCACGGCCACCGCCGCCAGGCGGAAGCCGGGCGGGGGCTCTAGCCCTCCCGGCAGGCTTTGAGGGAGCGCTTCCTTAAGGCGCTCTCGGGGTCCATCCCCTTCTTGGCGAAAAGCCCCACCAGGTGCCAAAGCGCTTCCTCCAGGTCGCCCGCTTCCAGGGCCTTCCTCAAGCCTTCCTCGTTTCCCGGGTCTATCCCCTTCCTCTGGAGCTCGTAGGCCCGAAGCAGGGTGGGAAGCCCCTGGGGCAGGCCGCAGGGGTCCTCCTTCTTGCCCTCCTGGGCCTTCAGGTCCTCCCAGCGGGCCTTCACCTCCTCCGGGGTCTTGGCCTCCGCCTCCCCGAAGACGTGGGGGTGGCGGCGGATGAGCTTCTCCACGATGGTCCGCTCCACGTCCCCGTAGGTGAAGCGGCCCTCCTCCTCGGCGATGACGCTGTGGAAGGCCACCTGCAAGAGGACGTCCCCGAGCTCCTCGGCCATCTCCTGGGGGTTTCCCTCAAGGAGGGCGTCCGCCGCCTCGCTGGCCTCCTCCAGGAGGTAGGGCACCAGGCTCTCGTGGGTCTGGGCCCGGTCCCAGGGGCACCCCCCCGGGGCCCTGAGGCGGCGCATCACCTCAAGAAGCCTTTCCATGCCCCCCATTCTCCCCTAGAAGGAGCCCCCCCGCCAGGGAGAGCCCCACCAGGAGGAGGGAGAGGGGGTCCAGGGGGGCGGGCTCGAGGACCCACCCACCGGGCCCCGGGGCGGGGAGGCCGGTGGTGCGGGTGAGGAGGAAGAGGAAAAGAAGCGTCCCCACCAGGTAGCGCCCCGCCCTCACCCACCCTTTCTCCGGGCGCACCTCCAGGAGGGGAAGGAGGAGGAGGGAAAGGCCAAAGCCCAGCTCCAAGGCGAGGAAAACCATGAAGAGGAGGCCGTACCAGAAGCCTGGGGTCTTCAGGGCGAGGCCCAGGTCCTGCACCCGGAAGACCTCCCCGCAAAGCCCCCCGCCCAAGGGGGTGTCCCCCAGGCCCAAAAGCTGGAGGAAGAAGGGGAGGGCGAGGAAAAAGCCCGCAAGCCTCAGGCGCACGGCCCCATGCTACCGGTCCCTGAGGGCGAAGACCAGGGCGGCCAGAAGGGCCAAGGCCCCGCCGAAGCCCACCAGGTAGAAGAGGCCGAGGAGGGGCCCCACCGCCCCAAGCCGCTCCGCCACCAGGTAGCCCAAGGGGCCCGTGAGGACGGGGGCCTTCAGGGCGGAGAGGAGCCCCACCCGGTGGACCTCCTGGGGGTTCAGCAGGAGGGCGAGGGCGAGGAAGCCCTCCAAGGGATGGTCCTTAAGCCGCACCGCCAGGGCCACCACCAAGGGCCCGTAGAGCACGTTGAGGAGGCCAAAGAGGGCAAAGCCCAGCCCCAAAGCCCGCCTTTCCTCCAGGAGGAGGGCGGAGAGCAGGGCCGCCACCCCCACCCAGAAGAGGAGGACCCCAAGCCCGGAGAGGAGGAGCCAAAGCCCCGCCCTGGGGGAAAAGCCCAAAAGTCCCGCCCCCAGCAGAAGGCCCAGGAGGAGGGGCGAGGCCAGAGCGAGGAGGACCCCCAGGACCCCTTCCAGGAAGGCCCTTCCCGGCCGGGCGGGAAGCCCCAGGAGAAAGGCCCACTCCTCCCGGGAAGCCAGAAGGGGCACGGCCAGGGCCAGGGCCAGGGGGGGCAGGAGGAGGAGAAGACCCGAGTACAGGCCCACCAGCCCCACCCCTTCCCCCCGTCCCTGGAAGCCCCAGGCCAGGAGGGGGGGCAGGAGGAGAAGACCCGCCGCCCAGGGGTTGCGGGCCACCTCCCTGAAGAAGAAACCGGTCATGGAGCCTTAGGGGGAGGCGGGAAGAAGTCCGTGGGCACCCAGGGCCTTTTCTTGCCCTCCTCCAGGGCCTCCTTCCAGGTGAGGAGGCGGCCGCCCCGCCGCTCGGGCCGCTCCTTGAGGTGGGCCTCCAGGGCTTCCCGGCTCCCGAAGGCGAGAAGCCCCGAGCCCATGGGGGTGCGGATCCTGGGGTTGTGATAGAGGAAGGCCTTTTCCGCCTCCACCCAGAAGGCCTGGGCCCTTTCGCTCCGGCCGAAGTCCGCCAGATAGACCTCCTTGGCCCGAAACTCAGGCCCCCCCCAGCCGTTCAGCTGGTCCAGGAGGCAGGCGGGGTCATCGTAGAAGAAGGCCTTGCCCTGAGGGTTCAGGGCCTGGGCGGCGTGGCGGGCGTCCAGGATGGTCATGAAGCAGTAGGGGCAGGCCTCCACCCCCACCCGGAGGGGTTTAGGGGCGGCCTGGGCCCGCGGGAGGAAGGCCAAAAGCCCTCCCGCCGCGAGCCTGAGCAGGTCTCGGCGTTCCATGGGCTAATGGCTGTGGCCCATCCCCTCCCCGAGAAGCCCCGCGTGCCGGGCGAGGAGGGCCACCAGGTTCATCTCCGGCAAGGGAGCGAGGTCCCAGAGGGTCTGGAAGCTATAGAAGTGCTGGCGGCCGTGCTGGGCCTTGTTCCGCTCGGCGAACTCCTGGGCGGCCCCCAGGCTGGCGAAGGCCAGGAGCTTGGCGTTCATCACCACCATCATCCTCTCCCCCCAGTAGTAGGTGGCGGAGCGCGCCGGGATGAGGCGGACCGTCTCCTGGGGGCGCCCGGGGTCGTAAGCCCCCCGGTCCGTCACGTAGAAGGTGGCCCCTTCCCCGTCCCTTAGACCGTGGACCCAGGCATAGTTCACCATGCAGGCGATGCTCTCAAAGTGGAGAGCGTCCACCACCTGTTTGGGGTCGTGGGGGGCGGGGCGGGGCTCGGCGAAGGCGATCTGGCTGTAGGTCTGCTCAAAGAAGCCCTTAGGGAAGGTGCGCCCCCGCCACTGCCCCTCCGGGGTCTTGATGGGCATCTCGCAGAAGGCGCAGCTCCCCGTGTCCCAGGGAATGAGCTTGGGGGGCACCAGGGACCCCTTGGCCGGGGCAGACCCCATCCCCGCGCCGTGGTCCCCGTGGCCCATGTGGGCCAGGACGGGGGAAGCGAGAACCAAACCGCCCAAAGCCTTAAGGACCTCACGCCGATTCCTCATAGAGCACCTCCATTAGCCAGGGGAGGCGTTCTCCCCTTGGGCCCAAAAGCTTGGCGGGGGGGCCTTCCTCCAAAAGCCTTCCCCCCTTGAGGAGGACCAGGTGCTGGGCCGAGGCGGCCTCCTCCAGGCTGTGGAGGGCGAGGAGGGCAAGCCCCTCTTTCCTGGCCCCCACCCAGGCCCAAAACCGCTCCCTTCCCTTGGGGTCCAAGGCGGCGGTGGGCTCGTCCAGGAGCCACACAGGAGGGTTCCCCATGAGGCTTGCCGCCAGGGCCAGGCGCTGGCGCTGCCCCCCCGAGAGGAACCCCACCCGCTTCCCCAGGAAGCCCTCGAGGCCCATGCGGTCCACGGCCTCCTCCAAAGCCTCCCTCCCTAAACCCTTGGCCTTCCGGGAAAGCTCCAGGACCTCCCTCCCGGTGAGGTGGGGAAAGAGCCTGGGGCTTTGGGGCAGGTAGGCGCGTAAGGGGAAGACCCTCGGGTCCCTGGGGGAGCGCCCCAAGAGGAGGGCCTTCCCCCCGTCCGGGCGAAGCCTGCCGGCGAGGAGGGCGAGGAGGGTGCTCTTCCCCGCCCCGTTGGGACCGAGAAGGCCCACCACGCCCCCCTCGAGGCCCAGGGAGAGGCCCTCAAGCCTCCCCCGCTTTACCACCTTCTCCAGCGCCACCACAGCGCACCCCCTACCCCCCCGAGGAGAAGGGCCCAGACCGAGGACCCGCCCTCCTTGGGCAGGGGCCTGGCCTCGGGGTCGGCCAAGGAAAGGAGCCTGAGCTCCGGTACCTGGGCCTCCACCGCCTCCCACAGGACCACCCCCGGGGATAGGGCGAAAAGGGAAAGCTCCGGCTGCCGGGCTAGGAGCAGGGCAAAGGTGGAGGTGGGGAGGTGGGGCGCCGGAAGACCGGAGGCCCGGTCGTAGGCGTTGCCCACCACCTGGGTCTTGGCCTCGGGGTCGTCCACCAGAAGGTCGTAGAGGTTGCCTGCAAAGAGGTTCCCCTCCACCCGCGCCGAGTTCCCCCCTCGCTCCCGGGTGACGCGCAAGGCGGTGCCGTTTTGCCGGAAACGGTTCCCTGAAACCCCCACCCCTTGGGCGTCCATGAGGACGAGGCCCAGGGTGTTTTCCTGGAAGAGGTTAGCCGAGACCTCCGTGCCTCTCTCGTCTTGGACCAAAAGGCCGTAGCCCACCGGGCTCTTGTGGCCCAGGAGGAGGTTTTGCGCCACCCGGTTCCCCGCCCCGTGCATGACGGCGTTGCCCACGGCGTTGGCCCAGCTCTGGTTCCCCTCTACCCGCACCTCCCAGGAGAACATCACGTGGAAGCCGTAGCGGCCGTTATCTGCCAAGAGGTTGTCCCGGATGGCCATGCCAGGGCTGTACTCCACGTAGATGGCGTCCATGTAGCCCGAAAGGCGGCTCCTCTCCACCCTTATCCCCGGGCTCCGGTAGGCCAGGACCCCCGGGGAAGACCCCAGGCCCCGGGCCCGAAGGCCCAGAATCTGGGCCTGGGGGGAGTCCTCCACCCGCACCGCCGTGGGGGCCCCCTCCACTTCCACGCCCTCCAGGAGGCATCCCCGGCACCCCTGGAGGTAGATGGCGGCGTCGGGCTCAAAGAAGTCGTCCTCGAGCCCAGCCCCCAACACCTTGAGCCCCCGCACCCGGATCCCCGGGGCCAAAAGGGAAAGGGTGTGCCCCTCCTTTCCCTTGAGGACGGCCCCAGCCCCCTCCACCACCGTCCCCGGGGTGCGTAGGACCAACGGCCCCTCCACCTCCCCTTGAAGGCGCACCACGGGGCCGGCCAGGACCAGGCCTAGGAAGGGGAGGAGGAAGGCCCGCATACGCCCTCAGGGTAGGGGGAAAGGCCAGGACATTTGTACTTTCCGAGGCCATACCCCCTTTGCCTCTGCTAGGCTGGAAGCCGTGAGGCTTGCCGCCCTTCTCCTCCTCCTCGCCCCCGCCCTAGCCCAGGTGGTGGCCACCCCAGGCTGGGTGCGCCTGGTGCCCCCGGTGGTACCGGACACCGCCGCCTACCTCACCCTGGAAAACCGGGGTAAGACCCCCGTCCACCTGGTGGGGGCCACGACCCCCATCGCCCAGCGGGTTTCCCTCCACCGGGATTACCGGCAAACCCGCGGGGGGCAGGCGGTCCTTGGCATGCGCCCCCTCCCCTACGTGGACATCCCCCCAGGGGCCAAGGTGGCCTTCAAGCCTGGGGCCTACCACCTGATGCTGGAAGGGCTTAAACGCCCCCTTAAGGCCGGGGAAAAGGTGGAGGTCACCCTCCTCTTCCAAGACGGAACCCGGCTTAGGGTGCTCTTGCCGGTGGAGATGCGATGAAAAGGTTCCTGCCCGCCCTCTTTTCGGTTTTGGCGCTTCTGGTTTTGGCCTACCTCCTCCTCCCCCGGGGCCACACCTTCTACGGCACGAGGCTCCTCAACCCCAAGCCCGTGGACTTCGCCCTGGAAGGCCCCGAAGGCCCCGTGCGCCTCTCCCAGTTCCAGGACAAGGTGGTCCTCCTCTTCTTCGGCTACGTCCACTGCCCCGACGTCTGTCCCACCACCCTGCTGGCCCTCAAGCGGGCCTACGAGAAGCTTTCCCCCAAGGACCAGGAACGGGTACGGGTGGTCTTCGTGAGCGTGGACCCCGAGCGGGACCCCCCGGAGGTCGCCGACCGCTACGCCAAGGCCTTCCACCCGAGCTTCCTCGGGCTTTCGGGAAGCCCGGCGGCGGTGCGGGAGGCGGCCCAGACCTTTGGGGTCTACTACCAGAAGACCCAGTACCGGGGCCCGGGGGAGTACCTGGTGGACCACACCGCCACCACCTTCGTGGTAAAGGAGGGGAAGCTGGTCCTCCTCTTCAGCCCCGACAAGGTGGAGGCCACGGAGAAGGTGGTGGCGGACCTAAAGGCCCTTTTGTAAACTAGGGTATGGACCCCAAAGGATTCCTGGAAAGGGCCAAGGAGCTCACCCGCTCCGCGGCAACGGAGGCGGAAAGGAGGCTACGGGAGCTTAAGGAAAGGTTGGACCAGGACAAGGACGGCCGTCCCGACGTGCTGGAAAAGGCCCTGCGGGAGGCGGAGAAGGCCCTGGAGGAGGCCAAGGCCAGGCTGGCCGAGCTGGACCAGGACAAGGACGGCGTGCCCGACAAGCTCAAGGAGCTCTCCGAGGCAGCCAAAAAGGCGGCCGAAGCCGCCAGGGCCAAGGCCGAGGAAGCCGCCCGCCTCCTCAAGGGGCGCCTGGGGGGCAAGGAGGGGTAACGCCACCCCATGCTGGCCCAAGCCAGCATGGGGGGCGGGATGCCCCGGGGTAAGCCCTTATCCAAGGGCCACGTCCAGGGCCATCATCAGGGCGAAGCCCGTCATGACCCCGAAGGTGGCGAGGTCCCCGTTGCCCTCTGCCTGGCTCTCGGGAATCACCTCCTCCACGATGACGAAGACCATGGCCCCCGCCGCCAGGGCCATGAGGTAAGGGAGAAGGGCCAGCATCTCCTGGACCAGAAGCGCTCCCAGAAGGGCCCCCACGGGCTCCACGATGGCGGAAAGTTGCCCGTAAAACCACGCCAGCCCCGCCCCCACCCCAGCCCGGCGCAGGGGCCAGGCCACGGCCAAGCCCTCGGGCAGGTTCTGGAGGCCGATGCCCAAGGCGAGGGCCATGGCCCCGCCCAGGGTGGCGGCCCCCGTGGGGTCCAGCCCCACCGCCCCGAAGGCCACCCCCACGGCCAGGCCTTCGGGGAAGTTGTGCAGGGTGATGGCGAGGATCAAAAGGGTGGTGCGCCGCCAGGGCGTGGCCAGCCCTTCCACCGAGGCCTTGGGGTCCAGGTGCGCGTGGGGAAGGAGCCGGTCCAGAAGGCGCAAAAGGCCCCCTCCCAAGAGGAACCCCACCACCGCCGGCACCCAGGGCACCATGCCCTGGGCCTCGGCCATCTCCATCCCGGGGAGGAGAAGGGAGAAGACGCTGGCCGCCAGCATCACCCCGGCGGCGAAGCCCAGCATCCCGTCCAGGAGTT
The DNA here is from genome assembly GCF_054979525.1 of Thermus sp. H19.2. Classification (NCBI taxonomy): domain Bacteria; kingdom Thermotogati; phylum Deinococcota; class Deinococci; order Thermales; family Thermaceae; genus Thermus; species Thermus sp. H19.2. Next base: position 2,135,405 of record NZ_CM143429.1, read on the forward strand.
TGCGGCTGGGCTCCCGGGTGAGGAAGACGCTCGCTGCCCCCAAGGCGGTGAGCCCCCAGGTGAAAAGCCCCCCCATAAGGGCGTGGAGGATAGGGGATTCCACGCCCCTATTTTAGGTATACCTAAAATCCTGGGCAAGCCCCGGATGCTGGCCTCCCCCTTTTGGTTCGGACATCATGTAGGCATGAGGAGGTTACCCTTTGAGCCAGAGGCTTTGAGGCCCTTTGTGAGCCCTTTGCTGGACCCGTGGCTTTGGCGGTGGGAAGACAAGGTGGCCCGTTTGCTGTGGTCCATCCTGGCCTCGGGCTCGGCTCGGAAGAGCGACTGGGCCAGGGCTTACCGGGAGGAGGCCAAGGAGGAGGCCAACTACAAGGCGATAGACCGCCTCTTGCCCCTCTTGGAGCCCAAGCGCTACCTCCTGCGGCTTCTGGACCCCAAGACGCCCTTTCTCCTGGTGGACCCCACGGAGGTCCCCCGTCCCCAGGCCAGGCGCACCCCCTACGTGGGACGGCTTTCCGATGGCAAGACCCTGGGTTTTTGGGCGGTGGTCTTTGCCCAGCCTTACGGGGGCCGGGCGGTGCCGGTGTACGTGGGGAGCTACTGGGAGGGGAAGGGGGAGGGGAGGAACCGGACCTGGGAGGGACTGGTGGAGGAGGTGGTGGAGTACGTGGAGGAGGGGACGGTGTGGGTGTTTGACCGGGAGTTTTCCTTCGGGGGGTGGCTGGAGGCCCTGGAGCGGTGGGGGGTGAGGTACGCGGTGCGGTTGAACCTGGGGACGAGGCCCAGGCTTTTGTGGCGTGGGGAGCGGCTTATTCCCTGGGTGGACCGGGGTCGGGAGGTGAGGTACGAGGGGGTGTGGTACCGGGGTGAGGTGGAGGTGAACCTGGTGGGGGTGTGGCGGGAGGGGATGAGGGAGCCCCTTTGGGTGATGGGGAACCTTCCCCCGGAGGAGCTTTTGCGGGTCTACGAGGAGCGGATGAAGATTGAGGAGGGGTTTAGGGACCTGAAGGGGCACCTGGGGTTGGGTGGGGTGATGAGCAAGGGATGGGAGGCCATGGAGAAGACCCTGGCCCTGGTGGCCTTGGCTTACGGGGTAGGGTTGATGGTGGGGGAGGAGGCGCGGGGGCGCCTGAAAGGGGGGGCTCAAAGGGGAGGCGGAAGTGGGGGGCTTACTCCGGGCTCTTTGTCCTCTTGAGGCAGCCGGTGCGCTTTTCCCCAGAGGAGTGGGTAGACATCCTGCGCCGCGCCCTGGAAGCCTGGCTGCAAAGGTTGTTCCCTACCCCCGTTTCCCCCGGGCAGGGGGCAGATGTCCGAACCTAAAGGTGGAGCTCAGCCGGATGGAGTATCCTGGAATCAGGTATGCTGGATAAGCTTAAGCGCCTAGAAGACGAGTACCGGGAGCTGGAGGCCCAGCTTGCGGACCCCGGGGTCCTCAAGGACCCCAAGCGCTACCAGGCCCTCTCCCGGCGCTACGCCGAGATGGGGGAAATCCTCGGCCTCATCCGCGAGTACCGCCGGGTGCTGGAGAACCTGGAGCAGGCGGAAAGCCTTCTGGAAGACCCGGAGCTGCGCGAGGTGGCCAAGGCGGAGAAGGCGGAGCTGGAGGAACGGAAAGGGATCCTGGAAAAGGAGTTGGAGCGCCACCTCCTGCCCAAGGACCCCATGGACGAGCGGGACGCCATCGTGGAGATCCGGGCAGGGACGGGGGGGGAGGAGGCGGCCCTCTTCGCCCGGGACCTTCTGGAGATGTACCTGCGCTTCGCCGAGGAGATGGGCTTTGAGACCGAGATCCTGGACTCCAACCCCACGGACCTAGGCGGCTTTTCCAAGGTGGTCTTTGAGGTGCGGGGGCCTGGCGCCTACGGCACCTTCAAGTACGAAAGCGGGGTCCACCGGGTGCAGCGGGTTCCGGCCACCGAGACTCAGGGGCGCATCCACACCTCCACGGCCACGGTGGCCGTACTGCCCAAGGCCGAGGAGTCCGACTTCCAGCTCAACATGGACGAGGTGCGCATAGACGTCATGCGGGCCTCGGGGCCTGGGGGCCAGGGGGTAAACACCACCGACTCGGCGGTGCGGGTGGTCCACCTGCCCACGGGGATCATGGTCACCTGCCAGGACTCCCGTAGCCAGATCAAAAACCGGGAGAAGGCCCTCATGATCCTCCGTAGCCGCCTTTTGGAGATGAAGCGGGCGGAGGAGGCGGAAAAGCTCCGCCGGACCCGCCTCGCCCAGATCGGCACCGGGGAGCGCTCGGAGAAGATCCGCACCTACAACTTCCCCCAGTCCCGGGTCACGGACCACCGCATCGGGTTCACCACCCACGACCTCGAGGGCGTCCTCTCAGGGCGCCTCCAGCCCCTTCTGGAAGCCCTCAAGCGGACGGATCAGGAGCGCCAGCTGGAGGCCATGACGGAAGCGTGATGCGCCGGGAGATTCTGGTGGTGGCGGCCATCCTCCTGGACCGCCAGGGGCGGGTGCTCTTGGTGGGCAACGACTGGAGCCGAAGGGGCCAGGTGCGCTACACCCTCCCCGGGGGCACCGTGGAGCCCGGGGAAACCGTGCTGGAGGCCCTGGTGCGGGAGGTGGGGGAGGAGACGGGCCTCCGGATCAAGGCCATCGAGCACCTGGCCTACGTCATCCAGGTGGAGGACCGCCGCAAAAACGAGCGCACCTTGGCCATGGCCTTCCGGGCGAGCTACGAAGGGCTTTTGAACCCCAAAGACCCCGACGGCCACATCGTGGAGGCCCGCTTTTTCACCTTAGAGGAGGCCGCCCAAAGGCTGGCCAACCACCGCCCTCTTCAAGAACCCCTGTTGGACTACCTGAAAGGGGAGCGGGGGCGCTTCTACGCCTACCCGGGGTGGGGCCCCCCGGGGGTGCGGGTCTAGGGGCCGAGCTTGCGCCTGAGGTAGGCCATGAGCTCCTCCAGGGTCCTGCGGAGGGCCCTTTTCTCCTCGGCCAGGGCCTCGAGGGGGTCTTTGGCGGGCTCCAAGCCCGAAAAGGTCTTGAAAAGCAGGGTGGCGTTGCCGCACCTGGGGCAGACCACCTCCGCGGGCCGGACCGAGGGCGCGTAAAAGACCCGGGTGCCGCACCGGGGGCAGAGGAGGTACTTGGCCCCCAGGGCCTCCCCCCTGCGCACCACCTCTTCCAGCTCCATGGCCTCCTCCCGGGGGAAGCCCAGGAAGTAGTCCTCCCCCACCTTGAGGGGGCCCAGGCTCGCCTCGGTGCTCCTCAAGTCCCCTCGCTTCCCCTCCGGCACCTCCCAGGTGAACCCGTTCCAGCGGAAGTGGCGGAGGTGCTTGCGCCCCTCCAGGTCCTCAATCTCCAGGATGAGCTGCAGGTGGGGGTCCTTGGGGTAGTAGTAGAGGCGCACCGCCTGGACCCCGGAGAGGGCCTTGGTGCGGGGGAAGGTGTAGGTCAGGGGGCCTTCCCCCTTGGCGGGGTAGCCCACCAGCCGCTCCACGTCGTAGACGGTGAGGCCCGGACGGCTCACGTCCCCGAAGAGGAGGCGCTCCACGTACTGGAAGGCGGCCTCGAGGCCCGGATCCATGGTAAAAGTCTACTCCGGAGTCCGCCTCCGGGGTAGATCGGCGCTAAGGCCAGGTGACGCAGTAGGGCCTGAGCACCGCATACTTCCCGTCCCCGTACCGGGAAAGCATGGCCTCCTGCACCCCCTTCTCCGGCCAGAGGTAGTCCACCACGAGGGGTGCGTCCTCGTTCTGGGCCCCGCCCAGGTTCCAAGGCCCCGCCTCCTTGCCCACGGGCCGGAAGTGGTCGGGGCCGTAGCCGTCCTGGCTGCCCACGAGGACGTAGAAGCAGACCCGTTGCCCCGAGGCGGGGTGGAAGTGCTTCTTGCCCAGCTGGAGGATCACCTGCTTGTCCGCGGGGTTGCTCCCCACCGTGATCCCGTCGGCGGTGTCCGTGCCGTCGGGAAACCCCACCCGCTGCCCGTACTGGGGCCAGCCCGCCGCCTTGAGGAAGAGGTCCCAGGGGTGCTCGGGGTCAAAGGCCACCTTGGCCCCCTTGGCGAAGGGGTCGGTGCGCCCCCCCTCCTTGAAGTCCAGGTAGAGGTTGAGGAGCTGGTGGCTGAAGCCCGCCGGGGCCCCCCAGGGGTTGGTCATCTCCTTGAAGGTGAAGACGAAGGTCCAGGTGGCCCCGCCGTCCAGGACCCGCATCTCCAGGAGGTCAAAGAGGCCTTGGAAGGGGGCGAAGGCCTGGTCCTTGGGGTAGGTGTAGGTCCCGGGGCCGTGCTCGTCTCCCTGGGGATCCTTAAGGACCAGGACCTCTCTTCCGGCCAGGCGCTGGGGCAGGGCGAGGGAGAGGGGATTGGCGTTAGGGGCGGTGTCCACCACCCGCCCCTCCCGCTCCAGGACCACGGCCAGGCGCAGGGTGTCCCCGGCCTCCGCCTTGAGGGTGGTGTAGGGAAGGCGCATCTCCACCACCTCGCCCACGTGGGCCCGCCGCCCCTGGAGATCCGCAGGAGAGCTGGCCAGCCTCCAGGCCCCGTCCCGGTAGGCGTAGCGCACCGGCACCGCCTCCCCATCCCGCACCTGGTCCAGGTCCAGGGTGATCCTTTGTTGCAGGGGGAAGCCCAGGGAAACCCGGCCCCCCTCCGGGAAGGCCGCCCCGCCCTCCTCCCCGGGCGTGGTGGCGTAGACGTGCAGGCGGAAGCCCCGGCCCAAAAGGTCCGCCGCCCTCATCCCCTCCCGCAGGTCCACCCGCAGGTAGACGTTTTGCTCGTCAAACCCTAGGTAAACCCCTCGGAGGAGGTCGTCTTGGGTCTGCATGGCGGCGCCCTCGAGGTCGGGGAGGTAGGCGGCGCCCCTCCACTCCTCCGGGGGGTCCACCCGGCCGTCCAGCTGGGGCCTTATCCGGCCCGGGGCGCCCTGGGGGGCCACGGGGGGCCGCACGGCGATGAAGAGCTCCTCGGGGGGTTTCTTCCCCAGGGCCTCGTAGACCGCCCGGAGGAGGGCGCGGAAGCCCTCGTCAAAGGGCGGGTTGTTGGGGAAGGCGGTGTCCTGGCCGTACCACCAGAACCAGTCGGAGGCCTGGGCGGCGTAGATGAGGCTCATGGCCCGCTCCGCTACCTTGGGGTCCCCGCCCGCCTCCTTGTAGGCCAGCACCGCCTGCCGGGCGCGGCTCAAGCGGTCCCAGGCCTCGTTCTCCTCAGGTTCTCCGGCCCACATGGCGAAGTCCCCGGCCCAGCCCCCGGTGGCGAGGCGCGGAAGGGCCACCGAGGGAAGGTCCAGGACCTCGGAGAAGCGCACGGTTTTGAGGGTACCCTTCCTCTGCTCCTCGGAAAGGCGCCGGTAAAGGAGGCGGCGGAAAGCGTTGCCGTTTTCCGGGTAGTTCTCCCAGGCGTTTTCCCCGTCCAGGGCGATGGTGAGGACGGCCTCGGGGTTCTCGCGGATCACCTGGCGGCGGATCTCCAAAAGGGTGGCCACGAAGTCCTCCACCGCCTGCTCGGGGGGCATTTGGCTGTAGCTAAAGCCGATCCGGTCCGAGAGGTCCCGGTGCCGGAAGAAGAGGACCAGGCGCTTGCCGTCCTTCTCCACGTGGTAGGGCCGGGTGAGGGTGAGGGGGTTCACGGGGAAGCCGCTTTTTCCAAGAACGGCCTCGTCCGTCACCAGGAAGCGGACGCCTTCCTCGGCGTAGAGCTCCGCGGCCTTCTGGCCCACCGCCCCCTCGGGGGGCCACATGCCCAAGGGCGCCTTCCCGAAGAGGGCGTGGAAGTACGCCTTCCCGGCCCGCACCTGCCAGCGGGCGTCCTCCGGCCAGGCGATGGGCTCCTTGGGGAGGGCCAGGGTGGGGTTGGACTCCCGGACGGCCTCCTTGTCCAGGAGGATGGGGAGGATGGGGTGGTAGTAGGGGGTGGTGAGGAGGTCAATCCGGCCCTCCTCCCAGAGCTTCCGGTGCAGGGGGAGGATGGTGGCCATGAGCTCCAGGTGCTTCTTCAGGACGTAGTCCAGGTCTTCCTGGGTGAAACCCCGGTCCTTTGCCCGAAGGGCCTTCAGGCCGGGGTCGCGGTCAATGTAGTCCCGGTTGATCCAAAGGAGGTTCCAAAGCACCCGGAGGTCGGTGAGGTCCTGGTCGGTGAAGGCCTCCCCCCGGTTCTTTTTGGCGAGGAGCTCCTGGTAGCGGGGGCTTTCCGCCACGAAGCGGGGGTTGATGTCAAAAAAGCGCTCCACCACGAAGGCCCGCTCCTCCGGGGTGAGGGCGCTCGCGGGCTTCTCTGAGACCCGCCAGTAGGCGTCCTTGGCCTTGCCGGAAAGGTAGTCCTGGATCTGCTTGAGGAGGGTGGAGGTGTAGTCAAAGTTGACCTTGACCTGGGGAAACTCCAGGAGGACCTCGGCCATCCAGGGGTAGTCGTTCACCCCGTGCATGCGCACCCAGGGCCCCTCGTACTGGCCCGTGAGGGGGTTCTCGTAGGGGGGCTGGTGCTGGTGCCAGAGGATGGCCACCTTGAGGGGCTGGGCCAGGCCTGTAGCCAGAAGGAAGACCGCCGCCCAAAAGCGTTTCTTCACGGCATCACCCCCATAGGGCTCCTCTTGGAAAGGCTTCCAGAGGCATGCCCTCATTCTACACGGGCTCCCCCGGGGATAATGGTCCCATGGCGCTCCTCTTTACCCCCCTTGGGCTCCGGGACGTGCGGCTGAAAAACCGCCTGGCCATGTCCCCCATGTGCCAGTACTCGGCCACGGAAGGGGGAGGGGTCACGGACTGGCACCTCCTCCACTACCCCACCCGGGCCCTAGGTGGGGTGGGGCTCGTGATGGTGGAAGCCACGGCGGTCCTTCCCGAAGGGCGCATCAGCCCCTTTGACCTGGGCATCTGGTCCGAGGACCACCTCCCGGGGCTTGCCGAGCTCGCCCGGCGCATCCGGGAGGCGGGGGCGGTGCCGGGGATCCAGCTCGCCCACGCCGGGCGCAAGGCGGGGACGGCGAGGCCCTGGGAAGGAGGGAGGCCCCTGGGCTGGAAGGTGGTGGGGCCAAGCCCCCTCCCCTTCGCCGAGGGCTACCCCGTGCCCGAGCCCCTCACGGAGGAGGGGATGGCCCGGGTCCTCGAGGCCTTCGTGGAGGGGGCCAAGAGGGCCATCCGGGCAGGCTTCCAGGTCCTTGAGCTCCACATGGCCCACGGCTATCTCCTCTCCTCCTTCCTCTCGCCCCTTGCCAACCGGCGGACGGACGCCTACGGGGGAAGCCGGGAGAACCGCATGCGCTTCCCCCTGGAGGTGGCGAGGGCGGTGCGGGAGGTGATACCCCCTGAGCTTCCCCTCTTCGTGCGGGTCTCGGCCACGGACTGGGCGGAAGGGGGGTGGGGCCTCGAGGACACCCTGGCCTTCGCCGAAAGGCTCAAGGCCCTGGGGGTGGACCTCCTGGACCTCTCCTCGGGGGGGGTGGTGCCGGGGGTGAGGGTTCCCGCGGCCCCGGGCTTCCAGGTGCCCTTCGCCGACGCCGTGCGGAAGCGGGTGGGGTTGCGGACGGGGGCCGTGGGGCTCCTCACCACCCCCGAGCAGGCGGAGGCCGTCCTCCAGGCGGGAAGCGCCGACCTCGTCCTTTTGGGCCGCGCGCTCCTCAGGGACCCCTACTTCCCCTTGCGGGCGGCCCAGGCCCTGGGGGCGGAGGCCCCGGTTCCGCCCCAGTACCAGAGGGCCTTTTGAGGACCTCTCCTGGGCCCCCTTGCCCGGGGGCGAGGAAGGGAATCCGGAACAAGGGGGCCTTTGGCCTACCCCTCGCCTCGCAAAAGCTCCAGGAGGGCCCTGCGATGCGCCTCGTAGGCCGCCCGGCCCTGGGGGGTGAGCCGGACCCAGGTCCTGGGCCTTCTGCCTTGGTACCCCTTTTCCACCCGCACGTACCCGGCCTCCTCCAGCTTGGCCAGATGGCTGGAGAGGTTGCCCTCCGTGAGGCCCAGGGTGTCCTTGAGCCAGGAGAACTCCACCTGGGCCCCCTCCCCCAGGGCATGGAGAAGGGCCATGAGCCGGAGGCGGGTCTCCTGGTGGATCACCGGGTCCAGCGCCAAAGGCACACCCCCCCGTAGACCAGGGCGAGAAGGCCCGTGGCGGCCATACCCAGGTGGAAGAGGCCGGGGAAGAGGCGGAAGAGAAGGAGGTCCAGGGCGAAGAGGCCGAGCCCTGCCCAGACCATCCCCGGGAGGCGCCAAAGGATCCCCATGTAGGCGTAGGCGAAGGCCACCAGGCTCACCAGAAAGCTCTCCCCCGCCAGGGTCCAGGGGGGAAGGAGGGGGATCCAGTGGAGAAGGGCAAAGAGGGTGAGAAGCCCCCATAGGGCGAAGGTCTGGAACCCCATGAGGCTTTGCACCCGGCCGCCCTGCCGCACCCCCAGGTAAAAGGAGAGGGCCGCCCCCAGGGGGCCCGCCACGGTCCAGAACCTCTCCCCTGCCTCCGGGGACCAGGCGAGGAGGAGGCTTCCCACTCCCCAAAGCCCTCCCCAGAGGACGAGATACCACCCCCCGAGGAGGGCGAGCTTAAGCCGCGCTTCCTCTTCCGCCCGCGTGGCCGCCTCCAGCAGGGCCTTGGCTTCCTCCGGCTTCACGGCCTACCTCCCCCGAAGGCCAGGCGCACGTACCACCCGCCCCCGGAAGACCCCAGGGGCAGGGCGTACCCGGCGCCCACCCCAAAAAGCCAGCCCCCTTCCTCCCGGAAGAACCAGAAGCCCCGCACCCCGAGGTCCAGGAGGAAGCCTCCGCTTTCCCCGCCCAGGCCCAGGGCGGGGAGGAGGAAGACCCCGGGGCCCACCGGAAGCCAGGCCCCCGCGAGGAAGACCCCCCCGTACCCGTTCGGGCCGCCCCAGGACTCCCCGCCCAGGGCCACCCCTTGGAAGGTCCCGAAGCCGCCCCCACCCCCCTGCCAGGTCCCCTGGAAGCCCAGGAAGCCGTACCCCAAGGAGCCCCCTAGGGCCGGGGCGAGGAGGAGCCAGATCCAGACCAACGTCCGCTTGGCGTTCATACTCACCTCCGCCAATAACTTTGTAGTGCAAACTTATTGGCATGTCAAGAGGTGGCCTCGAGGCCGCCCGTCTGGGTGTAGACTCTCCCCATGCGGGCCATACGGGTGCACGAGGTGGGCGGACTGGAGGTCTTGAGGCTTGAGGAGCTTCCTACCCCGGAGCCTGGGCCCGGGGAGGTCCTGGTGAGGCTTTCCGCCATCGGGGTCAACTACATCGACACCTACAAGCGGAGGGGCCTCTACCCCGTGCCCACCCCCTTCACCCTGGGGGAGGAGGGGGCCGGGGTGGTGGAGAAGGTGGGGGAGGGCGTGGTGGGGGTGAAGGCGGGAGACCGGGTGGCCTTCGCCAACGTGCAAGGCTCTTACGCCGAGTACCAGGTGGTCCCGGCGGAGCGGCTCGTCCCCGTCCCCGAGGGGCTGGACCTGAGGCTCGCCGCCGCGGCCCTCCTCCAGGGGATGACGGTCCACTACCTCCTCAAGAGCACCTACCCCGTGGCCCCCGGGGACCAGGTCCTGGTGCACGCCGGGGCCGGGGGGGTGGGGCAGCTCCTCATCCAGTGGGCCAAGCGCCTGGGGGCCACGGTCTACGCCACCGCCAGCACCCCTGAGAAGCGCCGGCTCTGCCTCCAGGCGGGGGCCGACTACGCCCTGCCCTACGAGGGCTTCGCCGAGGCGGTGAGGGCCCTCTCGGGGGGCGGGGTGGACGTGGTCTACGACGGGGTGGGGAAGGACACCTTCCTGGGAAGCCTCGAGGCCCTCCGTCCCCGGGGGATGCTGGTCCTCTTCGGCCAGTCCTCGGGGCCGGTGCCGCCCCAGGACCCCCAGATCCTCAACCGCAAGGGAAGCCTCTTCCTCACCCGCCCCACCCTCCACCACTACACGGCAAGCCGCAAGGAGCTCCTCTGGCGGGCCGGGGAGGTCTTCCGGGGGGTGTTGGAGGGGTGGCTCAAGGTGCGCGTTGGCGCCGAGTTCCCCCTGGAGAAGGCCGGGGAGGCCCACGAGGCCCTGGAGGGGCGCAAGACCACGGGTAAGGTCCTCCTAATCCCCTAGGAAGCGCCCCTTCCAGGCCCCAAGCCCCTCCTCGGGAAGCCCCGCTCCCCGCACGGTGCAGGCCAGGGCGGAGAGGGCCACGGCCCCCTTTAGGGCCTCCTCGAGGTCCTCTCGGGAAAGGGCCTCCAGGTGGGCCTTGCCGTAGCCCCGCCGGAGGAGAAAGGCGAGGAAGGCGGCGGTGAAGGTGTCCCCGGCCCCCACGGTGTCCACCACCGAAACCCTCTCCCCAGGCACCCGCACCTCCTCTTCCCCGAGGAAGGCCATCGCCCCCTCGGGGCCCAGGGTGAGGACCTTTAGGGGGATGGGAAGGCGCCTTACCCCCTCCAGGGGGCCTTCGGGAAAGAGGAGGCGGGCGTCCTCTAGGGAGAGCTTCAGGAGATGGACCTGGGCCAGGTAGTCCGCAACCAGGCTTCGCTCCCCTTCCGTGGGGGGATGGCGGAGGTTGGGATCGTAAGAGACCAGGGCCCCTTCCCGGAGGGCCTCCTGCAGGAGGCCCTTTATCCCCTTTGCCGCGCGGGCCTCGAGGGCGAAGAGGGAGCCGAAGTGGAAGGCCTCGGCCCCCCTCAAGGCCCCGGGCTCGGGGCGGAAGGCCTCCTGGAAGGGGCGGTGGAAGCTGTAGCGGGCGTTTCCTTCCGGGCCCAGGCGCACCAGGGCCAGGGGCATGGGGCCAGGGTGGCGGAAAAGCCTGGCCTCGAGGCCCCGCCTGGCCATCTCCGCCTCGCTCCAGGCGGAAAGCCAGTCCGTCCCCACCTCCGAGAGGAAGCGCACGGGAAACCCGAGCCGGGCGAGGGCGCTCGCCGTGTTCAGGACCGACCCCCCTAACGCCCCCGCGAAGCGCAAGGGGCTTTCCCCTTCCAGCACCAGGTCCACCAAGGTCTCCCCGGCCAGGACCAGCATGATGCCCCACTTTACATTCCCCCCGGGACCTGGTGGTATAATCCCCCTGAAAGCTAAGCGAAGTCCCTATCCCGTCGCGCGGCGCGGCCCATCTAAGGAGGTGCAGGATGCTCGGAGGATATGCCCACAGGCTCGCCCGTATTGACCTCAGCACCGGCCAGGTGGAGTACTTCGCCCCCGACCCCAAGGACCTGGAGATGTACGTGGGAGGAAGGGGCCTCGGGGTGAAGTACGTGTTTGAGAACGGCCCCCAGGTGGACCCCCTGGGCCCGGAAAACCTCCTCTGCATCATGAACGGCCCCCTCTCCGGCACCCGGGCCAAGATGTCGGGAAGGCTCGCCGTGGTCACCAAAAGCCCCCTCACGGGCACGGTGACGGACAGCCACATGGGGGGCTGGACCGCGGCCAAGCTCAAGTGGGCGGGGTTCGACGGCCTCCTCATCAAGGGGGCCGCGGACAAGCCCGTCTACCTCCTGGTGAAGGACGGGGAGGTTTCCATCCACGACGCCACGGACCTCTGGGGCAAGACCACCCACGAGGTCCACCGCATCCTCCGGGAGCGGCACGGGGAGGAGGCCGACGTGATGGCCATCGGCCCCGCCGGGGAGAACCTGGTGCGCTTCGCCAACTGGATCAACAACGACGAGCGGGCCGCGGGCCGGGGCGGCACCGGGGCGGTGGCGGGGAGCAAGAAGCTCAAGGCCATCGTGGTGGTGGGCCACCACGACAAGACGCCCCAGCCCAAGGACCCCGAGCTCTGGAAGGAGGCGGACCGCCTGGCCTCGGCCACCATCAACGACCCCAAGAACGTCACCGCCCCCAAGAAGGGCGGGCTTTCCCTCTACGGCACCAACGTCCTCATGAACATCACCAACGTCATGGGGGCCCTGCCCACCTATAACGCCCAGCACACCTGCATCGAGGGGGCGGAGAAGATCTCCGGGGAGTACATCCGCGAGCACCGCCTCATCAAGGACAACACCTGCCACGCCTGCCCCGTGGCCTGCAAGAAGATGGTGGAGGTCCACATCAACGGCAAGACCATCCGCTTTGAGTCCTACGAGTACGAGTCCGCCTGGGCCTTGGGGGCCCACTCGGGCCACACGGACACCGACTGGACGGGCTACGCCATCTACCTCTGCAACGCCTACGGCATGGACACCATCGAGGCGGGCAACGCCATCGCCGTCCTCATGGAGGCCACGGAGAAGGGCTACTACCAGGGCCCGGACGGGATCCGCTTCGGGGACAAGGAGGGGGAGGTTAGGGTCCTCGAGGCCATCGCCCACCGCAAGGGCGTGGGGGACATGCTGGCCGAAGGCCCGGCCCGCTTTGCCAAGGCCATCGGCCACCCGGAGATCGCCCTGGAGGTCAAGGGCCAGTCCATCCCCGCCTACGACCCCCGGGGCCTCAAGGGCATGGGCATCGCCTACGCCACCTCCAACCGGGGGGCCTGCCACCTTCGGGCCTACACCCCGGCCTCGGAGATCCTGGGCGTGCCCTACAAGACCGACCCCCTGGCCTGGGAAGGCAAGGGCAAGCTCACCAAGCTCTTCCAGGACCTCTCCGCCTTCACCGACTCCCTGGACCTCTGCAAGTTCAGCCAGTTCGCCGAAGGGCCCGAGGAGTACGCCAAGCAGCTTGCCGCCTACTGGGGCCGCCCCGTGACCCCCGAGGAGATCCTCCGCATCGGGGAGCGCATCTACAACCTGGAGCGCTACTACAACAACCTGGCGGGCTGGGGCGAGGGCTCGGACTACCTGCCCGAACGCTTCCTCAAGGAGCCCTCCGACTGCGCCGGCTCCAAGGGGCAGCTCACCGAGCTGGACCGGATGCTGGAGGAATACTACAAAGAGCGGGGCTGGGAAAGGGGCGTGGTGCCCCCCGCCAAGCTCCAGGAGCTGGGCATCCTCTCCCAGGCCGCCGACTAGCCCTCCCCAGGGTGGCCCCGGCCTTTGGGCCGGGGCCTTCCCTTAGACTCAGGGGGTATGCCCAAGGTGAACCTTTACGCCACCTTCCGGGACCTCACGGGGAAAAGCCAGCTGGAGGTGCCCGGCGCCACCGTGGAGGAGGTTTTGGCCAACCTGGTCCGGGCCTACCCCGCCCTGAAGGAGGAGCTCTTTGAGGGGGAGGGTCTGGCGGAGCGGGTATCCGTCTTCCTGGAGGGCCGGGACGTGCGCTACCTCCAGGGCCTCGCCACCCCCCTTTCCCCCGAGGCCACCCTGGACCTCTTCCCCCCGGTGGCGGGGGGCGGGCTTGCCCAGACCTTCGGGGCCCTTCCCCCCTGGCTCCTTGAGCGCTACCTGGAGGAGTGGGGCGGGGTCAAGGAGGGGGAAGGGGCCTACCGCCTTCCCGGTGCCCGGGTGCGCTTCCGGGAGGTGGAGCCCTTAAGGGTGGGAAGCCTCGCCATCCCCCAGCTCCAGGTGGAAGTAGAGGGGGAGGCGGCGGAAGCCTGGTTCCACCGCATCGCCTTCGCCGCAAGCCGGGGCGGGGGCTAATACCACCCCATGCTGGCCCAAGCCAGCATGGGGGCCCCGGCCCAAAAGGCACGCAGGGCTTCCGTACTCCGGCTTAGGCGAAGGATTCACGCCAAAGGGGTATAAGTGCCCGCGCCTTAGCGTCGCAACACGAGGTGCCCGAACCAAGGCTGGGAGGAAGCCCTTTTGGGGCTACCGGGGCGGCACCCAAGGCTCCCCGCGGAAAAACCCGTACACCAGCCGCCCCACCACGCCCCCCAAGAGCACGAGGCCCAGGAGGTTGGGCAGGGCCATGAGGCCGTTTAGGGTGTCGGAGATGGCCAAGAAGGCCTCGAGGCCCCCCAAAGGCCCCACGAAGGCCAAGGTGGCGAAGGCGAGGCGGTAGGGCCAGCGGATCCCCTCCCCGAAGAGAAAGGCCGCCGCCTCCTCCCCGTAAAATCCCCAAGAAACCATGGTCCCGAGGGCGAAAACGGCCACGGTGAGGGCCAAGATGGCCCCGCCCAAGGGGTGGGCCTGGAAGAGGGCCTGGGCGGCCTCGGCGGCGCTTCCCCCCTTCTGCCAGAGGCCCGAGGCGAGGAAGGTGAGGGCGGTGAGGCTGGTGACCAGGAAGCTCACGAACATCTCCGTGACCCCCCAGAAGCCCTGGCGCACCGGGTGGTCCACCTGGGCCTGGGCGTGGGCGATGGGGGCCGAGCCCAACCCCGCCTCGTTGGCGAAGATGCCCCGGCCAAGCCCGGCGTTGAGGGCGGCGAAAAGGGTGTAACCCGCAGCGCCCCCCAAAGCCGCCTCCGGGGTGAAGGCGGCCTGGAAGACCAGGGCCAGGGCCTCGGGGATCCGGGCCCCGTAAAGGACCAGGAGGGGCCCCACCGCCACCAGGAAGAGGAGGAGCTTCAAGGGCACCACCAGCTGGGCGAACCGGGCCACCCACACGATCCCTCCTCCCAGGACCACCCCCACCAGAAGGGCCAGGAAGAGGCCCACCAGGGCCGGGGGAAGCCCCAAGGGGACCAAGGCCCCCCCCACCGCCCCCGCCTGGGCGAGGTTGCCGATGCCGAAGGCGGCCAGGGCGGCGAAGAGGGCGAAGAGGTGGCCCAGGAAGCGGAGGCGGGGAAGCCCCCGGGAGAGGTAGTACATGGGCCCGCCGGACACCGAGCCGTCGGCGAAGCGGCGGCGGAAGTGGACGGCCAGGGTGGCCTCGGCGAACTTGGTCCCCGTGCCGAAGAAGTAGCCCACCCACATCCAGAACACGGCCCCCGGTCCCCCCAGGAGCACCGCCGCCAGCATGCCCAGGAGGTGCCCGGTGCCCAGGGTAGCGGAAAGGGCCACCATGGTGGCCTGGAAGGGGGTGATCTGGCCGCCGAAGCCATAGGCCCGCTCCCGGATGGCCCCGAAGGTCTCGGCGAAGGAAACCCGGAGCATCCGGAGGGGGGCTTGGAACCATCTTATCTGGAATATAACTAGGTAAGCCCCCACCAGGAGGAAGACCAGCTTCATGGGGAAGCCGTAAACGATGCGGTTCAGATACTCGTTCAGGGCCAGGATATCCATACCTACACCTCCGGCACCGCCTCCACCCTATCCCCCCGGCGGAGGCGGAGGCGCCTCAGGTCTTCTTCCAAAAGCCCAAGCCGCCCGGGAATATTGGGCCTGGGGCGGACCTCCATCGTCGCTTCCCGCCCCAAAAGGCGCAGGCGGAAGCCGTGACGGATGGCCCGGGCCCACTCGGCGTACAAGGCCTCGTCCACGTAGGCCACCCCAGAGCCCGGGCCGTAGATGGGAAGGACGATGAGAAGGGCCGGGGGTACCTCCACCCGGGGGACGGCCTCGAGGGCCTTCACCTGCAAGAGGGTGTGCAGGACCCGGGCCAGGCGCAAGACCCCCGGGGCCACGAGGACCTGAGCGATGGGCTTCCCCTCCACCTGGGCCAACACCTGTAGGGTCTCGGGGGAAAGCTCCACTTCCGCGCCCTTCGGGTTCAGGCGGAGCACGTACCCCCAGTCGCTGGGAAGGCTGAGCCCCTGCCACGCCGCCTGGGCCTCGGCCAGGCGGGCGGGTACGGCGAGCCCCCCCAAAAGGGTAGTGTGGGGCGGCAGGGTCTCGGGCTCAAAGGTGAAGGGGGCCCGCCTAAGGCCCGCCAAGAGGTCCAGGGCCTCTTCCCCCTCCAAAGACCGCTCCCCCGCCTGGACTTTGGCGTGCACCACCTGGCCTCCCCGCAGGTAGACCTCCGCCTCTAGAAAAGGGGGCTTAAGGACAAGCCGCCCGGTGCGCCCGGCGCTCATGAGGGCGCCCACCAGGGCGGGAAAGGGAAACTCGGCGAGGTTGCCCGCAAGCATTCTCCCCCGTTTTACCATGCTCCCCTACCGGCGTCCAGGCGGGGTATGCTGGAGTATGCACCTTCTGCTCCTCCACGGGTTCACCTCCCACCCCGTCCTCACCCTGGGCCCCCTGCCGAAAAGCCTTAAGGAGGCGGGCTTCAGCATAAGCCAGCCCGCCCTCCCCGGCCACGGCACAAAGCCCGAGGACCTCCTTGGGGTACGCTTCCAGGACTGGCTCTTGGCGGCGGAAAAAGCTTACCTGGAGCTCCCCGAGCCCCGGGGGGTGGTGGGGCTTTCCATGGGGGGGCTCCTCGCCGCCCATCTGGCGGCCCGACACCCCACCGAGGTCCTGGTGGCCCTGGCCCCCGCCTTGGCCCTGAGAAACCCCTTGGCGCCCCTGGCGCCCTACCTCCACCGGCTCATCCCCCGCTTTCCCGGCCCGCCCTCCATAGAGGACCCCGAGCTCAGGAAACAAAACCCCAACTACCCCTACTTCCCCACCAGGGCGGTCCTGGAACTCCTCGCCCTCATCCGAAAGACCCCGGAGGTCCTGCCCCGGGTGAAGGCCAAGGCGCTCGTGGTGGAGGCGGGGAAGGACCGGGTGGTGAAGGGGGTGCGCCGTTACCACGAGCTCTTGGGAAGCCCCAGGAAGGACTACCTGGTCTTTCCCCATAGCGGCCATGATCTCCTCCTGGACCGGGACCGGGAGGCGGTGGCCCGGGCCGTCCGGGATTGGCTAGTTACGAACGATAATCGTTTGCAATAGTATAGAGGCCATGGACGCCTTGCCCGTCTCCCCCCTAAGCGTTTTCCTCTATGCCCTCCTCACCGCCATCGCCACAGGCCTTGGGGCCCTCCCCTTTCTCTTTACCCAGAACATCCTAAGCCGACACCTGGGCCTGGCCAACGCCGCCGCCGCCGGCCTCATGCTGGCCGCCAGCTTTGGCCTCATCTACGAAGGGGTCCATTACAGCCTGGGCCGAGCCCTTCTTGGGGTCTTGCTGGGGCTTTTCTTCATCCAGCTCTCCCACCGCTACCTCGAGGGCCGGGAGGTGAACTTCGGCACCCTAAACGGCCTGGACGCCCGCAAGGCCCTTATGATCGTGGGCATCATGACCCTCCACTCCTTCGCCGAGGGGGTGGGGGTAGGGGTGGCCTTCGGGGGCGGGGAGGCTTTGGGGGTCTTCATCACCCTGGCCATCGCCGTGCACAACATCCCCGAGGGGCTGGCCATCAGCCTGGTGCTCATCCCCCGGGGGGTGAGCGTGCTGGGGGCCGCCCTGTGGAGCGTCTTCTCTAGCCTACCCCAGCCCCTCATGGCCGTGCCCGCCTTCCTCTTCGTGGAGGCCTTCAAGCCCGCCCTGCCCGTGGGGCTCGGTTTCGCCGCCGGGGCCATGATCTGGATGGCGGTGGCGGAAATCCTCCCCGACGCCCTTAGGGAGTCCGAGGCCGAGGGGGTGGCCACGGTCCTCACCCTCTCCGCGGCCCTGATGGTGGCCTTTCAGATCCTCCTCGGGGGCTAAGCCAGACCCAGGGGAGGGGGGCCTCGAGGCGGAGGGCTTCCAGGGTGGGGCGCACCCGGAAGGCGAGGAGCCGGACCCCGGCCCCCAGGGCCTCCCTGGCCGCCTGGAGGAGGGCCCGGTCCTCGGGGTCCAGGGCGAAGGCCTCCGCCAGGGGGTGCTGGACGACCCAGACGGCGAAGGCCCCGTACCCTTCCCGAGCCAAACGGGCAAGAAGCCGGAGGTGCCGGGCCCCCCTTGCGGTGGGGGCGTCGGGGAAGAGGGCGAGGCCTTCCTCCACGCGGTTGCAGTTCTTGGCTTCCAGAAAGGCCTCCTTTCCCCCAAGCCTCGCCCAGAAATCCAGGCGTTCCCCCGCCACGGGAGCCTCCCTTTTCAGGGCCTCCAGGGGGCCGAAGAAGCCCCCTCGGAGGAGGGCCTCGAGGACCCGGGCGGCCAGGGAGGCGTCCACCCCCACCAGGACCCCTCCCCGCTCCACCAACACCAGGCGGCCCAGGGTCTTGGGGGTGGGCCTGGGGTGGTAGTGGCACGGGGTGCCGGGAAGAAGGAGCTCGGCCATGCGCCCGCTATTGGGAAGGTGCAAAGGCCCCACGTCCGCCTCCACCAGGAAGCGGTTTGGCCGCCTCAAAAAGCGGCAAGGGGAAAGGGGGGGCAAGGCCAGGCTTAGCCAGGATGGGGACTCCGGCTCTTCTGGCCTCGCCTCGGGGGGAGGGTCCACGGGAAAAGGGTACAAGGGCATCGCCGCCAAGGAAAAGGCCCGGGAAACCCCGGGCGCTTGGCGGAGAGGGCGGGATTCGAACCCGCGGCACCGGTTTTCCCGGTGCAACACCTTAGCAGGGTGCCGCCTTAGACCACTCGGCCACCTCTCCAAGCCTCTGGCGGAGGGTGAGGGATTCGAACCCCCGGTGGGGAAAACCCCACAGCGGTTTTCAAGACCGCCGCCTTCAACCGCTCGGCCAACCCTCCAAGGTATGGCCGCAAGCCTTACTATGGGGCAAGACCCCCTCTCTGTCAAGGGCTAAGAAAGCGCTCCCGGCCCTCTTTCATGAGCCCTCGGCGAGAAGGGGGGCCAGGGCTTCCTTTAGGGCCGGGCGGCGGGGGTAAGCCTCGAGGAGGTTTCGGGCCAAGGCCCTGGCCGCCTTGGGGTCCAGGCGGGAGGCTTTCCCGAGGAGCCTCGCCGCCTCCTGGTAGGCCTTGCGGGTGCCCTTCTCCACCTCCCGCGCCGCCGCCTCCAGGTAAAGCCGCACCGCCTCTTGCGGAAGCCCCGCCTCCAAGGCCTCCGCCAAGGCGGGGTAGGCCTCCGGGGGAGCCCTTTGGAGGAGGCGGTCCAGGGCCTTCCAGTCCTCCTCCAGGAGGAGGATGCGGGCGAGGAGGGCAGGGTCTTGCACCTGCCGGAGGAGGCGGGGCCTCTCCTCGGCGAAGGCCCGGCCCAGCTTGGCCTTGAGGGCCAGGTAGTCCTCGAGGTTAGGCCTTAGGAGGAAGCGGGCCCGGTGGTCCTCGGGGCTTCCCCGGTGGGCCACGAGGAGGTCCAGGAGGGGAAGAAGCCTCGGGTCCTTGCCGAACCAGGCCACGGCCTCCTCGGCGTACTTCAGGGCCTCCTCCCGCCTACCCAGGGCCAGGAGCCGTCCCACGAAGGCCAGGTAGTCCTCCACCCCCTCCAGGCCTTCCCGGAGAAGGGCCAGGCCCTCCTCCTCCCTCCCCAGGGCGAAGAGGAGCTCGGCCCTGAGGGAGCGGGCCAAGGGGGAGCGCTCCTTCTCCAAAAGGGGGAGGAGGGCCTCAGGCCTCTCCCTCCCCAGGGCGAGGAGGGCCTCCTCCAGGGAAGGGGAAGGGGCCCTGAGGTAGAGGCGGAGGAGGAAGGCGGGGTCGCCCCGGACTTCCAGGTAGCGGGCCAGAGCCGCCCTGAGGTAGGGCTCGGGGTCAAAGGGGGCCTCGAGGAGGGCCTCCATAAACCGCCCCACCTCCTTCTCCCCCGCCTGGGAAAGCCGCAAAAGGAGCCGCCTCGCCTCCTCTTCCCCCCCTCCCAGGTGGAAGGCCCGCCTGAGGGCCCTTACCCCTTCCAGGAAGGCCTCCTGGGGAAAGAGGGCCTCGGCGAGCCAGAGGGCCGCCTCGGGAAGCTGGGCCAGGGCCTTGAGAAGGCCCTTGGCCTCCTCGAGGGAGAGGCGGTCCAAGGCCTGGAGGAGGTCCTCCTTGGGCCTGTGGGCCAGGTAGGCGTAGAGGAGGGCGGCGGCGTGCTTGCAGGGAAAGAAGGGGTAGGGGCAGGTACAGGCCCCCGCCATCCCCGGCCCCACCTCCACCCGGTAGGGCAGGGGCTCGGAGCCCTGCACCTCCCCCAAGAGCCGCTCCCCCACCCGATAGACCCTTAGGACCCGCCCTTCCTTAGCGTAGGCCAGGCCCCGGGCCAGGACCTCCTCGGGGAAAAAGGGGGCGAAGTCCTCCTCCTTCTCCGGGGGGAAAGGGGCCACGGACCCAGTTTGCTACAATGAGGTTAGCGGTATCAAATGCTCGCCGCCACCCTGAGGGAAGCCGACCTCTTCCGCCCCCTCCCCAAGGGCTTTGTGCAGTGCCGGGCCTGCGCCCACTATTGCGCCGTCCCCGAGGGTGGGACGGGGAAGTGCGGCGTGCGGCGCAACTTCGGAGGCCGGCTCTACCTGGTCACCTACGGCAAGGCCGCCGCGGTCCACCTGGACCCCGTGGAGAAGAAGCCCCTCTACCACTTCCACCCCGGGGAGGGGATCCTCTCCGTGGGCACCGTGGGGTGCAACCTCTTCTGCGTCTTCTGCCAGAACTGGCCGATCTCCCAGTTCCGGGAGTTCCGGGTCTCTCCAGAGGGCCTTTTGGACCGCCCCATCGGGGAGGACTGGCCCCCAAAGCGCCTGGTGGCCGAGGCCGAGGCCCTGGGGGTGAGGCTCCTCGCCTACACCTACAACGAGCCCGCCGTCTGGATAGAGTACGCCCACGACACCGCCCGCCTGGCCAAGGCGCGGGGCATGAAGAACGTCTTCGTAACGAGCGGCTTTGAGACCAAGGAGGCCTGGGACCACATCAGGCCCTACCTGGACGCGGCCAACGTGGACCTCAAGGGCTTCACCGAGAGGTTCTACCGGGAAATCTGCGGGGCCCGGCTCAAGCCCGTGCTGGAGAGCCTGGAATACCTGGCGGGAAGCGGGGTCTGGGTGGAGGTCACCACCCTGCTTTTGGAGGGGTACAACGACTCGGAAGGGGAAATCCGGTCCATGGCCCGCTTCCTCAAGGGGCTTTCCCCCGAGATCCCCTGGCACCTCACCGCCGCCCACCCCGACTACCGGATGCTCCACCTCCGGCCCACCCGGCACGCCACCCTGGTGCGGGCCTATGAGATCGCCAAGGAGGAGGGCCTGCGCTTCGTCTACGTGGGAAACGTCCTAGACGAGGAAAGGGGCTCTACCCACTGCCCGGACTGCGGGAGGCTTCTCCTGAGGAGGCGGGGCTTCCGGGTGGAGGCCCGCTGGGAGACCCCCGGGGTCTGCCCCGGGTGCGGGAGGAGGGTCCCCGGGGTATGGACCTGGTAAGGCCCCCCGCCGTGGCCGGGCGCTTCTACCCGGGGAAGCGGGAAGCCCTCCTCGGGTGGGTGAAGCGCCTTTTGCAAAGGGCCCAAACCCCGCTTGAGCCCCGGGCCCGCGGAGCCCTTTCCCCCCATGCAGGCTACCGCTACTCGGGAAAAGTGGCCGCCGAGGCCTTCCGGGCCCTCTCCGCTTGGCAGGGAAAGGCCACGAGGGTCCTCCTCCTGGGCCCGAGCCACTTCGTGCCCTTTAGGGGCGTGGCCTTCTTCCCTTACCGCTCCTGGCGCACCCCCTTGGGGGAGGTGGCGGTGGACCTTTGGGGCGGGGAGAGGCTTCTCGCTTTGGGCCCTCCCTTCCTGGCCTACGAGGCCCCTTTCCGGGAGGAGCACAGCCTCGAGGTCCTCCTCCCCTTCCTCCAGGTGGCCCTCCCAGGGGTCCCCATCCTCCCCCTCCTCTTCGGGGAAGCGGACCCCGAAAGGGTGGGGGAGGCCCTCCTCGGGGAGCTCGGCCCCAAAGACCTGGTGGTGGCCTCCAGCGACCTCTCCCACTACCATCCCGACCCCCTGGCCAGGGAGATAGACCGCAAGACCCTGGGGGCGGCCCTGGCCCTAGACGCCGAGGGCCTGGCCCGAAGGGAGGCCTGTGGAGCCCTTCCCTGGGCCAGCCTCACCGCCTTGGCCAAGGCCCTCGGGTGGCGGCCCAGGCTCCTCGCCTACGCCACCAGCGCCGAGGCCGGAGGGGGAAGGGAGCGGGTGGTGGGGTATGGGGCGTTGGCCTATCTAGAATGAAGGAAGATGACCCCGGTGCGTCGGCGCTTCAGCGTGGAGGAGTTCCACCGCATGGCCCAGGCGGGCCTCCTCGGGGAAGACGACCGGGTGGAGCTCCTGGAAGGGGAGATCTGGCAGATGAGCCCCATCGGTAGCCGCCATGCCGCCTGCCTCCGCCGCCTCCGCCGCCTCTTCACCCCCCTGGAAACCCAAGGCCTATGCCTCCTCGCCGTGCAGGACCCCCTGCGCCTAAGCCCCCACAGCGAACCCCAGCCCGACCTCCTCCTCCTCAAACCCCGAGAGGACCTCTACGCCGAGGCCCACCCGGGCCCCGAGGACGTCCTCCTCTTGGTGGAAGTGGCCGATGCCTCGGGGTCCTACGACCGTGAGGTGAAAGCTCCCCTCTACGCCCGGCACGGGATTCAGGAGGTCTGGGTGGTGGACCTCGCGGAGGGGAGGGTCCACCGCTTCCTGGAACCCTCCCCCGGGGGCTACCGGGAACACCACGTCCTGGGCCTCGAGGACACCCTCTCCCCCAAGGCCTTCCCCCAGCTTCGGGTGCCGGTGGCCTCTCTCCTCTAAAGCCGCACCAGGGGCCGGAACCAGGGGATGGAAAGGAGAAGCACCCCTAGGGCCAGGGCGAAGAGCAGCCTAGCCCCGGGCCTCCCTTTCCGCGCCCGGGCCAGCCCCGCGTGGGCCAGGCCCAGGGCCACAAGCCCCCCCACCCAGTGCTCGGCCACGAAAAAACGGGCCTCCCCCGGCGTGGCCACGGCCGCCTCTAGGCTCGCCAGGGCCCCTTGCACCAGGGGGCTCAGGAAAGCCAGGACCACCCCCAGGACCACTTGCAGGGTGAGGGCGTGGGCGAAGAGGGCCCCGGGCCGGGGTTCGGGCCGCCCCAAGGCGTAGAAGCCGAAAGCCAGGACCAGCCAGCGCACCAGGTTGTGCAGGAAGAGCAGGGCCTCGTGCATGGGGAAAGTCTACCGGCCAGGCCCCCCTCTTTCCCGGAAGGAGGTCACGAAAGGAGGAGGGCCTCCCGCAGGTCCTTCACCTCCAGGTGGGCGGGGTAGCGGGGATCGGGCTTGCGGTGGCCCCGGTCCACGAAGACGGCCCGTATCCCCGCGAGGAGGGCCCCCTGGACGTCCCTTTCCGGGTTGTCCCCCACCATCACCGCCTCCTCCGGCCCCACCCCGAAGGCCGCGAGGGCCATGCGGAAAAGCCTGGGGTCGGGCTTGCCCAGGCCCACCTCACCGGAGATCAGGGTGAGGGCAAAGGCCTCCCCCAGCCCCGCCCCGAAGAGCTTTTCCCGCTGCAGGTCGGGCACCCCGTTGGTGAGGAGGACGAGGGCCGCCCCCCTGGCCCTCAGGGCCTCGAGGAACTCCGGCACCTCGGGGAAAAGGGGATAGCGCCGCCTTTCCCGGAAGAAGGCCTCGGCCAGGTCCCGCGCCCTTTCCTCGGGCCCCCCGAGGCGGGAGAGGGCCTCCCGGAAAACCCGTTCCCGGAAGGGCCAGGCCCACTCCGCCAGGGCCTCGAGGCCCGGGGTGGTGTAGCGGGCCCAGAGGGCCTCCAAGGCCGAGTGGCCGATCCTTTCCGCCCAAGGGTAGAAGGGGGCTTCTCCAAAGAGGGCCTGGGCCCGCTCCCTCACCGCCCCGAAAAGCCCCTCCACCCCCACCTCCTCCCCCAGGCCCTCGAGGACCCTTTGGGTCACGGCGTGGTCCTGGAGGAGGGTGTCGTCCAGATCTAAAAGCCAAAGCCGCGCCGCCACTACCCCTCCCGCACCAAGACCGGGTTCTCCCCCGGGTCAAAGAGGAGGAGGTGGTCCCCCGCCTCTAGGAAGGCCAGGCCGTACTTGGCAAGGCGGAGCTTCTCGTGGGAAAGGCTATCCACCCAGAAGACGATCCGGCCCGCCTCCAAAGCCAGCCGGGCGAAGCCCTGGCCCTCGGGCCTGGGCCTTTGCGGCCCCCGCCCCACCCCTCCCGCGCCGGGCCTCAGGAGGAGAAGCGGGCCCTCCTTGGGGGCGAGGAGGGCCTCCCCGGGGAGGAGCTCCTCCAGGGCTAGGCCCAGGGCCTGGTAGAAGCTCACCCCCTGGCCCAGGTCCGGCACGTGGACCAAAAGGGTCTCGCTCATAGCCTCCTCAGGAAGCGGCGCAGGTCTTCCTCCTCCCGCACCACCTGGAGGAGGGCCAGGTCCTCGGGGGCGATCTCCCCGTGGGCCTTGAGGAGGCCAAGCCAGTAGGGGTCCACCGCCAAGGGCCGCCCCAGACCCCGCCTGAGGTAGAGGAGGTTCCAGGCCAAAAGGAGCTCCGCCAGGGTCCCCACCCCCCCGGGCAGGGCCAAATACCCCGCCCCCAGGTCCAGAAGCCGGCCGATGCGCTGGGGCAAGGTGGCGGCGGGGAGCTCCAGGTCCACGAAGGGGTTGGGGGCCTTTCTCTCGGGGAAAAGGGCGGGGGCCGTGACCCCCACCACCAGGCCGCCCTTGGCCTTCACCCCCCTGGCCAGGGCCTCCATCCCCCCCTGGTACCCGCCGCAGGCCAGGCCGAAGCCCTCCTCGGCCAGGACCTCCCCATAGCGCACCAGCCTGGCGTAAAGGGGATCTTCAGGGGAGAGGCGGGAGGAAACAAAGACGGAGAGGAAGCGCATCTAGCGGCAGCGGACCACGAGGACGGGGACGGAGACCCGGTGCAGCACCCCTTCCGTCACCGAGCCCAGGAGAAGCTTGTCCAGGCCCGTGCGCCCGTGGGTGCCCATGACCAGGAGGTCAAAGCCCTTGGCCACCTCCACGATGGTGGGGATGGGCACCCCTTCCTTCACCTCCCCCGTGGCCTCCACCCCCTTCTCCCGGGCCAGGGCCAGGGCCTTCCCTATGGCCTCCTCCCCGGCCTTCTTCAGGTCCTCCAGAAGCTCAAGGCCGTAAGGGACGCTTTCTGGAGCGATCCAGATGGCCTGGGCGGGGTTTTCCAGGACGTAGAGGAAGTGGACCTTGGCCCCTAGGGCCTTGGCCAGCCCAAGGCCGTGCTCCAGGGCCTGGAGGCTGCAGGGGCTGCCGTCGGTGGGCATGAGGATGGTCTTGTACATGAACACCTCCTTGGCTCCCATCATACGGCAAGGGGCTTTAGACTCGGGCCATGTGGATCTACGGCAGGAACCCGGTCCTCGAGGCCCTCAAGGCGGGCCAGGTGCGGCGGGTGCTGGTGGCCAAGGGGGTGGAAGGCTGGCTCCTTCGGGAGCTAAAGAGGCTGGGAGCGGACTACACCCTGGTGCCCCGCATCGAGCTGGACACCCTCCTCCGGACCACCCACCACCAGGGGGTGGCGGCGGAGGTGGAGGAACCCTCCTACGCCACCCTGGAAGACGCCCTCCGCCTGGCCGAGGCCCGGAAGGAGATGCCCCTTCTGGTGGCCCTGGACGGGATCACCGACCCCCGGAACTACGGGGCCATGATCCGGAGCGCCCTGGCCCTGGGGGCCCACGGGGTGGTCTCGGAGGAGCGCCGCTCGGCTCCCCTCTCCCCCCTGGCCCTGAAGGCCAGCGCGGGGGCCGCCCTCAAAATCCCGGTGGTCAAGGTGAAGAACCTCCCCCGGGCCCTAGGGGACCTCAAGGAGCGGGGCCTTTGGGTCTACGGCCTGGACGTGGGGGGAGAGAAAACCCCGGGGGCGCTGGACTTCAGGAGGCCCTTGGTCCTGGTGGTGGGCTCGGAGGGAGAAGGCATGCGAAGGCTGGTGCGGGAGGCCTGCGACGAGCTTTTCCGCATCCCCATCCGCCCTGAGGCCGAGTCCCTGAACGCCTCCGTGGCCCTGGGCATCGCCCTCTACCAGGCGGGCCTCGCCCGGGGTGTAGGATAGGGCCGTGGACTGGGTCAGGCTCCTCTCCCGCCTCCTCCAGGCGGAAAGCCTTCCCGGGCAGGAAGGGGAGGCGGCGGCCCTCCTCTTGGAAGCCCTCAAGGGGATGGGCCTCGAGGCCGGCCTGGACGAGGCAGGCAACGTGGAGGCCCTCCTGGGCGAAAAGGAGCCCGAGGTGGTCCTCACCGGGCACCTGGACGTGGTGCCCACAGGCGACCCCGCCCGCTGGCCCTACCCCCAGGGGGCCGTGGCCGAGGGGGCCCTCTGGGGCCGGGGGGCGGTGGACATGAAAGGCCCCCTGGTGGCCATGCTCCTGGCCCTGGAAGCCCTTTCCAAGAAACCCTTGAAGGGGCGGGTGCGCTTTTTGGCCGTGGTGCAGGAGGAGGTGGGGGGCCTGGGAAGCCGCTACGCCGCGGGGAGGCTTGCCCCCTTGGCCTTCGTCCTGGGGGAGCCCTCGAGGCGGAGGCTCATGCGGGGGCACAGGGGCCGGGCGGAGGTGTGGGCGGACTTCGAGGGGGAAGAGGCCCACGCCGCCCTCGCAGGGCCGGAAAACCCCCTCTTTGACCTGGCGGAATACCTCCTGGCCCTAAGGGAGCTTCCCCTCCCCCAAGGGGTGAAGCTCACCCCCACCCGGGTGGACACCTACCCCGGGGCCAGGAACCAGACCCCCGGGGTGGTGCGGCTCTACCTGGACGCCCGCTACGAGCCGGAGGCCGACTTAGACGGGCTTCTCGCCGCTTTGCGCACCCTGGGGCGGGCCTCGGTCTACGTGCCCGAGGAGGAGCGGGCCTCGGGGGAGGTGCGGATGACCCTCCCCGCCCTCTGGCCCCCCTACCGCCTCCCCGCGGACCACCCCCTCCTTCAGGCGGCCCTTGGGGCCCTGGGGCAGGAGGAGGCGGGCCTTTGGCCCTTCACCACCGACGCCCCCTACCTGGGGGCCAAGGCCCCGGTGCTGGGCTTTGGCCCCGGGGACCCCGCCCTAGCCCACACCCCCAAGGAGCACATTCCCCTGGCCGAGGTGGAGGCCGCAGGGAGGGAGTACGCCCTTCTGGTGGAGGCCTTATGGAACGCCGCCTAGTGGCCGGAACCCCCTACCTTAAGCTCCTCACCGCCCCCAGGCCCGTGGCCGAAGGGATCCGGGCCCGCCTGGAGGCCAAGGGCATCCCCGTGCTCTTGGAAACCCCCTTTGCCGGCCTCCCCGAGGCCGCCTTGGGCACCTACATGGGGGACGTGGCCCTCTTCGTGCCCCAGGCCCTTTGGGGCGAGGCCGAGGCCCTTTTGCGGGAGGAAGCCCCATGACCGTGGTGGGCCTGGACCTGGGGGGCACCAAGATCGCCGCCGGCGCCTTTGACGGGGAGAGGCTCCTTTCGGAGGTGGTCCTCCCCACCCCCAAGGAGGGCGGGATGGAGGTGGTGCGGGCCCTGGCGGAAGCGGCGCAAAAAGCGGAGGAGAAGGCGGGGGTGCGGGCGGAGGCCCTGGGCCTTGGCACCCCGGGGCCCTTGGACTTCCGGGAAGGGGTCATCCGCTTCACCCCCAACATCCCGGGGCTGAAGGACTTCCCCATCCGCCGCCTTCTGGAGGAGGCCACGGGGCGGCCCGTCTTCCTGGAAAACGACGCCAACGCCGCCGCCCTGGCCGAGCACCACCTGGGGGCGGGGAAGGGAGAGGAGAGCTCCCTCTACCTCACGGTCTCCACCGGCATCGGGGGGGGCGTGGTCCTGGGAGGGCGGGTGCTCCGGGGGGAAAGGGGCCAGGGAGGTGAGCTCGGCCACATGACCCTCCTTCCCGGGGGGCCCGCTTGCGGGTGCGGGCTGGAAGGCTGCCTCGAGGCCCTGGCCGCGGGCCGCGCCCTGGAGCGGGAAGCCGCCTACGCCTACCACCGCCTTGTGGACACCCGGGAGCTCTTCCGCCTCTTCCAAGAGGGGGACCCCAAGGCCCGGCGTCTCCTCCTGCAAGCCGCCCGCTACGTGGGGATAGGCCTCGCCAGCCTGGTGAAGGCCTTTGACCCCGGGGTGGTGGTGGTGGGCGGGGGCATCGCCCTGAACGCCCCCGAGGGCTACTGGGAAGCCCTGGAGGCCGCCTACCGCCACTACCTCCAGGGCTGGGAGGCCCCGCCCTTGCGCAAGGCCCTGCTGGGGGCCGAAGCGGGGCTTCTGGGGGCCGCCCTCACGGCCTTCTTGGAGGTGAAGGATGGAGGTGGGTAAGGTCCTGGTCTACGCCGGGCTTTTCCTGCTCCTCCTGGGGATCTTGCTCCTCTACTTCCCCAAACTCTTCACCTGGTTCGGCCACCTGCCGGGGGACATCCGCATAGAGCGGGAAGGCCTCAAGGTGTACCTTCCCCTTACCTCGTCCCTCCTCCTTTCCCTACTCCTTTCCCTCCTCCTCCATCTCTTCCGGCGTTAGGTCCAAGGCCTCCTCCGACCCGGGGCGGGGGAGAAAGCCCTTAAGGGTGAACTCCGCCACCCCCAGGCCAAAGAAGCGCAGGCTGAAGGGGCCCTGGGGCAGGAGGTAGCGGTGAAGAAAGGTCTTCTCCAGCCTCACGCAAGCCCTTCTTTTCAAGGTGCGCACCTCCAGGAAGAGCCCTAGGGCGTCCTGGGGGCTGTAGGCCTCTCCCCCAGCCTCCAGAAGCAGGGCCTCTTCCCCAGGCTCCAGCGCTAGGAAGGCCTCCTCTCCGGGCTCCAAAAGCGCCAGGGCAAAGCCTTTTCCCAGGGGCAGAAGGCCTTCCTGGACCCGAGGAAGCAACACCCGTTCCCGGCCCAATCCCAAGGGGACCCTTTTTGGACCCTCCCCTTGCAGGGCCTCGCGCAGAGGAAGGGAGAGTATGGACCCCACCTCCTCCCCCAGGGCCAGGCGGTGCAGGGCCTCTTCCCGGGGACGGCCCGAAAAGGCCAAGGCGGTGGCCGCCCGCTCGTGGAGCTCGTACCGCTGCCCCGGGGCCAGGGTAGCGTAAAGCAGCCTTCTTTCCGCCTCCTTGCTGAAGCGGTACCCCTCCCGGTAAGCCAGCCACCCCTTCCGCTCCAGCTCGTCCAGGTGGGGGAGGACCCCGAGGGCGTCCAAGACCTCCTCGGGTATGGGACCTGAGGCCACGGAAAGCCGCTCCAGAGCAAGCCGAGCGGGCTCGCTAAGCAGGCGGGTTTGCAGGCGAAGCTGGGCTAAGGGGCGCTTGGGGTCCTTGGGGCAGGCTTGCCAGTCAGGGATCCACTCCGGCTGGCCCCCGGCGAGGAAATAGGCTTGGGCCGCCTCCGGAAAGGCCACGCTGGCCAGCAGGCCCCTTCTGGCCTCGAGCCAGGTAAGGGGAGGCAGGTCCAGCACCCGGACCCGGTCGGCGGGGTACTGGGCCCGAAGCTCTAGGAAGAACCGGGGCTCCTCCCCGGGGTCCAGACGCAGGACCAGGAAGGCCCGGGAACGCAAAAGCTCCCTCACAGGCACCTGGGGATAAGGGGGGGCCAGGTAGACCAGGCCCTCCGGTCGGAGGGTCTCGTGAAAGGCCAGGCCCAGCACCCCCGCCAAGGCCCGGGCGAAGGCCCGCTGGCCACCCCCGAGCCGCCCCTTGAGCACCAGGAGAAAGGGTGGGCGCAGAGCGGAAAGGGTTTCCAGAAGCCGCTCCCGCCCCAGGGCCTCCGGCGAAACCCGGTAGCGCTCCCGCACCCCCAGCACCCAGTCCTGAAGTTCCCCCACCTCCTCCAGGCCCTCCAGGACTTCCCCCTCCCCTTGGGCCTCGAGGCGGACCCAATCCGGGAGAGCCAAGGGGTCCTGCCCCTTGGGGAAGACCTCCCACCCTAAGGCTTCCTTCAGGCGGTGGACCTCCACCCGGAGGTTCTGCAGGCTGGCCCCATGCCCATAAAGGAGTTCCGCCAGGTGGGCGCGGGTGGTGGGGCCCTCCAGGGCCAGGAAGTAGAGGAGGGCCAGGCCCTTCCTAGGCAGGCGCACCTCCCTCCCCTGGCGAAGGAGGCGGGGCCTGCCGAAAAGGGGCAGGGCGTGAAGGGGAACGTTAAAAGAGCGTGACAAGGAGTTACCTTCCTTGTCCCTAGGCTACCACATGGGGAAGGCTTGGGCCTAAGAAAGGCTCCTCTAAAGGTAACGCCCCCGTAACGACCTTAAGGGTACCGTGAGGACGTCCTCAGGAAGCCACCACTTCCTTAAGGGCGGATTAGGAGGGCATTATGCGTAAAGGCATTCTGGCAGCGGTATTGGCATTGACGCCCTTGGCTCTGGCCCAGGCGCCCACGGTCTCCCCCACCCAGGGCAACGGCCCCGACGCCTACGCCAAGGGGCAGGACTCGGCGGCGGTGAACCAGACCATTGAGCTCATCCTTCCCAAGGCCACGGCCCTTCACCTGGACGTGACCACCCTCACCTTTGACCTCACGGGGCTGGACGGGGCCCAGTGGCCCAACTCCACGCCGGACTTCGGAGGGAAGATGGTCTGCGTCTACGGGCTCAGGGACCAAGACGTGCAAACCCAGCTGGGGAACAACTTCTACAACCAAGTGCAGACCCTCCCCTTGGGTACCAGCTACAGCACGGCCACCTGGCCCAACATCGCCATCAACGGCGGCGGGGCCGTGACCGCCTACCCGCCCATCAAGCTGGACAAGAACGGGGAGCTGGTCCCGGGAAGCAAGAACTACTTCGTCTGCTACCGCACCTTCATCCTGCAGAAGTTCTCCAACGGCAAGCAGTGGCACCTGACCGTGAACCGCAACGACCCCCAGGACGCCCAGGGCATCCAGCACCTCTACATCCAGGACAACCCCTGCGACACCTTTGGGGCGGCCACGGGCCTCTACGAGCTTCCCAACGGGGCCACCCTGGAGCTCGTGCCCCGGAACCTGCAGGCCGGGCCCACGGGCACCCGCTCCGGCAACAACCCCGAGCGGTGCGGCTACAAGAGCTGGCTGGATGACCTGGTGGTGGTGGCCGTCAAGGTCAACAGCGACCTCTGGGGGAAGAGCACCGCCAACCTGACCTACACCCTCGCCACCACCGCCTGGTAGCGGGCTTGGAGCCTGGCCCCTATGGGCCAGGCTTCCCCTTTGGGAGAACCATGAAGCGAGCCCTTCCCCTTTTCCTCACCCTCGCCCTAAGCGCCCTGGCCCAAAGCACCCTGGGGGTGGAGCCCCCCGTCCTCCTCAAGGAGACCAAGCCGGGGGAAAGCCTCACCCAGACCCTCGTGGTCTACAACGTGGGCACCCGGCCGGTGCGGGTCCGGGTAAGCCTGGGGGACTGGACCTACGACCCCATGGGGAAGATTCAGTTCCTGCCGTTAGGCGCCCTCAAGGAGAGTGCGAGCCCCTGGACCACCTTCGCCCCGGCGGAGTTTTTGCTGGAGGCCAAGGCCTCCCGTCCCCTTACCTACACCCTCACCGTGCCCAAGGAAGCCGCCCCCGGCACCCACTGGGGGATTCTCTTTTTGGAGTCCGAGGACCCCAACCCCCCGCCCGGGGTACCCCTGGCCACCTTTAGGGTGCGCATGGCCCACGTCTTCTACGTGAACGTGCCGCCCCTAAAGACCTCGGGGCGCATCACCGGCATCGTGCCCAGCGCCCCCCAAAGGCCGGAAGACCCCTTCCGCTTCGCCCTGCAGTACCAAAACACCGGCAACACCGCCCAGAAGCTCTCGGGGCGCTTTGAGGTGCGGGACGCTTCGGGGCGGAAGGTGGCCCAGGTGGAGGTGGAGGAGGTGGTGGTCCTCCCGGGGCAGGTGCGGGTTCTGCCCGTCTCCCTGGTGGGGCCTTTGCCCGCGGGGAACTACACCGCCTTGGCCGTCCTCAACTACGGCGACCCCAACAAGGACGTGGCGGCGGACCTGCCCTTCGCCCTGCGCGTCCCCTTGGCCGCCCCGCCCGCCCCTCCCCAAGAAGGGGAGAAAGGAGGAACCCCATGAGAGCCCTTTTGGCTGGCCTCCTTCTTTGGCTAGCCCCCGCCGTGGCCCAGGCCACCTGGATCGTGCAGACCCTGATCCCGGAAACCATCGCCATCCGCACCCCCACCACCCAGATCGCCTTTGAGCTTAAGGACTACCCCCCCAAGGCCTTCCCCGCCACCTACCCCGCCAGCAACCTCGAGGGCGGCATCCTCCCGGTGCAGGTCTACTCCAACGCCCCCGGGGTATGGAGTCTCCTCCTCCAGATCCCCGACCTCCGGGATCCCAACGGAGAGGTCCTTTTGCCCGCAAGGCAGGTGCTTTACCGGGTCAACGGGGGGCTTTGGCTTCGGGCCGACGGCACCCCCCAGATCCTCTACACCCAAGCCGGTCCCACGGGGGACTGGCTGGAGATCCGCCTGGAGTTCGCCTTAGAGCTTCTCGGCAACGAGCGGGCCGGAAGTTACGTGGTCCAGGCTTTGGTCACCGCCTTGAGGCAGCCTTAAGATGCGCCTCCTCGCCCTTTCCCTCCTTCTGGGCCTGGCCCTGGCCCAGGTCCGCTTCCTGCCCGCCCCGGGCCTGGCGGGCGCCCCGGGGGAGTACCTCACCCTGAGCCTAAGGGCGGAGGGAAAGGGAAGCGTGCGCTTCCTCCTAACGCCCCCGGAGGGCTGGCAGGCCCTTTCCACCGAGCGGGTGGCGGTGCTGGAGGAAGGGCCGGAGGTCCTGAGCTTCACCCTTAGGGTGCCCCCTCTGCCCGCCGGCACCCGGGGTCTGGCCAGGGTGGTGGCCTACCAGGAGGGAAAGGAGGTGGCCCAGGCCGAGGTGGAGCTTCGCGTGCTCCCTCGCACGGAGATCGCCCTCTCGGCCCCCAACGGCCTCGAGGCCGAGCTGGGCGGCCCCTTCGAATTCCCCGCTTACGTCACCAACCGCTCCAACCAGCGGGAAGAGGTACTCTTGGAGGCCCAGGCGGCCATGGCCCAGATCTTCCTCACCCCGGCAAGCCTCAGCCTGGCCCCGGGGGAAACGGGGGTGGTGCGGGTCCTGGTAAACCCCGAGGGCCAGATCTCGGCGGGCTACCGTTTCTACCTCAAGCTCCGGGCCACCCCCAAAGGGGAGGCCGGGGCCCGGAAGGAAGCGGGGATCATCGTCCTCTTCAAGGACCCCCTCCTGGGCCAGGGCCGGGGCAAGGACCCTGAGCTTACCCTTGGCCTCGGCCTGGCCCTAAGCCTGGGGGGAAGCCTCACGGGAGGGCAGGTCCAAGGCCAGCTGGGCTACCAGGTGACCACCAACCTCACCGGAGCTCTCTCCGACTACGTGAGCGCCACCCTGGCCCCAAGCCCCCTAAGCGGGGACCTGCAAGACCCCTTGCGCCTTCCCCAAAGCCTCACCCTCAGCCTCAAGGGGGAGGGTTTTGAGGCCCGGGCCCAGGGAAGCGCGGGGGGGTTAAGCCTGGCGGGAAACCTCCGCTTGCAAAGCGTACGCCTGGGCCTTGAGGGAAGCTACCAGCCCCAGGCCCTGGGCCTGCGGGCCAGCGGGGTGAGCTTGGACAGGGGCCTGGACCTTCAGGGAAGCCTGAGCACCCAGGCCACGCCGGGCGGCCGGCAAGACGCCCTCAGCCTCCGCTACCGCCTGCCCCTGGAGGCGGGCCTAAGCCTGGGCCTGGGCACCGACCTCACGGGCCAGGCGGTGGGAGGCTACCTTCTTTCCTTTGGCCTGAGCCAGAGCCTTACCTGGCAGACGCAGGAGCTAGAGCTGGTGCAAAGCTATAGCGGCGTACCCCTTTCGGGCCTCCACGCCCTGGGCCTGGCGGGAGGCACCCGCAACCTCTACCCCCTGGGGCTCCGGGGAAGCACCAGCCTACAGCTGGGCTCTCCGGGGGGGCTTTGGCAGAACCAGCTCACCCTTTACTACCAGCCCCTGGCCGGGGCCTTTTTCAGCCTCACAGGAAGCTACCGCCAGCAAGGGGAAAACCGGGGGTTCGGCCTGGCCCCAAGCCTCAGCCTCAGCTTTGGGGAACCCGGGGTCTACTCGGGTAGCCTGGGACTTGGCTACGGCTTCCAGCGGGCCCTTTCCGGGGAAGCCCTGGAAAACCAGAGCTACCAGGGGAGCTTCTCCCTGGGCACCTCCGACCTGAGCCTCTCCGGCCTTCTGCGCTACATCAACCAGGCCACGCCCCTCTTAGAGGCCAGCCTTCTCCTGCGCTACGCCCTCCCGGGGGGAAGCCTCGAGGGTCGGTACCTCGCCAGGCAGGGCACGGATAAGGACCTCACCCTCTACGGCGCAGCCTGGAGCCAGCTTTGGCCGGGTAACCTGCAAAGCCGCCTCTTCTACGAGTACCGCCAGGAGGGGGAAGCCAACCAGCGGCTTGGCTTCTCCCTGTACCAAAGGAACTTCCTGGAACCAGGCCTGGCCCTGGGAGCCGGCTACACCCTCATCCTCCAAGGAGGGGAGGCCCGCCACGACTTTGGCCTCACCCTGGCCTACGCCCAGGCCCTCACCTTCACCACCCCCAAAGAGGTGGTGGACCTCTTCGGCGGGCGCAAAGGGGGGGATGTGGGGGGCGTGGCCTTCCGCGACGAGAACCTCAACGGGCGCCAGGACCCGGGGGAAGCCCCCTTGGCGGACCTTCGGGTGTGCCTAGGGAACTCCTGCGCGCTCACCGACGCCGAGGGGCGTTACCGCCTCCTGGCTCCCGTGGGCCCGGGACAGCTCCGCTTCCCCAACCTCCCGGCCACCCTGGCCCTGGTGGGAGAAGAAGCCCTGGAGGTCAAGCTCAACGCCCAGATCACCAAGCCCCTCCCCTTCGCCCCGGCCACGAGCCTGGCGGTGACGGTGGAGGACGCAGAAGTTGGGAAGGGACTAGCCTATGCCGGGGTCTGCGTCCAAGGGCCCGTAGCCCGGTGCACCCGGGCTGACGTAGACGGGAAGGCCGTCCTTAGCGGGCTTTTCGCCGGAACCTACCGGGTCTACCCCGACGCCCGCTACCTGCCCGAGGGGTACCGGGGGGTGGAGGCGGTGGAGGTGCGGGTGGGCCTCCAGGGACCCCCTCCTCCCGTGCGGGTGGCGGTGGCGCCGCCCCGGCGGGAGGTGGAGGTGACCTACACCGCCGAGCACCTGAGCCTGGTGGCCACCCTGGACCCCTCCGTCCCCATCGCCGGGGCCGAGGTGGAGGTAAAGGCCCTGGTCCAGGGCGAAGCTCAGGAAGTCTGGCTGGACCTCCCCACGGGGCCCGTCCCCCTCAAGCCCCAAGGGGGAAACTACTACACCGCCCGCCTACGCCTTCCCCTTTCCCCCGGCTTCCACACCCTCGTCGTACGGGCCCGGGGAAAGGAGGCAGCGGAAACCCCCCTTTTCCTCCAGACGGTGGCGGGCCCCCTTTATACCCCCAAGACCCTGGAGGGTCCCAAGGTGCACCTCACCCTGCGCTTCCGGGCCAGGGAAGTGGCCCTGAAAGGAGACGGCCGGTCCTTCGCCCTTCATAGCGAGGACGGCTACACCTGGACCGGGGAGGTAGCCCTAAGCCCCGGTCAACACACCCTTTTGGTGCTGGCCGACGGGGAGGCTTTGGGCTCAGTGGACCTGGGCTCCCCTCCGGAGAGCGCGAACCACTGATTCAGGAAAGGAAGGGATTTTATGCGGCATTGGTACGGCGTTCTTTTGGTCATCGGACTCCTTGCGGCCTGCTCCCAAAGCCCCCAAGGGGTGAAGCCGCAGGTAGCCGCAGGCCCTGCGGTCACCGTGGAGAAAACGGCGAACCCTAGCTTTACCCGCGCCTACACCTGGACCATCCAAAAGCGGGTCACCGACCCGGCCACGGGGTCTCTCCTCCTCGCCCCGGGGCAGTCCTACCTGGTGAGGTACGCGGTAGACCTGATGGGCACTCCCCAGGACAAGGACTTCAAGGTAGAAGGTACCGTCACCATCAAGAACACCGGGGTCGGAACCGTGGTGCTCCAGGCGCCCACCGACACCCTTTCCACGGGGGAAAGCGTGAACCTAAGTTGCGGGGTGAGCTTCCCCTACACGCTTCCCGAAGGGGCAAGCCTGGCCTGCACCTACAGCCAGGCCCTACCCGATGGACGAAGCAGGACCAACACCGTGGCCGTTCCCTGGGGCACCGACGGCGCCACCTTTCCCAACACTGCCTCGGCCGAGAAGGCCTTCAGCTTCACCACCCCCACCACGGTGGTGGACGGGGACGTCACCGTGAAAGACCCCTCGGCCACCCCTACCCAAGCCATCAGCGGCATCACCCCGGAGGGAGCCATCTCCCGGACCTACTTCTTTGAGCGCTGGGTACGCTTTGAAACTTGCGGGGAATACCAGGTGGAGAACACCGCCACCTTCACCACGAACACCACCCGCACCCAGGGGAGCGCCTCCGCCACGGTGGCGGTGTCCGTGCCCTGCCAGGGCGGCTGTACCCTCACCCAAGGCTACTGGAAGACCCACTCCTCCTATGGCCCCGCTCCCTACGACACCACCTGGGCCCAGATCGGCGAGAACACCCCCTTCTACCTCTCTGGCCAAAGCTACTACCGGGTCCTTTGGACCTCTCCTTCGGGGGGTAGTGCCTACTACATCCTGGCCCACCAGTTCATCGCCGCCAAGCTGAACCTCCTCAAAGGCGCCTCCTCCACCCCGGAGGTGGACGCAGCCTTAGCTTGGGCGCACGGGTTCTTTCAGACCTACAAGCCCAGCGATACCTTGAGCAAGACCCTGGCTAACCAGGCCAAGGCCTACGCCGCCACCCTGGACCAGTACAATAACGGCCTCATCGGCCCCGGACACTGCTCGGAGTAAGGACCAACCCCCGGGCAGCCCTACCCTGCCCGGGGGCCTCCAAGGAGGAAAAGATGCAAAGGACCCTTTTGCTCAGCCTGGTTCTCCTCGCCGCCTGCTCTGCGCCCCAAGGGATCCGGACCACGGGAAACCTCCGCATCCAGTCGGTCCAGCCCGACGTGGTGGCGGGGTGCACGGTGCGGGCAGGGGACTGGATGACCCTCAAGGGCAATGCCTTTGGCACCCAGGCCGACTGGGACACGGGGGTCAACCACGCCCTCTTTCCCCCGGAGCCCGGTCTTCCCGCCGAAAGCCCCGAGATCACCCGGGCGGAAAACCCCGCCACCCTCATGTTCCGCGTGCCCCAAGGGGCCCAAAGCGGCACCCTCCACCTGCACGTGGAGGGCGTGGGGGAAGCGGAGATCCCGGTCACCGTCCAGCAGGTGGCCCCCCAGATGGCGGTGCCGGGGTGCGAGGTGCCGGCACCTCCGCAAACCCCGGAGTAACGGCGAACCCCCCCCCAAGGCGGGGGGTTTCGTACCATCCCATGCTGGCTTGGGCCAGCATGGGGGGCCCGGTACCACGCTTGGGCTTAGGCGAAGGATTCACGCCAATCACTTGAGGTGGCTCAGGAACTCCTCCCGGGTCTTCTGGCTTTCCCGGAAAACCCCCAGCATGGCGCTGGTAAGGGTGCGGGAGTGTTGCTTCTCCACCCCCCGCATCATCATGCAGAGGTGGACCCCTTCCACCACCACCCCCACCCCCTGGGGCTTTAGGACCTCCTGGATGGCCTCGGCGATCTGGACCGCCAGGCGCTCTTGCACCTGGAGCCTGCGGGCGAACATGTCCACGATGCGGGCGAACTTGGAGAGGCCCAGGATCTTGCCGTCCGGGATGTAGCCGATGTGCACCTGGCCGAAGAAGGGAAGCAGGTGGTGCTCGCACATGGAGTAGAACTCTATGCCCTTCACCACCACCATCTCGCTTCCCTCGGCCTGGAAGACGGCCCCGTTCACGATCTCCTCGAGGCGCTGGCGGTAGCCCCGGGTGAGGAAGGCCCAGGCCTTGGCCACCCGCTCCGGGGTCTTCAAAAGGCCCTCCCGTCCAGGGTCTTCCCCGATGACCTGGAGCCACTCGGCGGAGAGGGCCTGAAGGCGCTCCAGATCCAGCTCGGTCTCAAAGGTCAGGCCGGTTTCCTCTATCTCCACCATCTTGCGCTCCATGATGCCCCCTGCGCTCCCCTTTCTATGTGGCCCCGGGCTCACTCCGGAACAACAAGCCCTTCCTGCAAAAGGGGCAAGGCCTCCTCCGGGCCCAGGGGAAAGCCCTGGGCAACCCGCCTCAGGGCCTCCAGGGCCTCCTTCTTGGTGCGCTTCAGGCGAAGGTGCACCTCGCTGAAGGGGTTCAGGGCGTCCTGGCCCCTTAGGGTGAGGCGGTAGCGCTTGGGAGGTTCCGCAGGGAAAAGGGCTTTCCGGTAGCGCTCGGCCAGGGCGCGGTAACGGGGAGCGTTTCCCGGAGGGTCCACGGGGCGCACCACCTTGGCCGGCACCCCTAGGGCCAGCATCCCCTCGGGGACCTCCATCCCCGCCGGCACCACCGCCCCCGCCCCCACCACGGCGTTTTTGCCGATGCGGGCCCCGTTCAGCACCACCGCCCCCATGCCGATGAGGGCTCCTTCCTCCACCACCGCCCCGTGGACCACCGCCCGGTGGCCCACGGTGACCTGGGGCCCGAGGAGGCAGGGAAAGCCGGGGTCGGCGTGGAGGACGGCCCCGTCCTGGACGTTGGCCCCGGGACCCACCACCACCCTTTCCAGGTCCCCCCGGACCACGGCGCCGAACCAGATGGAGGCTCCTTCCCCCACCTCCACCGCCCCCACCACGTAGGCCCCAGGGGCGATGAAGGCCGTGGGGTGGACCCTGGGAACCTTCTCCTCAAAGCGGTAGACGCTCAAGGGCCACCTCCAGAAGCCCCAGGTCCTCGGGGAAGGCCAGGAGGGCCCGGGCCTCCTCGGGGGAAAACCACCCCGCCCCGGTCATGCCCTCCTCCAGGCGGGGCGCCCCCTCCCCCCGCATGAGGAACCAGTGCACCTCCCGCTCCACCCCTCTGGGGTTCACGTAGCGGGTGGGGTAGAGAGGCAGGAGGACCTCGGCCCGGACCCCCGCCTCCTCCCAAACCTCCCGCGCCGCCGCCTCCTCCAGGCTCTCCCCCGGCTCCAGGTGGCCCTTGGGGAAGACCCAGAAGCCCATGCGGTCCCGGAGGAGGAGGACCTCCCGCTTGGCGTTAAAGACCACGCCCCCGGCCCCTAGCTCCATCCGTACCTCCCCTTGAGGTAGCTTAAGGTGGCCTCGTCCACCTCCGGCCCGCCCTGGTAGCGCTCCTCGAGGTTCTCCATGCCGATCAGGGCGAGAAAGGCGCGCTCCGTGGCCTCGTCAAAGACCCCGTGGACCTCCCCGGCGTAAAGCCCCTGGCGCCGGAGGACCCCCTGGAGCCAGCGCACTTCTTCCTCGGTGAGGGGGCGGCGCTCCTTGGGCCTCTCAAAGAGGAGGCGGTGGAGGGAGAGGAGCCGGAAGAGCTCGTCTATGGGCTCGAGGTGGTCGTCGGCCCGGAGGTCTATGTACCGGTCCCAAAGCCCCCCGTACCCCTTCCCCTCCCCCACCACCAAGAGGGCAGCGGACTGCTTTCCCCGCCTATCCCCCCCGGCCTCCTCCCCCGCCTTCAGGGCGAGGAGGAGGCGCTCGGGAAAAGGGGCCTTGGCGGTGAGGAAGGCCTCCGCCATGGCCTCCACCACCTCCCTTCCCGCAAGGAGGTTTCCCTGGGCGGCGAAGCCCTCCCCGGCGATCCCCCCGGCCCAAGGGTGGCACTCCCCTCCGGTGAAGGTGAGGCTTTCCCCCGTGGCCGCCACCAGGCCGAACTGCCGCTTTCCCAGATGGGGGTCGGTGCGGCGGAAGGCCTCCAGGACCCCTTCTGGGCTCGCCCCCGCCTCGAGCAAGGCTAGCCCCTGGGGCCCAAAGCGGGGGTTGGCGTAGGACTGGGTGGCGAGGACCCCCACCCCGGCCCGGGCGAAGGGCACCACCGCCCCCACCGCCAGGAACTTGCTGGCCACGGCCACGCCCAAATCCCCGGTTTCGGGATCCCGGGCCACCAGGGAAAAGGTCGCCACCCGCATACCCTTATCCTAAGGGCCTTCCCGTGGTAGAGTGGGGGGATTGGTGCGCCCATGGAGATTCGGAATATCGCCATCATCGCCCACGTGGACCACGGCAAAACCACCCTGGTGGACGCCATGCTCCGCCAGGCCAAGGCCCTCTCCAAAGAGGAGGGGGAACGGATCCTGGACTCCTCTGACCTGGAGAAGGAGCGGGGCATCACCATCCTGGCCAAAAACACCGCCGTGACGTGGAACGGGGTCAAGGTGAACATCGTGGGCACCCCCGGCCACGCCGACTTCGGGGGCGAGGTGGAGCGGGCCCTCTCCCTGGTGGACGGGGTCCTCCTCCTGGCGGACGCCGCCGAGGGCCCCATGCCCCAGACCCGCTTCGTCCTCAGGAAGGCCCTGGAGGCCGGCCTCAAGCCTCTGGTGGTCCTGAACAAGGTGGACAAGAAGGAGGCCCGCCCCGATGAGGTGCTGAGCCAGGTCTTTGACCTCATGGTGGCGCTTGGGGCCACGGAGGAGCAGCTGGACTTCCCTACCTCTACGCCATCGGACGCGAGGGGCGGGCCTGGCGGGAGGCCCCCAGGGAGGACCTCTCCGAGCTCTTCCAGGCCATCCTGGAGCACGTGCCCCCGCCCCAGGTCAGCGAGGGCCCCTTCCAGCTTCTGGTGGCCAACCTGGACCACTCCCCCTACCTGGGCCGGGTGGCCATCGGCAAGGTCTTCCGGGGACGGGTGCGCAAGGGGGAGGAGGTGGTCCTCCTCAAGGAGGAGGGCAGGGTGGCGGCCAGGGTGGCCGCCCTCTACACCCACGAGGGCCTGGAGCGGGTAGAGGTGGCGGAAAGCCTCCCCGGGGACATCGTGGCCCTGGCGGGCCTCGAGGGGGCGGAGATCGGGGACACCGTCGCCGCCAAGGAGGCCCCGGAGGCCCTGCCCCGCCTCCGGGTGGACGAGCCCACCGTGGCCCTCACCTTAAGCGCCAACACCTCCCCCTTCTCGGGGCGGGAGGGGAAACACGTCACCGGGCAGAAGCTAAAGGAAAGGCTTTTTAGAGAACTTCGCACCAACGTGGCCCTGCAGGTGGAGGAGGTGGCCCCCGAGGTCTTTGAGCTCAGGGGCCGGGGGGAGCTCCACCTGGCCATCCTCCTGGAGACCATGCGCCGGGAAGGGTACGAGTTCAGCGTGGGCCAGCCCCGGGTGCTCGTGAAAGACGGCCTCGAGCCCTACGAGCTCCTGGTGGTGGAGGTGCCCCAGGCCCGCTTCGGGGTGGTGATGGAAGCCCTGGGATTTCGGCGGGGGGAGCTTACCCACATGGAGGTGGGGGAAAGGGTGCGGGCGGAGTTCGTGGTCCCGGCCCGGGTCCTGTTTGGCTTCCGGAGCCTTTTCCTCTCCCTCACCGGGGGGGAGGGGGTTTTGAGCCACACCTTCCACGGCTACGGGCCCCAAGCT
Source organism: Thermus sp. H19.2 (assembly GCF_054979525.1). Classification (NCBI taxonomy): domain Bacteria; kingdom Thermotogati; phylum Deinococcota; class Deinococci; order Thermales; family Thermaceae; genus Thermus; species Thermus sp. H19.2. The sequence continues at coordinate 2,176,020 of NZ_CM143429.1, forward strand.
GGCCCCATCCCCACCCGCACCACGGGGAGCGCCGTGGCCATGGAGGCGGGGGTGGCCACCGCCTACAGCCTCCACCGCCTGCAGGAACGGGTGCAGTTCTTCATTGAGCCGGGCACCGAAGTCTACGTGGGTATGATCGTGGGGGAGCACGTGCGGGAAAACGACCTGGAGGTGAACGTCACCATCGCCAAAAAGCTCACCAACGTGCGCGCCGCGGGCTCCGACGAGAACCTCCGCCTCATCCCGCCAAGGAGGCTTTCCCTGGAGGAGGCCCTGGAGTTCTTGGCCGAGGATGAGCTCCTGGAGGTTACCCCCAAGGGCCTCCGCTTGCGCAAGAAGGTTCTGGACCCTTCCCAGAGGAAGCGCCTGGTGGGGAGGTAAAGGCTGGACCGAAGGCGGCCATTCGCCTTCGGTCCCGCGAGGGTTACGCTCTCCGGAAAGCTTTTCCGGGGCCCCATGCTGGCCCAAGCCAGCACGGGGTGGTATCACTCTTCTTCCCGTTCCCCGTAGGTTTCCAGGGCCTCCTGCCACGCCTGGCTGATCTCCTTGGCCTGTTCCATGGTGGACCTCCTAAGGCTAAGGGTAGGGCCTGGGGTGGAGGGAAAGGCCAAGGTAAGGGGGCTTCCCGTACACCCGCAAACGGTGTAGTCCCCGGGGGCTACACCGGACTCATACCCCTTTGGCGTGAATCCTTCGCCCAAGCCCAGGTACGGAAGCCCTGCGGGCCTTTTTGGCCGGGGCCCCCATGCTGGCGCAAGCCAGCATGGGGTGGTATCAGAACTGCAAGAGGGCCTCGGCCTCGAGGCGCGCCAGCACCCTCTCCAGGCTCCCCCCCTGCCAGCGCTCCACGGCGTAGGCGGAGAGGGGAAAGCGCTCCTTCAGGCGCCTCAAAAGCCCCAAGGCATCCTCCGGGCGGCCCGCCTGGAGGGCCAGGAGGTACCCCCCCTGAAGCCGGAAGGCCAGGTCCCCGCGGCGGAGCTCCTTTTCCAGGGCCTCCGGGGAGACGGCGGTGGCGAGGTAGACCAGGACCAAAGGCCGCCTCAGGGCCAGGCCCTCCAGGGCCCCCGCCAGGCGTAGGAGGTCCTCCCGCGTCCCCACCCCCGGCAGGGGGGGAAGGAGGGGGGCCTCTTGCCCCGTGCCCAAGAGGAAGGCCACCCCCAGGGCCACCGCCCCTAGCACCCCTCCCATGGCGGCGTACTCAGGGGCCCGGAGGCCGGTGAGGAGAAGGGCGCTTTCCAAGGAGAGCTGAAAGGCGAGAAGCCCAAGGCCCAAAACCAAGGAGAGCTGCACGGGAAAGGCCACGGGGAAGCGGGAATACAAGCTCCCCACCGCCGCCAAAAGCAGGGCGGCTAGCAGGAGGCCCAGGCCCCGCCCCACCTCCCCCAGGGGGTCCATCTTGGCCAAGGGGGTGAGCCCCAGGAGGAACAGGCCCCACGGCAAAAGGAAAAGCGCCCGCATTCCCTCCAAGCCTACCACAGGCCCCTTTACCATGGGGAGGTGGAGCCCCTGGCCGAGCGCCTCCGGCCCCAAACCCTGGACGAGGTCCTGGGCCAGCCCCACCTCACCGGCCCTCAGGGGCTTCTAAGGCGGATGCTGGAGGCGAAGCGGCTCTCCTCCATGGTCCTCTTCGGCCTCCCGGGCACGGGCAAGACCACCCTGGCCCGGCTCCTCGCCGAGGGGGTGGGAAAGCCCTTCCTCCGGCTCTCGGCGGTGGAGGCGGGGCTTAAGGAGGTGCGCCAGGCGGTGGAGAGGGCCAGGGCGGAAGGGGGCCTCGTCCTCTTCCTGGACGAGATCCACCGCTTCAACAAGGCCCAGCAGGACGCCCTCCTTCCCCACCTGGAGTCGGGCCTCCTCACCCTCATCGGGGCCACGGCGGAAAACCCGGCCTTCGCCCTCGTCCCCGCTCTCCGCTCCCGCCTCCGCTTCTTTCCCGTGAGGCCCCTCACCGAGGCCGATCTTCTCGCCCTCCTCAAGCGGGCCCTCGAGGACCCGAGGGGCCTCCCCGGCACGCCCTACCAGGAGGAGGCCCTAAGGCTCCTGGCAAGGGCGGCAGGGGGCGACGCCCGCTTCGCCCTGAACACCCTGGAGCTCGCCGCAAGCTTCGGCCAGGTGGACCTCAAAAGCGTGCGGGAGGCCCTGGGAGCGGAGCGCTTCGGCATGGACCGGGAAGGGGACCGCTTCTACGACCTGGTCTCCGCCCTCCACAAGTCCCTGCGGGGAAGCCACGTGGACGCCGCCCTCTACTACCTGGCGAGGCTCCTTCAGGGCGGGGCCGACCCCCGCTACCTGGCCCGCAGGCTCATCCGGGTGGCGGTGGAGGACGTGGGCCTCGCCGACCCCCTGGCCCTCCGCCTCGCCGTGGCCGCCAAGGAAGCCTACGAGGCCCTGGGAAGCCCGGAAGGGGAACTCGCCCTGGTGGAGGCCGCCGTCTACCTGGCCCTGGCCCCCAAGAGCCATAGCCTCTACGCCGCCTGGAAGAAGGCCCAAGAGGCGGCGGAGGCCCACCCCGAGGCCGAGGTCCCCCTGAACCTGAGAAACGCCCCCACCGGCCTCGCCCGGGCCCTGGGGCACGGGGAGGGCTACGCCTACTACCACGAGGACAAAGAAGGAAGCTTCGCCCAGCCGTACCTCCCCGAGGGCCTGGAAGGCCTCACCCTCTTTGAGGCCCTGGGGGAGGGGTGGGAGGAACGGGTGCGGGCAAGGCTCAAGGCGCTAAGGGAGAGGTTCCAAACCGCCAGGCGGCGGAAAGGCTGAGGAGCACTCCTGACCCCCCAAACCCGCCGAGGACGCCTATCTCCCCCAGCCATTCTCCGCCGTACATCCCCGCCGAAAGCTGGTAGGCCAAACCCCACTCCCGCCCCGGAACCCCCAGGAGATGGAGCCTGGGCGAGAGGTAGTACCCTCCCCCACCCAGGATGACCCCCCCGTCCAGGACCACGGGCACCCCCTGGCTCCAGTCCGCCCCCTCGCCGAAAGCGGGCGGGAGGGTGAGGCCCGCGTCCAGGGCCACCCCGGGGGCCAGGCCCACCTTAACCCCGCCCCGAAGGCCCCACTGGAGGGAGAGGTTGTACTCAAAGGTCCCGTCCCCCTGGGCAAAGGCCAGGTAGGGCAAGAGGAGGACGGGCTGCTGGCCGCCGAAGGGGTTCGACATCAGGGTCGCCCCCAGGGAAAACTCCGCCCCCCGGGTAGGCTCCGGGGGCCGTAGCATGGCCACGGGAAGGCAACCGGAAAGGGCCAGGACAAGCGCCAGCGCCAAGGCGCGCACGGCCTTCACCTCCTTTTCCTACGCCCCCAATATAAGCGCCCGCACGTTGGTTTCGCAACACGGGATGCCCGAAATGGGGCTAGGAGAGGGCCTTTTGGGGCCCCCACCGCGGCTTTCACCGCGGTGGGGTACTTGGCTACCCCTTCAGCCCCTCCTCAAAGGTGGCCACCACCCGCCTTTCAAAGAGGAGGTAGAGGAGGGCGATGGGAAGCACGGAAAGCAGGGCCGCCGCCGAGAGGAGCCCCCAGTCCGTGGGGTACTTGCGCTGCAGGTCGGTGAGCCAGGTCTGGACCGTCCAAAGCCCCGGGTCGGAGACCACCACCCGGGGGTAGAGGACCAGGTTCCAGTGGGCGGCGAAGGCCAAAACCCCCGCCGCCACCAGGGTGGGGCGCACCAAGGGAAAGAGGATGCGGAAGAGGAGCACCCGGTGCCCCGCCCCGTCCAGCCGGGCCGCCTCCAAAAGCTCCTCGGGCACCCCCCGCATGGCCTGGTAGACCAGGTAGAGGACAAAGGGGCTGGCCGCAAAGGGCAGGACCAAGGCCCAGACGGTCTCCAAAAGGGCTAGGTTCTTCAAGATGCCGTAAAGAGGGACCAAAAGAAGCTCCGCCGGCACGGCCATGAGCACCAGGTAAAGGGGCAAAAGCCCAAGCCCAGCCCGAAGGGCGTAGGCGGCGAGAAGGGCGGTGAAAAGCTGGAGGAGCACCACCCCCGAGGAAAGCCCCAAGGAGAAAAGAAGCCTTCCCCAAAAACCCTCCTTCCCCAAGGCCCTCACGTTCTCCGGGCTGAAGCCCACCCGGGAGAAGAGCTCCCCCGAGTACACCGCCTCCTTGGGCATGAAGGCGGCGTAGGCCATCCAGAGGAAGGGGAGGAGGACGAAAAGGAGCACCGAAAGCACCAGGACGTGCCTGAGGACGCGGCCCACCCCACCACTATACCGGCGTAAGATGCCCTCATGAAGCCCCTTTCCGGCCTCAAGGTCCTGGACCTCTCCCGTGTTCTCGCCGGCCCCCTCTGCACCATGATCCTGGCCGACCTGGGGGCGGAGGTGGTCAAGGTGGAGCCCCCCTGGGGCGACGAGACCCGGGCTTGGGGCCCCCCTTTCCTTCAGGGGGAAAGCGCCTACTTCCTGGCGGTCAACCGGGGGAAGCGGAGCCTGGCTCTGGACCTCAAGGCAGAGGAAGGCCAGGAGGCCATAAGGCGCCTCGCCCAGAGGGCCGATGTCCTGGTGGAGAACTTCAAGACCGGGGACCTGGCCCGCTACGGCCTGGACTACGCAAGCCTAAAGCCCCTAAACCCCCGCCTCGTCTACCTCTCCATCACCGGCTTCGGCCACACGGGACCGAGGGCCAAAGAGCCTGGCTACGACGCCGCCCTACAGGGCTACACGGGCATCATGTCCGTGACCGGGGAGCCCGAGGGCCCGCCCATGAAGGTGGGGGTGGCCTGGATCGACGTGATGACGGGGATGATGGGGGCCTTGGCCGTGCTCGCCGCCCTTCTGGAGCGGGAGAAAAGCGGGGAAGGCCAGCACATAGACCTTTCCCTCTTCGACGTGGGCCTCTTCGCCCTGGCGAACCTGGGGGAAAGCTACCTTCTCACGGGAAAGCCCCCCAAAAGGCTCGGCAACGCCCACGCCCAGATCGTCCCCTACGGGGCCTTCCCCGCGGAGAACGGCTGGCTCATCCTGGCGGTGGGCAACGACGAGCAGTTCGCGAGGCTCTGCCAGGTTGCGGGGCTTCCCGACCTCGCCCTCCGCTTCCCCACGAACGCCCTCCGGGTGGAGCACCGGGAGGAGGTGGTGGAGGCCCTTTCCCGGGCCCTAAAGACCCGCCCCCGGGCCTACTGGCTGGCGAGGCTCAAGGAGGCGGGCGTCCCCGCCGCCCCCGTGAACGACCTCAAAGAGGCCTTCCAGGACCCCCAGGCGGAGGCCCGGGAAGCGGTCTGGACCCTTCCCCACCCCCTCCTGGGCCCCCTTCCCACCCTGGCCAACCCCTTGCGCTTCCTTTCCCGAACCCCCGCGGAGCCAGGCCTCCCCCCGCCCCTTCTGGGAGAGCACACGGAGGAAACGCTCCTCGAGGCGGGCTACACCCCGGAGGAAGTGCAAAGGCTTGTGGAAAAGGGGGTGGCGCGCAAGGCCAAAGCCCCGGACCCCGGGGAGTAAACCGCCTTGGGAAGGGGCTTTTTTCACCCAAGTTCGTGAAGGGAGCGCAAAAGGGCCTGTGGATAACCCTGTGGACAAAGCGCCCCCGGCTACCCAGCGGCGCCCGACCCGGAGCGCTTAGGGCTGCTTCCTTCCGGACCTGACCCGGTTCACGCCCGGACCGCCGCGCTGGACCGGGGGCTTGGGTAGTATAGCACCCATGGAAGCCCTAAGGCTAGAGGGCCTGGGAAAACGCTACGGGCGGAAGCCCATCCTTTCCGGGGTCAGCCTTTCCGTGCGCCCGGGGGAGGTCTACGCCCTGGCGGGCCCCAATGGAAGCGGCAAGACCACCCTCATCCGCTTGGTCACCGGGCTGGCTTTCCCCACGGAAGGGCGGGCCCTCCTCCTGGGAGAGGACGTGCACAAAGCGCCCGCCGCCCGGCGCCACCTAGGGGCGGTGGTGGAGGCCCCGGCCGCCTTCTACCCCTACCTCACGGGCCGGGAGAACCTGCGCCTCCACGCCTACCTCGCCGGGGTGCGGGAGGAGGCCCGCATCGCCGAGGTTCTGGCCCGGCTGAAGCTCCTGGCCGTGGCCGACCAGAAGGTGGGAAGCTACTCCCTGGGGCAGAGGCAGCGCCTGGGCCTGGCGGCGGCCATCCTTCCCCGGCCCAAGGTCCTGGTCCTGGACGAGCCCACCTCGGGCCTGGATCCCGAGGGGGTGGAGCTGGTGCACGGCCTCCTTCGGGAACTGGCCCAAGAAGGGGTGGCGGTGTTCCTCTCCACCCACCACCTCCCCGAGGTGTCCCGCTACGCCCACAAGGTGGGCATCCTGGGCGGGGGAAGGCTTCTGGACGAGGTGGTCCTTTCCGGGAAGGAGGCGTACCGCCTCGAGGCCCATCCCCTGGAAGGGGCCCTCGCCCTCCTCAAAACCCTGCCCCAGGTGGCCTCGGCCAGGCTCCAGGGCGGGGCCATCCTCTTTGAAGGGGATCGGGAAGCGGTGCTCAAGGCCCTTCTCCGGGAGGGGTACCGGGTGGAAGCCCTCGTGCCCCACCGCTTTGACCTCCTAAGCTACTACCAGGAGAGGGTGAGGCATGCTTAGGCTCTTCCTTTTTGAGGTCTTCAAGCTCTTCCGCCTCCGCTCGGTGGGGCTTGGCCTTCTTTCCGCCTTTCTCCTCCCCTTCCTTTGGGCCTTGGCCCCCGGGCTCAAGGAGGTCTACGGCCTGGTCCTGGCCTCGGGGTGGCAGGTGGTCTCCCTGAGCCTGATGGCCGGGATGGAGTTCCTCTTTCCCTTCCTGGTGGTGATGGCGGCCAGCGAGTCCCTGGGAAGCGAGGTGGCCCAGGGCACCCTCAAAAGCCTCCTCCTCCGCCCCTTGCCCCGGACCGGCCTCCTCTTGGCCAAGCTCATGGCCGCCCTCCTCTACCCCTTCGTCCTCCTTTCGGCAAGCTTTCTGGGAGGGCTTCTGGCCGGCCTGCCCCATGGCCTTGGGGCCTTCTATGGGGGCACGGGCCTTGGGGAAGGGGGGTTTGCCGGCGTAGGCCTCCTCACCCCGAAGGAGGCCCTCCTGGAGCTCCTCCGGGCCCACCTCCTGGCGGGGGCGGTGCTCATGCCCCTCGCCTCCCTGGCCCTTTTCTTTGGCACCCTCTTCCTCTCCACCACGGCGAGCGCCTTGGCCGCCGTGGCCACCCTCCTCCTGATGCGCCTTCTGGTGGCCTTCCCCGCCCTTGAGCCCTTCCTCCTCACCACCTACCTGGACCTGCACCTGAGGCCAGAAGCGGCGGGGCTCGGCCTCTCCCTCCTCCTCATCTACACCTTGGGCTTCGCCTTCCTGGGGGCCTTGGTCTTTGAGCGCAAAGACCTCTGATACCCCTCTTGGCGTGAATCCTTCGCCTAAGCCCAAGTACGGAAGCCCCGCGGGCCTTTTTGACCGGGGGCCCCCATGCTGGCTTGGGCCAGCATGGGGTGGTATAAATCCCGTGTTGTGTAAAGGAGGTGCGGGCACTTATCATAGGAGCAAGATGGCCGAACCCAAAATCACGCCCCTGGCCCGGCGCCTCGCCGAGGAAAACGGCATAGACTGGCGAAACCTCCAAGGCACGGGCCCCGACGGGACCATCGTGGAACGGGATGTCTTGGCCTTTCTGGCCAAGCTGATGGCCGGGGAGGTGGACCTCCCCCCCATGCCGGAAGCCCCCCCGCCCCTGCCCCCGGAGGAGGAGCTTAAGCGGGCCCAGGAGGCCTTGGGGAAGGAGGGGGTGGACCTCGAGGACCTCATCCCCAAGGCCCCCACCCTCCAGGTGGAGGAGGTGGCGGAGGAGGAGCTGGACCTGGACCTAACCGAGGTGGACCTGGACCTCGAGGAGGAGGAAGCCCTCCTCCTACCCGAGGAAGCCCCAGCCCCCCTGGAGGCGTGGGAGGAAGACCTCCTCGCCCCCGAGCCCCCGGAGGAAGACTTCTCCGAGGAGCTCCTCCAGGCCCCGGGGGAGGCGGAACCCCCTCTGGCCCCCGAACCCCCCCCGCCCCCGGCGGGCGCCCCCGCCCTGGGCGTGGCCCCTGCGCCCGCTCCCCCGGCCGCCCTCCGGGTCTACCGGAAGCGGGTGGAACCCCGGGGGCTGGAGGAGGCCCTGGCCCTCTTCGCGCGGGTCCACGGGGTGCCCAAGACCCCCCTGCCCTTCCTCCTCCGGGCGGCGGAAAGGGCCCTGGCGGAGCTGGAAATCCCCTTGCGGCCCCTCGTGGGCCGGGTGGAGGGCGAGGAGATGCGGGGGCTTAAGCCTTCCCCCACCTTCCTTGCCCTCTTCCGGGAGGCGGACGGGGAGGAAGGGGAGGGCCTCCTCTGCTTCTACGGCGAGGAGGAGGTGCACACCGGCCGCCCAAGCCTCTTCCTCACCCCGGAGGGCCTCCTCACGGCCTCGGGGCTGGAAGCCCCCGTGGCGGGGAAGCTCCTGGAGCGGGTGGCCCTTTACCTGGAAAACCCCCTCCTCCTCCTCGCCTAGGGGCTACCTTCTCTTCCGCTTCCTTCGGCCCCCGGGAACGGGCTCAGGAGGTTTTAGGCCCTGGAGGCGGGCCTCGAGGGCCCTTATCTCGTCCCGAATCCGGGCCGCCCGCTCAAAGTCCAACGCCTCCGCCGCCTGCCACATGAGAAGCTCCAGCTCGGCGATCCTCTCCTTCAGGTCCTCCCCGGCGATCTCCGGCAGGGGGGCCTCCTCGTACCCCTCGGGGCGGATCACCGCCCGCACCTCCTTCCGCACCGTCTCCGGGGTGATGCCGTGCTCCTGGTTGTAGGCCTCCTGGAGGGCCCGCCTCCGGTTCGTCTCCTCTATGGCCTTCCGCATGGCCTCGGAGACCCGGTCGGCGTAGAGCCAGACCTCGCCCCGGGCGTTCCTCGCCGCCCGGCCAATGGTCTGGATGAGGCTCCGTTCGCTCCGCAGGAAGCCCTCCTTGTCGGCGTCCAGGATGGCCACCAGGCTCACCTCGGGGAGGTCCAGGCCCTCGCGGAGGAGGTTGATCCCCACCAGGCAGTCGTAGTGGCCAAGCCTGAGGTCCCGGACCAGGGCCTGGCGCTCAAAGGCGTCCAGCTCGTGGTGGAGGTAGCGGGCCCGGATCCCGTGCTCTACCAGGAAGCTCGTGAGCTCCTCCGCCATGCGCACCGTGAGGACCGTAACCAGGGTGCGCTCGCCCCTTGCCGCCCGCTCCCGTATCCCCTCCATGAGGTCCAGGACCTGGTTCTCCGTGGGCTTGACCCGCACCAGGGGGTCCAACAGCCCCGTGGGCCGGATGATCTGCTCCACCACCCGTCCCGAGTGTTCCAGCTCAAAGGGCCCCGGGGTGGCGGAGACGAAGACTATCTGAGAAACCCTCTCTAAAAACTCCTCAAAGCGAAGGGGCCGGTTGTCCAGGGCCGAGGGCAGGCGGAAACCGTAGTCCACCAGGGTCTTCTTCCTCACGTAGTCCCCCCGGTACATCCCCATGAGCTGGGGCACGGTCACGTGGGACTCGTCCAGGAAGACCAGGAAGTCCTCGGGGAAGTAGTCCAGGAGGGTGTAGGGGGGCTCCCCCGGGGCCTTCCCCGTGAAGTAGCGGGCGTAGTTCTCCACCCCGGGGCAGGTGCCCATGACCCTTAGCATCTCCAGGTCGTAGAGGGTGCGCTCCTTGAGGCGCTCTGCGTAGAGGGCCTCTCCCCTTTCCTCAAAGTAGCGAACCCTCTCCCAGAGCTCCTTCTCAATCTCCTTCAGGATCTCCTCGAGGCCTTCCGGGGAGAGGTAGTGGGTGGCGGGGAAAAGGACAAAGCCGGGAAGCTCCCGAAGCCTTTCCCCAGTGATGGGGTGGACCTGGAGGATGCGCTCCACCTCGTCGCCAAAGAGCTCTACCCGGATGGGCTCGGTCTCGTAGGCGGGGAAGATCTCCAGCACCTCCCCCCTGGCCCGGAAGCGCCCCGGGGAGAGGTCCAGGTCGTTCCGCCCGTAGCCGAGCTCCAGAAGCCGCGCCAAGAGAGCCTCCCGGGGGTAGGGCTTGCCCCTTTCCACCACCAGGTTCCTGGCCCGGTACTCCCTCGGGTCCCCGAGGCCGTAGATGGCCGAGACCGAGGCCACCACGATCACGTCCCGCCGCGTGAGGAGGCTTCGGGTGGTGGAGTGCCTCAGGCGCTCGATCTCGGGGTTGATGGAGGCGTCCTTCTCTATGTAGAGGTCCTTCCCCGGGACGTAGGCCTCAGGCTGGTAGTAGTCGTAGTAGCTGATGAAGTACTCCACGGCGTTTTCCGGGAAGAGCTCCCTAAACTCCGCCGCGAGCTGGGCCGCCAGGATCTTGTTGGGGGCGAGGACCAGGGCGGGCCTTTCCAGGGCCTCTATGACCCTGGCCATGGTCACCGTCTTCCCCGTGCCCGTGGCCCCGAGGAGGGTGACGAAGCGCTCCCCGTCCCTCAGGGCCTCCACCAGCCCGGCGATGGCCTTGGGCTGGTCCCCCTTGGGCGCTGGCCCCCGGTAGCGGAAGGTCATCCTTACCCAGTATAGGGGCCCCCTTCCGGGTTCAAGGATGGGGAAGCAAAACCCCCCGCCCTTAGGCGGGGGGAAAGTTTCCCTAGAGCCTAGAAGTTAACGTTGTAGGTGATCTTGAAGGCCCGGCCGTAGGACTGGAAGGTCCCCGCACCGTCCAGGAGGATGGCGTCCAGGTAAGCGACGGTGAAGTTGTAGTAGTTAGCCTCCAAGTAAATGCCGTCCACGCCGCCGGACTGGCTACCCGCTCCGGTGGTAAGGTTCCAGGGGAACACCACCTCACCGGGGTAGGTGAAGAGGCGGTCCGTGCCCGCGCTCAGGGAGTAATCGCCGTAGCCCCGGGTGAGGAAGCTCCCGGCGGGGTCCACCACGTTCTGCCCGCGGTAGGAAGCGTAGCCCACCTTGAGGGTAGCCTTGGGCACCAAGAACTCGTTCAGGGTGAGGCCCGCGCGCCAGTAGGTCTCCTGGGCATCGTTAGAGGAGCCACGGGTGATGTCCGTGGAGCGGGCGGCGTAGACCCCCTCTAGCCCGGGCTTCAAGGGGATGTCCAAGGGGTCCGTGGCCACCTTCACCCCATACTTAAGGGTGGTGTAGTCGTAGGTAGTAGCGCTGGCGCTGGCGTCATTAAAGGCGTGGTAGCGCACGTAAGGCTGGAGGCTGAGGAAGCCCAGCTTGCCCTGATAGGAGGCGCTGGCCAGGATGTCCTCGTAGGGGTAACTCCCGCTCCCGTCGTCAAACCTCTGGTAGCCCAGGGTGATGCCGAGACCAGAGATAAGGGCATCCTGGGCCTTGGCATCGTGGGTCAGCTTGACACCGAAGCCCGTGGAGTAGCGGGAGTCAGGGCCGTTGTAGTAGTAGAGGTTGTAGTTGCCGTAGGCGCCCAGACCGCCGCTACCGGGTTGGACGGCACCGCCGATGGTCAGTTGGTTGTAGAAGGGATTCAATGCTAGACCGCGGAAGAGCTTGAGGGTAGCGCCCACGCCCCAGGCCACCTGCTCGCTGGCCGGAGCGCCGGCATAGTTGGTGGAGTCGTCGTAGTAACCCCGGATCTCCAGCCCACCCAAGAGGCCGAGGCTCACCTTGGCGTCCACGCCGAAGCCCTTGTTGTCGGCGGCGAAGGGCGCGTTGCCGTTTCCGCCCACGCCGAAGTAGAAGAAGTGGTAGTTAGAGGACATCCCGGCCACGCCGTTCTCGTACTGCGGGTCAATGGCCCGGTAGTTAGCGGAGAGGGAAAGGGGGCCAAGCTTAACCTCGGCCTTGGCGTAGTAGGCCCAATCGGAGAGGGTGTTGTCAAAGAAGTCGGCGAAGGGGCTACCGGGGGCCTGGGAGGAGACCCAGAGCCCAGAGAGGCTCACCGGGCCCAGCCCCAAGCCGCCGTCCACCCCGATGGCCGAGCGGGTGCCCAGGTTGGTGGCGTAGTTTAGGGCCAGGCTGAAGCCCTCAACGGGCTTGAAGGCGGTGCGGATGCCGAAGTAGTCGCCCTGGAGCACCGCCGGACCCCCGTTGTTGTTGGCCACGCCGGCCACCACGGTGACCTCAGGCCTGAGGGGGAAGTTGGTGCCGGAGAAGGTGGCCACCATGCCCTGGCGGGTGGTGGCGGGGTAGCTGTCCTGGTCGTTGGCGAAGAGGTAATCGTTGAAGCTGAAGGAGCTGGTGCTGGAGCTGTAGACCACGCTGAAGGCCTGGCCGTCCACGTTCCCCTTGACACTGGCGTCGGTGAGGTAGGCCTTGGTGTCGTTGAGGCTGCTGGAGCCGAAGGCGTCCACGGAGAGGGAAGCGCTGGCCTCGGAGACGTTCACCCCACTCGTGCCGGGCTGGGCCACCTTGACCCCGAAGGTGAGCGCGGCAGAGCCTCCAGTGAAGGTCTGGTCAAAGTCACCCCGGCGCTGGGCCACCCGGTTACGGTAGGGGCCGCCGCCGTAGTCCTGCTGGCCCGAGCCCGAGGAAACTTGGTTACCCGGGAAGAGGCGGTCAATGTCAAAGTTGATGCCGGTATTGGTAGCCGTGCCGTAGGTGGCGGAGAGGGAGCCCTCGATGGAGTACTGCACCTTGGAGAGGTCGGCCACCTGGCCTTCTAGCTTGGAGACCTTCTCGGAGAGGCCCACCAGGTCGGAGCGCAGGGCGGCGGCGAACTCCTGGACGGCGGCCACGTCCTCCTTGGTGGCGAACTGCTCAAAGTCCACCCCCTGGAGGTCGGCGAGGCCCTTCTCCAGGGCGGTCACCCGGTCCTGGAGGGAGAGGACGTCCTGGTTGAGGAGGACGGCGAGCTCGTTCAGGGCCTGGATGGCCTGGGCGTTGGCCTCCACCTGGGTGGAGAGGGCGGCCACGTCGCCCTTCACGCCCTCCACGTCCTGGGCCAAGGCGTCCAGCTGCTCGGCCAGCTGCTGGGCCTGGGCGAGGGCGGTGTCGGCGGCGATGGAGGCGGCCTCCACCCGGTCCATGAGGTCCTGGAGGGCGGCCTGGTCCATGCCGGGCTCCACCTGGGGCATGGGCTGGGCCTTGAGCTCCTCGATCATGGCCTCGAGGCGGGCGATGTCCTCCTTGGTGGCGGCGCTGTCCTCCAGGGCCGAGACCCTAACCCCCAAAGCGGCGAGCTCGGCGGCGAGCTCCTGCACGGCGTTCTTCAGGGCCTCGAGGTCCTCGGAGGACATAGCCTCCATGGTGGGGGACTCTCCCTTGGCCTTCAGCTCCTCCTGAATCTGCTGCAGGAGGCGGTAGATGATGAGGGCGGCCTGGTAGCGGGTGAGGGTTTCGTTGCCCCGGAAGGTGCCGTCGGGGAAGCCCACGATGATGCCCTTGGCCGCCAGGGCCTCCACGGCCTCCTTGGCCCAGTGCCCGGCGGGCACGTCGGAGAACTGGGCCAGACCGAAGCCCATAGAGAGCACGGTCAGAAGCCCTGCCAGTAGCGTCACGAGCCTTTTCTTCATACTCCTTCACACCCCCTTCAGGGTCTTCCGGGAAGAGGGTGCGGGCGAGTTTCCGCGTTTCCTCTCCCACCCAGCTTCCCGGGATGCAGGGCCCAACCCAAGCTTTTAGGGCCGGTTTTCCCCTTGCATCCGGGGCTATCATAAAGGCCTCATGCCTGGGGTGTCAAGCCCTCCCGCCTTTAGGTTTGCTATACTCCGGCGGGGGGTGAGAGGGCGAAAAGAGAAGCCGGTCCAGGAAGGCGGGAAGCGCAGGGGGCCTTTGGGCCTGACGAGGTGGCGGACCCTTATAGGGATAACCGGCTGGGGCCGGGAAAGGTCGAGGAATCCGCGGATGCCGCCCGGGGTGTGCCCGCCCCGCCCGCCTGAGAAAAGCCCCAAGGGAAAGCCCTAAGGAGGGACAACCGAGGGGCAGGGCGCTAGGAGGGTTTCTGGACGGGCCCAAAGTGGGCCCGCCTTAAGGGGCAAACATGTGCGGAATCGTAGGCTACATCGGCTTTCGGAACGCCACGGACGTCCTTTTGGACGGCCTGAGGAGGCTGGAGTACCGGGGGTACGACTCGGCTGGGGTGGCGGTGCGCACCCCGGAAGGGCTAAGGGTGGTGAAGCGCTCGGGGAAGCTTTCCGCCCTGGAGGAGGCCCTTAAAGGGACGGGCCTGGAAGGTCCCTTGGGCGTGGGCCACACCCGCTGGGCCACCCACGGGGCCCCCACGGACCCCAACGCCCATCCCCACACCACGGAGGACGGGAAGATCGCCGTGATCCACAACGGCATCATCGAGAACTACCTGGAACTCAAGGAGGCCCTACAGGCCAGGGGGCACCGCTTCGCCTCGGAGACGGACAGCGAGGTCCTGGCCCACCTGGTGGAGGAGAAGTACCGGGGGGACCTCTTCCAGGCCCTGAGGGAGGCCCTGGGGGAGGTGCGGGGGGCCTACGCCGTGGTGGTGGTCCACGAGGACCACGAGGAGATCGTGGCCGCCCGCACCGTGAGCCCCCTGGTGGTGGGCCTGGGGGAGGGGGAGAACTTCCTGGCCTCGGACGTCCCCGCCCTTCTGCCCTACACCCGGAGGGTCATCTTCCTCCACGACGGGGACGTGGTGCGCCTCACCCGGGAGGGGGTGGAGATCACCGACCTGGAGGGCAGGCCGGTCCAGAGGGAGGCGGTGGAGGTGGACTGGACCCTCGAGGCCGCCGAGAAGGGGGGCTTCCCCCACTACATGCTCAAGGAGATCTACGAGCAGCCCTGGGTCCTGGAGAACACCCTGGGGGGCCGCCTGCGGGAGGAGGAGGGGGACGTGGAGCTGGGCCTCGCCCTGGACCCCAAGGAGGTGGACCGGGTCCACGTGATCGCCTGCGGCACGGCGAGCTACGCCGGGCTTTACGGGAAGTACCTCCTGGAGGCCCTGGCCCGAATCCCCACCGAGTGGGACGTGGCCAGCGAGTACCGCTACCGCGACCCCGTGGTGGATAGGAAGACCCTGGCCCTCGCCATCAGCCAGTCGGGGGAGACCATCGACACCCTGGAAGGGCTTCGGGAGGCCAAGCGCAGGGGAGCCCGCTCCCTAGGGGTCATCAACGCCAAGGGGAGCACCCTCACCCGGGAGGTGGAGGAGGTGCTCTACATCCACGCCGGGCCGGAGATCGGGGTGGCCTCCACCAAGGCCTACACCGCCATGCTGGCGGCCATGGCCCTGCTGGCGGTGCGCTTCGGCCGGGCCCGGGGCACCCTGGAAAAGGGGGAGGCGAGGGGGCTGGTCCACGAGATGCGCAAGCTTCCCCGCCTGGTGGAGGAGGTCCTGGAAAGGAGGCCTCTGGTGGCCCACCTAGCGGAGAAGTACCACCAGGCCCAGGACTTCCTCTTCCTGGGGCGGCACGTCCAGACCCCCACCGCCTACGAGGGGGCCCTAAAGCTCAAGGAGATCAGCTACATCCACGCCGAGGCCTACCCCGCCGGGGAGATGAAGCACGGGCCCATCGCCCTCATCGACGAGCGCCTGCCAGTGGTGGTCCTGGCCACCCAAGGTCCCCTCTACGAGAAGACCCTTTCCAACATCCAGGAGGTGCGGGCCCGGGGAGGGAAGGTCATCGCCATCGCCACCGAGGGGGACGAGGAGATAAGGAAGCTCGCCCAGGACGTGATCTACGTCCCCCAGGTCCACCCCCTCCTCGCCCCCATCGTGAGCGTGGTGCCCCTGCAGCTTCTGGCCTACGAGATCGCCGTCCTCCTGGGGCGGGACGTGGACCAGCCCCGCAACCTGGCCAAGAGCGTCACCGTGGAGTGACGCGGTCCAGCCCCAGGAAGGCCTCCACCACCTTCGGGTCCAGGGTCCGGCCCGCCTGGGCCCGGAGCTCCTCCCTGGCCCTTCCTGGGGGCCAGGCCGGCTTGTAGGGGCGCTCGGAGACCAGGGCGTCCCACACGTCCACCACGGCGAAGATGCGGGCCTCGAGGGGGATCTCCTCCCCCTTGAGCCCTTTAGGGTAGCCCGAGCCATCCCAGCGCTCGTGGTGGTAGAGGACCACGTTGAGGGCCGTCTGGGGAAGGAAGGGCAGGTCCCGAAGGATTTCAAAGCCCACCTCGGGGTGGGTCTTGACCAGCCGCCACTCCCCGGTGGTGAGGGCGGCGGGCTTCTTGAGCACCTCGTCGGGGAGGGCCAGCTTCCCCAGGTCGTGGAAGTAGGCCCCCAGGCGCAGGCCCTCGAGGTCGGGAAAGCCCAGCTCCCGCCCCAGGCGCACGGCGAGTTCCGCCACCCGCTCGGTGTGCCCCTGGGTTTCCAGGTCGCGGTGCTCCAGCACCCGGGAAAGGGCCTTCAGGGCCGCTTCCCGGGTGAGGCGAAGGGTATTCAGCTGAAAGAGGCGCTCCAGGGCTTCCTCCAGCCTCCTGGCCACCAGCTTCAGGAGGGCCTCGTCCTCCTCCCGGTGGGGCACCCGCTCCCCAAAAGAGCCCAGGGCCAAAACCCCGTAGCGCCTCCCCTCCGGCTTCAGGGCCACCAGGAGGGCCGAGCGCAGGCCGCTTTCGGCAAAGGGCTTCAGGGCCCCGGGGAAGGCGGCGTAGTCCTCCACGTACACCGGTTTCTCCCAGAGGGAGGGGTGGCCCAAAAGCC
Organism: Thermus sp. H19.2; assembly: GCF_054979525.1. Lineage (NCBI taxonomy): Bacteria > Thermotogati > Deinococcota > Deinococci > Thermales > Thermaceae > Thermus > Thermus sp. H19.2. The sequence goes on from NZ_CM143429.1 coordinate 2,192,442, forward strand.
CCTGGCCGAAGCGGATGGGGTGGGCCTCGTAGAGCCGGGGAAAGCCCTCCGGGTAGCGGCCCGCCATCACCGCCGGGCGCACCACCCCCTCCTGGAAGAGGTAAAAGGCGCCCCCGTGGTAGGGGGTGAGGCGGAGGAGGGTCTCCAGGGCTTCCTGGGCCATGGCCAGGGGGTCGCGGGAGGCCTCGAGGGCCAAGGAAAGCCCCAGAAGGGCCCTATGGCGCTCCGCCTCCCTCCTCGCCTCCTCCAGGGCGGCGATGCGGGAAAGGACCATCCCCGCCGCCTCCGCCAGGGCCTCAACCCAGAAGCGCTCCTCGGGGAGGATCTCCCCCACCCCCCCGGCGGTGTCCATGGAGAGCACCCCCAGGACCTTGCCCTCGGGGCTCCGCAGGGGCACCCCCAGGTACACCCCGGGCTGCACCCTCCCCGTAAGGAAGACCACCTGAGGGTCCTTGGAGACATCCGGGATAAAGAGGGGCTCCCCCGACTCCAAGACCCGCCAGGACACCCCCTTGCCCCGGGGAAGGCGGAAGCCCAGCTTATCGGCGGAAAGCCCGGCTGCGGCCACCAGCTCCAGGGCGTCCTCCTCCGGCCGGTAGAGGTAGAGGAGGACCGAGACCGCCCGGGTGGTCCCCTTGGCCGCCTCCACCACCTTCCGGTAAACCGCCTCCCGCTGGGTGAGGGGGGCCAGGAGGCGCCAGGCCTGGACCAGGGCCTCGAGGCGCCTTAGCTCCAAAACCTCCGGCGCCATAGGGGCTTATTCTACCGGCGTCGGCCCCCGTGCGAGGGGAAGGAGCTCCAAAAGGGGCTCCGCCTCAAAGGCGCGCCGCCAGGGAAAGCGGACCCCCTGGAGGTCCAGAAGGCGGCCCTCCAGGAGGGCATGGGGCCAAAGGGCCACCACCCCCCGGGCCTCCTCGGGCAAGGGCTCGGGGAAGCGGGCCCTCACCCAAGGCCTCCCCACCTCCCCCCACCAGTGCTGGAAGTAGGCCTCGGCGAGGCGCATAAGCCTTTCTTCCTCCCTCCCCAGGAAAAGCCCCCCCTGGGCCAGGGCGCTTCCCAGGTTGTTGGCCGGGGTGCCCCAGGAGGCGTAGGCGGCCAGCCGTTCGTAAAGCCCCAGGTCCCGCAGGTAGGCCATGAGGCCGGCATCTCCCCGGTTCACCCGGGAGAGGTCCGCCAGGGCCACGGGGTGGCGGGCCATGAGGTCCATAAGCCTCAGGGCCGCCCGCCTGGAGTCCCCGCCCCCGTGGAGGTAGAGGACCAGGTGGGGGCCCTCCTCAAGGCCCACTTCCTGGGCCCCGCCGCTCCCCAGGACCCCGGCCACGGTCCTCCCCAAGGGCACCCCCTCGTAGGGGGTGACCCGGTCCGGGGAAAGGCCTTCCCCGTAGGCCACCGCCACCCGAAGCCCGGGCCTTAGGGCCCGGAGGAGGAGGACCTGGCCCGCCTCGTCGGCCCCGGGGCGGCTCGGGTAGGGGAGGGCGCGGGCCTCCCGGGGCGCGGGGGAGTTCCTTAGGGCATCGTCCCAGACCGCCTCCAGGTACACTCCCCGAAGGGCCCCCCAGGAGGCCAGGGCCTCCAGGACCTCCAGGTTCCGCTCCCTCCGGGTGGCGTCCCAGCGGGGCACCACCCCGAAGAGGTAAAGCCTCCCCCCGTGGCGCGCCTGCCAGGAAAGGAATGGGGCGAGGCGGGCCAGGGCGTCCTCAGGGGAAAGGGGGAGGTGGCGGCTCTGGAGTAGCCCCCCATAGGCCAGGGCGTCCAGGCTGGCCACCAAGCCCTCCCCCGGGGTGGAAAGGAGCCAGGCCCTGAGGGCCGCCAAGTCCGCGCCCTCCGGGCCCCGGTAGGCCTCGCGGGGCGGGCAGAGGACGGACCCCCAGGCGCACGGGGCCCAGTTGGGGGGGCGGTCGTCCAGGGGAAGGTAGAGGAGGGGGCCGGCGAGGGCGGCGGAAAGGAAGAGGAGCCAGGGGAGAAGCCGCCGCATACCCCAAGGGGGCCCTCAAGAAGGCAGGGCCCCGGGGCTTGGCTCCTTGGCCTCCTTCTCCGCCAGGTACTTCTCCGCCATCATGGCCGCCCGGGTGCCCGCCCCCACGCTGGTGGTGAGCTGGCGGTAGATGGGGTCGGCCACGTCCCCGGCAGCGAAGATGCCGGGGACCGAGGTGAAGACCTCGTCCCGCACCGCCACGTAGCCATCGGCCCTGAGCTCCACCACCCCCCTTAGGAAGGCGGTGTTGGGCTCGTGGCCGATGAAGACGAAGACCCCGTCGGTGGGGTAGACGTACTCCTCCCCCGTCTTCAGGTTCTTCAGGCGCACCCCCGTCACCTGCTCCTCCCCCAGGATCTCGGTGACGATGTGGGAGAAGAGGAAGCGCATCTTGGGGTTCTGGAAGGCGCGGTTCTGGGCCACCTTGTTGGCCCGGAGCTCGTCCCGGCGGTGGACCAGGGTCACCTGCTTGGCGAACTTGGTGAGGTAAAGCCCCTCCTCCACCGCGGCGTCCCCTCCGCCCACCACCACCACCTCCTTGTCCCGGTAGAAGAAGGCGTCGCAGGTGGCGCAGGTGGAAACCCCCCGGCCGTAAAACCTCTCCTCCCCGGGAACCCCCAGTTTCCTGGGGTTGGCCCCGGTGGCGACGATGACCACCCGGGCGGGATAGCTCCGCTCAAACCCCCGCACCAGGAAGCCCTCCTCCGTCTTCTCGATCCCTTGGACCTCGTCCATGACGATGCGGGCGCCGAACTTCTCCGCCTGTTGCACCATGCGGGCCGCCAGCTCCGGCCCGGAGATGCCCTCGGGAAAGCCCGGGTAGTTCTCCACCTCCTCCGTCTGGGCGATCTGCCCCCCGGGGAGGCCCTTTTCCACGATCACCGTCTTGAGGCCGCCCCGGCCCGCGTAGATGCCGGCGGTAAGCCCGGCGGGACCCCCGCCGATGATGACCACGTCGTAAAGCTCCTCCTGCGCGCCGCTTCCTGCAAGCCCCGTAAGGGTGAACTCCATGGACACCTCCCTGCCATCAGGCTACACCCCTACATACCCAGTAGGGGTATACAACGCTCCCCAGTTTGCGGGAAGGGGAAGGCCCTGTCAAGAAAAGGAAGGCCCTCCGAGGCGCCCTGGTGACCCCAGGGGGATTCGAACCCCCGTCTCGGCCTTGAGAGGGCCGTGTCCTAGGCCTCTAGACGATGGGGCCGCGCGCGGCTCGGAGGGCTTTGGTGACCCCAGGGGGATTCGAACCCCCGCCGCCGCCTTGAAAGGGCGGTGACCTAACCGCTAGTCGATGGGGCCAAAGATTGGCTGGGGTGCGTGGACTCGAACCACGACCGGCGGATCCAGAGTCCGCTGTCCTGCCGTTAGACGACACCCCAGCGAAGGCGCCCGAACCCTCGGGCAGAGGTTATGGTACACTCTGAGGGGCGGATTGGCAAGCCCCTTGGCTATGGAAGAAAGCCTTTTGCAACTCCTAAGCCAGTACGTTTCCCGCCGGGCCGCAGAAAGCCTTTTGCGGAAGGCCCTGGCCCAAGGGACGCCCTCCCACCCCGGGGCGTGGGCCAGGCTGGCCGAGGAAGTGATCTGGCCCGAGCTCAAACGGCTTCTGCCCTTCAAGGAGATGCCCCCGGAGCTCAAGGCCTGGGTGCGGGAGCTCAAGACCCTAGCCCCCCCGGAGCTCGAGGCCGAGGAGGAAGAGGAGGAGGCCGCCCTCCTGGAGGCCGTGGACCTCGAGGACCCCGCCTCCCGGGTCCGCCTGGCCCAGCGCCTGGCCCGGCTGGAAGGCGTGGTGGGGGTGGTGGTGGCGGGCCAAGGGGGAAAGGAAGCCCTCTTCGCCGGAGAACCCATTTCCCTGGATATGATCCATCTTTTTTTGCAAAGGCAGGGGTACCGAACCTTTTATGCGGTGATGGCGGGCACGGTGGTGGCCCTCCGCGCCCTGGACCGGGGGTTCGTGGGGGTGCTGGCGGGCAAGGAGACCAACGTGGGCCGCCTTCTGCACGGGCTTAGGCGGCTGGTGAGCAGCGCGGAGGTGGAGGGATGAGAGGATGGCTCTTCGGGTTGGCGTTCCTCGGCTTGGCCCTGGCCGCGCCCCTTCCAGAGCTCTACGACCGGCTGGAAGGGACCTTGGCCCGCGTGGGAGGGAGCAACCCCGACCAGGCCTTGGCCGCTTTGGACCAGGCGCAAGGCCTCCTGCGCCGGGAGGGGGAAAATTTGCCCCCGGTCCTGCGGGATGCCGCCCTTAGCAACCTCCAGGAGGCCCGGCAGGCCGTGGTGCGGAAGAGCCAGGCGGACCTCGAGGCCCGCCTCCTCCTGGTGCGCCACCTCGTGGGCAAGGCCCTCTACGACGGCTATTTCCGGGCTCCCCCTGCAGAGAAGGCCGCCTATCTCGCCCGCCTGGTCCGGGCCACGGGGCTCGGCCCGAAGGTGGGGGAGGAGGTGGCGGGGTTGCCCCCCGAGGAGGCCCGGAGGCGCCTCGAGGTCCGCTACCTGGAGCTTATGGCCCAGGACCTGGCCCGGGCCCTTTCCGCCTCCTCCCGCCCCCAGGCCTACCTGGCCCTGGCCCGGGCCTACGCCCGCTACCTGGTGGTCCAGGACAGCCCCCAGAGCACCCTAAGGGCCCAGGACTTCGTCCAAGCCCTGGCCAAGGTCTCGGGGGGCGAAGCCTTCCGGGGCGAGGTCCAGGAACTGCAGAAGAAGGCGGCCGCTTGGCAAAAGGCCTTGGCAGGGCAAGGGGAAACCGCCCCCGCCCCAAGGAGCACCCCCGCTTCCCCGTCTCCACCCCCCGCCGCCTCCACCCCGAAGCCCCCTGCCCCTCAGGCGGCTACCCCGGCCACCCCCGGAACCGGGGAGACCCCGGTGGAGACCTTCTACGTACCCCCCTGGATGGACCCCGCCACCGCCCGGGCGGTGAGGGCCCAGGCTTACGCCTTGGGGTACCAGTACAACTTTGAGCTACTGGAAGCGCTCCAAGAGGTCCAGAACGAGGTCGGCTTGGCGGTGACCGCCCTGGGCCAGGGGGACGCCAACCGGGGACGGTACCACCTGGACCGGGCCCTGTGGAAGTTCCGCGCTGGGGTAGAACCCGTCTTTTCCCAAGCGGACCCCGCCTTGACGGAGAAGGTTTCTCAGGGGCTTATCCACCTTTCCAGCGCCACGGGCCTACGCACCCTGGACGCCCTGACCCTTTACGAAGCCCTGGACGAGCTCCGCCAACGCTTCAGCCAAGGCCCCAGGGCCAACCCCTGGCTGGATCTGAAGCTGGCCCTGGTCCAGACGGCGGGCATCCCTCGGGCGGTTTTCTTCCTTCTGGCCTCGGCGTTGGCCTTCTTCCCCCTCTACCTCATCCGTCTCACCTTTGGCGGGCGCAACGTTTACTGGAACCTCTTGGGCCTGGCCTTCCTCTTTCTCTTTCTGCCCATCCTGGCGGAAGGCCTCTCCTACTTCGGCTCCCTCATGGCCGACTACGGCAACCTTCCCTTGCTCGCCGTCCTGAGCAACCTGTCCATCGGGCAGGGGCTGGTGCCCTACCTGGCCTGGGGCTTCACGGTGTTCGTGGTGGTGGCCCTGGCCGGGGCGGGGCTCCGGGGCATCGCCGCCCAGTTCGGCCTCCTCAAGGAGCGGGGGGCCGAGGTAACCGCCACCGGGGTGGAGGGAAGGCCCGCCACCACCCTCACCAGCGAAACCATCGTGGAGTGGGACGAGGAGTTCTAATACCACCCCATGCTGGCTTGCGCCAGCGTGGGGGCCCCGGTAACCTTGGCCGGGATGCGGGGGCTACTCCAAGCGGGTTCCCGGACCCACCCCGTACCCCCGGGCCCAGTCCGCGGCGGGCATGGGGCGCTTTCCCTCGGGCTGGACCTCCAGGAGGCGGATGAGCCCCTCCCCGGTACCCACCAGGACCCCCTCCCGGTCCACGGCCTGCACCACCCCGGGGGTTCCTTGTCCGGGCTCGGGGCGCATCCTTCGAACCTTCACCCTCTTGCCCCCGTGAAAGAAGTAGCTCCCGGGCCAGGGCTGCACCCCCCGGTGGCGGTTATAAATGGCCTCCGCGCTCTCCCCGAAGCGCACCCTCCCCTCCTCCTTGGCGAGGAGGGGGGCGTAGCTGGCCTCCCCCTCCTGGGGGGTAGGGGTGAGGCGGGGAAGCTCCGCCAGCACCTTTAGGAGGAGTTCTATGCCCTTGTCCCGGAGCCTTTCGGAGAGGGCCACCGCGTCCTCCTCGGGAAGGATTTCCGTGCGCCAAAGGGCGTAAAGGGGACCGGTGTCCAAGCCCTCCTCCGTCTTCATGATGGACACCCCTGTCTCTTTCTCCCCGCGGATGAGGGCCCACTGCACGGGGGCGGGCCCGCGGTACTTGGGGAGGAGGGAGGGGTGGAGGTTGAGGAAGCCGTAGGGGGGAACCTCCAGCACCTCTTTGGGCAGGATCTTACCGTAGGCGGCGGTGACGGCCACCTCGGGGGCGGCCCGCTTGAAGGCCTCCAGGAACTCCCGGTTTCCCTTGAGCCTGTTGGGCTTGAGCAAGGGAAGGCCGTGGGCCTCGGCGTACCGGGCCACGGGGCTTGGGGCGGGCTTCAGGCCCCTCCCCTGGGGCTTGTCGGGCTGGGTCACCACCAAGACCACCTGGTGGTGGCGGCTCAAGGCGTCCAGGACGGGCACCGCCCAAAGGGGCGTGCCGAAGAAGGCCACCCTCATCCTTGGGAAAGCTCCTTTAAAAGGGCGCGGGCTTCCCTTTGAAAGCGGGCGAGCTCCGAGCGGTTTTCCTCCAGGAAGGCTTCCCGCTTGGGCTTGGGCAAGCGTTCAAAGAAAAGGATCCCGTCCAGGTGGTCGATCTCATGCTGGAAGACCCGGGCCAGGTAGCCCTCCAGCTCCAGGGTTCTTGGGGTTCCCTCCTCGTCCTGGTAGCTCACCCGGATGCGCTCGGCCCGGGGCACTTCCTCGGAGTAAAGGCCGGGCAGGGAAAGGCACCCCTCGGTGCCCTCCAAAAGCCCCTCCCGGTGGGTGATAACGGGGTTCGCTACCACAAAAACCCGGCGCACCAGGTCGCGCAGGGGTTTTTCCTCCTCCTCGGGCTCGTCGGCGTACTCCACGGCCACGAAAAGCCGCTGGGAAAGGCCGATCTGGGGGGCGGCGAGGCCCACCCCCCGGGCCTCAAACATGGTTTCCAGCATGTCCTCGGCGAGCTTTTTCAGCCCGGAAAAGTCCTGCACCGGGCGGGCCTTTCGGCGAAGCACCGGGTCCCCGTAGAGGCGGATGGGGTAGATCATCCTGTTCATTCTAGCGCAAACCGCGCCCTTCCCAGAACCTGGCCCAGGGGGCGCACCCCTGGGGGGAGGTCCAGGGCCCAGGGGCCGGTCACCTCCCCGGGGCGGAAGCCCCCTTGGGGCCTGGCCTCCACCGCCTCCAGCCCCTCCAAGGCCTCCTTGGGTCCCACCACCTCCAGGGTCTTAGGGGTGTAGTCCAGGACCTTGAGGCCCGGGGGAGGCTTCAGCACCAGGGCCACCTCCTTGCGGAAAAGGGCCTCCTCCCGGGCCACCACCTTGACCCTCGAGGGGGAAACCTCCACCCCAGGGAGGGGGCCTTCCGGTCCGAAGGCGGTGAGGGCCACCTCCCCCGTGCCCAGGTCCATCCCCAAGGCGCTCACCGCCACCTCCACCTGGCTCCTGGGGCCCTTAGCCTGCACCCGGTCGGGCTCGGTGCGCACGAAAACCCCCGGGGCGTAGACCTCCACGGGTAGGGTGCGGGTGAGGAGGGCCTCCACCCTCCCCTCCACCCGGGCCGGGCGCACCTCCAGCACCTCCACCCCCTGGGGCACGGACACCCGCACCTCCCGGGAGAAGGGCCCCTCCACCCCGGAAAGGTCCAGGTAGGCGGAGATGGGTAGGTTCCGCCCCTCCACTAAGGGCGCGGGCCCCCGGACCCTGAGGAAGACCTCCCTGGGCACCCCCTCCGCCACCCCCTGCCCCAGGCCCACCACCTGCAGGGGCGCGCTCAGGGCCCGCTCCACCACGGGGGCCCTTTCCCGCAGGGAGTACCAGACGGCCAAGGCCGCAAGCAGGGAGAGGAGCCAGGCGGGCCAGTCACGCATGGGCCACCCCCTTGAGCCGCTCCCGCAGGGCCTCGAGGGAAAGGGGCGGGGAAAGCCTTCCCCCCTCCGCCACCCTTATGGCCCCCGTCTCCTCGCTCACCACGATGACCAGGGCGTCGGAAGCCTCGGAAAGCCCCAGGGCCGCCCGGTGGCGGGTGCCAAGGCCCAAGTGGGCCTCGGAAAGGGGAAAGACGCAGCCTGCGGCGAAAAGCCGCCCTCCCCGCAGGATGGCCCCGCCGTCGTGGAGGGGAGTGCCGGGGTGGAAGAGGGTGACGAGGAGCCGGGCGGAAAGCCGGGCGTCCAGCACCTCCCCGGTGGCGGCGTACTCCCCCAGGGGGGTGCGCCTTTCCAGGGCCAAAAGGGCTCCGTAGCGCCGCTCGGCCAGGCGGGAAAGGCCTAAAAGGAGCTCCTCCAGGGCCAAGGAAGGCGCCCTGGGCCCCTGGGTCCGGCCCAGGCGCTCCAAAAGCCCCCGGAGTTCCGGCTGGAAGACCACGATGAGGGCGAAGGCCCCCAGGGTGGCGGCGTTGCCGAGAAGCCAAGACAGGGCGGAAAGGCCCAGCACGCTGGCCGTGAACCAGACCAGGAGGTAGACCAAAACCCCCCGCACCAGGTTCAAGGCCCGGGTGCCGGCCATGAGGCGGTAGAGGTAGTAAAAGAGGACCGCCACCAGGAGGATGTCCAGAAGGTCGCGCCAGGTGAAGGGCATGGCCTAGAGGAGGCTTGTTCCGGGGCCGTCCCAGGATAGGCCAAAGAGCTTCGCCCAGGTGGCCCCTAGGTCGGCGAAGGTCTCCCGGGTGCCCAACTCCCCCTCCACCCCCGGCCCCACCCAGAGGAGCATCCCGTACTCCCGGGTGTGGTCCGTGCCGAAGAAGGTGGGGTCGTTGCCGTGGTCGGAGACCAAAAAGAGGTGGTCCTTAGGCCCCAAGGCGGCGAGCAACCTGGGAAGGAAGGCGTCCAGCTCTAAAAGGGCCCTCCCGTACCCCTCGGGGTCGCGGCGGTGGCCGTACCGGCTGTCAAAGTCCACGAGGTTGACGAAGACGAGGCCCTGGAAGTCCTCCCCTAAAAGGGCCAGGGTCTTTTCCAGGCCGTCTTGGTTGCTCTTGGTCTTCACCTTTCGGGTAAAGCCCCGACCCGCGTAGATGTCGGGGATCTTGCCCACCCCCACCACCTCGAGGCCCCCCTCTTTAAGGACGTCCAGGACATTCCTGGGGGGCTCCAAGGCGAAGTCCTTCCGGAGGTGCTCCAGCCGGTAAAACCCCCCCGGCTCCCCGGCGAAGGGCCGGGCGATGACCCGGGCCACCTGGTGCTCGCCGCGGAGCATCTCCCGGGCCACCTGGCAAAAGCGGTAAAGCTCCTCCGGGGGCACCACGCCCACGTGGGCCGCCACCTGGAAGACGCTGTCGGCGGAGGTGTAGACGATGGGGAAGCCCGTCTTGAGGTGGGCCTCCCCGTAGTCCCGGATGGCCTCGGTACCGGAGTAGGGCTTGTTCAGAAGCCATCCCCCGACCCCGATGGCCTGGGTCCAGGCCTTGAGAAGCTCCTCCGGAAAGCCTTCGGGGTAGGTCCGGAAGGGCCTTTCCAGAAAGACCCCCACGAACTCCCAGTGCCCGGTGGTGGTGTCCTTCCCGGGGTTCACCTCCTTCATGCGGCCAAAGGCCCCCTGGGGCCTTACGCGGGGCAGGGTGTGGACCCCCTGCACCCACCCCAGGCCCAGGGCGGCCAGTTGGGGCAGGGCGACCCCCGTTTTGAGCACGGTGTGGTCCAGGGTGTCCGCCCCCTCGTCGCCGAAACGGGGAGCGTCCGGCAGGTAGCCCAGGCCCACCGAGTCCAAAACCACGGCCACCACCTTCAAGACCTGAGGCCCTCCTCGTCCTCCTCTTCGGCCAGGGCCATGAGCTCCTCCGGGGTCATCTCCGAGAGGGCCCGCACCGCCTGGAACTCCTCCACGAGCCCCTGGATCTCCTCCATGGCCTCCTTGAGGGTGAGCTCGCCGTCCTTGTACTCGTCCAGAACCTCTTCTATGGCCTCCAGGATCCCCACCGCGGCGCTCGCCTGGGAGAGGGCCTGGGCCAGCTCCGAAAGCCTTTCCGCCAGGTCCATGCCCCCATGCTACCCCAAAAGCTCGGCCAGGCGGGAAAGGGCCCGGCCGTACTTCTTGGCGAAGGCCCCGTGGCGGTAGTCCTCGGGGAAGAGGCGCTCCAAGGGCTCCCCCGAGGCCACCAAGCCGAGGCCGAGGTTATAGAGCTGGTCCACGAAGTGGACGAAGCGCAGGGCATCGTTCTGGTCAAGGATGGGCTCGAGGCCCCTAAGGTAGACCACCTCCAGGCCGTCTAAGAGGTGGCGGTAGCGGATGGGGTGGAGGGTGCGGAGGTGGGCGAGGAGCTCGGGGAAGGCGTCTAGGCTCTTTCTCCTTAAGTCCCGGCGATAGGCCTCTAGAAGGGCCTGGTGGGTGAGGGGCCTGGGGAAGCGGCCGGGGTGGCGGTGGCGGAAGTCCTCCCCCTCTATGCGCTCCACGGCGAAGCGACGGGCCAGACCCTGGATCTGGTGGCGAAACTGCTCGGCGTTGAACCGCCCCTCCCCCAGGGCCCCCGGGGGGGTGTTGGAGGTGGTGGCCACCCGCAGGCCCCGCTCCATGGTGAGGGCCAGGAAGTGGGTCGCCATCTGGGCGTTCCCCGGGTCGTCCAGCTCGAACTCGTCCAGGAAGAGGTAGCGAAGCCCGGAAAAGCGCCTGGCCCCCTCCTTCAGGCCCAGGAGGCCCAGGGCGTAGGTGAGCTCCTCAAAGGTGAGGAAGGCCTTGGGGCCCGGAGCCTCCCAGTAGGCCGCCACCAGAAGGTGGGTCTTCCCCACCCCGAAGCCCCCGTCCAGATAGATCCCCTGGGGCCCGAGCATCCTCTTCCGCAAGAAGCCCTGGGGACGGTCGTGCACCCATCGTCGGAGCCTTTCCTTGGCCAGGGCCTGGGAGGGGTAGCGGGGGTCGGGACGGTAGGTCTGGAAGGTGGCTCCCTTAAAGCGGGGAGGCGGGGCGAAGCCCTGAAGGAGCCTTTCCAGGTCCACCTCGGGGTGGCGTTCGGCGAGGCGCATGGATTAGAGCTTAGCGCACCGCCCCCGTGTCCGGGAAAAGGCCTGCCCTCGAGGGCCCACAGGAGGCGCAACCCCAAGGGGTTGGGCAAGCCCCTACCCTTTTGCTACCCTGGGAGGGTATGGTGCGGCTTTACGGCATCCCCGGATGCGGACCCTGCGAGATCGTGAAGATGTTCCTGGCGCAAAAGGGCATCCCCTTTGAGTTCGTGAACGCCCGGCAGGACCCAAAGGCCGCCCAGAAGATCGCCGAGCTGGTGGGAAGCCCCACCGCCGGGGTGGTGCTGGAGTGGGACGGCAAGACCGCGGCCATCCGCGGGGTATCCCCCGCTACCCTAAACGCCTGGTACACCCGCTACCGGGAAGAGAGGGCCTCCTGAAGAGCCGTTAAATGGTGGGCCTCGTGGTAGGCGGCGGCCCTAAGCCAGCCCAAAGGGTTAAGCTCCCCGAAGAAGGGGTGGGGGAAGGTGGCGGGGTTTTGGGGGCCCGCCTGGGCCGCCTCCTCGAGGAGGAAGGCCCGGGCCCTGCCCAGAAGGGCCAGGACCTCCTCCAGGGAAAGACCTCCCTTGGGCCTAACCCCTTCCGGGGCCTGGGGCTTGCCGTCCTTGAACTCCCCGGGCTTTACGGGAACAGGGGGAAGGTTCTCCCCGGCCGCCACCCGGCGGAGGCGCCTTAAGACCCGGGCGGTGGAGTCCTCCACCAAGGCGACGTGCTCCGCCACCATGAGGGGGGTCCAGGCCCCTTCCCTTAAGGGGGTGGAAAGCCAGGCGGGGTCCGCCTCCCGAAGCAGGGCGAGGAGGGCCTCGCGGCTCGCCTCGAGCCGCTTTAGGGCCTCGTCCCAGGTGCCGTAGTCTTCCAACCGGACCATACCTCAATATAAACCGGCCGAGAAGGCCTCCGCCGATACGCGAGCGAGGCCAAAAGCCGGGGCCCGTGGCCCGCCTCAGCCTGGCCCTGGGCTTTGGAGGTTCGTCGCGATGGGCCCTTCGCCTTCGGTATAATCCCCCCATGCTCACCGTGGACCTTTCGGGCAAAAAGGCCCTGGTCATGGGGGTCACCAACCAGCGGAGCCTGGGCTTCGCCATCGCCGAGAAGCTCAGGCGGGCGGGGGCGGAGGTGGCCCTAAGCTACCAGGCGGAAAGGCTCCGCCCCGAGGCGGAAAAGCTCGCCGAGGCCCTGGGGGGCGCCCTCCTCTTCCGGGCGGACGTGACCCAAGACGAGGAGCTGGACGCCCTCTTCGCCGGGGTGAAGGAAGCCTTCGGGGGGTTGGACTACCTGGTCCACGCCATCGCCTTCGCCCCCAGGGAGGCCATGGAGGGGAGGTACATTGACACGCGGCGCCAGGACTGGCTCTTGGCCCTCGAGGTCTCCGCCTACTCCCTGGTGGCCGTGGCCCAAAGGGCGGAGCCCCTCCTTAGGGAAGGGGGAGGGATCGTCACCCTCACCTACTACGCCAGCGAGAAGGTGGTGCCCAAGTACAACGTCATGGCCATCGCCAAGGCGGCCCTCGAGGCCAGCGTCCGCTACCTGGCCTATGAGCTTGGGCCCAAGGGCGTGCGGGTGAACGCCATCTCCGCGGGGCCGGTGCGCACCGTGGCGGCGAGGAGCATCCCCGGCTTCACCAAGATGTACGACCGGGTGGCCCAGACCGCCCCCCTCAGGCGCAACGTGACCCAGGAGGAGGTGGGCAACCTGGGCCTCTTCCTCCTCTCCCCCCTGGCGAGCGGCATCACCGGGGAGGTGGTCTACGTGGACGCGGGCTACCACATCATGGGGATGGAGCTGGAAGGGTAGGCCACCCCCCTTTTCACCACCGGGCCTCGGCTAGCATGGAGGGGATGAGGCGACCTACCCCCACGGTCTATGTGGGCCGCGTCCCCATAGGGGGCGCCCACCCCATCGCCGTGCAGTCCATGACCAACACCCCCACCCGGGACGTGGAGGCCACCGCCGCCCAGGTCCTGGAGCTCTATCGGGCGGGAAGCGAGATCGTGCGCCTCACGGTGAACGACGAGGAGGCGGCGAAGGCCGTGGCCGAGATCAGGAGGAGGCTCCTGGATGAGGGGGCGGAGGTCCCCCTGGTGGGGGACTTCCACTTCAACGGCCACCTCCTCCTGCGCAAGTACCCCAGCATGGCGGAGGCCCTGGACAAGTTCCGCATCAACCCGGGCACCCTGGGCCGGGGGCGGCACAAGGACGAGCACTTCGCCGAGATGCTCCGCATCGCCATGGACCTGGGGAAGCCCGTGAGGATCGGGGCCAACTGGGGAAGCTTAGACCCCGCCCTCCTCACCGAGCTCATGGACCAAAACGCCCGGCGCCCTGAGCCCAAAAGCGCCCACGAGGTGGTCCTCGAGGCCCTGGTGGAAAGCGCGACGCGCGCCTACGAGGCCGCCTTGGAGATGGGCCTCAGGGAGGACAAGCTCGTCCTCTCCGCCAAGGTCTCCAAGGCGCGCGACCTGGTGTGGGTCTACCGGGAGCTCGCCCGCCGCACCCAAGCCCCCCTCCACCTGGGCCTCACCGAGGCGGGGATGGGGGTGAAGGGGATCGTGGCCTCGGCCGCCGCCCTAGCCCCCCTCCTCCTGGAGGGGATCGGGGACACCATCCGGGTCTCCCTCACGCCGGCCCCGGGCGAGCCCCGCACCAAGGAGGTGGAGGTGGCCCAGGAGATCCTCCAGGCCCTGGGGCTTCGCACCTTCGCCCCCGAGGTGACGAGCTGCCCCGGGTGCGGCCGCACCACCAGCACCTTCTTCCAGGAGCTCGCCGAGGAGGTTTCCCGCCGCCTCAAGGAAAGGCTTCCCGAGTGGAAGGCCCGCTACCCCGGGGTGGAAGGACTGAAGGTGGCGGTGATGGGTTGCGTGGTGAACGGCCCCGGGGAGAGCAAGCACGCCCACATCGGCATCTCCCTCCCGGGGGCGGGGGAGGAGCCCAAGGCCCCGGTCTACGCCGACGGCAAGCTCCTCACCGTCCTCAAGGGGGAGGGCATCGCCGAGGAGTTCCTTAGGCTCGTGGAGGACTACGTCAAGACGCGCTTCGCCCCCAAGGCCTGATGGACCCCTTCCGCTTCCAGGTGGAGGCCCGCGCGGGCAGGGCCCGGGTGGGAAGGCTTTTCACCCCCCACGGGGCGGTGGAGACCCCCCTCTTCATGCCCGTGGGCACGGCCGGCTCGGTAAAGGGCCTCATGCCCAAGGACCTGAAGGCCATCGGAAGCCAGGTCCTCCTCGCCAACACCTACCACCTCCTCCTCCGCCCGGGTCCCGAAAGGGTGAGGGCCCTCGGGGGGCTTCACGGCTTCGCGGGGTGGAAAGGCCCCTGGCTCACGGACTCCGGGGGCTTCCAGGTGATGAGCCTCGGGCACCTGCGCCGCATTGACGAGGAGGGGGTGGTCTTCCAAAGCCACCTGGACGGGCGCCTCATCAAGCTCACCCCGGAAAGGAGCATCGCGGTGCAGGAGGCTTTGGGGGCCGACCTCATCATGGCCTTTGACGAGTGCCCCCCCTACCCCTCCCCCCGGGAGTACCTCGAGGCCTCCCTGGAGCGCACCCTCCGCTGGCTGGAGCGGAGCCTCAAGGCCAAGACCCGGCCCGACCAGGCCCTCTTCGGCATCGCCCAGGGGGGGACGGACCCCCAGCTCAGGAGGCTCTCCACCTTGGAGACCCTCCGGTTTGACCTCCCGGGCTACGCCATCGGGGGCCTGGCCGTGGGGGAACCCAAGGAGGCCATGTTCGCCATGGTGGAGCTCTCCACCCGCCTCCTCCCCGAGGACCGCCCCCGCTACCTCATGGGGGTGGGCCACCCCGAGGACCTGGTGGCGGCCATGGGGCTTGGGGTGGACCTCTTTGACTGCGTCTACCCCACCCGCACGGGCCGCTTCGGTAGCGCCCTGGTCCTGGAGGGGCGGCTCAACCTGAAAAACGCCCGCTTCCTCGAGGACAAGCGCCCCCTGGAGGAGGGGTGCGACTGCTACACCTGCCGGACCTTTAGCCGCGCCTACCTGGCCCACCTGGTGCGCGCCGGGGAGATGCTCGGGGGGATCCTCCTCTCCCTCCACAACCTGCGCCACCTCCACCGCCTCACCGAGGCCGCCCGGCAGGCCATCCGCGAGGGGCGCTACGGGGACTTCGCCCGAGAGTTCGCCAGGAGGCGCTTCGGCAAGGAGGTGCCCCCCTGGTTCCGCGAGGCCCTGGCCGCCGGGGGCCACGGGTAGAATGCTCCCGGTATGACGCCAAGGCATCTTATCCTGGGCCTCCAGCACACGGTGGCCATGTTCGGGGCCACCGTCTTGGTCCCCCTCCTCACCGGGCTCAACCCGGCGGTGGCCCTCTTCACCGCCGGGGCAGGCACCCTGGTCTTCCACCTGGTCACGGGGCGGATGGTCCCCGTCTTCCTGGGCTCCAGCTTCGCCTTCATCGCCCCCATCCTGGCGGCCAAGGAGGCGGGCTTCTCTTTGAGCGCCATCGGGGGCGGCATCGCGGCCGCGGGGCTCGTCTACGTCCTCTTCGCCCTCCTCGTCCTCCTCATCGGCTCCGAACGGGTGCGCCAGGTCTTCCCCCCCGTGGTCACGGGCCCCGTGATCGTGGTCATCGGCCTCACCCTGGCCCCCGTGGCGGTGGAGATGGCGGGCAAGGACTGGCTCCTCGCCACCTTCACCTTCCTGAGCGCTGTGGTGAGCGCCGTCTTCTTCCGGGGGCTTTTCCAGATGATCCCCGTGCTCCTCGGGGTAGGGGCGGGCTACCTCCTGGCCCTCCTCCTGGGGCGGGTGGACCTGAGGCCCTTGGCGGAGGCTCCGTGGGTGGGCCTTCCCGCCTTCACCCTGGCCACCCTGGAGTGGGGGGCGGTTTTCCTCATCGCCCCCGTGGCCTTCGTCACGGTGATGGAGCACATCGGGGACATCCTCACCAACGGCCGGGTGGTGGGGAAGGACTTTTTCGTCAAGCCCGGCCTTCACCGCACCCTCCTCGGGGACGGACTGGCCACGAGCCTCGCCGGGCTTTTGGGCGGCCCGGCCAACACCACCTACTCGGAGAACACCGGCGTCCTGGCGGTGACCCGGGTCTACGACCCCCTGGTCCTGCGCGTGGCCGCGGTCTTCGCCATCCTGCTTTCCTTTTCGCCCAAGCTCGCCGCCCTCCTTCAGACCCTGCCCCAGGGGGTTCTGGGCGGGATCTCCATGCTCCTCTTCGGGATGATCGCCTCCATCGGCATCCGCACCCTGGCGGAGGCGGAGATTGACTTCACCCATAGCCGCAACCTCATCGTGGTCTCGGCCATCCTGGTCCTGGGCCTGGGCGGGGCGGTGGCCAACCTGGGGACCATTCAGGTGGCGGGGGCGGAGGTGCCCCTCAAGGTAAGCGGCATGGCCCTGGCCGCCCTGGCGGGGGTGGTGCTGAACCTCCTCCTGCCCAGGCAGCTGGAGCCGGAGGAGCTGGCCACAGAGGAGGAGCGGCTTCCCTAAGTACCCCGCCGCGGCGGGGTACTTGGTCGCGGAAGTTTCCTCCTTCCTGTTTTCTTTTGGCCCCGGGAGGCCCCCCGAGGCCTTTGCCGGGGCCCCCATGGAGTGGTCAGCCCTCCTGGTAAAAGCGGCTCTTCCGGTAATAGTCCTCCAGGAGCACCTTGAGGAAGGCGGCTGTGGGCACCCCCAGGAGGGCGCCCCATAGGCCGAAGAGGCTCGCCCCCACCAGGAGGGCGGCGATGGCGGTGATGGGGTGGAGCCGGGTGGCCCGGCCCACGATGAGGGGGCCCAGGAGGTTGCCCTCCAGCTGGTTGGCCAGCCAAAGCACCAGGAGGGCGAGGAGGGCTTTAAGCCACCCCCCTGTGGCCGCCAAAAGCAGGGCGGGCACCCCGGAGACGATCACCCCCACGAAGGGGATGAGGTTGAAGACCCCCGCCAAAAACCCCAGGCTCGCCGCCAGGGGCACCCCCACCAGCCAAAGCCCCACCCCCACGATCATCCCCACGAAGAAGGCCACCAGGAGCTGGCCCCGCACGTACCCGCCCACGCTCCGGTCCAGCTTGGCCGCAAGCTCTCCCACCAGGGGCTGGTAGGGCTCGGGGAACACCCTCAAGGCCGCCCGGCCCAGGCGGGGCAGGTCGTAGAGGAAGTAGAGGGAAAGGGTGAGGGCGGTGAGGAGCTGGAAGAGCCCGCCCACCAAGGAGGCGAAGAAGCCCAGAAGGTTTCCCCCTTGGGCGAAAAGCCCCTGTAGCCAGCGAACCAAGGTTTCCAGAAAGCTTTGCAAAAGCCCCTGGAGGTTGCGGGTGGCCTCGGCCAGGATGGGCTCGAGGCCCCGGGGCACGGGCACGGACCGCACCCGATCGGGCAAGCCCGCAAGCCAGGCCAGGAGGGGCTCCAGGAGCCGGGGAAGCTCCTGGGCCAGCCGGGTGAGCTCCACCACCGTCTGGGCGGTGAGGAAGGAGGCCAGGCCCAGGAAAAGGCCCAGGCCCAGGTAGACCAAGACCACCCCCAGGACGCGGGGAAGGCGCCTGGCCTCAAAAAAGCGCACCAGGGGGTGGGTGAGGTAGGCGAAGGCGAAGGCGGCGAGGAGCACGGAGAGGGCCGGCCAGGCCCGGACCAGGAGGCGGTAGGCCAGATAGAAGAGGAAGAGGTAAACCAGAACCCGGACGTAGGGGTTCTCCCAGACCCGGAGGAAGGCCTCCCGCATGGGGCTATTCTAAGCCGAAGAAGGCCTTGGCCTGGCGGAGAAGGGCCTCGCCGGCGAGGCCCTGGAAGAGGAAGGGGCTCCGGTCAGGCTCCCCCTCCCAGACCTCGAAGAGGAGCCTGGGCGCCCCGCCCTGGAGGCCGGTGTTCCCCAGGTAGCCGATGGGGTCCCCCCGGTGGACCCGGCTTCCCACCCTAAGCCCGGGGTAGGGGGCCTGGAGGTGGGCGTAGACGCTGGTGCGGCCGTCGGGGTGGCGGAGGTGGACCTCGAGGCCCCGAAGCCGGTCCATCTCCTCGGGGGAAGCCCCCTCCTTCACCCGTTCCAGCAGGGCCCGAAAGGCCTCCGGGCCGGGCTCCTTATAGTCCAGGTCCACCTTCACCACCTCACCCCCCTGGGCGGCCACCACCCCCATCCCCCGCACCACGGGTACGCAGGCGTCCCCGTTCCGGAACACAAAGCCCGCGCTCACCCCCTTGCGGTAGGGGCGGGGAGCGCCGGGCAGGTTCTCGGGGCGCCTAGGGAGGCAAGCCCCGGGAAGGGGCAGGAGGTAGCCCTCGGGAACCCACTGGGCCTTGGCCCGGTAAACCGCCACCTCCTGGCGCAAGGCCGCCACCTGCCGCCCCCGGGAGATAAAGGCCAGGGTGGCTACCAGGGCGTAGAGGCTCAAGGCCAAAAGGAGGTAGTGCCCCGGCTTCCAGCCCACGGGGCCATCCTAACAAAAGCCCCCCCTTAGGGGATAAGTGCCCGCACCTTGGTTTCGCGACATGGGACGCCCGAAATGGGGCTAGGAGAGGGCTTTTTGGGGCCCCCACCGCGGCTTTCGCCGCGGTGGGGTACGTTAGATGGCCTCAGAGGAGCTTGAGGAGCGCCTTCTTGATCTCCTTGGCGGGAAGGCCTTCCAGCTTCAGGCCCTTGGCCCGCTCCAAAAGCTCGTAGACCTTGGGGATGTGGCTTGCCGCCACCCGGAAGGTGACCTCCTGCCCCGCCACTTGAACCCGCACCTTCTGCAGGTTGGGGTACTGGCGGCGCTTGGAGATCCCCGTGGTCTTCTTGCCCACGCCCCCTTGCCGCTTGGCCTTACCCCGCCTTTCTATGCTGTTGGCCACGATGGGCCGCTTTCCGCTGATCTCGCACACCTTGGACATGGCACCCTCCTGCCCGAAGGCAAACCCTTTGGAGTATAGCACAAGGTAGACTCTTGGGGATGCCCACGGTGCTCGTGCCCCTGCTTCTGGCCCTGGACCAGATCCTCAAGCTCTGGGCCCTGGAAAACCTCTCCCCCGTGCCCAGGCCCTTCCTCGGGGACCTCCTCTACCTCACCCTGGTGCGGAACACGGGAGCGAGTTTCGGCCTTCTGGAGGGCCGGGCCTACCTCCTGGGGTGGTTGAGCCTCCTGGTGGGGGGGGTCCTCCTCTTCCTCCTGGCGAGGCGGCCCTACCCCTTCTGGCAGGCCCTGGCCCTCTCCCTCCTCGCCGCGGGGGCCTTGGGCAACGGCGTGGACCGCCTGGGCCGGGGATGGGTGGTGGACTACCTGGACCTGGGCACCTCCATCTCCTTGGTGGCCCACTTCCCCGTCTTCAACCTGGCGGACGTGTGCGTGACCCTGGGGGCGGTCCTTCTCCTCCTTGTCCCCAGGAAGCGGCGCCGCTACTAATACCACCCCATGCTGGCTTGCGCCAGCATGGGGGCCCCGGCCCAAAAGGCCCGCAGGGCTTCCGTACTTGGGCTTAGGCGAAGGATTCACGCCAAAGGGGTATAAGTACCCCGCCGCGGGGGCCCCAAAAGGGCCTCGCCCCAACCCGAGCCAGGGATTCCACCTTGCGAAACCCAAGTGGGGAGTACTTAAGCCAGAGCCCGGGCGAAGCGCTCCAGGGCCTTCCTGAGGTTTTCCTCGCTGGTGGCGTAGGAGAGGCGCACGTGGCCCAAGGCGGCGAAGTCCGTGCCCGGCACCACCGCCACCCCCGCCTCAAGAAGCCGCTCTGCCGCCCGCACCTCGTCCGGGGCGAAGGGCGCCGTGTCCATGAGGACGTAGAAGGCCCCGCTAGGGCGCACGGCCTTCAGGCCTATTTGCGCCAGACCCTCCAAGAGGAGGTCCCGTCTCCTGCGGTAGGCCTCGCGGGCCATCTCCACGAAGGCCCGGGAGGCCTCCAGGTTGGTGAGGGCCTCGAGGGCCGCCCACTGGGCGATGGTGTCGGGGCTGGTGGTGGACTGGCTGGAGACGGAGACCATGGCCTTGATGACCTCCCTGGGCCCGCAGGCGTAGCCGATGCGCCAGCCCGTCATGGCGAAGGCCTTGGCCGCCCCGTTCACGGTAATGGTGTGCTCGGGGGCCACCCTTCCTGGGGAAAAGTGGACCCCTTCGTAAACGAGGTGCTCGTAGATCTCGTCGGAGACCAGGTAGAAGTCGTGCTCCAAGGCGAGCTCCGCCAGGGCCTTTAGGACCTCCTCGGGGTAGACCGCCCCCGTGGGGTTGTTGGGGGAGTTGACCACCAGGGCCTTGGTGCGGGGAGTGATGGCCCGGCGCACCCTTTCGGGGTCGGGGACGAAGCCCTCCTCGGGGAGGGTCTCCACCTCCACCACCACCCCTCCGGCGAAGCGCACCATCTCCGGGTAGCTCACCCAGTAGGGCGCGAGGACGATGACCTCATCCCCGGGGTCCAAAAGGGCCTGGAAGAGGTTGAAGAGGGCCTGCTTTCCCCCCACGGTGACGATGGTCTCCTCAGGGGTGACCTGGAGGCCGTTTTCCCGGCGGAACTTCTCCGCCAGGGCCTCCCGAAGCTCGGGGATCCCCGCAGGGGGGGCGTATTTGGTCTTGCCCTGGGCGAGGGCGCGCCTGGCCGCCTCCTTCACGTGCTCGGGGGTGTCAAAGTCGGGCTCCCCGGCGGTCAAGGCCACCAGGTCCACCCCCCTTCGCCTTAACTCCAGGGCCTTGGCGTTCACCGCCACCGTGGCCGAGGGCTTCATGGCCTGGACCCTTTGGGAAAGGCCGCGCATAGCTTAAGTATACGCGGGTAGAATGGGCCTGTGACGGAAGGCGAGGTCCTAGAGGAGGTGAAGCGCCGGGTGCGCACGCGGCTCAAGGGGCGGCGCTACCGCCTCTACCTCTTCGGTTCCCGGGCGAGGAAGGAAGGGAGTCCCCGCTCGGACTACGACCTGGCCCTCCTCGCCGACCCTCCTCTGGACCTCGCCACCCTGGCGGAGCTTAGGGAGGCCCTGGAAGGCCTGCCCATCCTCCAGCCCCTGGACCTGGTGGAGCTCTCCTGGGCGCCGGGGCTCAAGGAGGTGGTGGAAAGGGAAGGGATCCTTCTTGACGAGGGAAGAGAAGCTTAGGGTGCAGACGGCCTCCCTGGCCCGGGCGGTGGAGCGGCTAAAGGGCGCCTTGGAAAGGCCCAAGGACGAGTTCGTCCGGGACTCGGCCATCCAGCGGTTTGAGTTCACCTTTGAGCTGGCCTGGAAGACCTTGAAGACCTTCTTGGAGCTTCAGGGCCTCGAGGCCCGCTCCCCCCGTTCGGCCATCCGGGGAGCCTTCCAGGTGGGCCTCCTCCCCGAGGACCCCTTCTGGCTGGAGATGCTGGAGCTGCGCAACCTCACGAGCCACACCTACGACGAGGCCTTGGCCGAGCGCATCTACGCCGAGTTGCCTAAGGCCCTAAAGCGCTTCCAGGAGCTCCTTCGCCGCCTGGAAGAAGCCCTCTAGGCCCCTGCAGGCCTAGGCGAAAGCGCCCCCTTCTGGACGCCGGCCCGGCCCCCCACCACCCTCAGGCCTAAGGGCCGCACCTCGGCCCGGTAGACCGAGGCCTCCGGGAGGAGCTCCCCGTCGGCGTGGGCAGGAACAGGCTGGGCGAACTCCACCGCCACCTCCCGCCCCGCGTAGGACCGCACCTGGGGATGGGACAGGTGTCGGCCCATAAGGAGCCTCGGCAGGATGAGGACCACCCCCATCCGGGAAAACTTCCCCGCCAGGACCACGGAAAGCCGCCCGTCCCGCGGGTCGGCCATGGGGGCGATGGGGATGCCCCCGCCGTACATGGGCCCGTTCATGGCGGCGAGGAGGAGCATCTTCCCCCGGTGGACCTCTTCCCCGTCCACGAGGACCCTGGCCTCCGGCAGGCTGAGCTCCCTGAGCACGGCGAAGAGGGCGTAGAGGTAGCGGGGCATCCCCCGGAGGAAGGGGGGGGCAAAGAGGGCCTTCTTGGCCACCAAGGCGTCAAAGCCGATCCCCAAGGAGGCCCCGAAGGGCTCCCCGTTCACCCACCCTAGGTCCACCGCCTCCTCGGGGGCGTGGAGGGCGAGCTCCAGGGCCTTGGGCCAGGAAAGGCCTCTAAGGCCCAGCATCCGGGCGAAGTCGTTGCCGCTTCCGATGGGCACCACCCCCAGGACCTTCCCCGTGCCGGCGAGGCCCTTCAGGACCTCGTGCACCGTGCCGTCCCCCCCCACGGCCACCACCCGGGCTCCCTCAGGGGCCCTTTGGGCGAGCTCCGTGGCGTGGCCCGGCCCCTCGGTGAGGAAAGCCTGGGCCCCCTCCTCACGGGCCGCCTTCAGGATGGCTCCGGAAAGCCTCCCCACCTTGCCGCGGCCCGCGGCGGGGTTCACGATGACCCACTTCTCCACCCCCGTATTCTACGGGCATGGGCCTCCTCGCCCACTTCCTCAAGGGACCCCACCCGAAGACCACCCTCCTCCTCACCCGGGCCGGGCCCGTGGAAAACCCCCGCCATGCGCTCTACAGCCACCCCGGGCTTCCCCTTGCCCTCGAGGGCCGGGAGGCCCTCCTCGCCCTCCTCCCCCTCCTTAGGGGCTTTCCCGTGGCCCACGTCTACGCCGCCGATAGCCTGGCGGAGGCCGAGGCGACCCGGCTTTTCGCCGAGGCCCTAGGGGTGCCCCACACCCTTCTCCCCGAGCTCCGGGAGAGGGCCTGGGGCGCCTGGGAGGGGCTTTCCTTCCCCGAGGTGGAGGCCCGTTTCCCCGGGGCCGTCACCTCCTGGACGGCGGACGAGGCGGGCTTCGCCCCGCCCGGGGGGGAGAGCGTGCGGGAGGCCTGGGAGCGGGGGAAGCGGGCGGTGAAGGCCCTCCTCGGGAAGCACCGGGGCCAGGCCATCCTCGTGGTGGGGAACTGCACCCTGAACCGGGCCGCCCTAAGCCTCGCCCTTCCCCTTCCCCCCGAGGAGGGCCTGAGGCTGGAGCAGGACTACGCCAGGCTCTCCGTGGTGGACTTCTACGGGGAGGAAGGGGTGGTGAAGGCCCTCAACCTGGCCCCATGCCCCTAGGGAAGGGGTAAACTAAGGGCATGATCCGGCCCGTGGCCAGAAAGGACCTGCCGGGGCTTTTAGCGCTCCTCCGCCACATGGACCAAAGCCCCGAGCGGGGGGTCCTGGCCCCGGAGGCCCGGGACCTCGAGGGCCTGGCCGAGGAGCTGGAAGACGGCCTGGTCCTGGTACAAGACGGGGAGGTAACGGGGTACGTGGGCCTCTACCCCTTCTGGGACGGGGCGGCCCTGGAAGGCCCCTTGGCCTACCGGAGGGAGGACCTCCCCTCCCTCCTCAAAGCCGCCGAGGAGCGGGCCCAAGGGCTTGGGGTGGAGAGGCTCTACGCCTTTCCCCGCGAGGAAAACCAAACCCTCCGGGAGGTCCTGGAGGCGGCCGGGTACGACCTCCTCCACCTCACCTACTTCTTCGTGAAAAACCCCCAGGGCCTGGACTACCCCACCCCCGAGGGGGTGCGGATCCAAAGGGGCTTCCCGGGCCCCGAGGTCTACCGGGGGCTCTACCGGGAAAGCGAGGAGGGTTGGGCCCTGAGGCTCAAGTGGACGGACGAGGAGCTTGAGGAGCACTTCCAAAACCCGGCCGTGCACCTCCTGGTGGCCTACCGGGGAGATAGGCCCGTGGGGATGGCCGAGGTGGAGCTGGAGGGGCGGGAGGCGAGCGTGGCCTACATCGGGGTCATTCCCGAGGCCCGGGGTCAGGGCATCGGCCGCGCCCTCCTTTCCGAGGCCGCCAAGCTCGCCAAGAAGAAGGGGGCGACCCTCTTCCGGGTGCGGGCCCACGACCACGAGAAGGGGGCCCTGGAGCTTTACCGCAACCTGGGCTTTAGCCTCGAGGAGGCGGTGGCCACCTACGCCAAGGAGCTCAGGGCCAGGCGGTAGGTGGCGGCGTGGGCCTCCACGGTGAGGCGGGGGTCGCGGTTGTACCCCCCGCCCATCACCACCACCAGGGGGACGCCCAGGGCCTTCACGAAGCGGAAGACCCGCTCGTCCCGCCTTCTAACCCCTTCGGGGCTTAGGGCGAGGCGGCCGAAGCGGTCCCCCTTCAGGACGTCCACCCCGGCGTTGTAGAAGACGAGGTGGGGCCGGAAGCCCTTAGCCCGCTCCAGGGCCTCCTCCAGGGCCCAGAGGTAGGCCTCGTCCCCCGTCCCATCGGGGAGGCCCACGTCCAGGTCGCTCCTTTCCTTCTTCAGGGGGTAGTTCCGCTCCCCGTGGAGGGAGAGGGTGAAGACGGAAGGGTCCTTTTGGAAGAAGACCGCCGTGCCGTTCCCCTGGTGGGCGTCCAGGTCCACCACCAGGACCCGGCCCGAAAACCCCTCCTTGGCCCGGAGCCAATGGACGGCCACGGCCACGTCGTTGAAGAGGCTGTACCCCTCGGCCCGGCCGGGGAAGGCGTGGTGGGTGCCCCCGGCGAGGTTGAGGCCTAAGCCCCTCTCCAAGGCGTCCAGGGCCGCGGCCAGGGTCCCCCCGGCGGCGTGGAGGGCCCGCCGCAGGAGGGGCTGGCTGAAGGGGAGGCCAAGCCTCAAGGACTCCTCCCGGGTAAGCCCCTCCCCAAAGAGCTTCTCCAGGTAAGGGGCCTCGTGGGCCAGGAAGAGGGCCTCCCGGGGCACCTCGGGGGCGGGGAGGACGGGAAGGAGCCCCTTTAGGGCCTCCGCCACGCCCCCGTACTTGTAGAGGGGGAAGGGGTGGCCCTCGGGCAGGGGCAGGGAGAGGTGGGCCGTGGTGTACGCCCGCACGCCCCTATCCTCACACCTTTCTGCCCAGATGAGGGTGGTCCACGCCCTCATCGCCCTCCGAGCTGGCGGTAGGCCTCGTAGGCCGCCACCCCCACGGCCACGGCCAGGTTCAGGGAGCGCACCGGCCCCGGCATGGGGATCCTCAGGGTGGGAAACCGGGTGAGGACCTCCTCGGGAAGCCCCCGGCTTTCGGGACCGAAGAGGAGGAAGTCCCCCTCCTGGAACCGGGCCTCGTAGAGGGAGGCTTCCCCCCGGGCGCTGAAGGCGTAGACCCTCGCCCCCCTAGGCAGGGCCTCGAGGAAGGCCGCAAAGGAGTCGTGGAGCCTCAGGTCCACGTGGGGCCAGTAGTCCAGGCCCGCCCGCTTGAGCTTGGGGCTGGAGAGGAGAAAGCCCAGGGGGCGAACGAGGTGGAGGGGCCACCCCAAGGCGGCCGCGGTGCGGGCCACGTTCCCGGCGTTTTGCGGGATCTCCGGCTGGTAAAGGACGAGGTGGACCACGGCCTACCCCTTGCGCCGGTAGCGGGTGGCCGCCCCCCGGCCCACCCTTTCCACCCGGCCCTCCCGGACGAGGCGGTGGAGAAGGGCCAGAACCCCTCTTCGGGAAAGGCCCAGGGCCCCCTCCAGCTCC
Source organism: Thermus sp. H19.2 (assembly GCF_054979525.1). NCBI lineage: Bacteria > Thermotogati > Deinococcota > Deinococci > Thermales > Thermaceae > Thermus > Thermus sp. H19.2. Next base: position 2,217,859 of record NZ_CM143429.1, read on the forward strand.
CGCCTGGGCCTGGGGCTTTCCAAAAGGCTTAGGGCCCTTTCGGCCAAGGGGTCTTTGCGGGCCAGGTGGTACCTGCCTCCCTCCTTGCGGAGAAGCCCCATGCGCTCCATGCGGGCGAGGACCCGCCTCGAGGCCTCCTCGGGAAGCTGCAGGGCGCGGGAAAGCTCCCCTAAGGTGGCCTCCCCCACCCGCCTCAGATGGGCCACGGCGATGAGGTGGTCTAGGCTGAAGGCCCCGAAGCGCTCCTGGGCCTCGGCCAGCTCCCGCACGAAGGCCTCGTCCAGCTCGGGGTTGTAGAGGACGAGGGTCAGGGCCTCCGGGAAAAGGCGGTACTCCGGGGGCTCCTTGCCGTACTTGAGGAGGAGGCGGTACATCTTGTCCACCCCGCTTCCCGCCCGCTCCACGTAGCCCAGGCGGTAGAGGGCCTCGGCCAGGCGGGGGTTCCGCCGTTTGGGGGGGTGGCGGAGGACGTTCTCCGGGGTGATCCCCGGGGGGAAGCCCCCGGGGTTGGAGACCTCGAGCCGGTCCCGGTGGTGGTGCACCTGGATGGCGTCCTGGCTCTGCCAGTCCCGGTGGACCAGGGCGTTCAAGAGGGCCTCCCGGTAGACCTCCTGGTCAAAGTCCCAGACCTCGAGGCGGAAGAGCCCCACGGTGAGGTAACGCACCCGGTTGCGGGCCTGGATGAGGTCGCGAAGCCTCTCCAGGAGGGCGGGGATGGGCCGGAGGAGGTCCTCCCGGAAGCTGTACCCCTCCTCGGCCTCGTGGAAGTAGTAGCTCACCTCCGCCTGGGGAAGAAGCCGCCTCAAGGCGAGGGACGTTCCCGCCAGGAGGAGGCCCGCCACCGTGGGGCGCTCCTCCCCTTCCACCCGCTCCAGGAGGCCCAGGGCGAAGAGGAGCTCCAGGTCCGGCAAGGCCGCCAGGTTGCTCCCCCGCTCTTCCAGGATGCGCCTTAAGCGCAGCACCTCCACCGGGTCCAGGTCGGAGAGGCTGGCCGCCGGCAGCACCTGGGCGGTGAAGTCGGGCTCGGGCAGGGCCTGGCCCACCCTGAGCTCCGTGAGGCGCTTCCCGTCCCAGAAGGGCACCCGCCCCGCCCCCACGGCGATGGCCGCCGGGCTTTGGGGCACGTGGAGGGCCAAAACCCGCCCCTCGGGGCCCTCCACCACCTCCACGTAGGGCAGAAGGAGCCCCTGGGTGAGCTGGAAGAGGGCGTGGGTGATCTGCAAGGGGTGGATTTCCGCCACCCCCAGGACGCGCCCCTCCCGGCTCACCCCCAAAAGGAGCAACCCCCCTCTGTGGTTGGCCAGGCCCGCGGCGTGGCGGGCGAGCTCCTCCGGGGAAAGGTCGGGGGGCAGGAAAAGGGTGCGCTCGTCCTGGCCCTGGGCCAGGCGTTCTGCCAGCTCCTCCCACGTCACGGGCTCCAGTTTACGGAAGCCGGGGAAAGGGGAAAGTATGTGCAAGTCGTCAAACAAACGCTTGACAAATGTTGCGATAATCCGCGACGCTATACCAAGAAAATGGGTTTTATTCGGGTTACCGTACCGGTAGTATTTGCTTACTGTCAGCACAATACTTGACATCTTGCACGGGATGTCCTACCCTTTCCCCCAAGGGGGTGGGCATGCGGAACCCTGGTTACAGGTTGGGCATAGCGGCTCTAGGACTCGCCGGCGGGGCTTGGGCGCAGGGCCCAAGCGGGGCGGACACCGCCTGGATGCTGGTGTCCACGGCCCTCGTCCTCCTCATGACCCCGGCCTTGGCCCTCTTTTACGGGGGGCTGGTGCGGAGCAAAAACGCCTTAAACACCATGATGATGAGCTTCGCCGCCCTGGGCTTCGTGGGCGTGGGCTGGGCCCTTCTGGGGTACACCCTGGCCTTCGGGGACGGCGGCCGCTTTCTGGGCAGCCTGCAGCACCTCTTCCTCAAGGGGGTGGGCCTCGAGGCCAAGGGCGCCATCCCCCACGTCCTCTTCATGGCCTTCCAGGGCACCTTCGCCATCATCACCGCCGCCCTGGTCTCGGGGGCCCTCGTGGAAAGGATGCGCTTTTCCGCCTACCTGGCCTTCCTCACCCTCTGGGGGCTTCTCGTCTACGCCCCTCTGGCCCACTGGGTCTGGGGCGGGGGGTTCTTGGGGGCCCTCGGCACCCTGGACTTCGCCGGGGGGACGGTGGTGCACATCAACGCCAGCATCGCCGCCCTGGTGGGGGCCTTGGTTCTGGGCGCCCGGAAGGACTTCGGCCGCCAGGCCATCCTGCCCCATAGCGTCCCCCTCACCCTCCTGGGGGCGGCCCTGCTCTGGTTCGGCTGGTTTGGCTTCAACGGGGGAAGCGCCCTGGCCGCCAACGCCTCGGCGGCCCTGGCCTTTGTGAACACCATGCTGGCCCCCGCGGCCACCCTCCTGGTGTGGACCCTTCTGGACCTCCTCCGCACGGGAAGGGCCACGGCGGTGGGCCTGGCCACGGCCATCGTGGTGGGCCTGGTGGCCGTGACCCCGGCAGCGGGCTTCGTCTCCCCCCTCTCTGCCCTCCTCATCGGGGCCCTTGCCGCCTTCCCCAGCTACTACACCCTCCTCTGGCGGGCCAGGACCCGACTGGACGACAGCCTGGACGTCTTCGCCGGCCACGGGGTGGGGGGCATCACCGGCGCCCTCCTCACCGGGGTCTTCGCCGAGAAGGCCTGGAACGGGGTGGCGGACGGCCTTCTCTTCGGCAACCCCGCCCAGCTCGTCATCCAGGCGGTGGCGGTCCTGGCGGCGGTCCTCTACTCGGCCCTAGGCACCTTCCTCCTCCTCAAGCTGGTGGGCCTCTTCACCCCCTTGCGGGCAAGCCCCAAGGAGGAGGGAGCGGGCCTGGACGTGACCCAGCACGGGGAGGAGGCGTACACCTCGGGGGAAGGGGCCATCCTGGTGCTCTCCGAGAGCCCACCCCCCGCCCCCAAGGGCAGGCTGGTGGGAGGTGAGGCGTGAAGCTCATCGTGGCCATCGTCCGCCCGGAGAAGCTCAACGAGGTGCTGGAGGCGCTCTTTAGGGCAGAGGTGCGGGGGCTCACCCTAAGCCGGGTCCAGGGCCACGGGGGGGAGACGGAAAAGGTGGAGACCTACCGGGGCACCACGGTGAAGATGGAGCTTCACGAGAAGGTACGCCTGGAGATCGGGGTCTCCGAGCCCTTCGTCAAGCCCACGGTGGAGGCCATCCTGAGGGCGGCCCGCACCGGGGAGGTGGGGGATGGCAAGGTCTTCGTGATCCCCTTGGAGAAGGTCTACCGCATCCGCACCGGGGAGGAGGACGAAGCCGCCGTAACCCCGGTACAATAAGGGCGTGACGGCCAGGCAGCGGCGCATCCTCCACCGCCTGGTGGAGGAGTACATCCGGACCAAGGCCCCGGTGCCCTCGGCGCGGATCGCCGAGGGCCTGGGGCTTTCCCCCGCCCTGGCCCGCTACGAGCTCATCGCCCTCGAGGAGATGGGCTACCTCACCAAGCCCCACGCCTCCGCCGGGCGGGTGCCCACCCGGCAGGCCTACCGCCAGTACTCCCTTTCCCTCCTCCCCCCCAAGCCCCTCCCCGAGGCCACCCAGGCCCGCCTGGAAAAGGCCCTGGAGGGGGCCAGGGAGCCCGAGGCCTTCCTGGTGAAGATGGCTTCCGGGCTTTCCGGCTACCCGGCCCTCCTCCACCTCAGGCCCAAGAAAGCCCCCAGGGTCCTCCAGGTCCACCTCTCCCCCTTGCCCGAAGGCACCCTGGCGGTCCTGGTGCTGGAGGGGGGGCGGTTGAAGGAAGCCCGGCTTCCCTTAAGCCTCTCCCCCGAAAGGCTCCGGCAGGCGGAGGAGGCCCTGGCCCGCCCCTTCACCCCCCCGGCCCAGCCCCCCCCGGGCCTGGAGGAGCTTTTCGCCCTTCTCCAGAGGGCCCTGTCCGGCGGGTTCTTCCTCACCTACCGGGAAGGCCTCTCCCAGGCCCTCAAGGAGCCCGAGGCCCAGGACCCGGGCTTCCTGGAGCGCCTGGTGCGCCTGTACGAGGCAGGGGGCGAGGACCTCCTCACCCCTCCCGGGGGCGTGGACGTGCGGGTGGGGGAGGTGGAGGGGCTTGCCCAGGTGCAGGCGGGCTTCCAGAAGGGGGAATGGCTAGGGGAGATCGTCCTCCTGGGGCCCATGCGCATGCGCTACCCCGAGGCCCTCTCCGTGGTCCTGGGGCTCACCCAGGTCTATACTGGGAGCCATGCGCGTTGAGGTCCGCCTCTTCGCCCTTTACCGGGAACAGGCCGGAAAAGACCGCCTCTTTTTGGAGCTTCCCGCGGGGGCCCGGGTCAAAGAGGCCAAGGAGGCCTTGGAAAGGCTCTTCCCCGGGCTTCGCCTGGAGGGGGGCATGGCGGCGGTGAACCAGGCCCTGGCGGGGGCGGAAACCCCCTTGAAGGAGGGGGACGAGGTGGCCTTCCTCCCCCCGGTCTCGGGAGGGCAGGATTCCTACGGCCTCACCCGGGAGGCCCTGGACCTAGGGGCCCTGGTGGCCTGGGCCACCGCCCCCGAGTACGGGGCGGTGGTGAGCTTCCTCGGCACCACCCGAAGCCCCAACCGGGGCGAGGAGGTGGCCCATTTGGAGTACGAGGCCTACCCGGAGATGGCGGAGAAGGTGATGGCGGAGATCCTCGCCGAGATGCGCGCCCGCTGGCCCCTAGGGCGCATCGCCCTCTGGCACCGCCTGGGCCGGGTGGACCCCGGGGAAGCCTCCATCGCCATCGTGGTCTCGGCCCGCCACCGCAAGGAGGCCTTCGCCGCCTGCCAGTACGCCATAGACCGGGTGAAGCAGGTCCTTCCCGTCTGGAAGAAGGAGTACCGCAAGGACGGGAGCTTCTGGGTGGAGGGCTTCGCCCCGGAGGACAAGCGGCTTTGACCTCCTTCGCCGCCATCGCCGGGCTCCTTCTCCTCGCCCTCTTCGCCCTACCCCTCCTCCTGGGGTTCCTTGCGGGAAGGGCCTTCCGGGAAGGCCGGGGCCGGGTGGGCCTGGGCCTCCTCCTCTTCGGGGCTTTCCTGGGCCTTTTGGCGAGGCCGAGGCCCTTGGGGCTCCTTCTCCTCCTCATGGGCCTCCTTTTGGGCTACGGGAGGCTTCGGCTATAATGGGGGGATGACCGAGCGGGCCCTGCGCCCCCTGACGGAGGAAGAGTACCTGGCCCTGGAGAGGGAAAGCCCCCTTCGCCACGAGCTTCTTGGGGGCCTTCCCTACGCCATGGCGGGGGCCAGCCTGGACCACAACCTCCTCGTCACCAACCTGGTGGCCCTCCTCAAACCCTTGGCCCGGGCCAAGGGGTGCAGGGTTTACAGCGAAACGGTGAAGCTCAAGCTCTCCGAGGACACCTTCTACTACCCTGACGTCATGGTGGTATGCGGCCCCAAGGCCCACCCCCTGTACGAAACCTCCCCCTGTCTGGTGGCGGAGGTGCTTTCCCCGGGCACGGAGGTCCAGGACCCGCGGGAGAAGCTTTCCCGCTACCTTCGCCTCCCGAGCCTTCTGGGCTACCTAATCTTGGAAAGCGGGCAGCCGGGAGGGGTTCTTTACCGGAGGACCCCGGAGGGGTTCCGGGAAGAGGCCTTAGGGGAAACCCTGGTTCTGCCCTGCCTCGAGGGAACCCTCCCCCTCGCCGCCCTCTACGAGGGGGTAGCATGAGGCCCATCCTGGAGCTCCTTCCCGAGGAGCTTCCCGGGGAGGGCTTCCGCAAAACCCAGATCGCCCACTGGATCTATGCCAAGGGGGTCTTGGACTTCTCCGCCATGACCGACCTCCCCAGGGACCTGCGGGAGGCCCTGGACCGGGAGTGGCGCCTCCTGGAGTTCTCCCTGGTCCAAGCCTACCCGAGCCAAGACGGGAGCGTGAAGTACCTCTTCACCCTCCTGGACGGCCAAAGGACCGAGGCCGTCTACATGCCCTACGAGAACCGCAAGACCGTCTGCCTCTCCAGCATGGTGGGTTGCCCCGCGGGGTGCAGTTTCTGCGCCACGGGGGCTTTGGGCTTCGGCCGCAACCTCACCGCGGCGGAGATCCTCTCCCAGCTCCTCGCCATCGCCCACCACCAGGGGATCTCCCCCCGGGAGATCCGGAACGTGGTCCTCATGGGGATGGGGGAGCCCCTGCTCAACCTGGGCAACGTCCTCAAGGCCATCCGCATCATGCTCCACAAGAAGGCCCTCGCCCTAAGCCCCAGGCGCGTCACCCTCTCCACCGTGGGCATCCCCAAGGGGATCCACCGCCTCGCCGAGGAAGACCTCGGGGTGCGGCTCGCCCTCTCCCTCCACGCCCCCGACGACGAGACCCGCAGGAAGATTATCCCCACCGCCCACCGCTACCCCATCGCCGAGATTCTAGAGGCGGTCCGCCACTACTACGCCAAGACCAAGCGGCGGGTCACCTTTGAGTACACCCTGCTCAAGGGGGTGAACGACCACCCCTGGCAGGCCAGGCTCCTCGCCAAGCTCCTCAAGGGCCTGAGCGCCCACGTGAACCTCATCCCCTTCAACCCCTGGGAAGGGGCCCCGGTGGAGGGCACGCCCAGGGCGGGCATCCTGGCCTTCGCCGAGGAGCTTAGGCGCCTTGGCGTCCCCACCTCCATAAGGTGGAGCCGGGGGCAGGACGTGGGGGCGGCCTGCGGCCAGCTCGCCCTCAAGACCCCCAAGCCCCTCGCCCTCACACCGCTTCCAGAAGGCGCCGGGCGATGACCAGCTTCAGGATCTCACTCGTCCCCTCACCGATGCGGGTCAGGCGGGCGTCCCGCCAGTAGCGCTCCACGGGGTAGTCCTTGATGTACCCGTACCCCCCGAGGACCTGGATGGCCTCGTCGCAGGCCCTCACCGCCACCTCGCTGGCGAAGAGCTTGGCCTGGGCGGCCTCGAGGGTAAAGGGCCTTCCCGCGTCCTTGAGCTCCGCCGCCTTGAGGTAAAGGAGCCTCGCCGCCTCCAGCCCCGTGGCCGCCTCCGCCAGCTTAAAGGAAACCCCCTCGAACTCGGCGATGGGCCTGCCGAAGGCCTCCCGCCCCTTGGCGTAACGGAGGGCGTAGTCCAAGGCGGCCTGGCCCAGGCCCACGGCCATGGCGGCGATGCCGATCCTGCCCCCGTCCAAAACCTTAAGGACGTCGTAAAAGCCCTTCCCCCGCTCCCCCAGAAGGGCCTCCTCGGAGAGGAAGAGGTCCTCCAGCACGAGCTGGACGGTGTCCGAGGCGTTGAGGCCAAGCTTCTCCTCCTTCCGCCCTACCCTTAGCCCCCGCTCGGGGCGGAAGAAGGCGAAGGCGGAGATGCCCTGGTGCTTCCGCTCGGGGCTCGGAGGGGGGTCGGTGCGGGCCACCACCACGTAGACCCCGGCCACGCTCCCTTGGGTGATGAACTGCTTGGTGCCATTGAGCCGCCACCCCCCCTCCACCTTCTCCGCCTTGGTCTTGAGGGCGGCGGCGTCCGAGCCCGAGCCCGGCTCCGTGAGCCCCCAAGCCCCCAAGGCCTCCCCGGAAGCGAGCTTGGGAAGGAAGGCCTCCTTCTGCGCCTCGCTCCCCGCGAGGAGGATGTGCCCCGTGGCCAGGGAGTTGTGGCTGGCCACGGTGAGGGCGAGGGCGCCGTCGTGGTAGGCGATGGCCTCCACCATGCGGGCGAAGAGCCGGGTGGAAAGCCCCGCTCCCCCGTAGGCCTCAGGCACCACCGCCCCGAAGACCCCGAACTGGGCCAGCTTCCGCACCAGGTCCCAGGGGAAGGCCCCGCTCCGGTCCCTCTCCCCCGCTCCTGGGGCCACCTCCGCCTTCAGAAACTCCCGGAAAGGCCCGAGCACCTGCCTTTCCTCCCGGCTTTCCTCAAACCACAGGGCCATGGTGGGTTCAGTATAACCTTTTTCCGCCCATAGGCAAAAATGCGTCATGCCCTTTGGCGCGAACCCTTCGTCCAAGCCCAGGCGTGGTACCGGGGGCAGCATGGGGTGGTATTAAAGTGGTCTCTCGGAGGATGCTCCTCCTCGCGGGCCCCACCGACGCGGGCAAGACCACCCTGGCCCTTCGCCTTCTGGAGCGGGCGGGGGAAGCCTACCTCCTGGATCTGGACCCGGGGCAGGGAGCCCTTCCCGGCACCTTCAGCCTCTTTCGCTACGGGAAGGGCCGCCTCTTTCTGGTGCGCCGGGCCCTGGTGGGGGCCCTCTCCCCCGTGGGGGTGGAGGCCAAGGCCCTGGTGGCCGCCCTGCGCCTAGCCCGCCTCATCCCCCCGGGAAGCCCGGCGGTGGCGGACACGGACGGGCTTCTGGACCCGGAGTACCGCCTCCTGCAGGCGGACGCCCTTAGGCCCACCGAGGTTCTGGTCCTGGGGTCCGAAGCCCTCTACCGGGCCCTCGCCTGGCGGGAGGACCTCCGGGTGCGCCTCGCCCAGGCCCTTCCCGAGGCCCGGAGGAAGCCCCCCGGGGAAAGGCGAAGGAACCGGCTGGAGAAGCTTTTCGCCCACTTCCAGGAGGCCAGGCCCCGGGCCTTTCCCCTCGAGGCCAAGGCCGAGCCCGGAAGGCTCTTCGGCCTTCTGGACGCCGAGGGCTTCTTTCTGGGCTACGCCAGGCTCCTCCTCGTGGAAGGGGAACGGGGCCTCTTCCTCACCCCGGTGGCGGGGGAGGTGGCCCGCCTCGAGGCCACCCGCCTCCTCCTCCCTACCCCCGCACTACCAGGTTGAGGATCTTCCCGGGGACGTAGATCTCCTTCACCACCTCCTTGCCCTCCAGGTGGGCCTGGACGTTCCGCACCTTAAGGGCCTCGGCCCGCGCCACCTCCAGGGGGGCGTCCTTGGGGATTTGGATCGTCCCCCGCACCCGCCCGTTCACCTGGACGGCCACCTCCACCAGGTCCTTCTCCAGGGCCTTCTCGTCCAGCTCGGGCCAGCCCGCCTGGAAGAGGCTATCGGGCCAGAACCAGTGCCAAAGCTCCTCGGCCAGGTGGGGGGCGAAGGGGAAGAGCATCTGCAGGTAGTAGCGGAGGGCGGTGCGGTAGACGGGGGTTACGGGGCGGTCCTTGCGGTACTCGTAGAGGGCGTTCAGGAACTCCATGAGGGCGGCGATGGCGGTGTTGAAGCGCAGGGCCTCGAGGTCCTCCGTGACCTTCTTCAGGGTCTCGTGGAGCTTCCGGTAAAGCTCCCGGTCCTTCCCCTCCAAAGCCTCCGCCTGGAAGACCCCGCTCGTCTGCAAAAGGGTCTCCCGGTCCTCGGCCACCCGCCTGTAGACGCGGTTCAGGAAGCGCCAGGCCCCCTGGACCCCCTCCTCGGTCCAGACCATCTCGTTCTCGGGGGGCGCGGCGAAGAGGATGGTAATGCGGGCGATGTCCGCCCCCTGCTCCTTCACGAAGGGCCCCACCATGACCCCGTTGCCCTTGGACTTGCTCATCACCGCGGGCTTCCAGAGGTGGAGGGTCCCGTCCTCGTGGGCCCTGAGCTCGGCCCCCATCTTCCGCACGTCCTCCAGGGAAAGCTCGCTTTGGGGAATCTCCAGGCGGATCCGGGTGGGCTCGGGGAGGCGCACCACGCTTCCTTCCACCCCCACGGGGCCGAAGTCCGTCCAGGCCAGGACCATCCCCTGGGTGAAAAGCCCCTGGAAGGGCTCCTCCACCTTCACCATCCCCAGGTCGTGGAGGAACTTGGTGAAGAAGCGGCTGTAGAGGAGGTGGAGCACGGCGTGCTCCACCCCGCCGATGTACTGGTCCACGGGCATCCAGAAGTCCGCCTTCTCGGGGTCAAAGGGAAGGCGGTCGTTATGGGGATCGGTGTAGCGCAGGTAGTACCAGCTGGAGTCAAAGAAGGTGTCCATGGTGTCCGTGTCCCGCCTGGCGGGGCCGCCGCACCTGGGGCAGGTGGTCTCGTAGAACTCGGGGTGGGCCTCCAGGGGGCTTTTCCCCTTGGGGCGGATGTCCTCCACGTCCTTGAGGTCGGGGAGGAGGACGGGAAGCTCCTCCTCGGGCACGGGCACCACCCCGCAAGCCTCGCAGTGGACCATGGGGATGGGGGTCCCCCAGTAGCGCTGGCGGCTTATAAGCCAGTCCCGGAGGCGGTAGGTGACCCGGCCCTTCCCCAGGCCCTTCTCCTCCAGCCAGGCGATGACCTTCCTCTTCCCTTCCTCGCTTTCCGTCCCGTCAAAGGGGCCGGAGTTCACCATGATCCCGGGCTCCTCGTAGGCCCTTTCCAGGGGCTCGGGAAGGGGCTCGCCGGGCCGCTCAATCACCTTCTTGATGGGGAGGCCAAACTTGGTGGCGAACTCAAAGTCCCGCTGGTCATGCCCGGGAACGGCCATGATGGCCCCGGTGCCGTAGCCATAGAGCACGTAGTCGGCGGTCCAGATGGGGATCCTCTCCCCCGTGGCGGGGTTCACCGCGTAGGCCCCGAGGAAGACCCCGGTCTTCTCCCTCCCCTCCGCCTGGCGCTCGATCTCCGTCTTGCGCTTGGCGGCCTCCACGTAGGCCAAGACCTCTTCCCGCCTCTTGGGGTCGGCAAGCTCCAGGGTCAGGGGGTGCTCCGGGGCGAGCACCAGGAAGGTGGCCCCGAAGAGGGTGTCGGGGCGGGTGGTGAAGACGGGGATCTTCGCCTGCTTCCCCTCCACGGGGAAGAGGATCTCCGCCCCTTCCGAGCGGCCGATCCAGGCCCTTTGCATGGCCTTCACCTTCTCGGGCCAGTTGAGGCCCTCGAGGTCCCGAAGAAGCCTCTCGGCGTAGGCGGTGATGCGCAGGTACCACTGCTCCAGCTCCCGCTTCTCCACCGGGGTGTCCTCGTGCCGCCAGCACCGCCCCTCCACCACCTGCTCGTTGGCGAGGACCGTCTGGCACTTGGGGCACCAGTTCACGAGGCCCTTCGCCCTATAGGCCAGGCCCTTTTCCCACATCTTGAGGAAGATCCACTGGTTAAAGCGGTAGTACTCGGGCTCGCAGGTGGTGACCTCCCGGTCCCAGTCGTAGAGGATGCCCATGAGCTCGAGGCTCTCCTTGGCCTGGCGGATGTTCTCGTAGGTCCAGTCCTTGGGGTGGACGCCGAACTTCAGGGCGGCGTTTTCCGCCGGCAGGCCAAAGGCGTCCCAGCCCATGGGGTGGAGGACCTCGTAGCCCTGCACCTTGCGGAAGCGGGCCAGGACGTCCCCCATGGTGTAGTTCTTCAGGTGGCCCATGTGCAGGTCCCCCGAGGGGTAGGGGAACATGACCAGGACGTACTGCTTGCCCCGTTTCCCCGGGACCTCCTTGGCCTTCATGAAGCCCTTCTCCTTCCAGAAGCGCTGCCACTTGGGCTCTATGGCGTGGGGGTTGTACTTCTCCATGCTTCCTCCTCAAAAAAGCCCTTCCCCTAGGGGAAGGGACGGCCAGGCCCCTTCCCGCCTCAGGGGGCTAGCCTGGCCCGGCGCATAGGCCTATCCTACTCCTTTTAGCATCCGGGAGGAAAGGCGCTACCCCGAAAGCTCCTGGGCCACCACCGCCCCCAAAAGAAGGGCGAAAAGCACCAGGTAAAGCCCCAAAAGGGCGAGGACAAACCCCGCCAGGGGACCGTAGAGGAGCTCGTACTGGGAGCGGGGAAGAAGCCTCGGCAGACCCAGGCGCACCCCCTCAAAGAGCGAGGCGGCGGCCGCCGCCCCGGCCGTTAGGGGAAGGAGGTCCTTAAAGCGGCCCACCCCCCGGAAGAGGGCGTAGGTGAGGAGGAAGAGGGAAAAGGCGGCGAGGAGGGAAAGAAGGCCTTCCAGGGGCCCGAGGAAGCCCCGCCAGGCTTCGGGCACGAACCGGAGGAAAAACCCCAGGGCCAGCCCCCCCAGGGCCAGGAGGATGAGGCCAAGCCCCAAGGCCAGGGGCATGAGGAGGCCCAAGAGGCGGTGGCGCAACCCCAGGGCCCGGCCGAAGACGAGCCCCAAGGCGTAGCTCAAGGCGGCGAAGAAGTTGCTGGCCGACCAGAGGAGGAGGAGGCCGCTCCCCAGGGTGAGGGGAAAGGCCCCCCGGGTGAGGAAGTCCAGGAGGCTTTGTGCCATCTCTGGTCGGGCGGGGAAGAGGGCCAAGGTGAGCTCCGTGAGGGCCTGGAAGACCTGGGCCCTGAGGAGGGGGTTTCCCGAGAGGAGGAAGCCGAAGAGGCCCACCAGGAGGAAGAGAAGGGGCATGAGGGAGAGGAGGGCGTAGTAGGCTAAGGCGGCGGCGAAGAAGGGGACGTGGGCCTCCTGGTAGCGCCGGTAGAACCGCCTAAGCAAGCCTTACCCCCGTTCCTGCCCCTCCCCCAGGGCCACCCACTTAAGGGTGGTGAGCTCCATGGGGCCCATGGGGCCGTAGGCGTGGAGCTTGGAGGTGCTGATGCCGATCTCCGCCCCAAGGCCCAGCTCAAAGCCGTCGTTGAAACGGGTGGAGGCGTTCCAGAGGACCAGACTCGCGTCCACCTCCTCCAGGAAGCGCCAGGCCGCCTTGGGGTCCTCGGTGCAGATGGCCTCGGTGTGCCGGGAGCCGTAGCGGGCGATGTGGGCCAGGGCCTCTTCCAGCCCCGAGACCACCTTGACCCGGAGGATGAGGTCCAAATACTCCCGGTCCCACTCCTCCTGGGCGGGGACCGCTTCTTTGAGGTAGGGAAGGGCCCGCTCGCAGGCCCTGAGCTCCACCCCCTTTTCCCGCATGGCCCTTTCCAGCCTGGGGAGGAAGGCCTCCGCCACCTTCTCGTGCACCAGGACGGCCTCGAGGGCGTTGCACACCGCGGGGCGCTGGGTCTTGCCGTTTAGGGCGAGGCGGAGGGCCATGGAGAGGTCCGCCTTCTCGTCCACGTAGAGGTGGTTCACCCCCTTGGCGTGGGCGAGGACGGGAACCCGGGCCTCCTTTTGCACGAGCCTTATGAGCTCCTCTCCCCCCCTCGGGATGAGGAGGTCCAGAAGCTCCAGGCGGCACATCTCCAAGACGGCCTCCCGGTGGGTGGTGGGGACGAGGGTGACCGCCTCCTCGGGAAGGCCCGCCTCTCCCAGGGCCTCGTGCCAGAGGGCCACCAGGGCCTGGTTGGAGCGGAAGGCCTCCTTGCCCCCCCTGAGGAGCATCGCGTTCCCCGCCTTCAGGGCCACGGAGACCGCCTCCACCGTGGCCCCGGGCCTCGCCTCGTAGATGAAGCCGATGAGGCCCAGGGGCACCCGCATCCTGCCCACCCTCAGGCCGTTCGGCCGTTTGGCCAGGCCCTCTATGCGCCCCAGGGGGTCGGGGAGGCGGGCGATCTGACGGAGGCCTTCCGTAAGGGTCTTCAGGTCCTTCTCCTTAAGGGCCAGCCGGTCCAGCTTGGCCCTGGGAAGCCCCGTTCTTTCCGCCTCCTCCAGGTCTTCCCGGTTGGCCCTCAGGACCTCGTCCCAGCGGGCCTCGAGGAGGTCCGCCATGGCGAGAAGGGCCCGGTCCCGGTTCCCCTTGGCGATCTCGGAAAGCCTCTTCCTCGCCCTTTCTGCCACTTCCCAAAGGCTCTGCGCCGTCATGCTTCCTCCCTCAGGGCCAGGTGGTCCCGGTGGACCACCTCCTCGGTGTAGCGGTAGCCCAGGATCTCCTCAACCTCTGCGCTTTTTCTGCCCTTAATGCGGACGATCTCCTCCGAGGCGTAGTTGGCGAGGCCCACCCCCACCTCCTCGCCCTCCTCCGAGAGGAGGCGGACCGCCTCACCCCGGGAAAACCTGCCCCGCACCTCCTTGACCCCGGCGGGAAGCAGGCTCGCCCCCCGCTCCTTTAAGGCCCGCACCGCCCCCCGGTCCAAAACGAGCTCCCCCTTGGGGCGGAGGAGGCCGAAAAGCCAGGCCTTTTCCCCCCGGTAGCGCCGCCTCGCGTGGAAGTAGGTGCCCAAGGGGGCCCCGGAGAGGGCCTCGAGGAGAACGCCTGGCCGCTTTCCGGGGAGGAGGAGGGTGGGGATCCCCACCCTTCCGGCGATGCGGGCGGCGAGGAGCTTGCTCCGCATCCCCCCGCTCCCCAAGGGGTTCCCCTCCCCGGCGTGGGCCAAGACGGCCTCCACGGACTCCACCTCGGGGATGGGCCTAGCCAGGGGGTTTTTCTTGGGGTCCTCCTCGTAGAGGGCGTCCACGTCGGAGAGAAGGGCAAGGAGGCCCGCCTCCACCAGGGCCGCCACCCGGGCGGAGAGCTGGTCGTTGTCCCCGAAGCGGATCTCCTCAAAGGCCACGGTGTCGTTTTCGTTGATCACGGGTACGACCCCCAGGTCCAGAAGGGCCCTTAGGGTGGCCTTGGCGTTCAGGTAGCGGCTTCTAGAGGAGAGGTCCTCGGCGGTGAGGAGGACCTGGGCCACAGGAAGGCCGAAGGGGGCGAAGGCCTCCTGCCAATGGGCCATGAGGAGGGGCTGGCCGAGGGCGGCGAGGGCTTGCTTTAGGGGCATGTCCTTGGGGCGCTCCCGAAGGCCCAGCCGCCGCATCCCCGCCGCCACCGCCCCCGAGGAAACCAAAACCACCTCCCGGCCCTCTTCCCGGAGCCTGGCGACCTGGCGGGCGATCTCCCCCAGAACCGCCCGGTCCAGCCCCCCCTCTCCGGCGAGAACGGCGCTCCCCACCTTCACCACCAGGCGTTTCGCGGAAAGCCCCGGCCGCATTAAGGCCTAGGATAGCACCTCTCATCCCCTCGCCCGCAGGCCCTGCTAGGGTGGGAGGGTGGGTCTTAGAACCCTCCTCCCCCTGGTTTGGGTCAGCCTCTTTGCGGCCTGCTCCGGGCCTTGGGTTAACCAGCCCCCAAAGCTCACCGCTTTTCAAGCCGGTCCCTCCGAAGGGGAGGCCCCCCTTACGGTGCGCTTCACCTGGAGCGCCCAGGACCCAGAGGGGGATGCGTTAAGGTGCGTCCTCGAGCCCGGAGATGGGGCAAGGCTGAGTCCAAGCCCCTGCGGGACGAGCTACACCTACACGTACACCGCCCCGGGGGACTACCGCGCTCGCTTACAGGTTCAGGACAAGAAGGGGGCCAGCGACTACCGAGAAACCCTGGTGCGGGTGTACGCCAGGAAAGACTTCACCCTCTCCCTGAATCCCACCAGCCTCACGGTGCAGCAGGGGTCTAGCGGCACCACCACCCTCACGGTAACGCCCCAGAACGGCTTCACAGGAACGGTGAACCTTAGCCTGGTGGCGGGGCAGGACCAGGTCCCAACCGGGCTTGACCTCTCCCCCAAGAGCGTCCAGGTCTCCGGGGCGAACCCCGTGTCCCAGAACCTCACCCTCAGCGCCCCTTCTTCCACCCTCACAGGCACTTACCGCCTGAAGGTACGGGGGACCTCGGGAAACCTCACCCGGGAGACGGAGCTCACCCTGGCCCTGAAGGCCTCCAGCGGGGACTTCTCCTTGGTCTTGGAAGGCTCCTTCCTCTCTGTTGCCCCAGGAAGCTCAGCCTACGTGCGACTCTCGGTCACGGGCACCTACACTGGGCAGGTAGACCTCTCCCTGGTGGACGATAGCGGCAACCCCTTCCGCGGGGTAAGCCTTTCCCCCACCAGCACCCCCGTACCCTCGGCGCCCATGCTGGAGCTCACCGCCTCCCCCAGCCTGGCCCAAGGAACCTACAGTCTGAAGGTGCGGGGCTCCGGTGGGGGTCTCGTGCGGGAAGCCCCCCTGACGCTCCAGGTTTCCGCCGCCTCCCCCCAAAACCTCCGCCTGGTCAAGACCGCGTGGGGGCAGACTGTCCTGAAGGAAAACCTGCGCCTGGTGGCGGGCAAACCCGCCCTCCTGCGGGTCCACCTGGTGGCGACGCCCAACCCCATCCCCCTGGCGCAGGCGCTCTCGGGCGCGGTCTACCTGGGAAACGCCTTCCAGGGCAACCTGACCTTCACCTGCCCCAACCCCATCCCCCTCGCCACCGAAGAGGGCAACCTCGCCACCACCTGCAACGCCACCCTGCCCGAGGCCTGGGTGGCCCCCGGGCTTCGGGTGGAACTCCGGGCCGACCCCAACAACCAGGTGGTGGAGACCGAGGAAAGCGACAACGCCCTCACCCTGAACCCCTCCGTGGGCCCGGGAACCGCCCTGTTCCTTACCGTGGTCCCCGTGGTGCACCAGGGGCAGACGGCGTCCGTACCCGGTTTCGGCCAGACCCTCTGGCGCGTCTGGCCCTTAAAGGAAACCCCCTACACCACCCGGGCCCCCTATACCTTCTCCGGCACCCTCTCAGGCCAGGACGCCAACGCCTGGAGCCAGCTCCTGGACGAGCTACGTCTCTTGCGCCAGGCGGACGGGAGCGGGCGCTACTACTATGGGTTCGTAAAGGTAGGCTACACCTCGGGCATCGCCGGGATCGGTTACATCGGCTACCCCGTGGCGGCGGGTTGGGACTACTCCCAAAGCGCTCCGGCGGTGATGGCCCACGAGCTCGGGCACAACTTCGGACGGGAACATGCCCCTTGCGGTGTAGGCGGGGACCCGAACTACCCCTACGTGGGCGGGAAAATCGGCACTTGGGGCTACGACCTGGCCAACAAGACCCTGAAGGATCCGGACCAGCACTACGACCTCATGAGTTACTGTGGTCCGCAGTGGGTCTCCGACTACAGCTACGAAGGGGCCCAAAGCTTCCTGGAGAACAACCCTCCAAGACCCCAGTCCCTCCCAGAAGCGGGCCTCCTCTTCTCGGGCCGCATCCGGGGGGATGAGGTGGTCTTCAACCCGCCCCTCTGGCTGAGGGCGGCCCCCGAAGGAAGGGCCTCCCCTTACCGCCTCGAGGTGGATGGCCTTTCGCTTCCCGTCTACCTCCTGGAGGACTCCGAGGGCACCCTGCACTTCCAGGCCCTGGCTCCGGTGGCCCCGTTCCGCCGGATCGCCCTCCTCCGGGACGGCGCCCTGCTTAAGGAGCGGGTCCAGGGTCCAAGGCCCCAGGCCGAGCCCCGGGTGGAGCTTCGGGAAGAGGGCCCCTCCCTGGTAGTCCGCTGGCAGGGTGACCCCTTCCTCTCGGTGTTCCACGTGGCCGGGGACGGGACCCGCACCGCCTTGGGCCTGTGGCACACGGGCGGGGAAGCCCGCCTCGCCCTCCAGAACCTCCCCCCCGGGGGGGCCTTTGAGGTCCAGCTCTCGGACGGGCTAGGGGTCCGGAGACAGCTCTTCCCCCGCTAGCCGGAAGCGCCCCCCCTCAAAGGCCACCCGCCCCTCCCGCCTGAGCCGCACCAGAAGGGCGAAGAGGCGGGCTTTGGTGAGGCCCGGGTGGAGGGGCCTGAGATCGGCGTGGAGCTCCTCCAGGGTACGTTCCCGCGCCAGGGCCTGAAGCAGAAGGGCTTCCAGGCGACGTTCCCGCACGCTGTCATTATTGACAAGCCCCCTTGGGGCGTGGTATGTTTGAGCTTGGCTTGGGCCCGTAGCTCAGTTGGATAGAGCGGCTGACTACGGATCAGCAGGTCAGGGGTTCGAATCCTCTCGGGCCCGCCAAGGAAAAGTCCCGGGTTGCTCCGGCGCCCGGGGCCTTTCCCTACAATGGGGCCATGAAGATCTACACCAAGACCGGGGACGCCGGCGAGACGGGGCTTTACGGGGCCGAGCGGGTGGTGAAGGCCCACCCCCGGGTGGAAGCCTACGGCACCGTGGACGAGGCCAATAGCGCCTTGGGCCTCGCCCGAAGCCTCCTTCCCAGGGAACACCTGGACCTGCAAGACCTCCTGGAGCGCATTCAAAACGCCCTCTTTGACCTGGGGGCCGACCTAGCCACCCGCATGGGAAGCCCCTACGAGAAAAACATCGCCCGCATGGACGCCGAGGACGTGGAGGCCTTGGAGAAGGCCATAGACCGCTACCAGGAGGAAAGTCCCCCCTTCCGGGGCTTCGTCCTCCCCGGGGGGCACCCGGCGGCGGCCGCGCTTCACCTGGCCCGCACCGTGGTGCGCCGCGCCGAGCGCAAGGTGGTGGCCCTAAGCCGGGAAGAGCCCGTGAACCCCGAGGCCATCCGCTACCTGAACCGGCTTTCCGACCTCCTCTTCGTCCTGGCCCGGGTGGTGAACGCCCGGGAAGGGGTTAAGGAAGAGGGGTGGCTGGTGAAGAAGCGCCGCTAGGGCCAGGGCTTGCCGTAGACCCGGACCTCGGAGTGGGGAAAGGCGGTTTCTAAAAGTTCTTTCAGGAACTGGGTGGCGCCGGGCAGAAGCCCGCCGCAGGGCCCTTCCATGTAGAGGAAAAGATAGCGGGGCCTCCTGGGGGACTGGGAAAACCCCAGGCACCCCTCGTACTCGGGGAAGTACTCGTAGAAAAGCTCCAGGAGGTCCTGCACCAGGTCCTTGGCCTCGGGCAGGGCCTCTATGGAGCTTTGGGGCTTGACCCAGAAGGTCATGGCCTTCACACCCCCATTATCGCCCCTCCGAGGGGAAATGGGTACTTGCAAAATGATATCACAATGCTATAATACCCTCGTGATCCGAGCGGAAGGGCTGTCCAAGCGCTACCGCCAGAGGGTGGCGGTGGAAGGGCTTTCCTTCCGTGTGGAGCCCGGGGAGGTCTACGCCCTTCTGGGCCCCAACGGGGCGGGAAAGACCACCACCTTGCGCATGCTGGCCACCCTGGTGCGCCCAAGCGGCGGAAGGGCCTATGTGGCGGGGTTTGACGTGGTGCGGGAGGCCCTTTCGGTGCGCCGCCATCTGGGCCTCGTGAACGGCGGGATGCGGGTCTACGAGAGGCTTACGGGAAGGGAGGTACTGGCCTTCTTCGCCGCCTTTTACGGCCTGAAGGGGCAGGCTTTCAGGCAAGCCTTGGACTGGGTGGTGGACCTCTTGCAAATGGAGGAAACCCTGGACAGGAAGGTGATGGAAATGTCCACGGGCATGCGGCAGAAGGTGGTCATCGCCCGGGCCATCCTCCACCGCCCCAAGGTCCTCCTCCTGGACGAGGCCACCGCTGGCCTGGACGTCTTCGCCCGCAGGGCTCTTCTGGACTTCGTGAAGGCCTACCGGGACCTGGGCCACGCCGTGGTGTACTCCACCCACGTCATGGGCGAGGCCGAGGAGGTGGCGGACCGGGTGGGGTTTCTGCACCAGGGGCGGCTGGTCTACGAGGGAAGCCGGGACGAGGCCCTGGCCCTAGGGGAGGGCAGCCTGGAGCGGGCCTTCGTCCGCGAGGTGGGGAGGGCGTGATGGAAGCCATCCTTAGGATTTTCCGGAAGGAGCTGGTCCAGGTCCTTCGCGACCGGAAGCTGGTCTTTTCCACACTGGTCCTACCCGTCCTGCTGATGCCACTTTTCATGTTCGGACCCAGCCTCTTCCTAAGCCGGCTCATGCAGGGAGCGGCGGAGAAGGTGCAGGAGGTGGCGGTGGCGGGGCTTCCCGAAGGGGCCCTAAGGGCCCTCGAGGCCGCCCGGCTCAAGCCCGTGCCGGTACCCGACCCCGAAGAGGCGGTGCGGGAAGGTCGGCACCCTGTGGGGGTGGCTTTCCGGGAAGAGGTTTACCGGATCTACGGCCGCCTGGCCTCCGGGCTCACGGAAAGCCAGGTGGCGGTGGAGAAGGCCAAGGGGGCCCTCCAAGCCCTCAAGGAGGCCCGGGTGGCCGAGGCCCTAAAGGAAGCCGGCCTGCCCCAGGAGGTTCTTTCCCCTTTCGGGGTGGAGGTGGTGGACGCCTCTCCCCCAAAGGAAAAGGCCGGGGGGCTTTTGGGCTTCCTCCTCCCCTTTTTCCTGGTGGTCTTCGTCCTCTCCGGGGGCCAGGTGGTGGCGGTGGACGCCACGGCGGGGGAGAAGGAGAAGGGGACCCTCGAGGCCCTTTTGGCCGCCCCTGTGCCCCTCCTGCAGATCGCCCTGGGGAAGACCCTGGCCACGGTGGCCATGGCCCTCCTCTCGGGGGTGGCGGGGCTTTTGGGCCTGGCCCTAGGGGGGGCCTTGAGCGCCCGCTTGGGCGGGGGCCTCCTCACGGAGAGGGGTGAGACCCTGGTCCTGGGAGGGCAGGTGAGCCTGGACGGAGGGAGTTTCCTCGCGCTCTTCCTCACCGCCTTTCTCCTGGCCCTCTTCATGGGGGCGGTGATGGTGGCCCTGGGGCTTTACGCCCGGAGCTTCAAGGAAGCCCAAAGCTACATGGCTCCCCTACAGCTTTTGGCCCTTCTGCCCCTCCTCTTCCTGCAGTTTAGGGGCTTTCTGGAGCTAACCACCTGGCACCACCTCCTTCCCCTCTTCAACGTGGCCCTCCTTATGGACGCCCTTCTAAAGGGAAGCGCCACCCCCCTGCAGGCGGGCCTCACCTGGGCCTCCACCCTGGCCTACGCCGCCTTGGCCCTGGGCCTTGCGGTGTGGGCCTTCGGGCGGGAAGAGGTGGTGTTCCGGAACTAGGAGGACGGGTATGCGCGAGGTAAAGGAGTTTCCGGCGTGGCGGGTAAGCGGCTTTTGGGGGCTTCTTCTCCTCCTTCTGGGCCTCCTCTGGCTCCTCTGGGCAGGAGCGGGGCTTTTCCGGGAAAAGGAGCTCTTCTACTTGTGGCACCTTGGGCCGGCCCTCCTGGCCTGCCTGCTCCTTTTGGCGGGCCTCTTCACGGTCCAGCCCAACGAGGCCGTAGCCCTGGTGTTTTTGGGAAGGTACGTGGGGAGCGTCCGGGAGGAGGGCTTCCACCTCGCCAACCCCCTGGCCCAGCGGAAGCGGGTCTCCCTCAGGGTCCACAACTTCACCTCGGACAAGCTCAAGGTGAACGACGCCCACGGCAACCCCATTGAGATCGCCGCAGTGGTGGTCTTCCGGGTGGTGGACACGGCCAAGGCCCTCTTTCAGGTAGAGAACTACCAGGCCTTCGTGGCCATCCAGTCGGAGGCGGCCATCCGGGCCCTGGCGAGCCGCTACCCCTACGACGCCGAGGGGAAGTCCTTAAGGGGAAGCCCGGAGGAGGTGGCGGAGGAGCTCAAGGCCGAGCTGGAGGAGAGGCTTAAGGTGGCGGGGGTGGAGGTCCTCGAGGCCCGCCTCACCCACCTGGCCTACGCCCCCGAGGTGGCCCAGGCCATGCTCCGCCGTCAGCAGGCCCTGGCGGTGGTGGCCGCCCGCAGGCTCATCGTGGAGGCAGCGGTGGGAATGGTGCGGGAGGCCCTATCGGGCCTGGAGGAGGCGGGGCTTTCCCTGGACGAGGAAAGGAAGGCGGCCATGGTGAACAACCTCATGGTGGCCCTGGTCTCCGAGGCCCAGGCCCAGCCGGTGGTGAACGTGGGCACCCTCTACGCCTAACCCCACCCCCGCCCCCCGCGGGAACAGGCAAAAGGTCCTGGAAAAGAGCGAAAGGTGAAGGGGAAACCGGAGGGAAAGAAGGCGTTTTTGCTGAGGCTGGACCCGAGGCTTTATCGGGTGCTGGAGAAATGGGCCCAGGACGAGCTCAGGAGCGTGAACGCCCAGATAGAATACCTCCTCAAGGAGGCGGCGAGGCGGGCGGGGAGGTGGCGGGATGAGGCTAACCCCGAAGAGGGACGGGAACCCTAGGGGGCTCTTCCGGGCCCTCTATTTGGCCTCCCTCGCGGCGCTTTTGGCCGTGGCCGCCACGGCCGAGGCCTCCGAGAAGCCCCTCTTCCTCGCCCTGGTGGCAGCGGATGGGCTCCTTATGGGAGCCCTCTTCCTCTGGCTTGCGAGCTTCCCGGAAAGGCTCTTCTACGAGCTTCAGGGGCCCTTCTTGGAGGTTCACCACCCCTTGGGGAAGCGCCAGGTCCACCGCTCGGAGGTGGCGACCGCAGGCCTCACGGCCTACGCCCTGCCCCTCCTCGCCTTCGGACCCAAAGCCGAGATGCCCGGATACTACCGGGTGCGCTTCCGCCTAAGGACAAAAGCCTTCCCCCAGGGGCTTCCCGTGGAAGCCTTCGTGGGGGCGAGGCGGGGGGAAGGGGTTCTCCTGGTCCTTAAGGACGGCACGGGCCTCCTCCTGAACCCGGAGGATCCCCGTCCCCTCCTCGCCTGGAAGGAGGGAGGATGAGGGCCCTCTACCTCGCCTTCGGCCTCTCCTGGACCCTGGCCCTTCTGGGCTACGCCCTAGGGGTGAGGCCGGGGACGCCCGTATACCTGGTCCTGGGAGGGGCCTACATGTGGATTCCGGGCCTCGTGGCCCTGCTCTTCGCCCGAAAGGAAGGGCTTTTTCTTCCCCTTTCCTTCCGCCCAAACCGCTTCTGGCTCTTTGCCTGGCTCTTCCCCGTGACCTTCACCCTCCTCTCCATCCCCCTAAGCCTTCCCTTCGCCCCCTGGAAAGGCCTGGCCTGGGCCTTTCCGGAGGGGCTTCCCGAAGTCGCCCTCTGGGCCCTGGTCCTCCTCCAAGGGCTCCTCGCCGGGGCCACGGTGAACCTCTTCTTCGCCCTG
Organism: Thermus sp. H19.2; assembly: GCF_054979525.1. NCBI lineage: Bacteria > Thermotogati > Deinococcota > Deinococci > Thermales > Thermaceae > Thermus > Thermus sp. H19.2. The sequence continues at coordinate 2,240,045 of NZ_CM143429.1, forward strand.
GGGGAGGAGCTCATGTGGCGGGGCTACCTTTGGGAAAGGTTACGGGGCCGGGGCTTCTGGCCCGCAAGCCTGGAGATCGGCTTCCACTGGGGGCTCTGGCACGCACCCCTGGTCCTTCTTTTCGGCCACAACTACCCCCACCACCGCCTCCTGGGGGTGGGCATGACGGTCCTCTTCGCCCTGGCCCTCACCCCTGCGCTCCTCTACGCCCGGGAGAAAGGGGGCTCCCTGTGGGCGCCCGCCCTCCTGCACGGCACCCTGAACGCCGTAGGGGGTCTTTCTCTCCTGGCGTTGGAGCGCACCCACGACGGGCTCGTGGGGGTGGTGGGGCTTCCCGGGCTCTTTCTCCTCTCCCTTTTCAACCTCTGGCTCAGGCGGCGGGTATAGTCAGGGAGATGGGCTTTCTGGTGCTTTCCGGCCTCTCGGGGGCGGGCAAGACCACGGCCAAGGGGTTCCTGGAGGACCTAGGGTATTTCATGGTGGACAACCTCCCCCCAAGCCTCTGGAAGCCCCTTCTGGAAGAGCTCGCTGCCCGGGGGGTGGAGCGGGCGGGGGTGGTGCTGGACGCCCGGGCCACGGCCTTCTTTGGTGATCTGGAGGGGGTCCTAGAAGAGCTTAAACCCACGGTGATCTACCTCGAGGCCCGCCCCGAGGTGCTCCTCCGCCGCTACAACCTCACCCGGAGGGTCCACCCCCTGGGGGCGGGCAACCTCCTCAAGGAAATCGGCGAGGAGCGGAAGATTCTGGCCCCTTTGCGGGAGAAAGCCCACCTCGTGCTGGACACCTCCGAGCTCTCCCCTAGGGCCCTTAAGGAGGCCCTTTCCCGCTTCCTGGGGGAGGAGGGGGGGTTTTTGCTCCGCCTTCTCTCCTTCGGCTTCAAGTGGGGGCCGCCCCAGGAGGCCGACCTCGTCCTGGACGTGCGACCCCTGCCCAACCCCCATTACGACCCCGCGCTACGGCCCAAAACCGGCCTGGACCCCGAGGTAAAGGCCTACGTCTTCCGGGAAGAGCAGGAGCCCTACTACCGGGCCCTCCTCGCCGTGGTGGGCCTGGCGGCGGAAGGGGCGAGGCGGGAGGGCCGGGCCTTTTACACCGTGGCCGTGGGGTGCACCGGGGGGCGGCACCGGAGCGTGGCCGTGGCGGAACGGCTCGCCGAGGAGCTGGCAAGCCGCTTCCGGGTGGAGGTGAGCCACCGGGATGTGGAGAAGGGGACCTAGCCCGGCGAAGGTCCTCCGGCGCTTCCCCGCCTTGCGCTGGCTGTACCCGGGGATGCGGGTCAAGCGCTACGCCGCCCTGGCCGGGCTGGGAGCCTTTCTGCTCTCCTGGGGGCTAGGCCCCCTTTTCCCGCCCCCTCCCCTTCCCGGCCCCCTCCTCTCCCTCCTGGGCCTCGGCCTCCTGGTGGGGGGTATCCGGGCCATGAACCGGAGCATGCTTTCCGCCTTCACCCGGCCCGAGGAAGTTCCGGAACGGGTTTACGTGCGCCGCAGGCTGGAGGGGGGCCCCAGGGTGGTGGCCTTTGGCGGGGGCACGGGCCTCTCCCGGGTCCTCAGGGGTCTAAAGGAGCACACCGCCCACGCCACCGCCATCGTGGCCGTCACCGACGACGGGGGGTCCACGGGGCGGCTTAGGCTGAGCTTCGGCCTTCCCGCCGTGGGGGACCTGGTGGACTGCCTGGCGGCGCTTTCCGACCACCCCGCCCTGCCCCGGCTTCTGGAGCACCGCTTTGACCGGGGGGAGGTGCGAGGGCACACCTTCGGCAACCTCTTCCTGGTAACCCTCAACGAGGTGGCGGGGGATTTCGCCGAGGCCATCCGGGAGGCCAACGCCATCCTGAACCTAAGGGGACAGGTCCTCCCCAGCACGCCGGAGGCGGTGCGCCTCCGGGCCCGCTTCCAAGATGGGGCCGAGGTGGAGGGGGAGGTGGCCGTCCGCGCCCGTGGGGGCCGGATCCGGGAGGTCTTCTTGTGGCCCGAGCCCCGGGAGGTGATGCCGGAAGCCCTCCAGGCCCTCCGCCGGGCGGAGCTTCTGGTGCTGGGGCCAGGAAGCCTCTACACCAGCGTGATTCCCAGCTTCCTGCCCCTCAAGGAAGCCCTGGCCCGGGCCAAAGCGCCCTTGGTCTACGTGGCCAACCTCATGACCGAGCCCGGGGAGACCGACGGCTACACCGCCTACGATCACTACAAGGCCGTGGCCTACCACCTGGGCCGAAGGCCCGAGGTGGTCCTGGTCCACACCGCCCCCATCCCCGAGGAGGTGCGGGCCCGCTACGCCCAGGAGGGCCGCTACCCCGTGGCCTTTGACCCGAGGCCCTTCGCCGTGGACGGGGTCCGGGTCCTCACCGGGGACTTCCGGGAGGAGGGTCCTTTGGCCCAGCACGACCCCAAAAAGGTGGTGGAGGCCCTCCTTTCCCTGGTATAAAGGTGGGCGTGCTCTTTCTCTTCCAAGACCCTTTAGGGGACGACCGGGGCCTGGCCTACCAGTACCCCCAGGCGGGCCTTTACCGGGAGGCGGGAGAGGGCTTCGCCGACCTGGTGGCGGTGGGGGGGGAGGCGCAGGAAGGTCGTCTCCTGCTGAAGGTGCGCCTCGCCCGCTACCCCAACCCCCTAGGGGGCCCCTTGGGCTTCAGCCTAGCCACGGTGGTCCTCTTTCTGGACACGGGAAACGGGGGGAGCGAAGAGCTGGTCCCCGGCCTCAAAACCCCCCCGGGGGAGGGCTGGGAGGTGGGCTTTTTCCTCACGGGCTTCGGGGTGGAGAGGCGAACCTCCTCCGGGGAAAAGTCCCCGGCCAGGGCCTGGCGGGAAGGGGAGTGGGTGGTGCTGGACACCGGCCTTTCCCCAGGGGACTACGGGGTGTACGCCGGGGTGGGCCTCTTTGACCCCTTTGCCCCCGGGTACCTTCGCCCCGGGAACCCTTCCGGTGGACCCTGGACCCTCCTCGCCCCTCCGGGAAGCCCCCCCCTGGTGGACCTGCTGGCGGAAAACCCCCTGGACCAGACCCGGGCTTACGAGAACGGCATTTTGAAACCCTCGAGACCCAAGCGCCTCCTCCTAAGGCGGGAAAGCCTCCTGGCCTTCGCCCTGGGAGGGGTTTCCCTGGTCCTCGCCTTTCTCTTAAGGCGCTAAGCGCCCGCGCCTTGGTTTCGCAACATGAGGTGCCCGAACCAAGGCTGGGGAAAAGCTTTTACCCCTTTGGCGTGAATCCTTCGCCCAAGCCCAGGTACGGAAGCCCTGCGGGCTTTTTGGGCCGGGGCCCCCATGCTGGCTTGGGCCAGCATGGGGTGGTATTAGAGGGGGCGCAGGTCCTCCAGGAGGAGCCAGCCCGTCCCCTGGGGAAGGGCCTCCAAATGGGCCTGCAAGGCTTCGGCCACCGCCTCGGCCAGGGGCTTGAGGGCCTCGGGGGGCTCCTCCGTGAGGAGGAGCAGGGTGAGCTGGTAGAAGCGCTGGGTGTGGGTGGGGGTGCCGTCCTCAAAAAAGGGCGTGGGGGGCGGCACCTCGTCCAGGAGAAGCCTGGCCCCCTGGAGTTCCCGGGGGAGGGAGGCCCTAGGGTCCAAGGAGGCCTCCTTGGGGTGCCAGAGGTAGCCCTGGAAGAGGCGGACGGCCCGCATGGCCCTCAGTCTACCTCCTCCAGGACCTCCCCCTCCAGGAGGTAGCGCCGGGGAAGCCTGCGGGAAAGGTGCACCGCCACCTCGTAGGGGATGGTCCCTCGGGCCTCGGCCCAGGCCAAAAGCCCCGTGGGGCCGAAGTCGGGGGAGAGGACCTCGAAGACCGCCTCGAGGCCCACAGGCCCCGGGAGCGCCACCGTGGTCTGGTCCATGGAGATCCGCCCGGCCACAGGGCAAAGGGTCCCCTCCGGCCCCTTCACGAAGCGCACCGCCCCCCGAGGAAGCCCGTCGGCGTAGCCCACGGGCAAGGTGGCGAGCCACTCCCCGCCCCGCGCCACGTACTCCCCGCCGTACCCCACCCGGTCCCCCGCCTTTAGGCGCTTCACCAGGGTGGGCTGGGCGAGGATTCGGAGAAGAGGCCTCAGGCCAAAGCCCGGGATAAGGCCATACAACGCGAGGCCCACCCGCACGTTCTCCCCCCCGTGGAGGAGGAGGCCCAAGGAGTTCTCCAGGTGGTAGAAGTACCCCTCCCCCAGGGCCCTTCTTACCTCCTGGAAGCGGCGCCTCTGCACCTCCACGAAGGCCTCCTCCTCCCCGGCGGTGGCCAAATGGCTGTAGATTCCTTCCACCCTTACCCCCAGGGCCTCCGCCGCCCGAAGGGCCTCCCTAGCCTCCTCCCAAGGGAAGCCCACCCGGTTCATGCCCGTGTCCACCTTGAGATGGGCCTTGGGAAGGAGGCCCAGGGCCCTCGCCCTTTGGGCCAGGGCCTCGGCGGCCTCGAGGGTGGAAAGGCTCGGGGTGAGCCCCCACCGCAAGGCCTCCTCGGCCTCCAGGGGGTGGAGGCTTCCCAGAAGGAGGACCTCCCCCCGCACGCCCCCCCGCCGCAGGGCCCGCCCCTCGGCCAGGGTGGCCACGGCGAAACGCCCCACGCCCCTGGCCTCCAGGAAGCGGGCCAGGGGCAGGGCCCCGTGCCCGTAGGCGTCGGCCTTGAGGACGGGGATGACCTCCCCGCGGGCCTTTTCCCTCAGGAGGAGGTAGTTCCCCCAGAGGGCGCCGAGGTCCACCTCTATCCAGGCTCGAGCTTCCATCAGTCCTCCAAAAGCCCCACGAAGCGGTGGGGGTCGGGGTCCAGCCGGAACTTGCGCCGGTCCAGGTGGGAAAGGAGGGCCTCGAGGCGCTGGGTGGTCCCCTTGAGGAGCAAGTGGTAGAGGTAAAACCCCTTCACCCGGGGAACCGGGGCGGGGGCCGGGCCCAGGACCTCCCCCTCCTCGGCCACGCCCTCCAGGGCCGCCTTCAGGGCGAAGGCCGCCTCCAGGGCCCTCTCCTCCCGCCGGTGGCGCACCTCCAGCTTCACCATGCGCACCTTGGGGGGGTAGTCTAAAGCCTCCCGCAGGGCCTTTTCCGCCCAGGGGAAGGCCTCCACACTCCCCTCCAAAAGGCCCTGGTGGGCGGGGTGGTCGGGGGTGTAGGTCTGGAGGACAAGGAGAGGGCGCCTTCCCGGCCTGAGTTCCGTGAGGGCCCAAAGGAGCCGGTGGTACCGCTCCGCCGCGCGGAAATCGCTCTCGTAAAGAAACCCGTCGGCGTAGGGCAGGAGGACGAGGGCGAGCTCCGGCAGGGTGGGCCCCCGGAGAAGGGCCGTGGTCCCCAGCACCACCCCGGGCTCCCCCTGGAGGAGGGGGGAGAGGTCATCCTTGGCCTCCTTGGCGTAGCGAAAAAGGGGAAGGGAAAGGCGCGCCTTTAACTCCTCCCAAAGCCACTCCAGCCCGGGCCCCTTGGGCTCCAGAAGGGGGGAGTGGCACCGGGGGCAAAGAGGGGGCGGAGGCTCCTCGTGGCCGCACTGGTGGCAGAGGAGGCGGCTTGGGCGGTGGTAACGCAAAGGCAGGGCGCAGTGGGGGCAGGAAGGCTTGTAGCCGCAGTCGGGGCAGAGGAGGAAGGCGCTGTACCCCTTCCGGGGCGCCAGGACCACCGCCTGCCTTCCCCGCTCCTCCACCTGCTTCAAAAGGGCCAGGGCCTTTCCCGCGAAGGGGTACCCTTTCTCCCGCCTGAGGTCCAGGAGGAGGACCCGCGGCCTGGGCACAGGGAAGGTGAGGCCGGGCTTCTCCAGCACCTCCACCGCCGGCACCAGGGAAAGGTAGGTGAGGGGCACCTTGAGGAGCCTGGCCCGAAGCTCGGCCAAAGGGGGAAGGAAGGCCCGGCTCCCCGAGGGGAGCTTATAGCTTTCGCTCCCCTCCTCCACCACCACCAAAGAACGGGGGGTGAAGGGCAGGAGAAGCCCCCCGTAGGTGGCGAAGACCAGGCCCTGGGGGTTTTGAAAGAAGGCCTCCCGCTCCTTCGGGGAAAGCCCCCCGTGGTAGGCCCTGGCCTCGGGGAAAAAGGCCAGGAAGCGCTCCAAAAGGCTCACCTCGGGGAAGAGGACCAGGTGGTCCCCCTCCGCCACCAGGCCCTTTAGAAGACGGAGCCTTTCGGAGAACCTACCCCCGTTCAGGCGCTCGGGACGCTCGGGCAAGGGAAGGGGCTCCAGGGAAGGGCCGGAAGGGCGGGGCTTGGGGGGAGGTCCCTGGCCGATGTACCCCTCCTGCAAAAGGCGCCTCACCCTCCCCACCCCCACCCCCGCCGCCCGGGCCAGGGCCGCCTGGCTTTCCGCGTGGCCCAGGGCCCAGAGCACCTGGAGCACCCGGCCCATCTCGGGGTCGGGGTGGGCCTCCTTTAGGGGGAGGAGGACCGTTCTTCCCTCCTTGAAGGCCACCTCCTCCTCCAGGACCCCCGCCTCCCGCAGGAGGTCCAAAAGCTTGGGGTCAAAGCCCTTGGCCTCCTGCCATTCCGCCAGGGCCTCGAGGCCCCGGGGAAGCACCCTGGGGTCGGCCCCCGGATAAAGCCGCACCCGGTGGCGCACCTCGGGAAAGGGGGGCAGGAAGTCCGCCAGGACCTGGCCCAAGGGGGCGAAGAGGTACCTGGCCGCCTCCTCCAGGAAAGCGATCTCCTCCCGGCGCAGATAGGGCCTAAGGTCCAGGTAGGCGATGGCGTGGCGCAGGGCGTGCCCCTTATGGGCCTCCTCCTCCCCCACCACCACCCCGAGGCGCACCTCCCCCCGCCAGGGGACGGCCACCCGCCGCCCCACGCCCTCCCCCTCCTCCCCCAAGGGAGGCAGGTAGCTCATGGGGGGCAAGGGCAGGGGAAGGGTCACCCGGAGGGCCCGCATACCCCTAGGATAAGGGCGTGCGCCTGGCGGTGCTCTTCTCGGGAGTGGCCCTGTACAGCGCCCTTTACGCCGTGGTCCCCCTCCTCCCCCTCCTGGAGCGCCTCTTTCAAGCCGCCCCGGGGGCGGCGGGGCCCGGGATGGGCCTGCCCCTTTTCCTCCTGGTCCTCCTCTCCCCCCTGGTGCCCAGGCTTCCCCTTCCCGCAGGGGCCCTCCTGGGCGGGGGGCTTCTTTTGGTGGGGTTAGGGGGACTTCTGGGGGCCGTAAGCCCAAGCCTTCTCCTTTGGACCCTCTTCCGCCTCCTCCAGGGGGTGGGGGCGGCCCTAGTCCCTACCCTGGCCATCGCCCTCATCCCCCTCCTTTTCCCCCAAAGGGCCCTGGAGATGGCCGGAGTCTACATGGCGGGCAACGTCCTGGGCGGGGGGCTGGGCCGGGTACTGGCGGGGCTTTTGGCCGAGGCCCTGGGGGTGCGGGAGGCGCTTTTCCTCCTCTCCCTGCCCGCCTTGGGCCTGGGGCTTCTCCTCCTCAAAGCACCGGGCGGGCTACCCTCCCTGGGGACACCCCGGTACGAGCTTTGGGCCTGGCGCCTCTACCTGGTGGGAAGCCTTCTCCTCTTCCTCAACCTCTTCCTGGCCAACCTCCTTCCCTACCGCCTCCTGGAGATGGGCTTCCGCCCGGGGGAGGTGGGGCTCGTCTACCTGGCCTACCTCTTCGGCATCCCGGGAAGCGCCCTCTCGGGGGTACTGGCGAGGCGGTTTGGGGCGGTGGCCACCTTCCGTTCGGCCTTCCTCGGGGTGCTTTTGGGGATGGGCCTCCTCCTCCTGGAACCCCCCTATCTGGTCCTGGGGTTTGTGCTCTTTATGGCCGCCCTCTTCACCGCCCAGAGCCTGGCCTCGGGGGCCGCCGGGCGGCAGGGGGCGGGGGTGAGCGGCGCCTACGTGGCCAGCTTCTACCTGGGGGGGACCCTGGCCGGCCTCCTCTACCCCTTTTTCCTCCACAGCTTCCCCCTGGCCGTAGGGGTGGGGATGGGCCTGGCCCTCCTCGCCCTGCTCCTCGCCCCCCTTCGGTAGCATGGGCCCATGGAGGTCCACGCCGCCGACCAGTACCTGGTGGCCCCGGGGGAAGCGGGCCTCCTGGAGGTCTACCAGGTCCTCCGGGGCAGGGGGCTTTACCCCCCCTTCCCGCCGGTGGAGCTCCCGGGGGGGGTGGGAGGGCTTTTGGCCCGGGGCGGTTTCGCCCAAACCTTCTTCTTCCCCGCGGAGGTCCTGGGCCTCACCTTCCGTACCCCCAAGGGCCGGGTGGTGCGGGCGGGGGGGGTGGTGGTGAAGAACGTCCAGGGCTACGACCTGGTGCGCCCGTTCGTGGGAAGCTTCGGGCTTTTGGGGGAGGCTTTGGAGGTGGTCTTCCGCCTGCGGCCGGGGCGGGCCTTTAGCTTCCTCCGCCGCCCCTGGGAGGGAGGCTTTCCCAGGCTTACCCCTTCCCCCCGCTTCCTCTTCGCCCTGCGGGAAGGGGAGGTGGCGTGGCTTTACGCCTTCCACTTCGGCCACGAAAGGGAAGTGGCCCGCTTCCGGGAGGCCTTCGGCGGGGAGGAGGTAGGGCCTTTGGACCTCCGTTCCCTTTTCCCTTCGGGGATGGGGGTGGGGGAGGGGCCCCTTTGGGACCTGCGCTTTTCTTGGAAGGACGGGGGGGAAAGGCCCCCCGTCCCAGAGGCCTTCCTCCGGTTGGCGGAAGCCCTCTAGTACCACCCCGTGCCGGCTTGGGCCAGCTTGGGGGCGCCCAAGGAGGGGACGGGCGGGATAAGGGTATTCTTTAGGGGATGGAGGCGCTGGAACGGGAAGCCCTAAAGGCCATCCAAGAAGCCCGGGACCTCGAGGCCCTCAAGGCCCTCCGCGCCCGCTACCTGGGCAGGAAGGGCCTCCTCACCCAGGAGATGAAGGCCCTGGCGGCCCTGCCCCCGGAGGAGCGGCGGGCCCGGGGGCAGGCCTTAAACGCCCTCAAGGAAACCCTGGAAAGGGCCCTGGAGGCCAGGGAGCGGGCCCTGGAGGAGGAGGCTCTGCGCCGGGCCCTGGAGGCGGAGCGCCTGGACGTTTCCCTACCCGGGGCGCGCCTTTTCTCCGGGGGCCTCCACCCCATCACCCTCATGGAGCGGGAGCTGGTGGGGATCTTCCGCTCTTTGGGCTACCAGGCGGTGGAGGGGCCGGAGGTGGAGAGCGAGTTCTTCAACTTCGACGCCCTGAACATCCCCGAGCACCACCCGGCCCGGGACATGTGGGACACCTTCTGGCTCAGCGGGGAGGGCTTTAGGCTGGAAGGCCCCCTGGGGGAGGAGGTGGAGGGGCGGCTTCTCCTCAGGACCCACACCTCCCCCATGCAGGTCCGGTACATGGTAGCCCACACTCCCCCTTTCCGCATCGTGGTCCCGGGGCGGGTCTTCCGCTTTGAGCAGACGGACGCCACCCACGAGGCCGTCTTCCACCAGCTGGAGGGCCTGGTGGTGGGGGAAGGGATCACCATGGCCCACCTCAAGGGGGCCATTTACGAGCTCGCCCAGGCCCTCTACGGCCCCCATTCCAAGGTGCGCTTCCAGCCCATCTACTTCCCCTTCGTGGAGCCCGGGGCCCAGTTCGCCATCTGGTGGCCCGAGGGAGGGAAGTGGCTGGAGCTGGGTGGGGCCGGGATGGTCCACCCCAAGGTCTTCCAGGCGGTGGACGCCTACCGGGAAAGGCTCGGCCTGCCCCCCGCCTACCAGGGGGTCACGGGCTTCGCCTTCGGGCTCGGGGTGGAGCGCCTCGCCATGCTCCGCTACGGCATCCCCGACATCCGCTACTTCTTCGGCGGCAGGCTTAAGGTGCTGGAGCAGTTCCGGGGGGTCCTATGAAGGTGCCCTTCTCCTGGCTCAAGCAGTACGTGCCCGAGCTGGAAAGCCCCGAGGTCCTGGAGGAGCGCCTGGCGGGCCTGGGGTTTGAGACGGACCGGATGGAGCGGGTCTTCCAGATCCCCGCAGGGGTAGTGTTCGCCCGGGTCCTGGAGGCCCACCCCATCCCCGGCACCCGGCTTAAGCGCCTGGTCCTGGACATGGGCCAGGCGGTGGAGGTGGTCTCGGGGGCGGAAAACGCCCGAGAAGGCGTGGGGGTGGCCCTGGCCCTCCCCGGGACGGAGCTTGAAGGCCTCAAGGTGGGGGAAAGGGTCATCCAAGGGGTGCGCTCCTTCGGCATGGCCCTTTCTCCCAGGGAGCTCGGGGTGGGGGAGTACGGCGGGGGGCTTCTGGAGTTCCCCGAGGACGCCCTTCCCCCCGGCACCCCCCTGGCGGAGGCCTGGCCGGAGGAGGTGGTGCTGGACCTCGAGGTCACCCCCAACCGCCCGGACGCCCTGGGCCTTTTGGGCCTCGCCCGGGACCTCCACGCCCTGGGCTACGCCCTGGTGGAGCCCGAGGCCGCCCTGAAGGCGGAGGCCCTTCCCCTCCCCTTCGCCCTCGAGGTGGAGGACCCGGAGGGCGCCCCCCACTTCACCCTGGGCTACGCCTTCGGCCTAAGGGTGGCCCCAAGCCCCCTCTGGATGCAACGGGCCCTCTTCGCCGCCGGGATGCGCCCCATCAGCAACGTGGTGGACATCACCAACTACGTGATGCTGGAAAGGGCCCAGCCCATGCACGCCTTTGACCTGCGCTTCATCGGGGAGGGGATCCTGGTGCGCCGGGCCAGGCCCGGGGAGCGGCTTAGGACCTTAGACGGGGTGGAAAGGGCCCTCTTTCCGGAGGACCTGGTGATCGCTGGCTGGCGGGGGGAGGAGAGCTTTCCCTTGGGCCTCGCCGGGGTCATGGGCGGGGCGGAAAGCGAGGTCAGGGAGGACACGGAGGCCATCGCCCTGGAGGTGGCCTGCTTTGACCCGGTCTCCATCCGCAAGACCGCCCGCCGCCACGGCCTGCGCACCGAGGCCAGCCACCGCTTCGAGCGGGGGGTGGACCCCCTGGGCCAGATCCCCGCCCAAAGGCGGGCCCTAAGCCTCCTCCAGGCCCTCGCGGGGGCCCGGGTGGCCGAGGCCCTCCTCGAGGCGGGAAGCCCCAAGCCCCCAAAGCCCATCCCCTTCCGCCCCGAGTACGCCAACCGCCTCCTGGGCACGGCCTACCCCGAGGCCGAGCAGATCGCCATCCTCGGGCGGCTCGGCTGCCGGGTGGAAGGCGAAGGCCCCGCCTACCGGGTCACCCCGCCTAGCCACCGCCTGGACCTAAGGCTGGAGGAGGACCTGGTGGAGGAGGTGGCCCGCATCCAGGGGTACGAGACCATTCCCCTGGCCCTCCCCGCCTTCTTCCCCGCCCCGGACAACCGGGGGGTGGAGGGGCCTTACCGCCGGGAGCAGGCCCTGAAGGAGCTCCTGGCGGGGCTCGGTTTCCAGGAGGTCTACACCTACAGCTTCGCCGACCCCGAGGAGGCCGCCCTCTTCCGCCTGCCCCCGTACCCCTTGCGCCTGCAAAACCCCCTGGCCCCCGAGAAGGCCGCCCTCAGGACCCACCTCTTCCCCGGCCTCCTCAAGGGGCTCAAGGGCAACCTGGCCCTGGACCGGCCAGGAAGGGCCCTCCTCTTCGAGATGGGCCGGGTCTACGGGGTGGAGGGGGACCGGGTGGCGGAGAGGACCCACCTGGCGGGCCTCCTCTTCGGGGAGGGGGTGGGGCTCCCCTGGGAGAAGAAGGCCCTGGGAGGGTTCTTCCTCCTCAAGGGCTACCTCGAGGCCTTCCTCGCCCGGCTGGGCCTGGCCCTCGAGGTGGAGGCCCACCCCTACCCCTTCCTCCACCCAGGGGCCTCGGGGAGGGTGCGGGTAGAAGGGGAGGAGCAGGGCTTCCTGGGGGAACTCCACCCGGAGATCGCCCGCGCCCTGGAACTTCCCCGGGTGTGGCTCTTTGAGCTCCGCCTGCCCCTGCCGGAGGCCCCCTTCCGCTTCCAGGACCCTTCCCGCTACCCCCCGGCCTTCCGCGACCTGGCGGTGGTGGTCCGCGAGGCCACCCCCTACGGGGAGGTGAAAGGGGTCCTCCGGGAGGCCGCAGGCCCCCATCTGGAGAGCCTGGAGCTCTTTGATCTGTACCAGGGCCCGCCCCTCAAGGAGGGGGAGAAAAGCCTCGCCTTCCACCTCCGCTTCCGCCACCCCGAGCGCACCCTCACCGACGAGGAAGTGGAGGGGATCCTTGAGCGGGTGGTGGCGGCCTTGAGGGCGCGGGGCTTCGGCCTTAGGGAGTAGACTCTAGGCATGCTCACCTGGGTGGACCTCCTGGCCCTTTGGAGCCTGGCCTTGGGGATGGCCCTGGGCTACCGGGCCGGGCTGCCCTTGGCCTTCGCCGGGCTTGGGGGGGTCCTGTACCTCCTCCTCGCCCAGCTGGGGCTTTCCGGGGTGGGGTGGGGCCTGGGGCTTGGGCTTCTTGCGGGCCTTCTGGCCAAAAGCCTTCCCTTGCCCCCCCTTTCCCGGGGCCTCGAGGGCCTCCTCGGCTTGCTCGGGGGTACCCTCCTGGGGCTTTTCCTGGCCCTGGCCCTCTGGACGGGCTTCCCCTGGGAGGCGGTGGGGGGTAGCCTGCGCTACCCCTCGGTAAACCTCCCCACCCCCATCTACCAGGGGGTGGGCCAAAGCCCCTTCGCCCGGGAGGCCTTCCGCCTGGCCTGGAAGACCCCTTGGTTAAGGAAGGCCCTGGCCCTAGAGGGCCAACACCCGCGATAGGGCGAGGAGGCCGCGGTGGATGTCCTTCCTGCGCTCCACCGCCTCCTTGAGGGGGGTGAGCTCCACCTCCCCCGCCACCTCCCCCACCATGACCCCGCTGGTCCCCCCCACCAAGGCCTCCACCGCCGCCGCCCCCAGGCGGCTCGCCAGGATGCGGTCCTTGGCCGTGGGGCTTCCCCCCCGCTGGATGTGCCCTAAGACGGTGACCCGGGCCTCCACCCGGACGTGCTCCTGGATGGCGGCAAGAAGCCCCGCCGCCCCCCCAGGGTAGGCCCCTTCCGCCACCACCACGATGGAGCTGGTCTTGCCCCGCCTTTGCGACTCCAAAAGCCCCTCGGCGATGGCCTTGGGGTCCACGGGGGCCTCGGGCACGGCGATGACCTCCGCCCCGCCCGCAAGGCCCACGTCCAGGGCGATGAAGCCGGCGTGGCGGCCCATGACCTCTATGAAGAAGACCCGCTCGTGGCTCGCCGCCGTGTCCCGGATGCGGTCGATGGCCTCCAAGGCGGTGTTCACCGCCGTGTCAAAGCCGATGGTGTAGTCGGTGCCGAAGAGGTCGTTGTCGATGGTGCCGGGAACCCCCACCACCGGCATGCGAAACTCCTCTATGAGGCGTATGGCCCCGCGGAAGGTACCGTCGCCCCCGATGGCCACCAGCCCCTCAACGCCCGCCTCCTCCAGCTTGGCCACGGCCTTGGCCCGGCCCTCCTCCGTAAGGAACTCCTGGCTTCGGGCGGTGAGGAGGATGGTCCCCCCCCTCTGGAGGATGTTGGCCACGTCCCGCACCCCCAAAGGGAGCATCTCCCCTTGGATCATGCCCGCATAGCCCCGGCGGATGCCGATGACCTCCACCCCCAGGGCGTAGGCCTGGCGCACCACCGCCCGGATGGCGGCGTTCATGCCCGGGGCGTCCCCCCCGCTGGTAAAGACCCCGATTCGCTTCATGGCTCCTCCACGCTGAGGCGGTAGGCCTCGTTCCGAGGAATTCCGGCTTCCACCAGGGCCCGGAAGAGGGCCTTTCCGGAAAGCCCTTGGGCGCGAAGCCTCCTCATGAGCTCCTCCCCTTCCGGAGGAGGGGCCTCCTTGGGTCCCAGGACCAGAACGAACTCCCCTTTAGGCTCAAGAAAACGCTCCCGGGCCTCCCGCAGGCTTCCGCGAAAGACCTCCTCGTGGAGCTTGCTGATCTCCCGGGCCACGGCCACGGGGTGGTCCGGCCCGTAAACTTCTTGGAGGTCCTCCAGGGTCTTCCTCAGGCGGTGGGGGCTCTCATAGAGCACGGCTGTCCTCCCTTCCCGGGCCAGGGCCAGGATCCGCTCCTTTCGCTCCTTCCCCCCTTTGGGCAGGAAGCCCTCAAAGGTAAAGCGGTGGGTGGGCAGGCCCGAGGCCACCAGGGCGGGGATGAGGGCGGTAGGTCCAGGAAGCGCTTCCACGTGCCAGCCCCATTCTAAGGCCTGGCGCACCAGCTCGGCCCCGGGGTCGGAGATCCCCGGGGTACCGGCGTCCGTGGCGTAGGCCACGTAGGCGTAAGGGGCGAGGAGCTCCCGGGCCCGGCCCACCGTGTGCTGGTCCAGGCGCAGGGTGGGGGTAGGGATGCCGTAGTGCCGGAGGAGGAGGCCCGTACGCCGGGTGTCCTCGCAGGCCACCACCTCCGCCTCCCTCAAGACCCGGAGGGCCCTTAAGGTGATGTCCTCCAGGTTGCCGATGGGGGTGGGCACCAGGACCAGGCGCACGCTAGAGGAGGGGCTTGAGCGTCCTCACGGCCTGGCGAAAGGGCAACTCGTAAAGGGAGCCGGAAGGCAGGGTGAACTCCAAAAGGTCCGGGGCCCCGGGGAAGAGGAGGCGCCTGAGGACCACGGGGCCGCGGTCGCTTTCCAGGTGCACGGTGAGGTAGTCGGGCTCCAGGTTGGGCTCGTCCTCGGCCTCCTTGGGGGGTTCCTCCCCCACGCCTTCCTCCAGGCGCCTCAGGGCCTCCAGAAGGCCCGCCCTGGGCAGGCGCACCTCCTCTTCCAGGGCGCCCTCGGAGAAGCGGAGCACCACCTCCTCCCCCTCGGGGAAGGCCTCGAGGCCCCAAAGGGGCTCCTCCCCCTCGGGCACCTCCACCACCTCCAAGGAGCCGTCGGAGAGGAGGCGGAGCACCGCCCCACAGGCCTCGCAGTCCAAAAGGTCCCCGGCCTCGTACCCCTCCAGGTCCAAGGCCTCTCCGCAGACCGGGCAAACCATAAACCACCCCCTGAGGGGATTCTACCCCCACCCTCGCCAAAGGGCCCTTAGCCCCCGTAGCGGGCCATGCAGGCCCGGACCTCCTCCAAGGCCGCTTCCCGGCCCCGCCAGCCCGTGACCTTCACCCACTTGCCCTTCTTGGCCTCCAGGGCCTTGTAGGTTTCAAAGAAGTGCTGGATCTCCTGCTTGACGCCCTCAGGGATCTGGTCGATGTCCCGGATGTGCTCCAGGCGCTGGTCCTCGTGCACCACCGCCAGGATCTTGGCGTCAGAGCCCTTCTCGTCCTCCATGAGGAGGAGGCCCACCACCCGCGCCTCCACCACCACGCCGGGAAGGAGGGGATAGGTGGAGAGCACCAGCCCGTCCAAGGGGTCCCCGTCCTCGGCCAAGGTGGAGGGGATGAAGCCGTAGTCCCCCGGATAGAACTGGGCTCCCGGCAGGACCCTGTCCAGCTTGATCGCCCCCAACTCGGGGTCGTACTCGTACTTGTTGCCCGAGCCGCGGGGCACCTCGATGACCATGTGGACCACCTCGGGAGCGCCCTTGCCCACGGGAAGGCTCTTCAGGTTCGCCATAGCCCCCCCATTATACGAGGGCCTCCGCCCGGTCCGTGACCAAGGCCTCCACCCCCCAGGCCGCCAGGGCCTGGGCCCGGGCCCTTTCGTTCACCGCCCAGGCCAGAACCCGGTAGCGGGCCCGAAGCCGGGCCACCTCCTCCGCCGTGAGGAGGGCCTCCCAGGGGTGCACCCAGGCCACCCCCAGGCAGGGGGCGAGCTCCAGGGCCTCGGGCTTCTCGTAAAGGAGGCCCAGGGGGCCTACCCCCAAGCCGCGGAGGCGCACCAGGGCTAGGGGATCGAAGGAGCTCACCCACACCCGCGGGGAAGGGTATCGGGCCAGGAGGCGGGCCAAGGCCTCCTCCCGGCCGTCGGTCTCGGGGGGGAGGCTCTTGAGCTCCACGTTGATCCAGGCCTGGGGAAAGGCTCTCAGGACGGCCTCCAGGGTGGGCACGTAGGCGGGAAGCTCCCTTAGGGTCAGGGAAGCCAGGGGAACGCCCTCCAGGACGAAATCGTGGTGGACCACCAGCGCGCCGTCCCGGGTGAGGTGGACGTCCAGCTCAAACCCGTCCAGGCCGGCCTCGAGGGCCTTGGCGAAGGCCTCCAGGGTGTTCTCCCGCACCCCCTGGGCGAGTCCGCGGTGGCCTAAGCGAAGGGGCACGGGGGCAGTATACAATGGGGCCATGGGCAAGTATGAAGAAACCTTTTCCCGCACGGGGGAACAGGCCCTGGCCCGTTTGGAAGGGCCGGGGGGGTTCTTGGCCGTGACGGAAGCCCATCTGGTCTACGTGGACGACCAGGGGGTCCAGCGGCTGGACCTCGCCCGCATCCGCCGGGTGGGCCGGGGGGAAGGGGGGACCCTCCTGGTCCAGGGGGAGGAAGCCTCCTTGTCCATCCCCCTGAAGGCCTTCCCCCTGGAGGAGCTGAAGGCTTTCCTGGAAGGCCTAAAGCCCCACGTGGCCCGGGCCCGCAAGGCCACCAGCGCCCCTAAGCCCGCCCCCCAGGCCTCGGTGTGGGAGGAGGAGGCCCCGCCCTCCCCTCCCCGCCGGGCCTCGGTGGAGCTGGCCCCCGAGCCGGAACCCCCTCCCCCACCCCCCCCTCCGGAACCCCAGAGGAGGCGGAACCCTTTGGCCCTGCCCCTCAAGGTCCTCGCCCTCCTCACCCTGGGCTACACTGCGGCCTTCGCCGCCCTGAACCCCGGGGCCGACCCCTGGGCCCTGGTGGGGGTGGTCCTCGGAGGATTGGGCCTGGCCTTGACGGAGTGGTCCTTGGCTACCTCCTCCTCGTAGCCCTCCTGGCCCTCCTTGCCCTCTGGCCCAAGCTGGCCCCAAGCCCCGGGCCCATCAGGGTAGAGGCCTTCGCGGAGGCCTCCTTCACATCCCCTCTCCCAGAACCCCTAAGCCTCAACACCGCCACCCTGGAGGAGCTGGAGGCCCTCCCGGGGGTGGGGCCGGTCCTGGCCCGGCGCATCCTCGAGGGCCGCCCCTACGGGCGGGTGGAAGACCTCCTCCGGGTCCGGGGCATCGGCCCCGCCACCCTGGAACGCCTCCGCCCCTACGTGCGGCCATGAGGGAGACCCTTCGCGCCCCCGGGGTAGCCCTAGGTCTGGGCGGACTCCTGGGAGCCTTGGGGCTCCTAGAGCCCTGGGTCTTTTCCCTAGCCCCTCTCCTACTCCTCTGGTACCGCCTTCCCCTGGCCCTAGGGGCGGCCCTGGTCCTCCTCCGGGGCCTCCTTTTCCCCCTCCCGGAGCCCCCTTACGGGCTCCGGCTGGAGGGAAGCTTCGCCGTCCGGGAGGGCTTCACGGAATGGGAGGGGCACCCCCTGCGCGTGAAGGGGTTCCCCCCGCTACCCGACGGGGTGTACCGCCTCCAGGGCCACCTGGCCCCGCCCGAGCCCAAGCGCAACCCCGGGGGTTTTGACGAGAGGACCTGGCTTCTGTCCCGGGGGGTGCGGGGGGTGTTTCACGTGGAACGGGCGGCGCCCCTCGCCCCCCTGGCCGACCCCCGGGGTCCCTTTCGGGAGCGGCTGGGCCAGGGGCTTTCCCCGCCCTCCCGCGAGGTGCTGGAAGGCCTCCTCCTGGGGGATAAAAAGGGCCTCGAGGAAGCCTACGCCCTCTTCCAAAGGGCGGGCCTCGCCCACCTCTTGGCGGTTTCCGGCCTCCACGTGGGCTTCCTGGTGGGGGCGGTGGCCCTTCTCCCCTTGGGGCGGTGGCGCTACCTCCTGGCCCTCCTCCTCCTGCCCCTCTACCTCCTTCTGGCCGGGCCCAGCCCCTCCCTGGTACGGGCGAGCCTCATGGCAGGCCTTTCCCTCCTGGGCCTCTTCCTGGGCCTGGGGGGGGCGGGGGTGCTCCAGGGCCTGGGGCTGGCCCTCTTCCTCCAAGTCCTCCTACGCCCCGAGGCGGTCCTGTCCTTGGGCTTCCAGCTCTCCCACCTGGCGGTCCTGGGCCTGGCCCTCGTCCTGCCGGCCCTCAGGCTCCCCCCAGGGCCCAAGGGCTACCTCCTCGGGGGCCTGGCCGCAAGCCTCGCCGCCCAGGCGTTCCTGGTGCCCCTCCTCCTCCACCGCTTCGGCTTCCTGCCCCTTCTCACCCCCCTTACCAACCTCCTGGCCTTGCCCCTGGTGGCCCTATTGGTCCCCTTGGGTTTCCTCAAGCTCCTCCTAGGAGGCCTCCTCGCCCCCCTGGTGGAGCCCTTGGCCCAGGGCCTCCTGGCCCTGGCCGCCTGGGCTGCCCAGGGACCCCTCCTCCGCTTTGGGGAGATCTCTCCCCCTGGCTTCGCCCTCTACGCCCTGGGGCTTTGCCCTCTCCTCCTCTCCCTCCACCGCCGGCTTCCCTGGAAAAGGGGCCTCCTCCTCGCCTCTTTCCCCGTTCTGGCCAGCCTCCTCACCGCCTGGCCCAAACCCCTGGACCTCTTCCTCCTGGACGTGGGCCACGGGGACGCCCTCCTCGCCCGGATGGGCGGGGCGGAGGTCCTGGTGGACGGGGGCAGGCCGGAAAAGGGGGAGGAGGTGGTGCGGGCCCTAAGGGCCCTGGGGGTGGAGGCCTTGGAGGTCCTGGTGGCCACCCACCCCGACGCCGACCACTATGGGGGGCTTCTCCGGGTGGTGGAGGAAATCCCCGTGGGCCTCGCCCTCCTCTCCCCGGCCTTTCCCCGGGACCACCCCCTGGTAGAGGCCCTCCAGGCCCGGGGTGTGCCCTTCCGCTTCCCGGGGGCGGGCACGGCCCTCGCCATAGGCCGGGGGAGGCTTGGGGTGCTCTGGCCCCAAGCCCTAAGCGGGGACGACAACAAGGACGGCCTGGTCCTCCTCCTGGACTTCGGGAGGGCCCGGGCCCTTCTTCTCGCCGACGTGCCCGAGGAGGTGGAAAGGGCGCTACCGGTAGGCCCGGTACAGGTCCTCAAGGTGAGCCACCACGGGTCCCGGAGCGGCACCTCCGAGGCCCTGTTGCGAAGGACCCGGCCCCAGCTGGCCCTCATCGGGGTAGGACGAAACCCCTTCGGCCACCCTCACCCCGAGGTGCTGGAGCGCCTCCAGGCCCATGGTGTCCGGATCGCCCGCACCGACCGCATGGGGGCAGTGCGGGTCCTCTTCGGCTACGCCTGGTAGCCCAGGCGGCGCAGGAGGGCTTCCAGCTCCTCCAGGGAGCGGTAGTGAATGACCACCCGGCCCCGCTTCCCCCCCACTACCCGCACCGGCAAGCCCAGGTGCCGGGAAAGCTCCAGGGAAAGGGGTGCGTCCTCCCTGGGGCGCTTTTCCCGGCGCAGACGCTCCGGCAGGGCCTCTGCCTGGCGCACGGAAAGCCCCTTGGCCAGGATCTCCCCAAGGCCCCAAAGGCGGTCCTGGGGCTCCAACATGAGGAGGGCCCGGGCGTGCCCCGCCGTGATCTCACCCCGTTCCAGGGCCTGTAGAACCTCCTCGGGAAGCTGCAGGAGCCTCAGGGCGTTGGCCACGGTGGAGCGGGCCTTGCCCACCCGTTTGGCCACCTCCTCCTGGGTGAGCCCCATGGCCAAAAGGGCCTGGTACCCCCGGGCCTCCTCCACCGGGGAAAGGTCTTCCCGCTGGAGGTTTTCCACCAGGGCCAACTCCAAGGCCTCCTGATCGGTGAGGTCGCGGACCACGGCGGGAACCTCGGTCAGGCCCGCCATCTGGGCCGCCCGGAAGCGTCGCTCCCCGGCCACCAGCTCAAACCCCTCCCCCCTGGGCCGCACCAGGAGGGGCTGGAGGAGTCCTTTTTCCCGGATGGAGGCGGCGAGCTCCTCCAGGGAATCCTGGGCGAAGCGCCTCCTGGGCTGGTGGGGGTTGGGCCGGATGGCCGCGAGGGGCAGGCGCACCACGCTTCCGCTTCCCTTGGGGAGGAGGGCCTCGAGGCCCCTCCCTAGGCCGCTAGCCTTCTTGGACACGGGCCATCACCTCCTCGGCCAGGCGGCGGTAGGCGTGGGCCCCTGGGGAGGTGGGGGCGTGCTGGGCGATGGTCCGGCCAAAACTGGGCGCCTCGGCCAGACGCACGCTCCGCGGCACCACCGTCCAGAACACCTTTTCCCCGAAGTGGCCCCTGAGCTCCGCCTCCACCTGCTGGGAAAGCAGGGTGCGTCCGTCGTACATGGTGAGGAGGAGGCCCAGAAGCCGCAAGGCGGGGTTCAAGCGCCCCCGGACCTCCTCCAGGGTGGAAAGAACCCCCACCACCCCTTCCAGGGCGTAATACTCCGCCTGCACAGGCACCAGGACCCCCTGGGCCGCCCCCAGGGCGTTCAGGGTGAGGGGGGAAAGGCTCGGAGGAACGTCCAGAAGCGTGAAATCGTACCCATCGTCCTCCAGGGCCTTGGCCAGGGCCAAGGGGTCCTCCGCCAACTCCAACGTGGCCCCCACCAGGTCGGGGGTGGCGGGGAGAAGGTGAAAGGTGTCCACCGGCCGGACCAGCCTCTCCAGAGGCTCCCCCTGGAGCAGGTGGTACACGCCCTCCTTAGGGCGCAGACCCAAGCCGCTGGTGGCGTTCATCTGGGGGTCCAGGTCCACCAGGAGCACCCGCTTGCCCATCCGGCCCAGGTAAGCCGCCAGGTTGATGGCGGTGGTGGTCTTTCCCACCCCTCCCTTCTGGTTCACCAAGGCGATGCGGCGCACCTCGCCCTTAGCATAAGGGTTTTTTCTCGGGAACCCCCGGGCGGCGGGGGTAGGCCCCAGGGGTGGGGGCCACCTTGGCCAGCACCACCAAGGCCCTCTCCTCCTCCAAAAAGGGGAGGCGGAGGCGGTGAAGGCCCCCCAAAGCCCCTCCCAAGGGGGAAAGGACCCGGGGCAAGGGCGCCAACTCCTCCTCTACCCGGGGGCCCTTCTGGGCCACCAGGTACCCCCCCACCCGCAAAAAGGGAAGGCCCAGCTCGGCCAGCACGCACAGGGGGGCCACCGCCCGGACCACCACCCGGTGGTAGCCCTCCCGGTGCTCCGGCAGGTGGGCCAGGGCCTCGGCCCGGCCCCAAAGGGGGTAGGCCCCTTTCAGCCCCAAGGCCCGCACCGCCTCCTCCAGGAAAGCCACCTTCTTGCGAACCGCGTCCAGAAGGACCACCTCCAGCTCGGGCCGCACGATCTTCAGAGGAAGGCCGGGAAACCCCGCCCCCGTGCCCAGGTCCAGCAGCCGCAAGGACCCCTCCCAGAGGGGAAGCTGAAGAAGGGTCAGGGAGTCCAGGAAGTGCTTCACCACCACTTCCCGCTCGGTGCGGAGGGCGGTGAGGTTGACCTTCTGGTTGGTGGCCATGAGGAGCTGGTAAAGGAGGGAAAAGGCGGGAAGGTGGGGCCTCAGGTCCAGGCCCAGGGCCCGTCCTCCCTCCAAAAGAAGCCTCTCCCCTTCCTCCGTCAAGCCCATCCCGCCCCCTGTTTCCCGTGAAACACTACCCCCACCTCCTCAGGTGGACCAAGAGCGCGGTGAGATCGGAGTCCCGTAGCCCAGGGATCCGGGCGGCCTCGGCCAGGGTGCGGGGCCGGGCCCGGGAAAGCTTCTCCACCGCCTCCCGGGAAAGGCCGGGCACCCTCGGGTAGTCCAGGCCCTCGGGGATGCGGTGGGCCTCGAGGTCCCTCATCCTCTCCCGCAGGCGCTCCTGCCGTTCTATGTAGCCCGCGTACTTGGCCCGGATCTCCACCTGCTCCGCCTCCTCCGGGGAGAGGGGGGAAGGGGGCGGGAAGCGCTCCGCCAGGGCCCGGTAGGTGTTCTCCGGCCGCCTGAGCCACTGCAGGCCGGAGACCCCCTCCACCCGCAGGGCCTGAAGGCGCCCAAGCTCCTCCTCCACCCTCCGGTACTTGGCCCGCACCCTCTCCAGGTCCTCCTTGGGCCTCAGGCCCCAGGCCACCGCCAGGGGAACGAGGCGCTCATCGGCGTTGTCCGCCCGGCAGAGAAGCCTGAGCTCCACCCGGGAGGTCATCATCCGGTAGGGCTCGTCCGTCCCCCTTCCCACCAGGTCGTCCACCAGGACCCCGATGTAGCCGCTTTCCCGAGGGAGGTGGACCTCGGGAAGCCCCAGGGCGAACCGGGCGGCGTTGAGCCCGGCCAAAAGCCCCTGGGCCGCCGCCTCCTCGTAGCCCGAGGTGCCGTTCACCTGCCCGGCGCTGAAAAGGCCGGGGAGGAAGCGGGACTGGAGGCCCCGGGTGAGCTCCCTGGGGTCCAGGCTGTCGTATTCCACGGCGTAGGCGTAGCGCTGGATCACCGCCCGCTCAAACCCGGGGAGGCTCCGCACCATCTCCTCCTGGAGCTCAGGGGGCAGGCTGGAGGAAAACCCCTGGAGGTAGACCTCGCTGGTGGAAAGCCCGTCCGGCTCCACGAAGAGGAGGTGGCTCTCCTTGTCGGCGAAGCGCACCACCTTGTCCTCAATGGAGGGGCAGTACCGGGGCCCGATGCCCTGGATGTCCCCGGCGTAAAGGGGAGAAAGGTGGAGATTCTCCAGGATAAGCCGATGGGTGCGCGCCGTGGTGCGGGTCTGCCAGGTGGGGAGCCTGGCGGCGTGGGGCCCCGGGTTTCCCGTGAAACTCCCCGGGGGCACCTCGGGGGGAACCACCTCCAGCTCGGAAAACGCCACGCTGTCCGCCCGGATGCGGGGCGGGGTCCCCGTCTTGAAGCGCCTCAGGGTGTGGCCCACCGCCTTTAGGCTTTGGGAGAGGAAGCGGGCCGGGGGTTCCCCCTGGCGCCCGGCGGGGCGGCTCTTCCTTCCGTACCAGACCACCCCGGAAAGGAAGGTCCCCCCCGCCACCACCACCGCCTTGGCGGAAAGGGCCCGCCCGTCCACGGTGCGCACGCCAAGGAGCCTCCCCCTCTCCACCCAGAGGGCCGCCACCTCGCCCCGCAGCACCTCCACGGGCCTTTCCGCGAGGATCTCCTGGGCCTTAAGGGCGTAGAGGTCCCGGTCCACCTGGACCCTAAGGCTCTGCACCGCAGGCCCCTTGGAGCGGTTGAGGACCCGGGTGTGGATGGCGGTGGCGTCCGCCGCCCGGCCCATGAGCCCCCCCAGGGCCACCAGCTCGGCCACCAGCTGGCTCTTCCCCGGCCCTCCCACCGCGGGGTTGCAGGGCATCATGCCGATCCGGTCAGGGTTCACGGTCACCAAGGCCACCCGGACCCCCAGGGCGGCCGCCGCCCAGGCGGCCTCGAGGCCCGCGTGGCCCCCACCCACCACCACCACGTCGTACCCCATCCCGCCCTCCACTTTACCGGAGCCCCTGGCGTAGA
>NZ_JBUFDB010000002.1:0-259600 GCF_054979525.1 Thermus sp. H19.2
GGGAGGACCGGGACCTGTCCTTGCATCCGGCCGGGAGGCAGGGTACCGTGAGCTCATGCAGGTCTTGCTCTACGAGGGCCTCGAGGTCCCCCCCCACCTCCAGGACCGCCTGGAGCGGGTGCTGGAAGCCCTGCGCTCGGGGCACTTGGCCCAGGCGGAGCTCAAGAAGCTGACGCCTACCCCCTACTTCCGCGCCAAGCTCAGCGACAAGGACCGCCTCCTCCTCAAGCCGGTGCGGGTGGGGGAGGAGGGGGCCTGGCTCGTCCTCGAGGTCATCCCCAACCACGCCTACCACCGCTCCCGCTTCCTCCGGGGGGCGGAGGTGCGGGAGGAAGCGGTCCTGGTCCCGGAGTCCGCCCTCGCCCAAGCCGAACCCGTGCGCCACCTGGACCTCAAGGCACCCCGCTTCCACCTCCTGGACAAGCCCCTCACCTTTGACCAGGCCCAGGAGGCGGTCCTAAAGGCCCCCCTTCCCCTCCTCCTCCTGGGGCCGGCGGGCTCCGGGAAGACCGCCCTGGTGCTGGAAAAGCTTCGCCAGCAGGCGGGGCGGGTCCTCTACGCCACCCTTAGCCCCTTCCTGGCCCGGGAGGCCCGCCGCCTCTACTTCGCCCACGGCTACGAGAACCCATACCAGGAGGCCGACTTCTTCTCCTTCCGCGAGTTCTTGGAGACCCTCGAGGTGCCCGGGGGGAGGGAGGTGGGCTTCCGCGACTTCCTCCGCTTCTTCGCCCCCCGGGCCCGGGCCTACCCCTTCACCCACGCCCACGCCCTCTTTGAGGAGTTCCGGGGGGTGTTGCTGGCGAGCCCCGAGGGGCCCCTCTCCCTGGAGGCCTACCTGGCCCTGGGGGTGCGCCAGAGCCTCTACCCCAAGGACCTGAGGCCCCAGGTGTACGCGCTCTTCCGGAAGTACCTGGACTTCCTCCATGAGGAGGGGCTCTACGAACCTAGCCTTCTCGCCCACCGCTACCGGGAACGGGTGGAGCCCACCTACGACTTCGTGGCGGTGGACGAGGTCCAGGACCTCACCCTGGCCCAGGTGGACCTGCTCCTCAGGAGCCTCAAGGCCAAGGGGGCCTTTCTCCTCGCCGGGGACAGCCACCAGATCGTCCACCCCAACTTCTTTAGCTGGGCGACCCTCAAGAGCTACTTCTTCCGGGAGGACGCCCAAGCCCTAGAGCGCATCACCGTCCTCAAGGCCAACTACCGCAACGCCCGCAAGGTCTCCGAGCTCGCCAACCGCCTCCTCCGGCTCAAGCAGGCCCGCTTCGGTTCCGTGGACCGGGAGAGCACCTACCTGGTGGAGCCCCAGGGGGAGCGGGAGGGGCGGGTGGTCCTCCACCGGGCGGCGCCCGAGCTCCTGAAGGAGCTGGACCGGAGGATTCGCCAAAGCGCCCAGGTGGCGGTGGTGGTCCTCTGGGACGAGGACAAGGAGCGGGCCCGTCAGGCCCTGGGCACGCCCCTCCTCTTCTCCGCCCAGGAGGTGAAGGGCCTGGAGTACCCCACCGTGGTCCTCTTCCGCCCCGTGGATAGCGCCCCCGAGGTCTACCGGGAGGTGGCCCGGGGGGTGGGCCCGGAGGACCTCGAGGGCCCCCTGGCCTACCGCCGGGCCCGGGACAAGGAGGACAAGTCCTTGGAGGTCTACAAGTTCTTCACCAACGCCCTCTACGTGGCCGTGACCCGGGCGGTGGAGGAGGTGGTCTGGCTGGAGGAGGACCCCCCGCACCCCTTCCTGCGCCTCCTGGGCCTGGAGCCCGGGAAAGAGCTGGAGGTGGCCGCCCGGGCCTCCAGCCGGGAGGAGTGGGCCAGGGAGGCGGCCCGCCTCGAGGCCCACGGCAACCTGGAGCAGGCCCAGGCGGTGCGGGAGGCCTTCCTCAAGGAGCGGCCCGTGCCCTGGACCGTGTACGACCGGGAGCGGGTCCGGGCCGTCCTGCCCGAGCTCCGCGCGCGCCGCCTGGGGAGGAAGACCCTCAGGGAGCTCTACGAGTACGCCCTCTTCCACCGGGCGCGCCCCCTCATGGCGGCCCTAGCCCAGGCCGGGCACGAGGGGGCGCAAAACGTCCTAAGGCCCCTCCTGGCCCCCAGTCTGGGCTACGGCGAGGGGCAGTTCCGCGACCTGGAGCGGCGCCTCCTCCGGAGCTACGAGGGGCGGGGGTGGAAGGAGGTGCTTTGGGAGGTGAAGGACTTCGGGCCCGACTTCCGCACCCCCTTGGGCCTCACCCCCCTCATGCTGGCGGCCCGCGCCGGAAACCGGGAGCTCCTCGAGGCCCTCCTGGCCCAGGGGGCCGACCCCGAGGCCCGCGACCCCTTCGGCTACACCCCCTTCCTCCACGCCCTGGAGCGGGCCCTTTCCGATGGGGCCTTCGCCCGCGAGCGCTTTCCCCTGGTGGCGGACCTCCTGGCGCCCACGGCCCTGGACGTCCAGGCCGAGGGGCACCTCGTCCGCCTCTACCCCCGGATGCCGGAGTACTGGGCCTTCCTCGCCACCCTGGCCAGCCTCAAAACCCTGGCCCTCCCGGAGCTGCGCATGCGAGGGCCCTTCATGGAGGAGGGGGTCACGGCCCGCTACCTGGCGGAGGCCCTCGGCCACCTGCCCCCCGCCCTCCTCCCCGCTCCCTTGGCCCGCAAGGAGACCTTGGGGGAGCGTAGGGCCTACCTAGGCGCGGTCCTGGCCCGGAGCGAGGTGGAGAGCGACTACCGCCCCGCCCGCAGGCTCTTCCTCAGGGTGCGCCGGGGGCGCTACCTTCCCAACCCCCGCCTCCTCCTGCGCCCAAGGGAAGGGGAGGCGGCCTGGACCCCCTTGGGGGAGGCCATGGACCTAGAGGGGCTCGGGCTAGGGCGGCCCCACCTCGAGGGACAGAAAAGGGGCGCTTGACCGAGGGCACCCTCTTCCCAGTCCCTCCCGCCACCCATGGGCCCGTAGGCCACCGGACGGGTGGACCACGGGGGGAACACCTGGCCCTCGCCGAAGCTGTCACGAGGCTCGGGTCTAATGCCTTCGTGTGCTACCTCATAGCTCCATCCTGGCCGACTTCAGGGGCCCCCGGCTACGGGTCAGCCGTCAGGCTACCTTGCTGAGGTTGTGGACCGGCGTCAGCGGAGCTACCTTGCGGATGAGGTTCACCCGGGCCAACACGCCCCAGTAGGAGCGAGCTACAAGATGTTTCCCTGACGGGAAAGCAGCTATCCGATGAAGCCCTAAAGACCGCACCACCACGCTGAACCGGGTCTCGAGCAAGATAGCCCCTGCGGGGCTGACCCAGTTCCTGACCCTCCCCAACAAGATACGCTGGCGCGTGACCCACCAGCTCCCTCCCTCAGGTCTCCCGGGCATTCCCGGGGAGAAGGGCCCAGTGGGTCAGCCCCGAAGGGGCTAGGTTCTAAAAGAGGCCGAGCTCGTTCATCACCGGCATGATGCTTTCCCGTCAGGGAAACAGCTTGTGAACGTAGCCCGCGAAAGCCCCCAGGGGTCCCACCCCCACGGCGGCCTCAGGGAGAGAGAGGCCGTGAATCCGGTGGCCGTGGGCTAGGGGGATGGGCTTGAGGTCCACCACCTGCGTCACGGGCGAAGCCCGTAGCTTGCAAAGTCCTTCTCCGCCAGCAAGGCGCATAGCGAGGTGGGCCAGCAGGCCCTGGGCCTTTTGAAGGACCCGGTAGAAGCGGGATAGGTGGGGCAGGGAGGGGAAGTAGGCTTTCATGGTGGTCTTGGCGGCCAGGTAGCCTTTGGCAAGATCCTGGCCTTGCAACAGGAGAGTCACGGCCGAAGGCCGTATCTTGCAGATGGCGAGGGTCAGGAGCTCGGCCAAGGTGGCCTTCTGGTGCTTTTGCTTTGGGGGGAGCTTGAAGCCTTGGGCCTGCAGGGCTTTCAGTTCATCATCTACCCAGACGTAGGTAGCCACGAGAAGGGTTTCCGCATCAAGATGGTAAGTCAGCCGAAGGCTATGTTCTGGGGGTGCTCCCGGTTGGAGTCCATAGCACCCCCTCTTTTTTCACACCCCAAGGGTCCAGATCAAGTAGCACACGAAGGGATATGGTTCACCCAGCGCTCTGGTGATGGGTCAGCCCGCAAGGGCTACCTTGCTAGCCAGTCTGTGGTCACGAGCGAAGCTCGTACCTTGCAGACCACGGAAAAAGGGGGCCCCGGGGCAACGACGGGGCAAAAAAGGTCAAGGGGAGGGTCAGCCCGCAAGGGCTAATCTTGCCTCGCCAGATCCTGACGGACACGGGGGGCCGTCTTTTGAAGGCCTTCGTGCACCCCGCCAACGAGCACGACAAGTGGGGTGGACAGGCCTTGCTCCTGGGGATGGACTTTTCCTCCTGGCCTCGGGTGCGGAAGCTCTTTGTGGACTGGGGGTACCGGGGCCTCAAGGAGTTGGCTTCTTCCCTGGGGCTGGAGCTTGAGGTGGTGGCCCGTCCCTACGCGGGGGTGCGGGAGGGGGATGAGGTGCCGGAGATTCCGCGGGAGAGGGGGTTCAAGCCCTTGCCCAAGCGGTGGGTGGTGGAGCGGACCTTTGCTTGGCTTGGGCGGAACCGGCGGCTTGCCAAGGACTATGAAGCCAACCCTGGGGTAAGCGAAGCCTGGGTGTACTTGGGCATGCTACGCTTGTTGGTGAAGCGGCTGGCCAGGGCCGCGTAGCTGGCCGTGGAGGAGTTTTACGACAGCCTCTAGTTGTCCAAAGGCTCCACCCGCCCCGCAGCGAAAAGGCTCTCCGACCAGAAGATGTCCACGTAAAAGAGGTCGGGAGCCGTACCCGCGGAGAGGGCATTGAAGAGCCACTGGGTGTAGTCGCCCTCAATGGGCTGGTAGACGACCTGGATCCCTTCCTTGTCCAGCTTGGGCTGGACCACCTCCTTCAGAAGCCCACTGACGATGGCGATGTCGGTGCCGCCCCAGCCGGAGATGCGCACCTGGGTTTGGGCGAACGCGAGCCCCAAAAGGGCCAGAAGGGCCAAGAAAGCCTTTTTCATCGCAACCTCCTTTCCCTCTGCAAGAGGGGCCGGTGCCTAGGGCCTGCGGCTTTCGGTTTGGGTCTAGGCTCCCACCTCCCTTCTCCGGGTAGTCCCCCGGACCACCAAGCGCACGGGCACGCGAAGCCCCCGGGGAGGTTTTCCCTCCCGGGCCTCGAGGAGCAGGGCCACGGCCTTGCGGGCGATGGTAGGGATGTCTTGGCGCACCGTGGTCAGCCGCTCCCCGAACTCGGGCAGGTCGTCGTACCCCACCAGACTGACCTCCTCGGGGACCCGCACGCCCAGGTCCTCCAGCGCTGCCCACGCCCCTAAGGCCGTCTCGTCGGAGGCGGCGAAGAGGGCGGTGAACCGAAGCCCCCGTTCCCAGGCCTTACGGACCGTCCGATAGGCGGTTAAGGGGTCAAAGGCTCCGTCCAGGACCAAGTCCTCGCGGAAGGGGATGCCGGCTTCCGCCAAGGCCTTTCGGTACCCGAGGAGCCGCTCCCGGCCCGCCTGGTGCTCGGGGTAGCCGGTGAGGTGGGCGATGGCCCGGTGTCCCAGATTCACCAGGTGACGGGTGGCCAAGTACCCCCCCTCCACATCCTCGGGGGCCACCCAAAAGATCCCTTCCCCGACCCCCACCAGGACGAAGGGCACGCCCTTCCGGGAGAGGGCCTCCACCCGGCGGTCCCCCTCGTGGGCCCCGAGAAGGATGTAGCCCAAAGCCTCCTGCCGGGGCTTCCCCTTGGGGTCCACCTCCACCTCCGCCACCCGGAGTCCCTCGCGCCAGAGGGCCTCCGAGAGGGCCTCGAGGAGAAGGGTGAAGTAGAGCGTGTGCCGCCGCACCCCGGGGGTAAAGAGGATCCCCACGGCGGTGGCCATCCCCACCATCTCCCGGGCGGCGGCGTTGGGAACGAAGCCCCACTCGCGGGCCAAGGCCAGGATGCGTTCCCTCGTGGCCCGGCTCACCCCTGGCCTCCCGTTCAGGGCCCGGCTCACGGTGGCCACGGAAACCTGGGCGGCCCGAGCAAGATCGCGTATGGTTAAAGCCCTCTCCGAAGACATCGTAAACGTTTACGTACTCAGCATACCTCGCCATAGCCCCCAGTCAAGGGGGTGGCCGCTCCGGGGTCCGCCGCAGGCTTAGGGGGCAATGACCGAGCCCCTCCCGCCCACGTTAGACTGGGGAGCAGGATGGCTTCCAAGAAGGACCCGCCCAAGCCCGCTCTGGCCAGACCCCGCCACTTTGACGAGGCCAACGTGGCCCGCCTGGGCCTCATCTCCATCCAGGAGCGGATCCCCGAGGGCTACGCCTCCTGGGAGGAGGAGTTTGAGTTTTTGGGCAAGCCCGTGAGGCTGGCCTGCTACGCCAGCGAGAAGGTGGGAGGCGTACCCCACGGCCTAGACAACGAGGTCTCCCTGGCCCTCATCGCCCTTTACTTCAACGCCGGAAGCCCCGAGGACGGCACCTTCACCGCCACACCCTACCAGATCCTCAAGCTCATGGGCCTGGACACCTCGGGCTACTACTACAACGCCCTCAAGGAGAGCCTGATGCGCCTCACCACCGCCACCTACGTCCTTTCCGAGGCCTGGCGGGAGAACGGGCGCTGGCAGAGCGTCACCTTCCGCTACATAGAAAAGCTGGAGTACACCAGCTCCCGCCAGGGAAGGCTGGATCGCTCCAGCGTTCTCCGCATCACCCTGGCCAAGGAAATCGTCCGCTCCCTGAAGAACCAGTACGTAAAGCCCATAGACATCGAGTTCATGGCCAGCCTCCGGAGGCCCTTGAGCCGGGCCCTTTACCGCCTCCTGGACGCCCAGCGCTTCTCCCCGGAGAACCCCTCTCCCCTACCCCGCTTCGAGGTCAACCTCATGGAGTGGGCCGCCGCCTGCAAGATCGTCCACAAGCGGCCCGACAAGGTGCGGCGCACCCTCGAGCCCGCCCACCAAGAGCTTCTAGAGCGGCGGTACCTCCAGTCGGTGGAGTACGTGGGCCGGGGCCAGAACCAAACGGTGATCTACGTCTTCGGCGAGGAGGCGGGGTCCGTCCCCGACGCCCAGGCGGTGGAGCTCCTCATGGCGGAAGGGCTTTCCTTCACCTCCGCCTACTCCCTGGCCCGCCGTTACTCCCTGGAACACATCCGGGCGCGGGTGGAACGCTTCCGGATCATCCTGGCCTCGGGCTACAGGCCGAAAAACCGGCTGGGCTTCCTGGTGGACGTGATCCGGGACGAAAGCGGCAAGTACGACCGCGCCCTCCCCTCTCCCCAGGCCCGGAGGACCCAGGCCCGCTTGGAAGAGGAAGAGGCCAGGCGGGTAGAGGAAGAGGCGGAACGGGAGTGGCAAAGCCTCCCCAAGGACGCGCGGGTGCGCCGCGCCCTGCAGGTGGCCCAGCTGGTCCTGCGCTCCCGGGTAAGCGTGGGGGACCTGGAGGACCTGGCCCGCCTCATGGAGGAAGAGGTCCTGGACCCCAAGGCCCTGGTGGAAGAGCTCAAGGAGGCCTCGGCCCGAGGCGCACTGGACGAGTGGCTGGATTCGTTCCGTAATCGCCTAGAAAGGTAGGTATCGGAAGACTTGGGGCGTGCCCTCCTCCCCTCCAAGGTGCACCGCCCAAAAAGCGCGACCCCAAGGGATCTTTTGGCCTCTCCCCCCTATCGGAAGACTTGGGGAGTTTTGCCCAGGGGATATCGGAAGACTTGGGGAGTTGGTGCCGCCCCCCTATCGGAATACTTGGGGAATTGGTATCGGAAGACTTGGGGAGTTCCTATCGGAAGACTTGGGGAGTTTGGGGCCCGGGTATCGGAATACTTGGGGAGTTGGTATCGGAAGACTTGGGGAGTTCTATCGGAAGACTTGGGGAGTTTTTTGGCCCCACTTGCGTCCCTGACGGGTTCGGCACGCCCCACCCCCCCGCCCTTGTTGTTGATCATCATTTATTTTCAAGCAAGGTTTAAAAATCAATTAAAGGATCAACATCAGCGCCAATCAAATCGGAATGAAAGCAGATTCTCTTCCCTAGGCGCTGCCGGCTCGGGGGACAGGTCGGGGGAAAGGCACAGGTGCGGGCGCTTTTGGAACCCATCGCCTACGGCCTTTCCTTGCGCCACCCTGCATAAGGCGATTTGCTAAGCAAGCCCGGTTTGCCTCCTCCCAGGCCGGGCTTCTGGTAAAACGGAGGAGGGGTCGGACATGACCATCGCCGAGCTGGAGGAGACCCTGAAGGAGGAGGCCCGCCGCTTCCTGGCGCGCGCCCAGGGGCTAAGGAGTCCGCACACGGAGGATTTCTTCCGCCGCCGCCTCTACATCTCCCCGGAGGAGGTCCGGGTGGAAAACTACCCCAGGCAACGCCCCCTGGCCGTCTTTAACCCCGGGGCGGTCCTGAAGGACGGGGTGGTCCACCTCTTTCCCCGCCTGATCTTTGACTACTACAGCTACGCCTCGGCCATCGGGCACGCGGCGGTGCCCGTGGAGGACCTCCTTCGGGGCCGGATCCCCAGGCCCCTACCCGTGCGGATCGTTCTCTACCCCACGGAGCTCTACGAGGCGGTCCGGGGATGCGAGGACGCCCGGGCCCACGCGGCGGGCGCGGGGTTCCTCCTCTTCTACACCGCGGTAGGCAAGCTGGGGGACGCCCGGAACACCGACCACAAGGACGTCTTCACCGCCGCCCTCGCCCTGGCCGAGCTGGGGGAGGACCTTTCCGTGAGGCGGAAGGGGCTCCTGAGGGTGGGCCAGGAGGGGGAGGGGCTCTACCTGCCCACGAAAAACGCCACCCTGCTGGAGGGGGGGAACCTCCTCCTGCGGCCGAGCTTTTCCGGCATCCCGGACCTCTGTTGGCGGGGGCGCCTTGACCTGGACACCCTGCGGGTAACCGACCTCAGGCCCGTGCTTCCGCCGGAGCCCTTTGAGTACAAGGTGGGCTGGTCCACCAACGCCCTCCGCCTCGAGGACGGCACCTACCTGGTGGCCTTCCACGGCATCTTCCGGGGGGACCTCTCCTACCGGCACGGCTTCGCCCGCCTCAAGGGGAACGGGGAGATGGTGGGTCTTTCCCACTACCTCCTGGCCCCGCAGGGCCTGGCGGAGTCCTACGGGGACCGCCCCCTGACCCTGTACGGCAACGGCCTCTTCCTCCACGGGGAGGAGCTCGTCTTCGTGGGCGGGGTGGGGGATTACGCCCTAGGCGTATTCACCGCCCCCCTGGAGGAGGTCCTGGCCCGCATCGCCCCGGTCTAGGGGGCCGTTTGCTCCTCGGGCCGCCCGGGCCCCTCGCTTGCGCCAGCCTAGGGTGGCATCAAAGGGCCGTGGCCCCCCCGTCCACGGGGAGGACGGCCCCGGTGATGTAGTCCGAGGCGGGGCTTGCCAGGAAAAGCACCGCCCCGCCGAGCTCCCCGGGTTTCCCGGGACGGCCCAGGGGCAGGGTGGCCTTGAGGAGGGGTTCGGCCTTGGGCAGGACCTTCTCCGTCATCCGGGTGGGGAAGAACCCCGGGGCGAGGGCGTTCACCCGGATGCCCCACCGCCCCCACTTCACCGCCAGGTCCCGGGTGAGGGCGACAAGCCCCCCCTTGGAGGCGGAGTAGCCCACGGCGTCCAGGACCTCGGGGTACTCCCCCTTGAGCCCGGCCACGGAGGCGATGTGGACGATCTTGCCGTAGCCCCTCTCCTTCATCCTCCGGGCCGCCACCCGGCTCGCCAAAAAGGCCCCCACCAGGTTCACCTCCAGGACCTCCCGGACCTTCTCCACGGGCATTTCCAGGGAAGGGGCTCCCCAGCTGATCCCGGCGGCGTTCACCAGGATGGTCAGAGGCCCAAGGGTCCTCTCCACCTCTTCGGCGATGGCCTCCAGGCGGGCCTCGTCCCGCACGTCCCCTTCCAGGTAGAGGGCGTCCTCCCCCAGGGCCTTTTGGGCCTCGGCAAAGAAGCCCGCCCGCCGCGCCACCACCGCCACCTTGGCCCCCGCTTCCTTCAGGGCCAGGGCGGCCTCGAGGCCGAGCCCCCGGGACCCGCCCGTGACCAGGGCCGCCTTGCCGTCCAGGCGGAACATCTCCAGGAACATCAGGCACCCCCGTAAAAGCCCTGGTACCGCTCCCGCAGGGCCCGCTTGAGGAACTTGCCCGCGCTGGTCCTGGGGATCTCCTCCACGAAGACGTAGGCGTCGGGGAGCTGCCACTTGGCGAAGCCCGCCTGGAGGAGGTGCTCGTTCAGCTCCTCCGGGGTGGGCTTCTCGCCCCTTGGCACCACCACCGCCAAGGGCCTTTCCTGCCACCTGGGGTGGGGGATGGCCACCACCGCCGCCTCCTTTACCTTGGGATGGCCCATGAGGGCGTTCTCCAGGTCCACGCTGGAGATCCACTCCCCGCCCGACTTGATCAGGTCCTTGAGCCGGTCCTTGATCTCTATGTAGCCTTCCTCGTCCCAGACGGCGATGTCCCCGGTGCGGAAGAAGCCGTCCGGGGTGAGGGCAGATCGGCTCGCCTCCTCGTTCTGGTAGTAGCCCCCGGTGATCCAGGGGCCCTTGAGCTGGACCTCCCCCAGGGTCTTCCCGTCCCTGGGCACGGGGCGGCCCTCCTCGTCCGCCACCCGGAGGCGCACCAGGGGGATGGGAAGGCCGGTCTTGGCCTTGAGGGAGAGCTTCGCTTCCTCGGGGAGGGCCTCGAGGTGGCTCTTCACGAAGTTCTGCACCACCACCGGCGAGGTCTCGGTGAGGCCGTAGCCCTGGCGCACCTCGATGCCCATGCGCTCAAAGCGCTGGATGAGGCTCTTGGGCGCGGCGGAGCCCCCCACCACCAGGCGCTTTAGGGTCTTGAGGCGGTGGCCGGTGCTTTCCAGGTAGTCCGCCAGGGCGAGCCAGACCGTGGGCACCCCGGCGGTGAAGGTCACCCCCTCCCCGTCAAAGAGCTCCACCAAGGAGGCGGGGTCCAGCCTGGGCCCGGGCAGGACCTGCTTGGCCCCCACCATGGTGGCGGCGTAGGGCAGGCACCAGGCGTTCACGTGAAACATGGGGACCACGGGGAGGACGGCGTCCTTTTCCGAAAGGGCGGTGCCGTCGGCGAGGCTCGCCGCCAAGGAGTGGAGGACCAGGGCCCGGTGGCTGTAGACCACCCCCTTGGGCAGGCCCGTGGTGCCCGTGGTGTAGGCCATGCCGCAAGCCGCCCTTTCCGGCACCCGCACGGGGTCCGCCTCCTCCCCCAGGACCTCCTCGTAGGCCAGGTAGCCCTCGGGGGCCTTCCCGTCCATGACCACGAAGTGGCGCACGGTCTTCAGCTCGCCCCGTATGGCCTCCACCAGGGGGAGGAGGTTGGGGTCAAAGAGGAGGACCTTGTCCTCGGCGTGGTTCAGGATGTAGGCGATCTCCTTGGGGGAGAGGCGGGGGTTGGCGGTGTGGAGGACCGCTCCCATGCCGGGGACGGCGAAGTAAGCCTCCAGGTGGCGGAAGTGGTTGAAGCCCAGGGTGGCCACCCGGTCCCCCACCCCCACCCCGAGGGACTTCAGGCCCCCCATGAGCCTTTTGGCCCTTTGGTGGATCTCGGCGTAGGTGGTGCGGTGCACCTCCCCGGTGTGGAGGCGGGAGACCACCTCCTTCCGGCCAAAGAGCTCCGCCGCCCTTTCCAGAAAGTCCCAAAGGTTCAGCTCCTCGTCCATCATGGTGCTCGGGAACATGCGCACCTCCTTGGTTTTGGACCCAGTATAAGCCCTTACCCCACCCGGTAGAAGACCCCCTTGGCGAAGGCCACCCGCTTGCCCTCCAAAAGCGCCTCCCCGGCCGCGTGAAAGAGGGAGCGCCCGGGGTGGACCACCCACCCGCGGGCGAGGAGCGTCCCCTCCCGCACGGGCCTCAGGTAGCTCACGGAAAGCTCCGCGGTCACCACCTTGGCCCCCAGGCTTTCCACCGCCTGGCCTAGGGCGCTGTCCAGAAGGGCCGCCAGGATCCCCCCGTGGACGATCCCCTGTCCCTGGAGGAACTCCTCCCGCACCGCTAGGAGCAGCTCCGCCTCTCCCCCCTCCTTCCTGAGGATCTGCGCCTGGAACCAGCGGGAGAAAGGGCTCAACGCCCCTCCTTCGGCTTCCTGCGGATCATGGTGACGAACTCGCCCTCCTGTACCACCTCGCCCCTTTGGTTCAGGACCCGCACCCTCTGGACCACGATCCCCCGGTCGGGCTTGGAGGTCTCCCGCTTCTCCAGGATCTTCGTTTCCCCGTGGACGGTGTCCCCGATGAGGACGGGCTTGAGGAACTTGTAGTTCCGGATCTCCAGCCAGGCGATCACCGTGCCCTCGAGGTGGCCGGTGCGCTGCCTAAGCCCCGTGAGCATGGAAAGGACCAGAAGCCCGTGGGCGATGCGCTGGCCGAAGGGGGTGGACTTGGCGAACTCGGCGTCGGTGTGGATGGGGTTGTAGTCCCCGGAGACCCCGGCGAAGTTCACCACGTCCGCCTCGGTCACCGTGCGGGCCGGGGTGGTGAAGCGCTGGCCGACCTCAAAGTCCTCAAAGTACATGGGCATTTTTCTCACCTCCTTTGGGGCCAAAGCCTGGGGGCAGGCCGGGCGGGCCCACGATGGACCGGCCCCCGTCCACGTAGAGCGCCTGGCCCGTGATGTAGGCGCTCTCCTCCGAGAGGAGGAAAAGGGCGGCCTGGGCTACTTCCTCCGGCCTTCCCGCCCGGCCCAGGGGCGAGGCGCCCACCTCCTGTTCCTGGGCCCAGGGGGGAAGCCCCGCCGTCATGGGGGTTTGGATGAGGCCGGGGAGGAGGGCGTTGACCCGGATGCCCTTACGGGCGAGCTCCAAGGCCAGGGTGCGGGCCAGGCCCACCACGCCCAGCTTGCTGGCGGCGTAATGGGCGAGGCCGAAGGCGCCCAGGGCGGCCACGGAGCTGGTAAGGACCAGGCTTCCTCCCTCTTCTAGGACCTCCCCCGCCTTCCTCGCCACCAGGAAGCTTCCCGTGAGGTTGGCCCGGAGGACCTTCTCCCAGGCCTCGAGGGAAAGGTTCCAGGAGAGGGCGGAGTGGGCTACCCCCGCGAAGTGGGCCACCCCGTGGAGGCGCCCGAACTCCTCCAGGGCTTCCGCGAAGGCCTGTTCCACCGCTTTCGGGTCGGACACGTCCGCCACCACGGCGATGGCCTCGGCCTCGAGGGCCGCCACCGCCTCGGCCAGGGGCCCCTCCTCCCGGTCCACGGCCACCAGCCTCGCCCCCTCCCGGGCGAAGAGCTCCAAGGCCGCCTGCCCGATGCCGCCCGCCGCGCCCGTGACCAGGATGGTCTTCCCTGAAAGCCTTCCCATCAGCGCACCCGCCTGGGGTAAAGGGCCTTACGGAAAGGCTTCGCCGCCACCCTCTCCTCCTAGAAAGCCCGCATCCCCGTGAGGTGGGCCCCGATGATGAGCTTCTGCACCTCGCTCGTCCCCTCGTAGAGGGTGAGGATGCGGGCGTCCCGGTAGAGCCTCGCCACCTCGTACTCCTCAAAGAAGCCGTACCCCCCGTGGACCTGGATGGCCCGGTAGGCCACCCGGTTGGCGGCCTCGGAGGCGAAGAGCTTCGCCAGGCTGGCCTCGAGGGTGTAGGGCTCCCCCTTGGCTTTCTTCCAGGCGGCCCGGTAGGTGAGGAGGCGGGCGGCCTCGAGGTCCAGCTTCATGGCGGCGAGGTGCTCCTGGACCAGCTGGAACTGGGCGATGGGCTTGCCGAACTGCCTCCTCTCCTTGGCGTAGGTCAGGGAGAGGTCCAGGGCCCGTTGCATGAGCCCCACCGCCCCCGCCGCCAGGGAGACCCGCCCCGTGTCCAGGGTGGAAAGGGCGATCCTAAACCCCTCCCCCTCCTGCCCCAGGACCCGGTCCTTGGGCACCCGCACCCCGTCCAGGAAGACCATCCCCGTGTCCGCGGCCTTTAGGCCCAGCTTCCCCTTCAGGGGGCTCGTCCTCACCCCGTCTTCCCGCTCCACCAGGAAGCAGGTGATCCCCTTGGCCCCCTTCTCGGGTTCGGTCTTGGCGAAGACGAGGAAGACCTGGGCCACGTTGGCGTGGGAGATGAAGGTCTTCTGCCCCTCCAGGACGTAGAAGTCCCCGTCCCGGCGGGCGCGGGTCCTGAGGCTTGCCGCGTCCGACCCGGCCTCGGGCTCGGTGAGGGCGAAGGCCCCCAGGGCCTCCCCCCGGGCGAGGCGGGGCACGTAGCGGGCCTTCTGGGCCTCGGTGCCGTAGGCGAGGAGGGGGGTGAGGACCAGGCTCTGCTGCACCGAGAGGATGGAGCGCAAGGAGGCCCACCCCCCCATCTCCTCCAGGAGGGCGAGGTAGGCGAAGAAGTCCAGCCCCGCTCCCCCCAGCGCCTCGGGGACGAAGACCCCGAGGAAGCCAAGCCCCGCCATCTCCTCCACCAGGGGCCAGGGGAAGGCCTCTTCCTCCTCGTAGGCCCTAAGCGCCCCGCCCCGCTCGGCGAGAAACCTCCGGGCGAGCTCCCGGATCTCCTTGTGTTCAGGCACTTCCACGTTCCAACCCCCTTAGGATCAGGTCGTAGTACCCCCGCGCCACCTCCTCCGCCCGCATGGGCTCCCCGGGCCGGAACCAGCGGATCATCCAGTTGAGCATGGAGAGCACCGCCCGCCCCGCCAGGGCCACGTCCACCTCCCGGAAGACGCCCTTCTCCACCCCGCGCCTCAGGATCGCCCGCAGGTTGGCCTCGTGCCGGTCGCGGAGGGCGATGGTCTTCAGGCGGTTTTCCGGGGAAAGGCTCTTGATCCCCTGGAGCATGGTGACGAAGAAGGGGTAGTTCTCTTCGAAATAGCGGGCATGGCCCTCCATGAAGCGGAGGAGGGCCTCCTTGGGATCTGGGATCTTAAGGGCCTCCTCCCCCGCCGCCACCAGGCCCTTTAGGGCCAGGAGGCTGATCTCGTAAAGGATCTCCTCCTTGCTCCCGAAGTGATGGTACAAGGCGGCCTTGGAAAGGCCCAGGGCCTGGGCGATGTCCTGGACGCTGGTGGCCTCGTAGCCCTTCTCGGTGAAGAGCCCGGCGGCTTCTTCAAGGATGCGGTCCCTGGTGGTCGTCAGCATACCCCACCGACCGGTCGGTAAGCTCACTTTACCCCCTGGCTCCCTTCCCGTCAAGGGCGCCCTGGCGGGGGACAGGCTTCTGGTCCCGGTGGAAACGGGGGCCAAGGGCGTCCAGGCCTTGAGGGCGGTGGTCCAGGTGGCCTACCGCCCTGGTCCCCACCGGAGGGCCACCGAGGGACAGGTCCCCATCCAGCTCACGGGGGACCGGGAGGCCGCCGAGGAGGTGGCCCGCCTCACGGACTTCCTGCTCAAGAAGGTCTTCCGCTTTGAGGAGGTGGTGGCGTGAGCGCCATCCGCGCTTACCTGAAAGGCCTGGTGGAGGAGGCCAGAAGCCCGGCCTCTTCCGTCCTCCCTTTGGAAGCCCTCGTCCCCCAGTCCCAGCCTCGCAGGCGCTTTGAGAACCTCGAGGCCCTCGCCGAGAGCGTCCGGGAGAAGGGGGTCCTCCAGCCCCTCCTGGTGCGCCCTCTCGGGGACGGGAGGTACGCCATCGTGGCCGGGGAGAGGCGCTACCGGGCGGCGAAGATGGCGGGGCTTTCCGAGGTCCCGGTAAGGGTGGTGGAGCTCTCCGAGAAGGAAGCGCGACTCCTCGCCCTGGTGGAGAACCTCCAGCGGGAGGACCTGAACCCCTACGAGGAGACCCTGGGGGTGCTGGACCTCCTATCGGAAGACTTGGGGGAGAGCCGGGAGGAGGTGGTGGGGCTCCTCCACCGGATGCGGGATGAGGCGAGGGGGAAGGTTCCCCGCAACGTTGCGGGGAGCCCTGAAGCCCAAAGGGTGGAGGAGCTCTTCAAGGCCCTGGGCCGGATGACCTGGGAGTCCTTCGTCCGCCACCGCCTCCCCCTCCTCTCCCTCCCCGAGGACCTGAAGGTAGCTCTGGGGGAGGGGGCCATCCCCTACACCGCCGCCCTGGAGCTCAAGAAGGTGAGGGACGAGGCCCTGAGGCGGGCCCTCCTGGAGGAGGCCAGGGCGGGGCTTTCCCTGAGGGACCTGAAGGCGAGGGTGCGGGAGGCCCTTAAGAAGGAGAAAGCCCCCAAGCCCTGGTACCGGGAGGTGGGGGAGAGGCTCTTGCGGCTGGACCTCGAGGCCCTGCCCCCGGATAGGCGGGCCCTGGTGGAGGAAAAGCTTAGGGAACTCCGGGAGCTCCTGGAGGCTCCGGTCTAGAGCTCCACGCTCCATCGCGCCCGCGCCAGGAGCTCGGCAAGGTCGTAGTTCACGCTGGTGGCGGCGAAGTCCGGTTCCCGCTGGAAGGGGGCCGGGATGTAGTGCGCCCTTAGGGCCCGCTCGCCGTCGGTCTCCACCACCACCAGCAACCAGCTTTCCGGCTTGTTGAGCCCGGTGAGGATCTGGGTGCGCGAGAGGGTGACCACGCTGGAGCCTGGCCCCTTGCCCTTGACCTCGAGGAACCTCAAGGACCCGTCGGGAAGGCGGGACTCTATGTCGTAGCCGGGCCAGCCCGGGGGCATCTCCCGGGGCTCGTGGCCCTGCAGGCGCTCCGCCCGCAAGACCGCCTCCACCGCTAGGCGCTCTAGCCTCCTGCGGGCCTCCTCCTCGAGG
The DNA here is from genome assembly GCF_054979525.1 of Thermus sp. H19.2. Classification (NCBI taxonomy): domain Bacteria; kingdom Thermotogati; phylum Deinococcota; class Deinococci; order Thermales; family Thermaceae; genus Thermus; species Thermus sp. H19.2. The sequence continues at coordinate 16,533 of NZ_JBUFDB010000002.1, forward strand.
CCGGAGAGCCCTTGGGCCAGGGGAGGGATGACCCAGATGGCCTGGGCCAGCCTGGGGGGAAGGGGGCGGAGGTGCTTCGCCTTCAGGAGCTCCTCTTCCCTTCGCCTGAGGCGCTCGCGGAGCTCCTCGGCCCGACGCCTCGCCCCTTCTGCCCGCGCCTTGGCCACCGCCTTACCTGCCTGGGCTTTCTTCTCCTCTTCTGCGGCCCGGCCATCCCAGTACCAGATCTCCGAGAGGAGGCGCTCCCGCACCGCCTTTAAGGTGCGGTCCACCTCCCTTTCCCGCAGGCTCCGCACCTCCTCCAGGTGCTCCCGGGCCAGGCGCTCCACCGCGTAGGTTTCCGCCTTATCCAGGAGCCCGGGGAGGTCCAGGCGGCCTGCGAGCTCCAGGCCAAGGCGCCGCTCCTCCTCCGTGGCGGGGCGCAGGTCCAGGTAGGGGGCTGGCCCCTCGGCCCGCACCTCCCCCGTAAGGCCCACCCCCACGTAGAGGAGCCTCCGGGAAACGGGCCCCTGGGCGTCCTCCACCTCGTGCTCCAGGGCCAGGACCAGGCGGGGCTCCGTGGCGTTCTCGTCCACCAGGACCGTCCCCCTTTCCAGGTACTCCCCCCAGGCCTCCAGCACCCCCTCCAGCACCGCGTCCAGGAGGGGGTGGCCGGGGACCAGGAAGTCCGCCTGGGGCTTCCCCGGGAGGCTCACCCGGTCCTTGTGGAAGGTGACCCGGGTGTACTGCCGGAGCACCCCAGGCTTCCGCACCCTGGGGGGCACGTAGGCCACCTCCATCCGCCCCGCCTCCCGCAGGTAGACGCTTCCCCCAAGCCTCTCCAGGGCCTCCCGGAAAAAGCTCGTGAGGTAGTGGGGCTGAAGCCTCCTGGCCTCGGCCCGCTCCATCTCCTCCCGGAGGTGCTTTAGGCGCTTGGGGTCCAGGACCTCCTTGGCCAGGGCCCCTTCCAGGAGGGAAAGAAGCCTCTCCCGGTCCACCGCCCCTTCCACCTTCCGAAAGAGCCTCGCCCGGACCTCCGGATCCTCCCCGTAGCGGATGGCCTCCAGGAGGAGCTCCTTGAGGGGCTGGTCCTGGAAGAGCTGGCCCAAGACGTCAAACACCCGTCCCCCCAGGTCCCGGCTCTGCTCCTCCAGCTTTTCCAGGAGGCGGAGGTAAACCTCGCCCTCCCGGGTGTTCTCCGCCACCAGGTTCCACATGTGGCAGACCTCCCTCTGGCCGATGCGGTGGATGCGCCCGAAGCGCTGTTCCAGCCGGGCCGGGTTCCAGGGAAGGTCGTAGTTCACCAGGAGGTGGGCCTGCTGCAGGTTCACCCCTTCCCCGGCGGCGTCCGTGGCCACCAGGATCTCCACCTCGGGGTCCTGGGCGAAGCGGGCCTGGCGGAGGCGGCGCTCCTCCCGGGAAAGCCCCCCGTGCAGGGCCACCACCGCCTCGAGGCGGCCCAGGAATGAGGAAAGCCGCCTTTCCAGGTACTCCAGGGTGTCCCGGTGCTCCGTGAAGACGATGAGCTTTCTTCCCCGGATGAGGTCGCTCTCCAGGAGGCGGCGGAGCTCCTGCCACTTCCGGTCTTGCTCTTTGTGAAGGAGGTGCTTGGCCTGGGCCTCGAGGGCCTTCAGGGTGCGGATCTCCGCCTCCAGCTCCGCCGCGGTGCGGGCGGCGGTGGCCTGGTCCAGGACCTCGGGAGCCCCTTCCAGCTCCTCGGTGGGGAACTCCTCCAGCTCCTCAATGTCCTCCTCCTCCAGGAGGGGAAAGCCCGGGGAAAGCCCCCGCCGCACCTCGGAAAGCCTCGCCTCCAGGCGCTTCCTGCGCCGCTCTAAGGAGCGGAAGAGGGCGAGGGGGCTCGAGGCCAGCCTCCTCTGCAGGAGGGTGAGGGCGAAGCCCACCGTGCGCCGCCTCCCCTCCTCCAGGGCCTCCGCCCGGTTCATCTCCTCCCGCACGTAGGCGGTCACCGCCTGGTAGAGGGCTATCTCCTCCGGGGAGAGGCGGTAGGCCACGGTGTAGGCCCGGCGCTCGGGGAAGAGGGGGGTGCCGTCAAAGCGCACCAGGTCCTCCTTCTGCCGCCTGAGCCAGACCCCCTGGGCGTCTAAGGGAGGGCTCCCTGGCCTCGGCTTCCCGGCGAAGCGGTCGGGGTCCAGGAGGGCCAGGAAGAGGCGGAAGTCCTCCTCCTTGCCCCGGTGAGGCGTGGCGGTGAGGAGGAGGAAGTGCTTGGCCCGCTCGGAAAGCTGCTGGCCCAGGCGGTAGCGCTGGGTGGCCTTCACCTCCAGGCCGTAGTAGGTGGCGGACATCTTGTGGGCCTCGTCCACCACCACCAGGTCCCAGTCCACCTCCAAAGCCCTCTCCGCCACCTCCGGGAAGCGGGCCAGCTGGTCCAGGCGGGCGAGCCAGTAGGGGTGCTTGCGGAAGGGGTTCTCCAGGCTGTTTTCCAGCCAGGAGCGGGAGAAGATCTCAAAGCGCAGGCGGAACTTCTCCCAAAGCTCCTCCTGCCACTGCACCACCAGTCCCCCCGGGGCCACCACCAGGGCCCGCTCCAGGGCACCCCTCAGGGCCAGTTCCCGCATGTAGAGCCCCGTCATGATGGTCTTGCCCGCCCCGGGGTCGTCGGCCAGGAGGAAGCGGAGGGGGTTTTTGGGGAGCAGGTGGCCGTAGACCGCTTCAATCTGGTGGGGAAGGGGCTCCACCAGGGAGGTGTGCACGGCCATCCAGGGGTCAAAGAGGTAGGCGTTCTGGATGCGCTTGGCCTCGGCGGCGAGGCGGAAGAGGTCCCCGGGGGCGTCCAGGGGGAAGCGGGCCTCTTCCTCCGCCTCGAGGCGGGCCAGGTCCTCGGGGTAGAGGAGGGCCTCCTCCAGCCTGCCCGAGGGAGTGCGGTAGGCGATTCGGAAGGCGCTTCCCAGGGGGCGGACGTCCTCCACCCGCACGCTCCCCTCCGGGGTGAGGCCCCGGAGGCGCACCCCGGGGGCGAGCTTCCTGGGCTCCACGGGAGATAGCCTAGCAGAGGACCAGCGGGCTCTTGTGATACGGCAGTAGCACATGTCAAGTCTTGTGATACAAGATGGGGGAACTAGTATCATAAGGGCCGTGCGCCCGGAAGAGTTCGCCCCCCAGGCCCCAGGGAAGCTTTTGGCCATCGGCCGAGGCGTGTACGCCTTCCTGCCGGACCCCTTACCGCCCCGGTTGGAATGGAGCCTCCGCCTCATCGCCCTTCTTGACGAGGCCCGTGGGGCCCTGGGGGAACTGGCAGGGCTCTTGCGCCAGCTCCCCAACCCGTACCTCTTCATCCGCCCCTTCATCCAGAAGGAGGCGGTGCTCTCTTCCCGCATAGAGGGGACGCAGGCGGGCTTGCTGGATGTCTACGCCCTCGAGGCCCAGGTGCCCTTGTTCCCCTCCCCAGAGCTCAGGGAGGACGCCCAGGAGGTGCTCAACTACATCCACGCCCTGGAGCGAGGGAGGGAACTTCTCCAGGAGATACCCCTTTCCCTGAGGCTCCTCAAGGAGGTCCACGCGGTGCTCCTCCGGGGGGTGCGCGGAGGGGGCCGGGCCCCAGGGGAGTTCCGCCGAGCCCAGAACTGGATCGGTCCACCGGGGAGTTCCTTGGAGGAGGCCCGGTACGTTCCCCCTCCTCCCGGCCCCATGCTGGAGGCCCTGGACGCCCTGGAGCGCTTCTGGCACAGCGACCACGGGCTTCCGCCCCTCGTGGAGATCGCCCTGGTCCACTACCAGTTTGAGGCTATCCACCCCTTCCTGGACGGAAACGGCAGGATTGGGCGGCTCCTCATCACCCTGATGCTTTTGGAGAGGGGGCTCTTACCGGAGCCCGCCCTCTACCTCTCCGCCTACTTTGAACGGCACCGGACCCTCTACTACGACCTTCTCCTCGGGGTGAGCCAGCGGGGAGCCTGGGAGGAGTGGTTGGCCTTCTTCCTGGAAGGGGTGCGCACGGAGGCTAAGGACGTGGCGGAGCGTGCGCGCAGGCTCCTTGACCTCTGGAGGGAGTGGCGGGAAAACTACGGGCGCAAGGGGGGAAGCGCCCACATCCTGGGGTTGCTGGACCTTCTCTTTGAGCGCCCGGTGTTGACCGTCCCTCTGGTCAAGGACCGCCTGGGGATTACCCACGCCTGGGCGAACAGGCTGGTGCAGAGGCTGGAAGAAGACGGTATCCTGACACCCGTCAGCGAAAGGAAGCGCAACAGGCTTTACGCCGCCAAGGAGATCCTGGAAATCTTGGAGGAGGCCCGCCATGCCTAAAAAGCTGATTGAGGTCGCCCTGCCCCTCGAGGCCATCAACAAGGAGGCGAGCCGCGAGAAGTCCATCCGCCACGGCCACCCCTCCACCCTGCACCTCTGGTGGGCGAGGCGCCCCTTGGCCACGGCCAGGGCGGTGCTCTTCGCAAGCCTCGTGGACGACCCCGGCGAGCACCTGCCGGAAGACCAGGCGGCCAAGGAGCGGGAGAGGCTCTTCGCCATTCTGGAAAAGCTGGTGAACTGGGACGAGGCCAAGGACCCCGACTCCCCCACCCTCTGGGAGGCCCGCCACGAGATGGCCAAGAGCCTGGCCCGTAGCTTGGGAAAGGTTCCGCCCCCCAAGGAGGACCGGGCGGCCATCCTGGCGCTTCTCCAGGAGGCTCCGCCCGTCCTGGACCCCTTCGCCGGCGGGGGGACCATCCCCTTGGAGGCCCAGCGCCTGGGCCTTAGGGCCTACGCCTCCGACCTGAACCCGGTGGCCGTCCTCCTCAACAAGGCCCTCATTGAGATTCCTCCCCGCTTCTCTGGTCTCCCTCCGGTGAACCCGGAGTACCAGGCGAAGCACCAGCCCACCGACCGCTTTCCCCGCGCCAAAGGCCTCGCCGAGGACGTGCGCTACTACGGCAAGTGGATGCGGGAGGAGGCCTTCCGGCGCATCGGGGCCTTTTACCCCGCGCTGAACGGCCAAACGGTCATCGCCTGGCTCTGGGCCCGCACCGTGGCCTGCCCCAACCCCGCCTGCCGGGCCGAGGCGCCCCTGGTGCGTTCCTTCTGGCTTTCCAAGAAGAGGGGCAAGGAGGCTTATGTGGTCCCCGAGGTGGAGAGGGGAGGGGTGGTGTTCCGCGTGAAAACCGGAGCGGGCGCCCCGCCCCTGGAGGGCACGGTGAACCGCCGGGGAGCGCAATGCCTCGTCTGCGGCACCCCCATCCCCCTGGAGCACGTGCGGGCCGAGGGCCGCGCCGGTCGCATGGGGGCGAGGCTCATGGCCATCGTGACCGAGGAACGTGGGGGGAGGGGTTACCACGCTCCGGACCCGGAGCACGAGGCCGTTGCCCAAAAAGCCGTACCCAACTGGAGGCCTACCTATGAACTGACCTACGATCCCCGCAACATCTGGTGCACCCAGTACGGCCTCACCACCCACGCCGACCTCTTCACCTCCCGCCAGCTCCTGGCCCTCGGCACCTTCTCCGACCTCCTGGAGGAGGCGGAGGAGCGGGCCTACCAGGACGCCCTGAGGGCGGGCCTCTCCGAGGACCCCACCCCCCTCGCCCAGGGGGGAAGGGGCGCCCGGGCCTACGCCCAGGCGGTGCGGGTGTACCTGGCGCTGGCGGTGGACCGCCTGGCCGATTACCATTCGGCGCTTTGCAGCTGGCACACAACGGGAGAAAAAGTTCGTAACACTTTCACACGCCAGGCCCTTCCCATGGTCTGGGACTTCGCCGAGACCAACCTCTTCAGCGAAAGTACAGGCTCGTTGGTCAATATGTTGGACTGGGTCGCCTCCGCCCTGGAGACCCTCCCCGCCTCTCCCCCGGGCACGGCCCGCCAGGCCAACGCCCTGGACTCGGTGAACGGCGTCCCCCACCCGCCCCTCATCTCCACCGACCCGCCCTACTACGACAACATCAGCTATGCCGCTCTCTCCGACTTCTTCTACGTCTGGCTCCGCCGGAACCTGAAGGGGGTCTACCCCGACCTCTTCCGCACCCTCCTCACCCCCAAGGCCGAGGAGCTCATCGCCGACCCCTTCCGCCACGGGGGCAAGGAGGAGGCCCGCAAGCACTTTGAGGAGGGCATGCGCCGGGTCTTCCGCCACCTCAGGGAAAGGGCCCACCCCGACCACCCCCTCACCCTCTACTACGCCTTCAAGCAGCAGGAGGTGGAGGAGGACGAGGAAGGGGAGAGCGAGGCCGTGGCCTCCACGGGGTGGGAGACCTTCCTCCAGGGCCTCGTGGAGGAGGGCTTCCAGGTGGTGGCCACCTGGCCCATGCGCACCGAGCTGCAAAACCGCCCCCGGGGCCAAGGTTCTAACGCCCTCGCCTCCTCCATCGTGCTGGTCTGCCGCCCAAGGCCCAAGGAGGCTCCCCTCGCCACCCGGCAGGACTTCCTCCGGGCCCTCCGGGCCGAGCTTCCCCAGGCCCTGAGGGACCTCACCCGGGGGAGCATCCCCCCCGTGGACCTGGCCCAGAGCGCCATCGGCCCCGGCATGGCCGTCTTCAGCCGCTACCGGGCCGTGGTGGAGCCGGACGGCAGGCCCCTCTCCGTCAGGGAGGCCCTGGCCCTCATCAACCAGGTCCTGGACGAGTTCCTGGCCGAGGAGGAGGCGGAGCTGGACGCTCCAAGCCGCTTCGCCCTCGCCTGGTACGAGCAGTACGGCTACGGGGAGGGCCCCTTCGGGGACGCCGAGACCCTGGCCAAGGCCAAGAACGTGGCGGTGGCCGCCCTGGAGGAAGGGGGTATCCTCCTCGCCCGGGGCGGTAAGGTGCGCCTCTTGAGGCCCGAGGAGTACCCGGAGGACTGGGACCCCAAGGCCGACCGCCGCCTGAGCGCCTGGGAGGCCGCCCACCACCTCATCCGCCTCCTGGAGAGGGCGGGAGAGGGGGCCGCGGCCAGGCTCCTCGCCCAGCTTCCCCCCACCCTGGCGGAGGGAGCCCGGGCCCTGGCCTACCGCCTGTACCAGATCGCCGAGCGCAAGGGCCGCGCCGGTCAGGGGAGCTACCTTGTGGACGCCCAGGGCTTCAACCTCCTGGCCGCGAGCTACGGCCACCTGGCGGTGGAGGCGGCCAGGGCGCGGGGGGCGGTGCAGGAGGGGCTTTTCCGGGAGGCCGATTAATGTGGAGGTTAGGTTTTGACAAAGTGATACTGCATGCGATAGCATAGAGGAGGTAGGGTTGAGCAGGAAGCGTAAACTGTTAGAGAAGCTCAAGGCCCTACCCCCGGAGATGTCCTATGAAGAGGTGGAGCGCGTCCTCGGGTGGTTCGGCTTCTCCTGTGTCCGCTCTGGAGGGAGCCACCACCAGTTCCGGCACCCGAGCGGCCGGATGCTCACGGTGCCTAAGAGGGGAGGCCAAGTGGTGACGCGCACCTACCTCAAGCAGGTGATTGACGCCTTGGAGGACGTTACGGGCAAGGACCTTGAGGAACTTCTAGAGGAGGCGTGATGCGGAAGCGGAAGCCTTTGGACTACTACCTGAACCTGAAGTACCCCGTGCTCTTGGTGGCGGAGCCGGAAGGGGGTTACACCGCCCTTCACCCGGACCTCGAGGGGTGCGTGTCCGTGGGCGAGACCCCGGAGGAGGCCCTGGCCAACCTGGAGGAAGCCCGGAGGCTCTGGCTGGAGACCGCTTATGAGCACGGGGACGAGATTCCCCTTCCGTCCACGGAGCGGGAGTACAGCGGGCGCGTTCTGGTGCGCATGCCTAAGAGCCTCCACCGCCGTTTGGACAAGGAGGCAAGGGCCGAGGGGGTGAGCCTAAACCAGTACATTGTGAGCCTGCTGGCGGAGAGGTCCTCTCTGCGTGCCCTAAAACGCGAGCTAGGGCGGATTTACGAAGGGGCCGAGACCATCTCGGCCGAGCCTCACCGCTCCCAAGAGTGGGGCACGTCTTCCAGGGGCAGGGTATGGACAGAGGTCCTCGCCTAGGGCAGGCCAAGTGGCTAAAACCCTTTGCGGCCCCTGTGGGTAGGGATATGCCTAAAGGAACGGACTTCAACGAGTACTTTCGCGAATTTGTGAGGGACCCGGAGGCGAGGCGGCTTTACCGGGAGGTCCTGGACGAGGAGCTCTCCTGGCTCCTCGGCTACCTGCGGGAGGAGAGGGGGCTTTCCCAGAAGGAGGTGGCCGAGCGCCTGGGGGTCTCCCGGGGCCGGGTGAGCCAGCTGGAGACCTCCGCCGGCCTTTCCATGACCCTGGAGAGCCTGGCCCGCTACGCCCAGGCCTTGGGGCTTTCCCTGAGGCTGGAGTTCGCCGACGAGGAGGGCGAGGTCCTGGCCCGGTTCTCCCTCGCGGCGGACGAGCCCGTGGTGGAGATGGCAAAGCCCGCTTGGGAAAACGCCGGGTTTGGCCCGGAGCCTGCTTTTGGCAAGGCCTCCTGGGCTTCTTGGGCCGCCTAGAGCATGGCAAAAAAATCGGAAACCATCCGCAGGCTTTACCGGGAAGGTAAGAGTGTTTCCGAGATCGCCAAGGCCCTGGGGTTGAGCTACCAGAGGGTCTACAACACCCTGAGGCGCTCCGGCCTCCTCAAGCCCAAGGCCGAAGGGGAGCCCGACCTCGAGGCCTACGCCAACTTCATCCGGGGGCTGGAAATCCGCTCCGTGGAGCTGGTGGAGGTCCACGCCAAGCTGGAGCGCTCTCCTAAAGGGAAGCTTGCTTTCAAGATGGGCCTCGAGGCCTTCGGTCCAGAGCCAAGCGAAGGAGGCTTTTCCGCCGGGCTTGCCTTGAACCTGGACCTCCAGGACGACGGGGGGTCCTTCGGTACCCTGCGGCTTCGCCTTAGGGCGGACTACGACTCGGCCTTCTTTCCGGAGGAGAGGATCTTCCGCGTGTTCCGGGAGCGCAACCTGCCCATTAACCTCTGGCCCTACCTGCGGCTTTACGTGGACTTCCTGACGGCGCAGATGGGGCTTCCCCGGCTGGTGCTTCCCGCCTGGAAGGCCTAGGGGCTTGCCTCTGGGCTTAAGCTTTGAGATATGGCGCTCAGCAACCGGGAGATGGTGGGCAAGGGCCTGGACCTTTTGCGGTCCGGTCTAAGGCCTTTCGTGGAGCGGGAGTACCGCCGGGCCTACGGCGAGGAATGGGCCAAGGAGGCGGGGGAGGTGCTCAAGGGGGACCGGGCTTCCCTCCAGGACCCCGACGCCCAGGCCCTCCTCAAGCTCATGGACTACCGCTGGGCCGAGGTTTTTGACGAGAAGCTGGGCCGCTGGGGCCGGACCCTGGTGAAGGAGCTTCTGGAGTTCCGCAACCGCTGGGCCCACCAAGGCGCCTTCTCCTTTGAGGACGCCCACCGGGCCCTGGACAGCATGACCCGCCTCCTGGAGATGATCGCCGCCGAGGAGGCCCAGGAGACGGCCCGCATGGCCCGGGAGCTCCTCAGGCGCCGCTTTGAGGAGGAGGCGAAGCGGGAGGCGGAGCGGGCGGTCAAGCAGTCTCCTGCCGCCCTTTCCCAGGGCCTCAAGCCCTGGCGGGAGGTGGTCACGCCCCACCCTGACGTGGCCTCGGGGCGGTACAGCGAGGCGGAGTTCGCCGCCGACCTGGCCCAGGTCCACCGGGGCGAGGCCGGGGAAGAGTACCAGGACCCCCTGGAGTTCTTCCGCCGCACCCACCTCACCACGGGGCTCAAGCGCCTCCTCCTCAACGCCCTGAAGCGCCTGGCGGGGGAGGGGGGAGACCCGGTGGTGGAGCTCCAGACGGCCTTTGGCGGGGGGAAGACCCACTCCATGCTGGCCCTCTACCACCTCTTCGGGGGGACGGTGGACCCCAGGGAGGTGCCGGGCCTCGAGGACCTCCTGGCCCAGGCGGGGGTGGACCGGGTACCGGTGGCGCGGCGGGCAGTCTTCGTGGGCACCGCCTATAGCCCCGCCCGCACCCACCCCAAGCCCGAGGGGGTGGTGGTGCGGACCCTCTGGGGGGAGCTCGCCTACCAGCTCGGGGGCGTGGAGGGCTACCGCATGGTGGAGGCGGAGGACCGCACCGGGGTAGCCCCGGGCTCCGATGCCCTAAAAGAGCTCTTCGGGTGCTTCAGCCCGGCCCTGGTGCTCATTGACGAATGGGTGGCCTTCCTGCGCAACCTCTACGGGGAGGAGGGCCTCCCCGCCGGGACCTTTGACCAGAACCTCACCTTCGCCCAGGCCCTCACCGAGGCCGCCAAGCGGAGCCCCCGCGTCCTGGTGGTGGCCTCCTTGCCCGCCTCGGACGCCGAGGTGGGGGGAGGAGGGGGGCGGGAGGCCCTGATTCGCCTCCAGAACGTCTTCGGCAGGCTGGAGTCCGTGTGGCAGCCCGCCACCCAGGACGAGACCTACGAGATCGTGCGCCGCAGGCTCTTCCAGCCCCTCTCGGAGGAGGGCTTCCGCCAGCGGGACGCGGTGGTTCGGGAGTACATGCGCTACTACCGGGAGCACCGGGGGGAGTTTCCGAGCGAGGTCCTCGAGCCCCACTACGGGGAAAGGATGCGCCTCGCCTACCCCATCCATCCGGAGCTCTTTGACCGGCTCTACGAGGACTGGGCCACCCTCGAGGGCTTCCAGCGCACCCGGGGGGTGCTCCGCCTCCTGGCCTCGGTGGTCTACACCCTCTGGATCCGGGGAGACACCTCCCCCCTGATCCTGCCGGGTGGCCTTCCCCTAGACGCCGACGGCCCCCGCTACGAGCTCGTTCGCCACCTCTCCCGCCACCAGGAGGGGTTTGACCAGGTGATCGACGCCGACATAGACGGCCCCAACGCCAAAGCCTTCGCCCTGGAGCGGGAGCGGCCCTCCTTGGGTCGCTACCAGGCGGCCCGCCGAGCGGCCCGGGCGGTCTTCCTGGCCACGGCGCCCGCCGGGGCGGCGCCCACGGGGAAGCCCCGGGGGGTGGAGGGGGTCCGGGTCAAGCTGGGGGCGGCCTACCCCGGGGAGAACCCGGCCCTCTTCACCGAGGCCCTGAAGGCCCTCTCCGAGCGCCTAACCTACCTCCACGCCGAGGGGGACCGCTACTGGTTCGAGACCCGCCCAAGCCTCAACCGGATGGCCCAGGACCGGGCGGCGGCCCTCTCGCGTGAGGAGGCCCTAATGGAACTGGAGGAGCGCCTGCGGGCCTGGGCCAGGGGCCGCCCCGCCCTCTTCCAGGCGGTGCACGTGGCCCCGGCGGGCTCGGAGGAGGTGCCGGACGAGCCCGCCCTGCGCCTGGTGGTCCTCTCCCCCAGGGCGCCCTACGCCAAGGGGGGCTCGGAGGCGGAGCGGTGGGCCCGAGGGGTTTTGGAGCGGCGGGGGCAGGCCCCAAGGCGCTACCGCAACGTTCTCCTCTTTCTCGCCCCCGAGGCCACCCTGGTCCCCGACCTGGAGGCGGCGGCGCGGCAGTACCTGGCCTGGCGTTCCATCTTTGAGGACCGCGAGCGCCTGAACCTCGGGGCGGGGGACGTACGCCAGGTGGAAAGCCGTCTCCGCCAGGCGGAGGAGACCCTGAAGGTGCGCCTCGAGGAGGCCTACCGCTACCTCCTCGCCTTCCACCAGCCCAACCCCAAGGCCCCGGACCTGGAGCTTAGCGCCATCCGCCTCCAGGGTAGCGGAAACCCCTTGGAGCGGGTGGCCGCCAAGGCCCAGAGCGAGGGGCTGGTCCTCACCAAGTGGCACCCCGCCTTCCTGGAGGAAGCCCTCGCCCGCTACGGGTTCTGGGAGGTGGCCGAGCCGGAAGGCGTCCTCCCCTTGAGGAGGCTCTGGGAGGACTTCGCCGCCTACGCCTACCTCCCCAAGCTCAAGGACGAGGAAACCCTCCTGGCCACCGTGGCCCAGGGAGTAGGGGAGGGGCGCTTCGGGTACGCCGGGAGCCTGGAAGGGGGGGTTCCCAAGGGCGTGGTTCTGGGCGGGGAGGTGGCCCCTTCCCTTGGGGGCTACCTCTTGCGGCCCGAGTTGGCCGCCCGGCTTTTGAAGGAGAAAGGAGGGGGGGATGCCCTGGGTGTGGCCCCGCCCTCGGGCCAAGAGGGGGACGATCGGGGGCCCACAAACCTGCCTCCCCCCAAGCCCTCGAGGCCCAAGCGCTTCTACCTCAAGAAGGCCCTCCGGGTGGAAAACCTACTCTCCGACGTGCAAACCTTGGCTCAAGAAGTCCTCCTTCACCTGGCCAAGGAGGGAGGGGTCCGGCTTGAAGTGGTCCTCGAGGCCCACGCCGAGGCCCCGGAGGGCTTCCCCGAGGGCTTGGAGCGGGTTCTTCGGGAGAACAGCCGGGTGCTCGGCGCCGAGGCCTCCTTCGAGGAGGCTTGAGGATGAGGGGTATGGGACACCTTGCCCCCCGGCCCGATACCTGACCCACCTCGGGGCCAGGGGCGGGTGGTCCTGCCCGCGGAGGTGCGCAAGGCCCTGGGACTCAAGGAGGGGGACGGCTCCTCCTCCGGGTGCGGGAGGAGGGCGCCCCCGGGGTGGCCCGCCGGGCCCTGGGCCTGTTCGCCCACGTGGCCCCAGGGCGGAGCCTGGTGGGGGAGCTCCTCGCCGAGCGGCGGGAGGAAGGATGACCGCAGTGTTGTATGCCCCCATAGGTGCCGTCAAAAGGCCGGAGCGCAGGGGGCGGAAAGCCCGGCCTGCCAGGGCTAAGGGGGAAGCGCCCCAGGTCTTCTAGGGGCGTAGAAGGCCCTCCCACGGGAAGGGCCGGGCTCACCCCGGACCCGGTCTTCCTCGCCCTCAGAGGCCGAGCCTCTGGAGGAAGGCCTCCCAGGTCTCGGGCACGGGAAAGCCTTGGGCCGCGAGCCTCGCCCTCTCGGCGAAGGCCTCCCGGGCCAGCGCCAGGGCGGCCTCCCGGTCCTCGCAGGCCGCGTCCTGGAGGTAGCGGCGGAAGGGGGTCCACTCCTCCACGGCGTCCAGGAGCTCGTCCGGATCGGCCTCCTCCCCCAGGTCCAGGAGCCCCTTCACCCAGGACAGGTAGGCCCGGGCTAGGGCCAGGGGGGCGTAAGTCATGGGGGTTTCTTGAGCCATACTGCCTTGTCCCAAGTAATGCTGAGCTCGCGTTTCAAACCCTCATAGGTACGGTCAAAAGCCACTTCCTGGACGTTTTCCTGAGCCATCGGACTTCGTTTCAAACCCTCATAGGTACGGTCAGAAGAAGATGGTAAAGGGGGTGCTCCCGGGTGGAGTCCATAGCACCCCCTCTTTTTTCACACCCCAGGGGTTGGGGTCAAGTAGCACACGAAGGGATTACATCCGGGCCCAGCGGTGGAGGGGCGCCAAGGTCCTCACCTTTGAGGACGGGGCCAAGGTGATGAACGCCTTCCTCCAGGGGCGGTGCGACGCCTTGGAGGACCACCTTATCCTTCCGGGGTTCCTTATGGCCGGGCACCATGACCAGGTACAATGGCCATGGTCATGAAGGTCTCCAAGACCTACTTCAAGGCCCACGCCCTGGAGCTCCTCCGCCGGGTGGAGGCTACCGGGGAGCCCCTCCTCCTCACCCACCGGGGCCGCCCCGTCCTGGAGGTGCGCCCCTACCGGGAAGAAGACCCCAGGGAGCGGCTTTTAGGTACCCTCCTCCGCTACGAGGACCCCACGGAGCCCACCGGGGAAGCCTGGGAGGCCTTGGGGTGAAGGGGCCTTTGGTCCTGGACACCCACGCCTGGGTGTGGTACCTGGCGAGCCCGGAGGTCCTTCCCAAGGGCCTGGCGCGGACCCTGGACGAGGCTCGGAAGAGGGAAGCCCTCCTCATCTCGGCCATCATCCCCTGGGAGGTGGCGGTCCTCGCCCGGAAGGGGCGGATCGCCTTTTCCCTGGAGCCCCGGCGCTGGCTGGAGGAGGCCTTGCGGGTGGGGGGGATCGGGGTGGTCCCCTTGGATGCGGGCATCGCCCTGGAGGCGGCCTACCTGGACCCGCCCCACCCGGACCCGGCGGACCGGTTCATTCTGGCCACGGCCCTGAGGCTCGGGGGGGTACTGGTGACCAAGGACGAGCGTCTGAGGCGGTACGCCAAGGCCAGGAGCCTTTGGGGGTAGCCATGTTGCGCCAGCCGAACAAGCGGTTGGCGAGACGGGCGTGGGGGAGGCCTGTATAAGGTGGTCCAAATTTAGGGCGGCGGCCCAGAGCTTCCCTTCCGAGGGCCCTTTTGGGGAGGGTTATAGGGCCCGGGGTGGAAGGGGCACCCTCCCCCGGGCCTCCCCTCCTTGGTCTGCCGTCAGCCCTCGCAGGCCCGGCAGGAGAGGAGCAGGTCCCGGCTATAGGCCTGGGCCATGCTCTGGCTGAACTGGTAGTAGAGGGCCTTGAGGCCCGAGCGCCAGGCGTGGAGGACCAGGGCGTTCACGTCCTTGGGCGGGGCCTCCGGGTGGACCACCAGGTTGAGGGACTGCCCCTGATCGATGTGCTTCTGCCGGGAGGCCGCGAGATTGACGAGGGTCATCTGGGAGACCTCGGCGAAGGTCTTGAACACCGCCTTCTCCTCCTCCGTGAGGAAGTCCAGGTGCTGCACGGAGCCGTTGTGCTCCAGGATGCTCCGCCACACCTTCTCCTCGTCTTTGCCCTTTTCCCGCAGCACCTCCGCCAGGAAGGGGTTCTTGAAGGGGACCCGGGCTTTCTGCAGGTCCTTCAGGTAGTAGTTGCTGGTGTAGGGCTCTATGGAGGGGGAGACCTGGCCCAGGATGAAGGCGCTGGACTTGGTGGGGGCGACGGCGAGGAGGGTGGCGTTGCGCCGCTCCTTGAGCTCCCCTACCCCGGCGAGCTCGTCCTCGGGGTGGCGCTTCCTCAGCCACCTCGAGGCCTCCTCCGCCCGCTCCCGGATGGTCTTGAAGATCTCGGCGTTTTTCCGGAAGGCCTCGGGGCTTTCCAGGGGGATCCTTTGGGACTGGAGGTAGCTGTGCCACCCCAGGACCCCGAGGCCGATGGCCCGGTAGCGCCGGGCGAAGCGCACCGCCCGCTCCAGGTAGGGGATGCCCTCCGCCTTCTCTATGAAGTCGTCCAGCACGGAGTCCAGGAAAATGACCAGGGTCTCCACCGCGTCGGTGCGCTTCCACTCCTCGTAGTGGAGGAGGTTCAAGGAGGAAAGGCAACAGACGAAGCTCTCCTCCTCCGAGGAGGGGAGCATGATCTCCGTGCAGAGGTTGCTGGCCCAGATGGTCTTGCCTAGGGCCTTGAAGACCTCGGGGGCCTTCTCGTTGGCGTGGTCCCGGAAAAAGAGGTAGGGGATGCCCACCTCGGCCCGGGCCTTTAGGATCTGGGCCCAGCGGGCCCGCTTCTCGGGGTCGCCCGCCACCATCTCCTCCAGCCAGCGGTTCCCCAGCGAGACCCCCCAGAAGAGGGACTGGACCGGGGAATGCTCCCGCTGGATGGAAAGCCACTCCTCCAGGTCCGGGTGCTCCGCGTCCAGGTAGGCGGCGCACTGGCCGCGGCGGGTGGAGCCCTGGTTGAAGACCTCGATCACCCGGTCAAAGAGGGAGGCGAAGGCGAAGGAGCCGTTGCTCTCCCCGTTGTCCCGGATGGGGGCCCCGCGGGGGCGGAGCCGGCCCAGGTAGAGGGAGGTGCCGCCCCCCTGCTTGCTCATCATCCCCACCTCGGCCACCGCCCGGAGGATGGAGGCGGTGTCGTCCTCCACGTAGGTGCCGTAGCAGGAGATGGGGAGCCCCCGCCTGAGGCCGTAGTTGGCCCAGATGGGGGTGGCGAGGGAGTACCAGCCCCGGGCCACGTACTCCTGGAACTTGCGGGAGAAACCCTCGACCCCCGTGAGGGCCTCCGCCCGGTCGGCGATCTCCTTCACCCTCTCCTCCACGCTCACCCCGGGGAGCAGGTAGCCCCGGCGCATGTAGAGGCGGGTGTGCTCGTTGGCCCAGTACCAGGGCTCGTAGGTCCGCTTGGCCTTGGTCATGCCTCCTCCTTCAGAAAAGCTCCTCCGGGTCAAAGCTTTGCACCCTTCGCGCGTAGGCCACGCTGCGCTTGTTGAAGAAGTCCACCTCCTTGTCGGCGAGGAGCTCCAGGGTGAACCACTCCGTGTCCCGAAGCCTCGCCGGGTCCACCGGGAAGGCCTCGGGGAGGCCGTGGAGGGCGAGGACCTCGTTGTAGCGGTGCTTGAGGAACTCCAGGGTCTCCCCGTGCCCCACCAAGGCGGGCTCCCCCAGGGCGAAGAGCCAGTCCAAGAGGCCTTCCTCGGCCCGGAAGAGCCCCTGGGCGAGGCGGAGGGCCTCCTCCTGGAAGGCTTCTCCGAAGAGGTCGGGCCTCTCCTCCCTGAGGAGGCGCAGAAGCTCCGCCCCGAAAAGGCCGTGGACGTTCTCCTCCTTGCTGGTGGCCTCGATGGCGTTGGAGACCCCCTTGTAGCGGTTGCCCCGGCGGTTCAAGGCCATGAGGACGTAGAACTGGGAGAAGAGGGAGACGTGCTCGGTGAAGGCGGAGAAGAGGAGGAGGGCCAGGGCGTAGTCCTTTAGGTCCGCCTCCTGGGAGCGCCGGAGGACCTCCTCGAGGGCCCGGGCCCGGTCCCGGAGGGGAGTGGCCTCTTCCAGGGCGTGGGCAAAGGCCGACTCGAGGCCCAGGAGCTCCAGGAGGTGGGCGTAGGCGTTGGCGTGGCGCACCTCGCTCTCGGCGAAGGTCATGCCCACCTCGGCGATCTCGGGCTTGGGGAAGCGGTCGTAGAGGCGGGCCCAGAAGAGCTTTACGGCGAGCTCCACCTGGGCGATGGCCAGGAGAGCCCGCTCCACCAGATGGCGCTCCTTCTCCTCGGAGAGGGCGTGGTCCTGGAGGTCGGACTGGAAGCTGAACTCCGTGTGCACCCAGTAGCTGTGCCGGATGGCGTCCCGGAAGCGGAGAAGCCCCGGGTACTCGTAGGGGCGGTAGTGGGCCCTAGGCGCCGTGAGGGGCACGGGCCTCACCTCCTTCCAGGGGCGGCACGGGGCTCGGCCTCCCCCGCTCGTCCAAGGCCACCAGGACGAACCCGCCCCGGGCGGCCAGGTAGGCCTCCTCGCCTTCCTTCACCGGCTCCACCCACATCTCCACCTCCACCCGCATGGAGGTGCGCCCTACCTCCTTGAGCCGGGCCACCAGCTCCACGATGGCCCCCAGGGGCACGGGCCGCTTGAAGTCCACGGCGTCGGCGTGCACCGTCACCACCTTTTTGCGCGCGTGCCGGGTGGCGGCCACGAAGGCCGCCTGGTCCATCCAGGCCAGAACCGTTCCGCCAAATAGGGTTCCGTAGTGGTTGGTCTCCCCGGGGAAGACGGGGTAGACCATCCGCGTTTCCCGCATAGCGCCTCCTTGGGCGGGAAAGAGCTTCCTAGAGCCGAAGGGCCTCTTTCGGGCGCTTGGCCCGTGACGGGTTTTGGGGGGTTAGGCTAAGGTCCCACGGGTATCACCACCTTCACCCTTGCCTCGAGGGCTACGGGGCAGGGCCGCGAAGCGGGTACTCGGGCTTCCGACCGGGAGGATGAGCGGAAGGCCTGGGCCGGTCACCGTTGCGGGACAGCGCCGGACTCGCACCGGTCTTCCCCCACCGCCTTTAGGCGTCCAGGCCTGTCGGCCTGGCATCGCGGCCAGGACACCCTAAGTGTTGGGCGTCCTGACCAAGACCCTACTACGGGTTGTGGGGAGGCGTCAAGCGGGCTTTTCGGGGAGGGTGGATTCTAAACCGAGAGGCACGCCCTCCAGGCATGGAACACGGCGGGGAACCGCCCCATCCTTGCCCAGGTGGCCACCTCTTCGGGTATTGTGGTCCTATGGGGGCGAAGCCAAAGAGCGTAGGCATAAGGGAGCTTAAGGCCCGCCTGAGCCGCTACCTTCGCCTGGTCCGGGAAGGGGGCGTTCTGGTGGTCACTGACAGGGGCAAGCCCCTGGGTCGGCTGGTACCCCTGACCCGAGACCCCCTGGAGGCCCTCAAAGGGCTCGCCCAGGCCGGGGTGGTCCGCTGGTCGGGCCGGAAGCCCCGCCCTCGCAAGCCCGTGGCCCGGGCCAAAGGACGCTCCGTGGCCGACCTCCTCCTCGAGGACCGGGAGTGATCCTGTACCTGGATTCCAGCGCCCTGGTGAAGCGCTATGTGGCCGAAGAGGGTTGACAACTGCCCCGGCTTTTATTATCATCCATGTCATCCATGAAGCTCTCCGACTGGGCCCGCAAGCACGGGGTGAGCTACCTCACCGCCTGGCGGTGGTTCAAGTCGGGAAAGCTTCCCGTCCCCGCCCGCCAGCTTCCTTCGGGCACCATCCTGGTGGAGGAACCTCTCCCCGAGGGGCGCACCGTGCTTTACGCCCGGGTTTCCTCCGCCGACCAGAAAGAGGACCTGGAGCGCCAGGTGGAGCGCCTGAAGGCCTTCGCCCAAGCCCAGGGATGGGCGGAGTACGAGGTGGTGGCCGAGGTGGGGTCCGCCACTAAGAAGAAGAGGAGGCTTCTCCAGGTTCTGGCCGATCCGGGCGTGAGCCGCATCGTAGTGGAAAAGCGCTCCCACCTAAGCCGATTCGGCTTCGCCCTGGTGGAGGCCGCCTTCCGGGCTTCGGGGAGACAGATTGTGGTCCTGGAGGACGAATGCGGGTGACCCAGGCCTTCCGCTTTGAGCTGGACCCCAACGCCCTCCAGCGCAAAGCCCTGGCCCAACACGTGGGCGCCGCCCGCTTCGCCTGGAACTGGGGCCTTTCCCTCTGCCTCAAGGCCCTGGAGGAGGGGAAGAAGCTCCCCTCCGCCCCCGAGCTCCACAAGGCCTGGAACGCCTGGAAACGGGAGGGGGCTCCCTGGTGGACGGAGGTTTCCAAGTGCGCCCCCCAGGAGGCTTTCAGAGACCTGGAGAAGGCCTTCAAGGCGTGGCGGGCGGGAAGGGCCGGGCTCCCCCGCTTCAAGCGGAAGAAGCTCACCCCCGACAACAAGGCCCGCCTCACGGGGAGCATCCGGGTCTTTCCCAGGCACGTCCAGCTCCCCCGCATCGGCAAGGTGAGGAGCAAGGAGCCCACGGAGAAGCTCCTCCGCCTTCTAGAGGAGGGGAAGGCCAGGATTCTGTCCGCCACGGTGTCCAGGGAGGCGGACCGCTTTTACGTGAGCCTCACCTGCGAGGTGGAGCGGCCCGACCCCAAGCCGGGGGAGGTGAGAAGCGAAGACGACGTCGTGGGGGTAGACCTCGGCCTCTCCTCCTTCGCCGTCCTCTCCGACGGTGCCCGGATAGAGGCCCCCAAGCCGTTGGCGAAGAAGCTCAAGCTCCTCAAGCGCCGCTCCAAGCAGTTCTCCCGCAAAGAGAAGGGTTCGAACAACCAGAAAAAGGCCGCCCTCAGGCTGGCGAGGCTCCACCGGAAGGTCAAGAACTTGCGCCTGGACTTCCTGCACAAGCTCACCACCTGGCTGGCGAAGACCAAGCCGGTCCTCGTGGTGGAGGACCTTAACGTCAGGGGCCTCTTCCGGGGCTTTCTCTCCCGGTCCGTGGCCGATGTGGGGTGGGGGGCTTTTCGGAGGACGCTCGCCTACAAGGCGGAGTGGTACGGGGCGACCCTGATCGTGGCTCCCAGGAGCTTCCCCAGCACCCGCCTCTGCTCCCGGTGCGGGCGCCTTCACGGAAAGGTGCCCCTCTCCTGGCGGGTCTTCCGGTGCGAGGCCTGCGGCCTGGAGATGGACCGGGACCTGAACGCGGCCTTGAACCTAAGGCGCTATGGTCTGGCCCACCTCACGGGCCCTACCGGGAGTTCCCCGGGAAGTCACGCCTGCGGAGACCCCGCTGGCGGCGGAACGGTCTCCCATCGGGACCGGTCTACGAGCCATGGGTCGTGGAAGCAGGAAGTGGCCTGTGGTCGTAGCTCCCTCGAGGGGTGAAAGAAACGACTATGGGTTACAGAACGGCTCGGAGGAAGTGGCGGCTTGGTCTGCAGAGGCCGAGGCCTTGGCCACGGCCCTCATCGCCCGGGTGGAGGTTCCGGCGGCCTTGGCTAAGGCCCGGAGGCTGGGTGTGCTGAGGGCGGAAGAATTTCGGCGGGCGATACGGGCCTTCATGGAGGACTGGCCGGATCTGGTCCAACTTCCCCTCACGGAGGCCCTGGCCGTACGGGCCGCGGACCTGGCGGTAGCCCACGGGCTCAGGGGCTACGACGCCGTGCACCTCGCCTCCGCTTCCCTGTTGGTCGAGCTGGGTGCTACCCCATGCGCCTGTTCGCTGAGGGTCCCCTGGGTAAGGGAATCGCCCTCGAGGACCCCTTCGGGTCCCGCATCTGGGTTAAGGAGGGGCGGCCCGGCCTCATTGAGCGCCACCGTGGGTCTTCCGCTTCCAGGGGGACCTGGAGGTCCAGGCCCTCTTCATCGCCCAGGAGGTGGGGCGCCCGCTTTCGGAAGGTTTCCGGGTCTATGACCTTGGCGAGGGAGCCTACCGGCCCTTAAGGCATCGCGACGTGGCGGTCCTCGGCCGCACCCGGCGGGAGCTCGCCCAGGTGGGGGAGGCCCTGCGCCGCCTGGGGGTGCCCGCGGGGACCCTGGTGGCGGACCTGCGGGAGGGAACCCTGCACCAGGAGGAAAGCCTCAGGGCCAAGGAGCGGGCCGAGGAGGCCCTGGGGTCTTCTTGGGGGCGGAGGCAGGCCCGGGGAGGGTTTCGTGGCCCCCCTTTCGGGAGACTTCGGGAAAGGGCCCAAAGAGGGTGTATAATCGCCCCAATGAAGAGCAGGCGGGTTTACCTCAACCGCTTCCTCCTCAGGCCCATAGAGGAAGAGGAGCGTAGGCCCCTTTTCCTGGAGGTGCGCTTTGCCCCCTCGCTCTCCCGGGAGGAGAACCCCTATCGCCTCTTGGGAAGGGTGGCGGGCCAGGTGGGGGGCCTGGTCACCCCGTGGAACGGGGGCCTACTGGCCTGGTCTTCCCCGCGCGTCCAGGAGGGGGAGGTGAAGGGCCTCGAGGGCCCCTACCGCTTCGCCCTCCACCCCACGGGGGAGGTCTTCCTGGACCCCTCGAGGCCCTCGGATCGGGAGGCCCTTTCCCGGCTAGCCCAGAAGCGCCTGGAGGCGGGGTTGCAGAGGCTCTACGCCCGCCCGTACGAGGTGGAGGGGAACCTGCTTCTGGGGAAGGAGGTCCACGCGGGCGAAGGGTGGAGGGTCCGCCGGGGGTCCTACCTCAGGGCCTTCGTGGATGGGGAGGGCCGGCTTTTCCTGGAAGTGGACATCGTCCACCGCATCCTGCCCACCCTCACCCTGGAGGAGTGGCTCGCCCGGCACCCCGCTCCCAGGAGGGTCCGGAACACCTACCCCAACGCTCTGGGGCGGCAGCAGACCTGGGAGCTGGTGGCCGTGGAGGAGGGGCGCACGCCCAGGGAGGTGGGGGTGGGAGGGGTGAGCCTTCTGGACTACCACGTCCAGAGGGGCAGGATAGCCCACGAGGGGCAAGCGGGAAGGGTGGTAAGGGTGCGCGACTACAAGGGGGAGGAGGTGTTCCACCTGGCAGGCCTCCTCCAGCCGGTGCTCACCCTGGAAGACCTCTCCGAGCTCGGCTACGACGGAGACCTGGACCTGCGGATCCCGCCCCTTGAGAGGTTCTCGTTTGCCACGAGAACCGCGAGGAGCGTGGCCGGACGCGTTTTTCAGGTACCCGACCCCAAACCCCAAGAGGCTCTCGCCCATCCCCTTCCCCGGCCCCGGCTCAAGGCCAGGGGTGGGCAGGGGATCGGCAAGCCGGCCGACGCCCTTCGCCGGGGGGTCCTCGCGGGGCAGGACGCCAAGGTGGGCCTCTTGGTGGTGGACGGGGCGCCTTCTTGGCCCGACCTCCTTCGGAGGGCCCTCCTGGAGATGGGCCGCGCCAGCGGGGTCAACCTGGAACCGGTGGCGCCCATACGGGTGGCGAGAAAGGACCTCCTGACCCTGGACCTGGCCGCCGCCCTGGATCGGCTCTCCCGGGAGGTGGGGGTGGCCGCCCTCCTGGTGCAGACCCCGCCCCTTTCCCCGAACGAGCGCAACGGCCTTAAGCGGGCTTGCCTTCAGCGGGGGCTTCCCAGCCAGTTCTTCAACCCCCCTCTGTCGGGGCACAAACTGGACAACGTCCTCCTGGGGCTGGCCGGCAAGCTGGGCTGGAGGGTGATGGCCCTGGACGGGGCCTACCCAGCTGAGCTAGCCATAGGCTTTGACGCGGGCGCGGACGGGTCGCGGAGCCTCCGGTACGGGGGAGCGGCCTGCGCGGTGACCGCCGATGGCGGGCTCCTTGCGTGGATCCTTCCCGAGGCGCAGAGGGGGGAGAGGATCCACGGGGACGTGGTCTGGGGCATGGTGCAGGAGGCCCTCCTGGCCTTCCAGCGAAGGGCGGGCAGGTGGCCTTCTCGCGTGCTCCTCCTCCGGGACGGCAAAACCCAAAGGCAGGAGTTTGACCTCGTCCTCCGGGAGCTCGCCAGGGTGGGGATCGGCTACGACCTGGTCTCTGTGCGCAAAAGCGGTGGGGGCAGGGTTTACCCGCGGGAGGGGGAGAAGCTCACCGACGGCCTCTACGTGCCCTTGCCCGAGTGGGAGGGTAAGCCCGCCTTCCTCCTGCTCACCGCCTACCCCGGGGAAGGGAGGATGGGGGGCACGCCCCGCCCGCTGAAGGTGGTGCACGAGGAGGGGTCCACCCCGGTGGAGGAACTGGCCCGGCAGGTGTACCACCTGTCCCGCCTTTACCCGCCCAGCGGCTACCGCTTCCCCAGCTTGCCCGC
This sequence comes from Thermus sp. H19.2, assembly GCF_054979525.1. Taxonomy (NCBI): domain Bacteria; kingdom Thermotogati; phylum Deinococcota; class Deinococci; order Thermales; family Thermaceae; genus Thermus; species Thermus sp. H19.2. Next base: position 39,037 of record NZ_JBUFDB010000002.1, read on the forward strand.
CCCCCTCCACCTGGCGGACCGCCTGGTCCGGGAGGTGGGCAGGATCGGGCTCAGCTCGCTCCAAGGCCTGGACAAGGAAAAGCTCTTCTTCGTCTAGGGGGCTAAGTGCCCGCACTTTGGTTTTGCGACGTGGGATGCCCGAAATGGGGCTGGGAGAGGGCTTTTTGGGGCCCCCACCGCGGCGAAAGCCGAGTAGCATGGGGGCCCCGGCCAAAAAGGCCCGCAGGGCTTCCGTACTTGGGCTTGGGCGAAGGATTCACGCCAAAGGGGTATCAGACCCAATCGGTGTTCATCCAATGCCCAAAGCTCCAGGACAAGCCAGGAGAAGAGGTACTTCAGGAGGAAGATGGTGAAGAAGAGTTTTTTTGAAGGCCTCCCCCTCTTCCACGTCCCTCTCCCGGTGCCGGGGACGGGGGCGGAGGGGGGCGAAGCCCAGGCGCCTCATCCACTTCCAGGCCCACCTGGGGTCCACGGGACGGCCTAGCCTCTCCGAGAGCCACTCGGCGGCGTTCCTTATGGTCCATATCCCGTCCCGGGGATGGGGTTGTAGGAGGGCCTGGCGGAAGGCCTCTTGCAGCTCTGGGGGGAGCAAGGGGGGCTGGCCTGGGTTTTGGTGCCGGAGGTCGGCCATGGGCTTGTCCGCGTTGTAGCGGCGGAGGGTGTGGCGGACCCAGCGGGTGGAGTAGCCCAGGGTCTGGGCCACCTGGGGGATGGAGTGGCCCGTGCCCAGGAGCCAGATGGCATGCCAGCGGGAGCGTTCCACGGGGTCTTCGCTTTCCCGGTACAAGGCGTGCAGGTTGTCCGGGTGATGCCGCAGCTTGAGTTCCAGCCGGGGGCGGCGTTGGTGTTTGGCCAGATGCATGCCCCCCTGCTAAGGGAGAAACCTAGGGGGAGGTTTTATCACCACGCCAGGGCGAGCCCCTCCGCCCGGGGGTCCGAGGCGGCGCAAAGGGCCTCCCCAAGGCGAAGAATCGCCTGGCCCCGCCCAAAGAAGCCGTACTCCGCCTCGTAGCGCACCCGGTGCCCCAGGTCTTTGAGAAAGAGGACCGTGGCCTGGGGGATGCCGGGCTCCAGAAGCACCTCGTCCCCCGGCACCGCCTGCCAGCGGGGCCGGTCCAGGGCCGCCTGGGGGTTCAGCCCGAGGTCCGCCAGGCCCACCACCACCTGGACGTGCCCCTGGGGCTGCATAAACCCCCCCATGACCCCAAAAGGGCCAAGGGGCTTCCCCTCCCGGGTGAGAAAGCCCGGGATGATGGTGTGGAAGGGCCTCTTCCCCGGCCCCACCCGGTTCGGGTGCCCCTCTTCCAGGCTGAAGCCCAGGCCCCGGTTCTGCAGGGCGATCCCCGTCCCCGGCACCAAAACCCCCGAGCCAAATCCCTGGTAGTTGGACTGGATGAGGGAGACCATCACCTCCCCGTCCGCCGCCGCGAGGTAGACCGTCCCCTCGGGGCGGAGCCCGGGAAGGACCCGGGGAAGGGCCCTCTCCCCAATAAGCCTCCTCCTCTCGGCCGCGTAGGTCTTGGAGAGGAAGGCCTCGGGGGAAAGCTCCATGTGCCGGGGGTCGGCCACGAAGCGGTAGGTGTCCGCCAAGGCGAGGCGCATGGCCTCGATCTGCACGTGGTAGCTCCAGGGGTCCTCCGGCCTCAGGTTAAACCCCTCCAAAAGGTTCAGGGCGAGGAGGACCGCCACCCCCTGGCCGTTGGGGGGAAGCTCCCAGACAGTCAGGCCCTTGTACTCCGTGGAAAGGGGGGCCACCCACTCCGGGGCGTGGGCCTCCAGGTCCTCCCGGGTAAGGAGCCCCCCCGTGGCCCCGCTGAAGCGGAGAAGGGCCTCGGCCAAGGGCCCCCGGTAAAGGCTTTCCCCGTAGCTCTCGGCGATCTCCCTAAGGGTCTTGGCGTGAAAAGGGCTCCGCCACACCTCCCCCGCCCTTGGGGCCCTCCCTCCGGGGAAGAAGACCTCCTTGAAGGGCCCAAACTCCGGCCCCTCCAGGGGAAGAAATACGCCTTCCGCCCGCCGCCAGCTCCTCGCCGTCTCCGGCCCCACGGGGAAGCCCTCCTCGGCGTAGCGGATGGCGGGGGCGAGGACCTCGGCGAAGGGAAGCCTGCCCCAGCGTTCGTGCAGGGCCCGCCACCCCGAGACCGCCCCCGGAACGGTCACGGGAAGCCAGCCCCGCTCCGGCATCCTTCCGGGAAGCCTCTCCGGGGTGAGGGCGAGAGGGCTTTTCCCGGAGGCGTTCAGGCCGTGGAGGGTTCCGTCCCACACCAGGGCGAAGAGGTCCCCCCCGATCCCGTTGGAGGTGGGCTCCACCACGGTGAGGCAGGCGGCCATGGCAATGGCCGCGTCCACAGCGCTTCCCCCCCTTAAGAGCATCTCCATCCCCGCCAGGGCCGCAAGAGGCTGGCTCGTGGCCACCGCGCCCCGCCTTCCCAAGACCACGTGGCGGCGGGAGGGGTAGGGGTAGTGGGTGAGGTCCATCAGGCGAAAATATCCAGGGGCAGGTAAGCGGAAACCACCCAGTTAGGGGCATCCACCACTTCGCTGATTCTTAGGTCCACTGCCACGCTACAGAGCATGTACGCCTTCTCCGGGGATAGCCTATACTCCCGCCCTAGGTGGTCGATCATGTAACGTACCGCATCCTTTGCTGCAAGCATAAGGTCCGGAGCAATCCCTGTGGTGGCAAAAAAGCCTCTCTCCCCTGGAACTTTCACTGATCCGTGTGGGACTTCAAAAGCCGGGCGCGGTATCCTGGCCTCCTTGCGCAGGTCAAAACGTAGCGCGATCCGCATGGGTGACTCCACCGCAGTACCACACACCTCGCCATCCCCCTGAATGGCATGGGTGTCGCCCACAGAGAATAGGGCCCCCGGTACCTGCACCGGAAGGAAGAGTCTCGCCCCTTCCACCAGGTCACGGATGTCCAGGTTGCCCCCCACCTCTCGCGGTGGAACCACGGAATGCACCCCAGGGGCCGCAGGAGCCACGCCGATGGTGCCAGGGAAAGGCCTGTAGGGTAGCCGGACTCCAGGCAGAAACTCCACACCATCTAAGTAGTATCGCGAAAAGTGCAAGTGAGGATTTGGAAAGTCTTCCGCCAACAGCCCAAACCCCGGGATGATGGCCGTCCAACCCCACCCCGCCCCCTCGAGGCCCACCACCTCAACCACCAGGGCATCCCCCGGCTCAGCCCCGTCCACCAGCACGGGACCCGTGACCGGGTTTACCCGGGCGAAGTCCAGACGAGCCACGTCTTCAGCGGTGGCACCCGGCGTCAGCTGCCCTCCAGACGCATCCACCACCTCGAATTCCACCACCTCTCCCGGAAATACCCTGGCTACCGGGGGCAGTCCATTATCCCAGCCGAAGTGGTGATGTTCCCGATGAATGGTCCTGTAGCCCTTCATTTCAGATACACCTCCTCGTAGTTGACCGGGATGTGAATGGGGTCCACGTAGATGCTGTCCGGGCCCCCGAGGCGCGCCGACCTCAGGGTGTAGCGTTTCTCGTGGAATATCGGAATCCAAGGCGCGTCTCCCATGATCTTGAGAAAGAGTTCGCGGTACCCCGCCGTCCGTGCCGACTGCTGTTCCGGCTGGACCATGGCGTCAAGCTCTTGCGCCCTGCGGTCTAGGTCCCGGTTGCAATACCATGCCCAATTCCATCCTCCCGGAACCGCCGCAACGCAGGAAAGAATAGGCCAGTAGAAGTCGTTCGGGTCTGGATAATCAGCGATCCAGGCCATACCTCCAGACCAAACCATGGGCGCCTGGCCGGGGGTGCCAGCGGCCTGGATTACAGTGCTCTGGGCCAAGGTCTTGAGCTCTACCTTGACGCCCACCCGCGCCAGGTCTTGCTGGAGGGCCTGAGCGATCCGGGGATTGGGGTCCGTGTTGTTGGCGTATAGGACAGTGCTGAAGCCGTTGGGGTAGCCCGCTTCCGCCAAGAGCTTCTTGGCGCGTTCGGGATCGTAGGGATAGCCAGCGTAGTCCTTGGCGTACCCCGCCATCAGCGGAGGTAGGATTTGAGTGGCAGGCGAAGCACGGTTGTTAATCAGCCGCACAACGCGGCTCTTATCGATGGCCATGTTCAGGGCTTGCCTCACCTTAAGGTTATCCAGGGGCTTAACTCGGACGTTGAGGGTAACGTACCCAGTGTGGAGCTGGTCCCCCACGGCTACCAGGGACCGCAACTGGGGGTTGTTCATCACCTCGGCGAATCGGGCGGGAGGGATTCCGTCCCCGAGTAAGTCCACCTCCCCTCTCTGGAAGCGGAGGAAGGCTACGTTGGGATCCAGCCCTATCAGGAACACGATCTCCTGAACCCGTGGGCGTCCTACCACGAAGTACTGGGAGTTCCGCTCCAGAACCACCCTCTGGCCCAAAACCCATTCCTTCAGCTTGAAGGCTCCGGTGCCTACAGGATGCTTGCCAAAATCCGGACCCCAGCGCTCTACTTCCTCTTTAGGCACCGCATAGGCGAAGTTCAGGGCGAGCTTGTGCAGGAAGGAAGCGTCCGGTTGCTCCAGAGTGATGCTCAAGGTCCTCGGGTCCACCACACGAATCCCCGTGACCTCCTTGGCCTTCCCCTCAACAAAGGCCTTGGCCCCCTGGATTCCCATGAAAAAGCCCTGACCAGGGCTCTGGGTCTTGGGATTCAAGGTGCGCTCGAGACTGTACTTGATGTCCCCGGCCACCAGCACCCTTCCGTTATGGAAGCGAATCCCCTGCCTGAGAACAAAGGTGTAGGTGCGCCCATCTTTGGAAATGCTGTAGCTTTGTGCCAAATGCGGACGCAGAATGGTAGTTCCGGGCTCGTAATCCATAAGCCCATCGAAGATGGACTTGATGATGGACCAATTCTGCCAATCGTAACCGATAGCCGGGTCCAGGGTAGCGATGTCGTCTTTGAACGAGACATAAATCGTTCCACGGGCGCCCTGGGCCAGGACCGCCCCTGCCAACAGAACCCATGCCAAGAAAAACCCTATCCGTCCCATACGACCTCCTAACCGTACCGAACCCGCGGATCAAGAAAAGTATACGCCAGATCCGCCAAAAGGTTACCCACCACGATGAAGCTGGCCGTGAGCACTACCGCCCCTAGGATGATGGGGATATCCACCTGCTGGATGGCCTGCCAGGTCAGCTGGCCAATCCCTGGCCAGCCGAAGACCGATTCCACCACTACCACCCCCCCCATGAACATCCCGAGGTCGCTCCCCACCATAGCAGCGATGGGCAGCAACGCAGGCTTAAGCGCATGCTTACCCACCACCACACCCAAGGGCAAGCCCTTGGCCCGGGCGGTCCTCACGTAATCCGCCCTCAGCACCTCCAAGAGGTTGCTTCGCATCATCCGCGCATACCAGCCACCTCCCGTGAGGCCCAAAGTGAGAGCCGGGAGTACGGCGTGGGCCAGGGTGCCGTACCCGCCCAGGGGGAGAAGCGGCCAGACGTAAGCGAAGGCGTACAGAAGCAACAAGCCCAAGGCGAACTGGGGTGCGGCCACCATGGCAAAGGCCCACAAGGTAATCGCCCGGTCCCAAATCCGCCCGGCGTGGAGAGCCGCCAGGATGCCCAGGGGAACCCCTATGAGAAGTTCAGCCAGGATCCCTAGCGCGGTGAGTTCCAAGGTGGGGCCAAGCCTCGAAGCCAAAAGGTCCCTCACCTGGGTCCGCTGCACATAGGAGCGGCCTAGGTCTCCGCGAAGAAGGCGCCCCAAGTAGGTCAAATATCGTTCGGCTAGAGGCCGGTCCAGGCCAAGCTCTTTACGCACGAGCTCTACGGCCTCGGCACTGGCGCTCCTTCCGGCCACCAACCGCGCAGGATCTGCCGGCAGGAAATACAGAAGGGCGAAGGTAAAGGTAGCCACCGCCCAAAGCACCCCCAGGCCCTGTAGCAGACGAATCAGAACATAACTCGTCCTCACCCCAGCGCCTCCCTGAGTGCTTCTCCTAAAAGGTTAAAAGCCCAAGCTGTCAGGAGGATAGCGGTGCCCGGGAATGCCACCAGCCACGGAGCTTGGGTAAAATAGGACTGGCTCTCGTTGATGATGCCTCCCCAGGAAGGGGTTGGAGGCTGGACTCCCACTCCCAGGAAGGAAAGGGCGGCCTCGAGGAGCACGGTGGAGGCCAGGCCCAAACTCGCCCAGACCACCAAGGTGGGTAATAGATGGGGCAGCAAGTGACGGAAGAGAATTCGGACATGGTCGGCCCCCAATGCCCGGGCGGCTTCCACAAAGTCCCGTTGGGCAAGGGAAAGGGTCTGGGCGTTCACGACCCGGGCCACCTGCACCCAGTTCACGAGGGCGATAACCAAAGACACGATCCCCAGGCTGGGCTTCAGGATCGCCGCAAGGGCGATGGCCAGCAAGAGCGCGGGAAAGGCCATCATCACGTCCGTAAAGCGCATCAGCAAGGTACCGGCCCAACCTTGGTAGTAGCCGGCGGTGAGACCGACAATTAGGCCGAGGCCCACGGCTATCCCATTGGCCAGTACCCCCACCGCCAAAGAGGTCCGGGCACCCCAGATCATCCTGGACAGTAGGTCCCTTCCCAAAAGGTCCGTTCCCAGAACAAACTTGGGGCTCGGGGGCAAGGGCTGTCCCTCGAGGGATAGGCCATCGGGAAACTGCTGCGCTGGATCATAGGGCGCAAGCCAAGGAGCCAAGAGGGCCACAGCGATCTCCGCCACCACCAGGAAACCCGCGAGGATCACCCAGGGATCCCGAACCAACCGGCGCCAGCTCCTCCGCACGGTCTCAACTCCCTGCCGTACGTGGGTCTAAGGCGTCTCTCAAAGCATCACCCAAGAGGTTGAAGGACAGGACAACAACAAAGATGGCCGTTCCCGGAAAGACGGCCAGCCAAGGCGCCGATTCAAGATACCCGCGGGCCACATTAAGCATGGACCCCCAGGAAGGCGTGGGCGGTTGCACCCCGAGTCCCAGAAAGGACAAGGTGGCCTCGGCCAAGATGGCATTGGCCGTGGAGAGGCTACCCTGAACGATCAGGGGACCCCAAAGGTTGGGCAGAATGTGGCGGAAGAGAACGCGGGCGTGGGAGGCGCCCAGGGCTACCGCGGCCGCCACATAGTCCTTGCCTAACTCGGCCAGGACTTGACCACGGACCAAACGTGCCACGGCGGGGGATATAACGATGGTGATGGCCAGCATGCTGTTGGTCACCCCCGGACCGAGGGCAGCAGCCAGGGCGATGGCCAGCACCAAAAAGGGAAAAGCCAGAAGAGCATCCACCAAGCGCATCAGGACGCTATCCAGCCAGCCTCCCGCATAGCCCGCGACCAGGCCCCAAAGCCCCCCTAGCACCAAAGCCAAGCTCACCGAGACCACGCCCACCGCCAAGGACACCCGACCCCCATACAAGACTCGGGAGAACACGTCTCTGCCGAGCTCATCGGTGCCAAAGGGATGCGCCCAGGATGGGGGCTGAAGCAGGCGGTCAAAATGGGTTTCCGTTGGCAAGGCTGGGCTCAGCCACGGGGCGAAGAGGGCTCCCAGGACAAAGCTGGCCAGGACCAGACCGCCCAACACCCCCATGCGGTGGCTGAGAAAGCGAAGCCAAGCTTTGCGACCGAGCGCACTCATCCGTATCGAATCCTCGGGTCCACTAAGGCGTAAAGCATATCCACGGCCGCATTCACCAGAAATACCAAAAGGGCCGAAACCAGAACCACCCCCTGCAGGACGGTGAAATCGCGTGTTAGCACCGCATCCACCACCAGGCGCCCGAACCCCGGGATGGAAAAGATTTGTTCTGTCACCACCGCCCCTCCCAAAAGCCCTCCCAGCTGTAACCCCATCACCGTCAAAATGGGAGTAGCCGCATTGCGCAGGGCATGCTTGACGAGAATCCGAGAAAAGGCCAGACCCTTGGCCTTGGCCGTACGGATATAGTCCTGGGAGAGAACTTCTAAAAGGCTGTTGCGGGTAAAACGGGCCAGGGCCCCGGCCAAGGCGGTTCCCAGGGTGATCGCCGGTAGGATCATGAGCAACACGTTGCGCCTCACATCCACCCAAGGTTCCACGTACCCGGAGGGAGGAATCCACCCCCAGCGCAGGCTGAACAGGTAGATGAGCATAATCCCCAGGAAAAAGTTGGGCACGGAGACACCCGCCAAGGAACCCGCCGTGATCAACCCGTCCAACCAGGAACCTCGGAGGATCGCGGCCAGCATTCCCGTGGGCAGGCCTATGGCAAGGGCTACACCCATGGCCAAAACAGATAGCTCCACAGTGGTGGGGAGCTTCTCCCGGATGATACGGCTCACGGGGACCCCATCCTTGATGGAGCGCCCAAGATCGCCCTGCAAGAGCCCCCAGAGCCAGTTCCCGTACTGAGCTACCACGGGACGGTCCAAGCCGAGATTCCGCCGTACCTCCGCCGCCACCTGGGGATCCGGTTCTTCCCCCAAAAGAAGCCTTACCGGATCCCCAGGAAGTACCCGGGTGAGGACAAACACCGCAACGGATACCAAGAACAGGGTGGGCAAAGCTTCCAGGAGGCGGCGGAAAAGATACGCGCTCACCGCAGCTCCACCTCTGCAAAGCGCAAAATGCCGTCCGGAATAAGCGGTAACCCTACGAGCTTCTTGGAAGCCCCGATGAGCACTTGGGGGTGGTACACGTATACGTAAGGCGCGTCCTCTAGGATGATCTTCAAGGCTTCGCTGTAGAGGCTCTTACGCACCTCCATTACCCGGGTAGCCCGGGCCCGGTTGAGCAGAGCATCCACCTTGGAATTGCAGTAGCCAGCGTTGTTGAGCGGGCCGCCACAGCGCATAAAATCGTAGATGTTTCCGTCAGGGTCCGGTCGCCCACTCCATCCCAGGATCGCGGCCTCGTAATCCTTCCGGTCCGTACGATCCAGGAGGGTGCCAAACTCCACTTGCTGGATCTGGATGCGGATCCCTGCTTCCGTGGCCATGGCCTGGTATACTTGCGCGAGCTGAGTGAGGAGGGGACCCGGCGCAGTAAGCAGGGTGAAGGAAAACCCGTTGGGAGAACCCCCTTCCTGGAGCTTGCGCTTTGCCAGAGCGACATCCCTCTTAGGAACGGGAATGGAGGGATCGTAAGCAGGGGAGCCGGGCGGGAAGGGCCCGTTGGCCGGCGTAGCAGTTCCGAGGAAGACCACTCGGTCAACGGTCTCCCGATCGATGGTGGCAGCAAAGGCTTGGCGCAGAGCCTTATTGTTGAAGGGAGGCCGGGTCACGTTCAGCCAAATTCCCTGGAAGCCCAAGCTGGGGAAAGCGTGAAGGCTCAGGTTGGGGTCCGAACGAACCCGGGCAAGGTCTTTGGGCGCTACCGGCGTAATGACGGTAGTGGCCCCCGAAAGGAGGTTGGCAACTCGTACGTCGTCATCGGGGAAGGGGCGGTAGATCAACTCGTCTATCTTGGGATAGCCCTTCCGCCAGTAGCCTTCGTTTTTTTGAAGCACGATGCGGTCTTGGCGCTTCCTCTCCACAAAGCGGAAGGGGCCTGTCCCCACGGGGTTGTTCGCCAGATCTTGGCCATATCGCTTTGCAGCTGCGGGACTCACCATCATACCTGCGCGGTCACTCAAAACGTACAGGAACGGTGAGAAGGGTTCTTTGAGCACGACCCGCACGGTATACTTGTCCACTACCTGAACCTCTTTCACCGGAGCCAGTTCTCCCTTGCGGCGGGAACCCTCGGCCGTGAGAGCCCTGTCCATATTGAACTTGACCGCCTCGGCGTCGAACTCGGTGCCATCATGAAATTTCACTCCCTGGCGGAGCTTAAATGTGTACACCGTCCCATTTCCTCCCACAGACCAGCTAACAGCCAGCATGGGGACGATCTTCAAGTCCTTGTCTATATCCACTAACTTATCGTAGACTTGGTTAAGGACTTGACGGTCCACCAAAGCCGAAGAAAAAACAGGGTCCAGGTTTGGGGGATCGGCATCCAAACCCACCGTGACTGTAGTTTTTGCCACAGCCAACCCCAATGCTACCAGCGCCGCAAACGTCCACAGCCTCTTCATCGGGTGTCACCCCCTTGTGGCTCGTCGGCCAGGGCCGACGTTTCCACCTCGCACAAGTGCTGGCGCATCGCTTCCCGGGCCTCTTGAGGGTTTCGGGAGAGGATGGTCTCTAGAATCCGCCGATGGCCTTCCAGGCTTCGTAGAGGGTCATACCTGTGGGCCATAGCTCGTAACCGGGTCTCGCGCAGCCCAGCATTAAGGGCGGAGACAATCTCCTGCAGCACGGCATTTCCGGAAGCGACAGAGATAAGCCGGTGAAACTCCAGGTCCAGCAAAAGAAAACCGTGGGGATCCTTAACATGCCGGGCCTGATCGGCCAAAGTGTCCTGCAGAGCACTGAGATGTATTGGGCTGGCCCGCTCTGCGGCCAACGCCGCCGCCTCCGGCTCCACAATTTGTCGGAACTCAAACAAATGCTGCAGATTAAGGCCCTCTAAGCGCCGGGCCAACAGGTAGCCAACAGCAGACGACTGCGCTCTAACTCTGGCCCCATCCCCCTGGCGGATCTCGATAAGTCCAGAAGCCTCTAAAAGGCGTAGGGCTTCCCTGAGAGAAACCCGGCTCACGCGAAACCGCTCGGCCAAAGCCCGCTCCGAGGGCAGGTGTTCCCCGGGGCTCCAAAACCCTTCTCGGATAAGAGCCTCTAACTCTTGCGCTATTAGGGTGGCGATCCGGGTGCGTTGCATACCGGCCTATTGGTCTAATCTTTAGACCTCTTAGCGGACATGGTAGCTCCATCCCCTCACCCTGTCAAGGGCTGAAGGGCTTGCCTAGTAAATTGCCTTGTACCCCGGAGGGGGCGGGAGAAGGGAGAGAAGAACCCTAAGGCCGTAGGCGATGAGCTCCAAAAGCGCCCGCGCCATGGCCGTCCAAGGCTTCCGCTCCATGAGGTATCCCCCACCCAGCCGCGTCTTCATCCCCCCAAACACCCCCTCCACTACCCCGCGAAACCGGTACACCTCGGGGTCCCACCCCTCCCGCGCCCGCACCCGCGCCTCGTCCCTGGCCTCGCCCCCGCCCCGAAGCCGGATCACCGGCCGCACCCCCGCCTCCCCCAAAGCCCCCCAAACTTCCTTCCCTGATCCAGCCCCCTAAACTTAGACACTTTCACCCTGCCTCCCGTGTGACGTCCTGCGTGCTTTGCCCCAGCGCCTCCTGCATCACCTCCTTTGGGGTCCGGTAGCCCAGACCCGAGTGCAACCGGCTCTCGTGGTGGTCGTGTAAGGATTTATGTGTAAGAGTCCGTGTTTAATAGGGGGGCACACCTTGGAACGAGGAGGTGCCCCGTGGACCAGGATACCTTGCGAATCTTGCTGAGGGAAGCGGTGCGGGAGACGGTGGCCGAGGTTTTGCAGACGGTTCTGGAGCTGGACCGGACGGCCTTCTTGCAGGTGCACGGAGGCCGCAGGAACGGCTACTACCCCCGCAAGCTGGAGACCGCCTTCGGCCAGGTGGACCTGAAGGTCCCTAGGGATCGGGAATCTCGGTATTACCCGGCTTTCCTTAAGCCCTACGCCCGCCGCCTGGTGGACGTGGGGGGTCAGCCGAAGGCTACGTTCCAGTGGCCGTGGCCCTCAAGGTAGCCCCTTCGGGGCTGACTTACGCCGCCGGGGTCAGCCAGCGCAAGGCGGCCGGTCAGCCGAAGGCTACGTTCGTCTATTGAGCCTGCTCTTAGGCCACCGCTACTCCCACGAGACCCTAAGCGCTCTGACCGACCAAGTCCTGGAGGCGGCAGGAGCCTTCCGCACCCGGCTTTTGCCCGAGGAGATGGCCTTCGTCTACCTGGACGGGCTTTCCCTAAAGGTCTTCAGGGAAGGAGAAGGGATCGTGCGGGGTCACGCGCAAGCGTATCTTGAATGCGTGTATGTGGCCCTGGGGATCACCCCTGATGGGCAGAGGCGGGTCCTGGGGTTCTGGCTGTTGCCCACGGAGAGCGCCCTGGGATGGGAGGGGGTACTGGGGGAGCTTTGGCAACGGGGTCTGCGGCGGGTGTTGCTCTTCATCACCGACGGGTTGCCCGGGCTTCCCGCTGCTTCGCCGTCAGGCGAACACCGAAAGGCTATCCGCAAGGTCTACCCTCAGGCGGAGTGGCAGCGGTGCGTGGTGCACGGGGTGCGGTGGAGCCTGTCCCAGGTGCGGGCGCGGGACCGGGGCCTGCTGGCGGAGGACCTGAGGCGGGTGTACGGGGCGGAGGGCCGGGAAGAAGCTCTTGGGGCCTTGGAGGAGGTGAAGGCCGCCTGGGGTTCGCGGTACCCGGGGGTGGTGGGGCTGTGGGTACAGGATTCGGGGGCCTTCCTGCGGTTCTACGGGTACCCCAAGGTGCTTTGGCCGTACCTGCGGAGCACCAACCTGATGGAGCGGTTCATCCGGGAGATCCGGCGGGGGACGAAGGTGCGGGATCACAAGTTCCCCAAAGCTGCTTCCCCGTCAGGGGAACACCTTGTAGAGGCGGTGTACAAGCTTCTCTACTTGGAGTCAGAGAGGCAGGAAGGGACGTGGTCGGAGAGGCTGCTTCGCAAAGCGAACATCTTGCGGCTTAAGGGCTTTGCCGAAGTGAAGGAGGTGCTGGAGAAGATGCTTCAGGAGCGGTATGCCCCCCGTACACAGACTCTTACACAGAGTTCTTGACACGACCAGGCCGCGTAAGTCCAGCTGGAGTGGGGGCTGGCTGGCGGCCAATCCTTCTCCTGCCCACGTGTCCCGAGGCCGGGCGAGAAGGGCTCGCCGGCGTTGCGGGGGGCCAGGGCGGGAACGAGCCGGAGCCCCTCATGGGGAACACGGTTCCCTGAGCGCCAGGCTTCCTTAACCGCCCCCAGGGACTTCTAGGCGATAGGCGCGGGAAGGTCTCCCGGTTTTCCCATAACGTACCTCCACCTGCACCCGACCCTCTCTGCGGAGGGCCTCCAAGTAGCGCCAGGCGGTGACTCGAGAGAGGCCCAGAGTCTCCGCTACCTCCTCGGCTGTAAGAGCACCACCTCCCTGCAATAGGGCGAGGACTTGCCCTAGGGTCAACGGGTCCAGCCCTTTGGGAGCCTGTCTACGCCCCAGGAGGCGGTCCACGTCTGTCTGAGCAACCTCCTTCTTGGCCTTGAGGTTCTGAAAGGCGCGGAACCGGACCAAGGCCTCCCTGAGCCGGGAGCGCCCGAAGGGCTTCACCAGGTAGTCCATGGCCCCCCCCAGGAGGGCCCGCTCCACCGTGGGCACGTCCTTGGCGGCGGTGATGACCACGGTATAGATCCCTTCCAGAGCAGGGAGAAGCTCCAGTCCGTGGCCGTCAGGGAGGTAGAGGTCTAGAAGAACCAGATCTAGGCTTTCCTCCAGGAAGACCCAGGCCTCCCGAAGGCTTCCCGCGATCCCCACCACACCGAGCCCCTCCTCCTCTAGGAAGGCCCGGTGTAGGTTGGCTAACCGTCTGTCGTCCTCCACGATGAGGGCTCGGGCAGGCTTAACCAGAAAACCGTCCACCCCTCTTTCCTATGGTAGCCCACCTCGCCCCCCAGGGCCCGCGCTTGCGCCCGGGCCAAGGCCAGGCCGTACCCTCGCCCCGTGCCCCGGCCGCTCGCCCCGGGAAGGAAAGGGGCTTCCTTCCCCTCAGGAAGCCCCGGTCCGTCGTCAAGGACCTCCACCCTAAGGCCTTCCCCCTCTAGGAAGCGGAGGCCCACCTCGCTTCGGGCCGCCTCGAGGGCGTTTTCCAAGAGGTGGCCGAGGATGCTGGCCAGACTATCACCTATGGGAGCGTAGCGGGCGGGGAGCCTTCCCTCGAGGCGGAAGCCGAGGCCCCGCTCCCGGGCCCGGCGCAGCTTGCCGAGAAGAAGGGCAGCTACCAAGGGCACTTCCACCCCCCGAAGGAGGTTCTCTAGCTCTCTCTCGGCGTGAAGCTCTCCTTGCACAAGGTGCAGGGCTTCCTCCGCCCGACCGAGCTCCAGGAGCCCACCGATAACGTGGAGGAGATTTTGAAACTCATGGGCCTGGGCCCTTAGAAGCTCCAGGTGGCGGCGGCTTTGGGTGAGCTCCTCCGCCAGGCGCAACAGCTCCGCCTGCTCCTGAAAGACGGCGATCCATCGGTTCCCGAGTCCTTGGAGCCGGACGCGGCCTGGGCGGCCCGTGGGCAGGGGCAGGTAGGCCTCGCCCTCCTCCAGGTGATCCGCTAAGGCAGGCCACACCCGCCGCAAGGGTAGAGGGGGTAGGGCCCCGGGCGGTAGGCCCAAAAGGGCCAGCCCCTTGGGGTTAAGGAGGACCACCTCCTGCTCCTTAAGCACAGCTACCCCCTCCTCGAGGCTGGCGAAGGCCGCGGTTAGGTCGGCAAGCCCCTCCCTTGCTTCGTTTAAGGGCGTCCCCAGCGTCCGGAGGACGGCGGCCTCGGACCTTCTCCAGGCCCAAAGCCAGGCCAGGAGGGCGAGGCCTAGGGGAAGGAGCGGGGAGGGCAAAAGGAAGGGGTAGACCCGCGCCACCTCCAGGCTCCCTCCGGCCCAGGGTCGCGCTGCCCAGACCAATATCCCCCGAGGCGTCACCTCCGCCCCTGAGGCTCCTTCGCCCCAAAGAGGGGCGGCCTCCCTGGGGTGCGCCGTGAGCCGTACACCAAGCCGCGAAAGGGCCTTTAGGTCGGAAAGCTCAGCCACCGCCTCCGCCAGGGCCTCCACTTCCTGGATGGCTAAGGCCGTGAGGTGACGGTTGGCCTCGAGGCCCATCCCCAGCCAAAGGCCTAAGGCCAGTACCAGCACCGGAAGCCAAATCGCCCGGGCCACAAGCGCATTATGCGCGGCTTACCCGGGGTAGACCAGGGCGGATTCCGGGTCCACGGCGAGCCGCACCCGGGCCTCGCCCAGGGGAAGTGGGCTAAAGAAGCGGAGCAAGGCGTCTCCGGCTCGCACCCAATGTTCATAGTGGCTTCCCAGGTAGAGGCTGTGGGCGAGGGCGCCTTCTAAGACGTTCACCTCTCCTGCTCCCGCCAGCCTTAGGGCCTCGGGTCGAAGGACGAGCTTGGCGAGCCTTCCTGGGGCCAGTGTTCCCATGGCCCGGGCCCGCAAGGGGAAGCCCGCAAGCTCCAGGCGGGCCAGGGGTCCCTCGAGGCCCACCACCAGGGCCTCTACCACGTTGGGGTTGCCCAGGAAGTCCGCCACGAAGAGGGTCTTCGGGTTGCGGTAAAGCTCCTCTGGGGTGCCCACCTGCTCCATCCGACCCTCGTTCAGGAGGGCGATGCGGTCGGCTATGGCCATGGCCTCTCCCTGGTCGTGGGTTACGAAGAGAGCGGCCTTGCCCGTGGCCTTCAGGGTCTCCCTAAGCCACACCCGGGCCTGGTCGCGGAGCTTGGCGTCCAGGTTGGAAAGGGGCTCGTCCAGGAGGAGGAGCTTGGGGTCGTAAGCCAAGGCCCGCGCCAAGGAAACCCGCTGCTGCTGGCCTCCGGAGAGGGCTCCTGGGTAGCGGCGCTCGAGCCCCGTGAGCCCCAAGCGGTCCAAAAGAGCAAGCACCCGCTCCCGTACCTCCTTCTCCGGCACCTTCCGAAGCCTCAGGCCATAGGCCACGTTCTCGTAGACGGTGCGATGGGGCCAAAGGGCGTAGGACTGGAAGACAAGGCCCAGGTTCCGCCGCTCCGGGGGCAGAAACACCCCCTTCCCCCCATCAAAAAACACCTCCTTGCCGAGGAGGATCTTGCCCCCGGTGGGGCGCACGAGCCCCGCCACCGCCCGCAGGAGGGTGGTCTTGCCCGAGCCCGAAGGTCCAAGGAGAGCCAGGATCTCCCCGGGGGCTACGGCCAGGTCCACCCCTTTGAGGACGAGGTTTTCCCCGAGGCGCACCTCGAGGGCCTCCACCTTAAGCGTTCCCACCGGAGCGGTCATAGCCTCTTGCCCGTCAAGCGTTTTCCGGACCATTTTCCTGCCCTTTCCTCAAAGCCCTTGGGGCCTTACCCCGAGCCGGTTTGCCAGGAGGAAGACGCCGCTCACGATGAGGACCTGCAGGGTGGCGAGGGCGGCGATGAGGTCCACCGCTCCCGTCCCCCAGAGGGCCACGATCTGGGCCCCCAGGACCTCGGTGCCTGCCGTCATCAGGTAGACCCCGGTGGAGTACTCCCGCACGAACTGGATGAAGAGCAAAAACCAGGCGGTGAGGACCCCGCCTTTGAGGAGGGGTAGGGTGCCGTGGAGGAAGGCCCTGATAGGGGAGGCCCCGGCGATCCGGGCCGCCTCCTCCACCTCCCACCCCACCTGGAGGAGAGCTGCCGTGAGGAGCCTCACCCCGTAGGGCATCCAGACCACCGTGTAGGCCAGGACGAGGGCGAAGAGGGTGTTGCGCCAGGGAGCGATGGGCTTGAAGAAGAGAAAAATCCACAGGAAGGCGAGCCCCATGATGAGCCCGGGAACCGCCCGGGGCAGGCCCGCCAAGTAGTCCAGGACGCGCCCAAAACCCCGGCCCCGCTGGATGCCCAGGGCGACGAGGAGGTAAAAGGCCAGGGCCAGGAGGCCTCCGAAGGCGGCCACCCAAAGGGTATTGGTCACCGCCCGGCTTAGGTTCGGGAGCTTAAAGACCTCGGCGTAGTGCCCCAAGGTGAAGACCTCCCGCAGGTCCACGCCAGGACCCCAGCTGGTGACGAGGCTACGGAACACCACCCCGAGCACGGGGAGCACCACCGCCACCAGGAGGTAGAGGGCGAGGGCGAGGGCCCACGCGTACCGGAGCCGCCCCAGTGGAAGCTTTTCCGTGCGGTATCCCCGGGCTCCGATGGCCACGTACCGCCCCTCCATCCGCCCCACCAGGTAGCGCTGCAGGAGGACCAGGGTAAAAGCGATGAGGACGATGAGGACGCTCACCGCCGCCATGAGGTGGTAGGCGGAGGTTCCGGTGATGGCGGTAAGGCGGTAGAGGTAGGTGGTGACCACCATGACCCCTTTGGCGTCTCCCAGGACCAGGGGGAGGCCGAAAAGCTCAAAGCCGAGGAGGAGCATGAGGGCCCCGCTGTAGACCAAAGCGGGGCGCACGAGGGGAAGGGTGACGGAGAGGGCCACCTGGTACGGTCTTGCCCCCGCTACCCGGGCGGCCTCTTCCAGGGAGGCGTCCACGTTTTGGATGGTGCTCGCCACGTACAGGTAGACGTAGGGCACGTGGGTGAGCCCGGCGATGACGGCGATGGCTGGGAGGGTGTAGATGGTCCAGGGAACCCGGCCCAGAAGGGATTCCACCCAGCCGGACACAACCCCCGAGGGTCCGAAGGCCACGATGAAGCCGATGCCCAGGATGATGGCGGAGATAAAGATGGGGGCGAGCAGCAAGAGCTCAAAGAGCCGGGCGAAGGGAAGGTCGGTCTTGGTGACCAGGAAGGCGAAGAGGCTTCCCAGGGGCACGGCGATTCCGACCATGCCCAGGCCGATCAGGAAGGAGTTCTTGAGGGCCTCGAGGAAGTAGGGGTCGTGGAGGACGTAGCGGTAGGCCTCGAGGGCGAGGCGCTTGGCCGGAGCGAAGAAAGGGGCGGTGAGGAGGCTCTGGTAGACCAGGATCCCTATCGGGGCAAGAACCAGGACCCCTACCGCTGCGGTAAGGAGGAGGAGGGGCCAGGAAAGCGAGGGGGCACGGGGGACCCTCTGCACCATGCCCTGCCCCTACTGGCCCCGGACGGCCTGCCGCCAGAAGGTAAGGAAGCGCATCCTCTCCGCGGGGTCCAGGTTCTTGAGAATCTCCTTGGAAACCGGGATGGCGTATACCTTGTCCTTACCGCCCACTGCCTTGTAGAGGGCCTGAGGTGTGGCCTCACCCACCACCGATTCGCGGCGGGCAAAGATGAGGGCGGTGTAGGCCATGAGGTTCTGGCCCCGCAGGGAGAGGAGGTAGTCCAGGAAGAGCTTGGCGGCGTTGGGATGGGCTGCGCGCTTGTTGATGAAGGCCACCCGTTGGATGGCGACCGTGCCGTCCGTAAGGTAGGCGATCCCCAGATCCTTCACCGTGCGCTGCCTCAGGAGGGCGTAGGAGCCGAAGAAGCCGTAGGCCAGGTAGTGCTCGCCCGAGATGACCTTCTCAAATGCAGCTCCGGTGGAGGAATAGAGGGCGGCTTGGGCCTTTCCAAAGGCCCGGGCCAGATCCTGGAAGGCGGGGAAGCGGTCGTACTCCGCCTTGAGGAAGGTGAAGCCCACGGCGCTACGCTCGGGGTCCCAGGTGGCCATCCGTCCCCGCATCCTCGGTTCCTGGAGAAGCCGCACGAGGCCTTCCCGCGTGGTGGGTACCTCCTCGGGCTTGAGGAAGCGCTTATTAAAGACGATCACGCTAGGTTCCAGGGTGGTGCCGTAGGCAAGGTTCTCCAGGTGGGCGTTGGCGGGCCAGTTCCTGGCTTCGGGGGAGTCGTAGGGGAGGGCATAGCCTTCGCTTGCCAACTTAACCTGGAGCTCCATGGCGCTGGACCAGAGAAAATCCGCACTGGAAGCCCCAGCTGCGGTTTCACTTACGAAGCGGTCGTAGATGGCCTGGGTACCCAGATCGTTGTATTCGATCTGTATAAACGGGTAAAGCTTGCGGAAATCGTCCAGGAGGGCCTGGGCGCTGGATTGGTCCGTGGAGGAGTAGATGATAAGGCGCCCCTCCTTCCTCGCCGCTTCCACCACCTGCGGGTCTGAGGCGGGCCTGGACTGTTGGGCCAGGACCGAGGCCGCCACCAAAACCAAAAACCATAGGATCGCTCGCCTCATGGTTTCCACCCCCTTATTGGGCAGGGTCAAGTTTAGCAGCGCGCCTTGGGCATCAGCAAGGTTTGTTGCGTTTTTCTCCCTCACGTTCCCGGCAGGACAAGGCTCTCCTCGGGCCAATGATCCGGTGAAGGCCGTGGGCGTGCTGGCGCGGCAAGGCCTCCTCCGTTTCTACCGGGGCGTGCGTGGAAGGCTTTGGACCAGGTCGCCACGCGCGTGGGAACCACACGCCCGCTCCGTGGCGGTGAGCAGCCCCCTGGGTGTTGTGTTCGTGGGCACCCGGTACGATACGGTGTACGCTGTGGTGGATCGGGACAAGAACGGGGTGGCGGACGAAGTTATTCGGTTCGCTACAGGGCTCAAAGTGCCCAACGGGGTGGACTTTAAGGGTGGTTTCCTCTATGTGGCCGAGCAGCACCGTATTCTGCGCTACGCGGCCGCCGAGTTCGATCTCTACAAGCCGTTTCCTCCCGATGTGATCTTCGACAAGCTTCCGGACAAGCCCTTGCACGGTTGGCGTTACATCCGCATAGGCCCGGACAACAAGCTCTACGTGGCGGTGGGGGCCCCCTGCAACATCTGTGACCTCGAGGGATACGAGGGCACGGTGCTGCGGATGAACTTGGATGGTTCCAACCCCGAGGTCTTCCTCTCAGGGCAGCGAAACATCGTGGGGATGGACTGGCACCCCAAAACCAAGGTGTTCTACGCGACGAATAACGGTGCTGATGGGATGGGAGACGATGTGCCTCCCGACACCCTGATTCGTGCAGACAAGCCGGGGCTCTTCTTCGGTTTCCCCTATGTGGCCACCGCTGGGGGAAAGGTACGGAGCCCGGGCTACGAGAACAAGCAACCTCCTGCCCCCATCGTGCCAGCGGCAATGGAGTTCCAGGCCCACTCCGCTCCTCTGGGGATTCATTTCTACCGTGGGAAGGCGTTCCCTGAGCCCTACAGAAGCGGTGCGTTTGTGGCGCGGCACGGTTCCTGGAACCGAAGCACGCCCGTGGGCTACGATATCTTGTTTATCCAATTTGACGACAAGGGGAACCCGGTTAAGCAACAACCTTTCGCTACGGGCTGGCTTTCGGGCACCGGGGCCTGGGGCAGGCCCGTGGACATCAAGGAGCTGCCGGACGGCTCGCTATTGGTGTCCGATGACTTCGCTGGCGTGATTTACCGGATCACTTATACCGGAAAGTGAGGGCTTGCCGTACGCTGGGCGGGGCCCGGTGTGGGCAGATCCCGCCTGGCTCCCACGTTGGCCCGCTGGGCTACCCAAAGGAGGTTCCTCCGGCGAGAAATAGCGGGTTATTCTATAGATCTTCTTCCTATTTGAGGGCGGGGGGTGAAGGTTAGCTGCGGTACGCCTGCCACAGCTCCTCCATGCTGGTAAGACGGGTATCCGGGAGAGGATCGTAGACGAGGAGGTTGTGGACCCGGAGAAGGCTTCCCTCTCCGATGTCCAAAACGGAGAGGCCACAAGGGTGGATTTCCAAGGGCAAGAAGCTTCGCTTGCCTGTGAGGGCGTACGAGAGGAGCGCCCGGATGACGCCGCCGTGGGCCACGAGGAGGAGGGTGTTCCACTCTCGGGCCAGGAGGCGCTCGTAGGCGGGGAGGACGCGCTCCAGGAAGGCGCCGTACGACTCCCCACCGAGGAAGCGTTCCTCGAGGCTTACGGGGCGAAAGGCTTCCCGGAAGGCCCGTTCCGGATCGATGAGGTCCCTAAGCCTTCCTGGGCGAATTTCCTGGAACTCGGCCCAGGCTTCCACGGGTACCTCCCTGCCCATGGCCTCCAGTACCAAGTCCAGGGTTTCCTCCGT
This sequence comes from Thermus sp. H19.2, assembly GCF_054979525.1. Taxonomy (NCBI): domain Bacteria; kingdom Thermotogati; phylum Deinococcota; class Deinococci; order Thermales; family Thermaceae; genus Thermus; species Thermus sp. H19.2. The sequence continues at coordinate 59,550 of NZ_JBUFDB010000002.1, forward strand.
GCGCGGAAGACCGGTGTGGACGGCAAGATCTAGGGGGACCCTGCGGAGGAGCGCCCCCACCGCCCGGGCCTGGGCCCTTCCCCGCTCCGTGAGCCTGACCCCCTCTGGGGGCACGGGCTTCCCTTGGGGGAAGTATTCCACCTCCCCGTGACGTAGCAGGAAAAGCCGCTTCCTCATGGGTAGCGTTCCAAGTATTTGGGGCTGGCTACCTTGAGCTTCCGGGCCACGTGGGCCTTGAGGAAGAAGAGGGTCCCTGGAGGGGCCTTGCCCTCACGGATCTTTGCCGCCAGGGTCCGCAAAAGCTCCTCCAGAGGCGCCTCGAGGCCCAAAAGGGTTCCCAGTTCCCTCCGGTCCTCCTCCGCCAACCCCTCTCCCCAAAGGAGCTCCCTCCGGGCGATACCCAGGGCGTTTAAGGCCACCAGGGCCCGGAAGCGGAGCCGGGGATCGGCAAGACCGGGGAGGATTTCCCTTTCCAGGAACTCCCCCACAGCCTCCAACAGTTCGTCCGGGTTAGGCCTGTCCATGGGTCTCCAGCAGGTATAGGACCTCGTACTCCATCTCCGAAGCCAGCCTGCCCAGCACGGCGAGCTCCACGCTCCGCTCCTCCCCTCTAAGGTGCCTCCGGGCCTGCTTCAGGGCCCCAAGCCCCCAGCGCACGTTGCCCAGGACCTCCCACCAGAAGAGCTCCTCCTCAGCGATACTCTGCCCGGTGAGGGCGTTGTAGCGTTCTAGGAAGGGCGCTACCTCCCCTATTCCCCCCAGGCGCTTCCCGTCCTCCCCGAAGCGCCAGGCCCGCACCAAGGGCCAGGCCAGGTCCTCCCGGGGGTCGCCCAGGTGGGCGAACTCCCAGTCCAGGACGGCCACCAAGCCTTTCTCGTCCACCAAAAGGTTGCCGATACGGAAGTCGCCGTGGACCACCACGGGAGGAAGCTCCCTGGGCGGGTGGTCCAGGAGCCAACGCAGGCCCCACTCCAGGGCGGGGTGGGGCTCCTCTAGGAGGTCCAAGTCCTGGTAGGCTTCCTCCAAGACCGCCCGCCAGAGGGGAAGGGGTGGCGGCTTCAGGAAGGGCACTTCTTCCGGAGGGATGGCGTGGATCTTGGCGAGTTCCTCGGCCATATCCTGGGACAGGGTCTCCCGGGCCCTCGCCAGCTCAGGGCGCCGCACCACCCGAGCGCCAATGGCTTCTCCCTCGAGACGGCGCGTGAGAAAGGCCTCCCGCCCCTCAAGATCGGGGAAGTAGTGAAGGGGTTCCGGAACCCTGACCCTGCGGGCCCGGGCCGCCTGGAGGAGGCGGAACTCCTGCTCCAAGGAAAGGGTCTTGCTGTAGATCACCCCACCCCCTGCCCGGCGGAGGAAGAGGGGATAGGTGCCCTCCCGGGTACGGTAGTCCACCGCCCAGGCCTCCTTCGAGGCCCCTCCGGGGAGGCGCTTCAAAGCCGCTACCTCTCCCGGTCCAAGGATCTCTCTTAGGGCGGCTTCCAGGGCCTCCCTCATGGCCGAAGCCCCTTGAAGAGGGCCCGCTTACCGATGCTTGCCCGGTGGACCTCACTGGGCCCATCGTAGATGCGGAAGGGCCGCACCTCCCGGTAGAAGATGGACAGGGGGATGTCCTCGCTGATCCCCAGTCCCCCGGTGATCTGCACCGCCCGGTCCACCGCCCGGCCCACTGCCTCGGCCACAAAGACCTTGGCCATGGAGGCTTCGTGGCGGACCCTCTCTCCCCGGTCCAGCTTCCAGGCGGCGTGCCAGACCATGAGCCGAGCGGCGTGGAGCTCCATGTGGCTGTCGGCGATCATAAACTGGACCCCCTGGTGCTCAGCGAGTTTCCGTCCGAAAGAGTCCCTCCGGAGGGCGTACTCCTGGGCGAGCTCGGTAGCCCGGACGCCCACCCCTAGCCAGCGCATGCAGTGGGTGAGGCGGGCCGGGTCCAGGCGGAGTTCGGCGTACGCAAACCCCTTCCCCACCTCGCCCAAAACCGCCTCCTCCCCCACCTCGCACCCCTCGAGGACCAGCTCCCCGTGCCCCCCCACGGACCAGTGGTCCATGGTGGGGATGCTGCGCACCAGCTTAAGCCCCGGGTTGTCCCGATCCACCAGGAAGATGGTGGGTCCTTCCTCCGCCCGGGCCAGGACCAGGAAGAAGGCCGCCCCCTCGGCCCCCGTGGTAAACCACTTCCGCCCCTCCAGGACGAAGCCCTTCCCCTTCCGCCTGGCGGTGGTCTTCAGGAGGGTGGGGTCGGCCCCAGCCCCCATGGGTTCGGTCATGGCGAAGCCGCTCCGGACCTCTCCGGTAGCCAGGGGTTCCAGGTAGCGCCGCTTCTGCTTGGGGCTGGCCACCCTGTGGAGGAGGTGCATGTTGCCCTCGTCCGGGGCGGCGGCGTTCAGCGCCCTGGGCCCAAGGAGGCTTCGGCCCGCCTCCTCCAGGACCACGGCGAGCTGCCTCCAGGAAAGCCCGAGCCCCCCGAGCTCCTTGGGCAGGTGGGGTAGGAAAAGCCCCCGGGCTTGGGCCTCCCGCTGGAGTTCCCGGGTCACCGTCTCCAGGCGGGATAGGTCCTGGGCCACCTCCACCTCCCTAGGGATGACCGCTTCCTCCAGGAAGGCCCGCACCCGCTCCTTAAGCGCCTCCGTCTCCCGGTCCAGGCCGAAGTCCATCCTCTACCTCCTTAGGGGCGAAGTGCTTCGTCAGGAAGCGGTAGAAGCGGCGGATCATCCGCTCTTGCCGCTCTATGCTGGCCAGCACCTCCCCCGTCTTGCGCCACATGGCCACCAGCTCCCCCTCGGAGAGGGGAATCTCCTCTCTGCGCCAACCCTCCCGATAGGTGCCGTCGGGGTGGAAGATGGACTTCTTTAAGGCCATGATCTTTCCGATCTCCTCCAGGGTGAAGCCCAGCTGGTTCAGATCTTGGATGTCCTGGATGAGGTAGAGGGCGAACTCCGTGTAAAGCTTGCGGCCTCCCTGAGTGAGGGCCCCGGGTTCCAAAAGGCCCAGATTGGCGTAGTGTTGGAGGATCCTTCGGGAAACCCCGCTTTTCCGGGCGAGATCGCTCAGGGTGTAGAGGGAAGGCAGGGTGAGGGCCATGCCCTCAGGATAGCACAGATGTGAGCAAAGAAGACATGGATGTCTACTCTTGACACTGAATGTCCATTTCCCCTTTAGTGGCTCCAAAGCTCGGGGGGAAAGGGTGAAGGCGTACTGGGATGAGGTGGAGACCCTGCCACGAAAGGCCCTGGAGGCCCTGCAGCTGGAGCGGCTCCGGGTCCAGGTAGAGAGGCTCTACAGGCAAAACCCCTTTTTTCAGGAAAAGTGGGCTGGGGTGGACCGGGAGATCCGCCATCTGGAGGACCTTGCCCGCTTTCCCGTGGTCACCGAGGCGGAGCTTAGGGAGGAGCAACGCCTCCACCCGCCCCTAGGGCGCTACGTCCTGGCCCCTAAGGAGGCGTGGCGGGAGTACCACCCTTCCAGCGGCACCACAGGGTTTCCCGTGGGCACGGTCTGGAGCGAAATGGACGCGGAAAACATTGCCCAGGTGACCGCCCGGACCCTCTTCGCCTATGGTCTGCGCCCTGGGGATACGCTCCTTAACGGCTTTAGCTATGGCCTTTGGGTGGCCGGAATGGCGGTGCACCACGCCGCCCGCCTGCTAGGACTTTTCGTCCTGCCCGCGGGGGCTGGCCAAACGGAGCGCCACCTGGAACTCATGGAACGCTTCCGACCCCGGGCTCTCACGGCCACCCCTTCCTTTGGCCTCTACCTGGCCGAGGCCCTCAGGGATAAGGGCCTAGAAAGCCCCTTGTCCATTGGGGCTTTTGGGGGAGAGGCCGGGACCGAGAACCCTGCCACCCGGCACCGCCTGGAGGAGGCCCTAGGTATCCGGGCCTACGACTGCATGGAGGGATCTCGGTCCTCCACGGGGTGGACCTGGAGGTCGGGGAGGGGGAGGCGGTGGCCCTCTTGGGCCGGAACGGTGCAGGGAAGACCACCTTGATCAAGGCGATCATGGGGATGGTGCGGGTGTTCTCCGGAAGGGTGGCCTATCGGGCCATGGAGCTCACCCACCTTCCTCCCTTCCGCCGGGCCCAGGCCGGGCTGGGCTACGTCCCAGACGATCGCCGCATTTTCCCGGAGTTGACGGTGCGGGAAAACCTTCTTGTGGCCCACCGTCCGGGCCCTTGGGATCTGGAGCGGGTGTACGGGCTGTTGCCCAGGCTGAAGGAGATCGAGCGCCGGAAGGGGGGCTTTCTCTCTGGAGGCGAGCAACAGATGCTGACCATCGGCAGGACCCTAATGGCCAATCCCAAACTCCTCCTTTTGGACGAGCCCACCGAAGGGCTCGCCCCCTTGGTGGTGGAGGAGATCGCCCGCCTGGTCCTCGAGCTCAAGCGGGAGGGTCTGCCCATCCTCGTGGCGGAGCAAAACCTCCGGTTCACGGGCCGGGTGGCGGACCGGGCCTACGTGCTGGAGACGGGGGAGGTCCGCCTCGAGGGCAGGATGGAGGAACTTCTCCACAGGGAGGAGGTGGTGGCCCTTCTCTCCTTGTGAGGGAGGGGGTCTGGGGGGCCACAATCGTGAGGTGGCCCCCGTGCCCTCATCTTCTGAAGGGGTACCCTAAGGTACGGAGGGAAAGTGGGGACGGATAAGCTGGCGCTTCCTATACCCGAGGAAGCCTTCATCTCCGGGGGGTGGAGGAGGCTTTACCAGCGTTTCCCCGTGGTCTCTCCGGCCACGGGGGAGGTGGTGGCCGAGGTGGCAGACTGCGGCGAGGAGGAGGCGCGGGAGGCCTTGGAGGAGGCGGTCTCGGTCTTCCGCGCCTGGAGCCGCGCCACGGCCTATGAGCGGGCCCGGGTCCTCAGGCGCTGGTACGAGCGCATCCTGGAGCACCAGGAGCCCCTGGCCCGGCTCATGGCCCTGGAGATGGGGAAGCCCCTCAAGGAGGGGAGGGCCGAGGTGGCCTACGCCGCGGGGTTCGTGGAGTGGTACGCCGAGGAGGCCAAGCGGATCTACGGGGAAACCGTTCCTTCCCAGTTTCCCCACAAGCGGATCCTGGTGCGCTACGAGCCAGTGGGGCCGGTCTACGGCATCACCCCCTGGAACTTCCCCGCGGCCATGGTGACCCGCAAGGTGGCCCCGGCCCTGGCGGCGGGGTGCACCTTCGTGCTGAAGCCCGCGGAGGAGAGCCCCCTCACCGCCCTCTACCTGGCCAAGCTCTTCCTGGAGGCGGGGGGGCCCCCTGGGGTCTTCCAGGTCCTCCCCACCTCCAGGCCCGCCGAGGTCTCTCGCCCCTTCCTGGAGGACGAAAGGGTCCGCAAGCTCACCTTCACGGGGAGCACCGAGGTGGGGGTGAGGCTCTACGAGGAGGCGGCGAGGACCTTAAAGCGGGTTTCCTTGGAGCTTGGGGGCGGGGCGCCTGTCCTGGTCTTCGCCGACGCCGACCTGGAAAGGGCGGTGGAGGAAACCCTAAGGGCCAAGTTCCGGAACGCCGGGGAGAGCTGCGTGGCGGCGAACCGGATCTTCGTCCAGGCGGAGGTGGCCGAGGCCTTCGCCGAGGCCTACGCCCGAAGGGTCCAGGCCCTGAAGGTGGGGGACCCCCTTTCGGAGGAGACGGACATCGGCCCCCTGGTGAACGAGGCCGCCCTTAGGAAGGTCCAGACCCACGTGGAGGACGCCCTCGCCAAGGGGGCGAGGCTCGTGGCGGGGGGGGAGGCCAAGGGGCTCTTCTTCGCCCCCACGGTGCTTTTGAACGTGAGGCCGGAGAGCCTCCTCTTCCGGGAGGAGACCTTTGGCCCGGTGGCCCCGCTTACGGTCTTCCGAGAGGAGGAGGAGGCAGTGCGGTGGGCCAACGGCTTCCCCGTGGGGCTTGCCGCCTACGTCTTCACCCGGGACCTTTCCCGGGCCTTCCGGGTGGCCGAAGCCCTGGAGTACGGGATCGTGGGGGTGAACGACGGGGTGCCCTCCACGCCCCAGGCCCCCTTTGGTGGGAGGAAGCGGTCGGGCCTAGGGCGGGAAGGGGGGAAGTGGGGCCTAGAGGAGTACTTGGAGGTCAAATACGTCTCCCTGGGCCTTTAGGCCTCCTGTGCCCCCCTTTCCATCCGGGGGCGCCGGTCCTCCCCATAAGGCGCCGAGGAGAACCCAGTGGCCGGGTACCGTCTGAAGCTTTTGGGGAACGCCACCCTAGAGGGGGAAGGGCAAGCCCCTGTGCGCCTAAAGCGTAGGGCTGCCGGCGTGTTGGCCTACCTGGTCCTGGAGGGCCCCACTCCCCGCTCCAAACTCGCTGGGCTCTTATGGCCCGAGGTGCCCAAGCACACGGCCCGCAACAACCTGGCCCAGGCCCTGCACCGACTGCGCCAGAGGGCGGGGGGGTACGAGGCGGCCAGCGGGGGCGAGGGGCTGCGGCTTGCGGAGGGCCTGGAGTCCGATGCGTCCCAGCTGTTTTTTTTCGCCTCTCGGGGCCGCTACGCTGAGGCGTTGGGGTTGGAGGGCGAGCTCCTGGAGAGTTGCGACTACGACGGCTGCCCCGACTTCGCCGACTGGCTTCTGGTTCAGCGGGAGCGCTTGGCGAGGTTATGGCGTGGGGCTTTGGAGGCCGAGGCCGTGCGGCTGGAGCAGGGAGGCGATCTGCGGGGTGCGTTGGCCCAGGCCCTGCGCCTTCAGGAGTCGGACGCTTTTTCCGAGGAGCACCTCCGCCGGGTGATGCGCCTTTACTACCTACTGGGCGACCGCGGGGCGGCCCTTTCGGCCTACCATCGCAGCCAGGAACGGCTGCGGCGGGAGTTGGGGGTAGACCCCTTGCCCGAGACCCAGGCCCTGATGCGCATGATTGAGCGCGGGGCTGTCCTCCCTGGGCCCAGGCCGCGACCCCGCCGGGAGATCCCCCCTGCGCTCTTGCAGCCGCCGGTGCTGGCCGGTCGGGAACGGGAGTGGGCCTTGCTGGAAGAAGCCTGGCAGGCCGGCAAGGTCGTCTTTCTTACCGGCGAGCCTGGGATGGGTAAAACCCGGCTTCTGCTTGGGCTCTCATCACTTTTCCCCTCCCAGCTCCTGACCAGCTCCGCCACCGTCTCCCTCGGGGATGGGGGTCCCTGGGCCGTGGGTGAAGCCCCAGCCCTCAAAGTGATGAGGGTTCAGCCCCTTGGCCCTTTCTCCGTGAGGAGGTTTTGGGGTAAGGTAGAGGCAAATGAAACGCTACCGGGCAATGCTGGACCTCACGGGCCAGGGGGCGCTGGTGGTGGGGGCGGCCTCGGGCATCGGCCGGGCCTCGGCGGAGGCGCTTGCGGCCTTCGGCGCCAAGGTGCTGCTGGCGGACCGGGACGAGGGGGGCCTCGAGGCCGCCCTCAAGGCCATCCGCGAGGCCGGAGGGGAAGCGGAGGCCATGGTCCTGGACGTGACGGAGCCGGGGGCAGGGGAGTGGGCGGTGGAGGCCACCCGGGGACGCTTCGGCCGGCTGGACGTCCTGGTCTCCACCCCGGCCATCAACGTCCGCAAGCCCCTCTTGGAGTACACCGACGAGGAGGTGGACCGGGTGGTGGACCTGAACCTCAAGGCCACCCTCCGCCTCCTCCGGGCCGGGGGGCGGGCCATGCGGGAGGGGGGCGGGGGGAGCCTCATCGCCCTGGCCTCCATCCGCGCCCTGGTGGTGGAGCCCGGCCAGGGGGTCTACGCCGCCACCAAGGCGGGGATCCTGCAGATCGTCCGCACCCTGGCCGCGGAGCTTGGGCCCCATGGCGTGCGGGCGAACGCCGTGGCCCCCGGGCCCATCGAGACCCCCCTCACCGCCCCCATCAAGGCAAGGCCCGAGTGGTACCGGGCCTACGCGGAGAAGACCGCCCTCCTGCGCTGGGGTAGGCCCGAGGAGGTGGCCATGGCGGTGGTCTTCCTGGCCTCCCCCGCCGCCAGCTACATCACCGGGACCCTCTTCCTGGTGGACGGCGGCTGGACGGCGGTGGACGGCCGCTTCACCCCGCCCCTTTAGGGGGGAAGCGTGGAGCGGGCCCTTTTGGCGGCGGAGGCGGTGGAGGAGAAGGAGGTGGTGGACCTCCTCCAGGCCCTGGTGCGGGTCCCCAGCCACTACCCGGGGCCCGGGGAGGAGGGGGTGGTGGCCTTCCTCGAGGCCTTCCTCCGGGAGCGGGGCCTCAAGCCCTTCCGCCAGGAGGCGGCCCCCGGGCGGCCCAACCTGGTGGCGGACCTGGGGGAAGGGGAGGGGGGGCTCCTCCTCGAGGGGCACACGGACGTGGTCACCCCCGGGGACGAGGCCCTCTGGCGCTACCCTCCTTACGGGGGCGTGGTGGAGGGAGGAAGGCTTTACGGCCGGGGCGCCTGCGACATGAAGGGAGGCCTCGCCGCCTTGGTGGGGGCCATGCTGGCGGTGAAGCGGGCCCTCGGGAGGCCACCCCGCCCCTTGCGCCTCGCCGCCTTAGCGGACGAGGAGGGGATGATGCTCGGGGTGAAGGCCTTCGTGAAGGCGGGCCTCGCCCGGGGCTTCCGGGGGGCCTTGGTGGCCGAGCCCGAGGAGATGGAGGTCTGCCTCGTCCAGAAGGGGGCCCTGCGCCTCCGCCTCCGCTTCCCGGGCAGGATGGCCCACGGGGCCATGCCCTACGCCGGGGAGAACCCCATTCCCAAGGCGGCCCGCTTCGTCCTGGAGCTAAAGGAAGTGGAAAGGCGCCTGCAGGAGCGCTTTCCCCACCCCTACCTGGGGCCCCCCTACCTCACCCCCACCCGCTTCCTGGCCACGGCAGGGGAGGGGCAGCTCAACGTCATCCCCGCCGAAGCCGAGGTGGCCCTGGACGTGCGCACCACCCCGGGGGTGGACCACGTTGGCCTCGTGGCGGAGCTCGCCGCCCTTGCCGGGGTAGGGGTGGAGGTCCTGGAGGACCGCCCCCCCGTGGAGACCCCCAAGGAGGACTCCCTGGTCCAGGCGGCGGAGGAGGCCCTGAGGCTCCTCGGCCTTCCCGTGCGGCACGGGGGGGTTCCGGGGGCCACGGACGGCACCTTCCTCCGGGCCTGGGCGGGGCTTCCCGTGGTGGTCATGGGGCCCGGGCAGAAGACCCTCCCCCACCAGGTGGACGAGTGGGTGGACCTGGAGGAGGTGGTCCAGGCCGCCCGGGTCTACGCCGCCTTAGCGGTCCTCTACTTAGGCTAGGGCTTTTCCACGCTTCCACGGCGTGGTAGGCTTGCGGAAAGGAGGCAGGGATGCGAAGCTGGATCGTCCTTCTCTGGCTTTTGAGCCTGGCCGTGGCCCAGACCCGGGGCGGGGAGCTTAGGGTGGCCGTCTTGGCCGAGCCCCCGGTGCTGGACCCCACGGCCTCCACCAGCCAGGAGATCCCCCGGATGCTCTACGACAACGTCCTCCAGGGCCTGGTGAAGTTCAACGAGAAGGGGGAGATCGTCCCCGCCCTGGCGGAACGCTGGGAGGGAAGCCCCTCGGGGCTCACCTGGACCTTCCACCTCAGGAAGGGCGTGCGCTTCCACAACGGGAGCCCCTTCACCGCGGAGGACGTCCTCTTCAAGTTCAACCGGGCCAGGGACCCCAAGTCCGGCCACACCCACCCGGAGTACTACCAGGATATCGGGAGCGTGGAGGCCAAGGACCCCTACACCGTGGTCTTCCGCCTCCGCCAGCCCAACCAGGACTTCCTCTTCAACCTGGCCCGGCCCGACTCGGTGATCGGGCCCAAGGGGAGGGTGGAGGAGCAGAAGACCCAGCCCATCGGCACCGGGCCCTTCCGCTTCGCCGCCTGGGAGCGGGGCGTGGGGGTGAGGCTGGAGCGTTTTGACGGCTACTACGAGCCCGGCTTCCCCTACCTGGACCGGGTCTTCTTCCGCTTCCTCCCCGACCAGAACGCCCAGCTCGCCGCCCTGAGGGCCGGGGACATCCACGTGATCGGCCTCGGGGTGAGCCCGGAAACCGCCCTGGTGCTTCAGCGGGACCCGAATTTTAAAGTGGTCACGGGCTTCACCACCACGGAGATCACCGCGGGGATGAACAACGGCCGCCCCCCCTTCAACGACCCCAGGGTGCGCCGGGCCATCCAGCACGCCGTGGACAAGAAGGCCCTGGTGGAGGGGGTGATGATGGGCTTTGGCACCCCCATCGGCAGCCACCGTTCCCCTGGGGAGAGCTGCTACGTGGACCTCTCGGGGTTTTACCCCTACGACCCCGCCAAGGCCCGGGCCCTTTTGCAAGAGGCGGGGTACGGGCCCGGCAACCCCTTGCGCTTCACCTTCACCCTGGCCGCCCCCTACCCCTACGAGAGGCGGCTCGGGGAGGCCATCGCCGCCCAGCTCGCCCAGATCGGGGTCCAGGCCCGGCTGGAGGTGGTGGAGTGGGCCACCTGGCTTTCCCGGGTCTTTAGGGGGGCGGACTACCAGATGACCATCATCGGCCACTCGGAGCCCAACGACATCGGCATCTACGCCAACCCGAACTACTACTTCCGCTACGACTCCCCGAGGTTCCGGGAGCTCTACACCCAGTACCTCCGCACTCCGGACGCGAAGAAGGCCTGCGACCTGATGAAGGAGATGCAAAGGCTCCTCGCCCAGGACGCGGTGAACCTCTGGGTGATGAACGCCCCCTACCTGGCCGCCATGCGCAAGGAGGTCATGGGCTGGTGGCCGAACCAGCCCACCCCGAGCCTCAACGTGACCCGGGTGTACCTGGCGCGGTAGATGGGGGGTTTCCTCGCAAGGCGCCTCCTCCTGGCCCTGGTCACCCTCTGGCTGGCGAGCAGCCTGGTCTTCGCCTTCCTCCTTTTTCTCCCGGGGGACCCCGTGCAGGCCATCCTGGGCCTCGAAGCCTCCCCCGAGGCCCGCGCCGCCCTGGAAAGGGCGCTGGGCCTGGACCAACCCCCTTGGGCGCGCTACCTCCACTGGCTTTCTGGCCTTATGCGGCTTGACCTCGGGGAGTCCATCCGCTACGGGAAGCCGGTGGCGGAGCTCGTGGGGGAGAGGCTTCCCCTCACCCTGGCCCTGGTCTTCCTCGGGCTTGGGGGGGCGCTTTCCCTCGCCCTGCCCCTGGCCCTCCTGGCCGTGCGCCACGGGCCTCTGGACCTGGCCCTCGGCGGCCTCATGGGTTTCCTGCAGTCCCTCCCCACCTTCTTCCTGGGGGTGGTCCTCCTCTACGCCTTCGCCGTCCACCTCCCCCTCCTCCCCGCAAGCGGCTTCCCGGGCTGGCAGGACCCCTGGGAGGCCCTCCGGCACCTCCTCCTCCCCGCCTGCACCCTGGCCCTGGCCCGGGCGGCGATCCTCTTCCGCATGGCCCGGGGAAGCCTCCTGGAGGTCATGGGCCAGGACTACATCCGCACCGCCCGGGCCAAGGGGGTGCCGGAGGGGTGGGTCCTCCTCAAGCACGCCCTGAGGCCCGCAAGCCTTCCCCTGGTCACCGTCTTGGGCCTCGAGGGGGGGTTTCTCCTCACCGGGGCGGTGGTGGTGGAGGCGGTCTTCGCCTTGCCCGGGCTCGGCAGCCTGGCCCTCACCGCCCTGGAGGCCCGGGACTACCCCCTCCTACAGGGGCTCGTCTTGGTCATGGCCGCCCTCATCGTGTTCTTCAACCTGGTGGTGGACCTCCTCTATGGCCTCCTGGACCCCAGGGTGGAGTATGCGTAGACCAAGCCTTTTCCTGGGCGCCTTCCTCGTGGGCCTCTTCCTCCTCATGGCCCTCGCCTCCTTTCTCTACCCCGTGGACCCCAACGCCCCGGACTTTCTCCACCGCCTAAGCCCCCCCTCCCCTGCCCACCCCCTGGGGACCGACCCCTTGGGCCGGGACCTCCTCGCCCGGGTGCTCCACGGGGCGAAAAACGCCCTCCTGGTGGGAAGCCTCGCCGTGGGGGTGGGGTTTTTCCTGGGGGTGGCCCTGGGCCTCCTCGCCGGGTACCTGGGGGGGCTTTGGGACGGGGCCTTGAGCCTCCTCATGGAAACCCTCTACGCCCTCCCCGCCCTCCTCCTGGCCCTCCTCTTCGCCGCCCTCCTGGGCCCGGGAGCGGGGAGCAGCATGCTGGCCGTGGGGCTCTCCATGGTGCCCGCCTTCTACCGGGTGGCCCGGGCGGGGGCCCTGAGCCTCAAAGTGGCCCCCTTCGTGGAGGCGGCCCTGGCCCTAGGGGCCTCGAGGGGGCGGGTCCTGCTCCGCCACCTCCTCCCCAACCTTTTGGGGCCCCTTTTGGTCCAAGCCAGCCTGGCCTTCGCCGCCGCCCTCCTCGCCGAGGCGGCCCTCTCCTACCTGGGCCTGGGGGTCCAGCCGCCAAGCCCGAGCCTTGGCCGGATGCTCCGCGAGGCGCAAAGCTTCCTCCCCCTCTCCCCCTACCCCGCCCTGGTGCCGGGCCTGGCCCTCTCCCTGGCGGTCCTCGGCTTCAACCTCCTGGGGGACGGCCTCCGGGACCTGCTGGACCCCAGGCGCTGAGTGGGCCCCGGGGGCTTCTCTCCAGGAAAAGGCCGAGGAGGGACGCCATCTCCTCGCTCACGGGAGCCTCCAGGAGCCTCCGGGCCACCCCTGGAGGGAGGGGCGGGCGGAAGAGGCGCCTAAGCCCCTCGGCATCCCCAAGCGCCTGGGGGAGGAGGCCCAGGGGAAAGGGCGCCTCCACCCAGAGCTCCCAAGACCCCACCCGGAGGAGGCGGGGCTCCGCCCACCAAAGCCCTATGGCCCCGGGAGGCCTCCCGGACCCCGGCGGGCAGAGCGGGCAGAGGTACAGGGTGGCCACCCCCCAGGGGACGGCCCAGGCCCCGGGGCAAAGCGGGGCTTCGGGGGGCCTTTCGGGCCTCGCTTCCCGGAGGGCGGCCCAAAGGAGGGCGGGGAGGTCCTCCCCTGCCTCCTCGGGCACCCTCCAAAGGGCGAGCCTCCTTCCTTCAAGGTCGTAGACCAGGGCGGGGCGGAGGCCCCCCTTGGGCCTCCCCAGGACCACGCCCCAGGCGGGGAGGAGACGGAGGGCGAGGGCGAGCCTTTCCGCCAGAAAGGGGGGCGTGGGGAGGAGGGGGAGCGGACCGCCTGGGCGAAGAGGAGGCTGACGGCCCACGCAAGGGCGAGGTTCTTGTCCACCCAGGCGAAGAGGAAGAACAATAAGGGGAAAAGGACCAAGAGGAGGGCCGCTCCCAGCCCCTCCTGCCAGAGGAGGCGGAGCTTTAGCCCAAGGTGGCGTCCGGCTGCGGCAGGCGGTTCGGCGCGCTCCATCCCCCACCTCCACAGGTACCTTCGTATGCTACCTCAGTAGCTCCACCCCGGCCATCCTGAGAAGTACCCGGCCACGGGTCAGCCGTCAGGCTACCTTGCTCAGGTTGTGGACCAGCGTCAGCGACGTCGTGCTCGTTGGCGGGGTGGACGAAGGCCTTCAGCAAGCGTTCCCCCGTGTCCGTCAGGGTCTGGGGATGCAAGCTTAGCCCTTGCGGGCTGACCCTCCCCTTCACCTTTTTCGCCCCGTCGTTCCCTCGGGGCCCCCTTTTTCTGTGGTCTGCAAGGTACGAGCTCCGCTCGTGACCACAGACTGGCTAGCAAGGTAGCCCTTGCGGGCTGACCCATCACCAGAGCGCTGGGTGAACCATATCTCCCTTCTCGCTCCCGGTCCTGGCGGGCCAGGGCCTGGACGGCCTTCTCCCAAATGCCTTCCTTCTGCCACTTGCGGAAGTAGTGGTAGACGGTGGACCAGTGGGGCAAGTCATGAGGCATAGCCCGCCATTTGATGCCGTTCTCCAGGACGTAAAGAATGGCATTCACGATTTCCCTCCTCGGCACCTTGGCGGGGTGGCCGCCGGGCTTGGGGGCAGGGATCAAGGGCTCTAGGAGGGCCCACTCCGCATCGCTGAGGTCGCTGGGGTATGCTCTACGAAGAGCCACCCTGCGAGTATAACTCGCTTTTACGACAGCCTCTTAATCCCCAATACCCAGGCCCCGTTTCCGTTTGGCCTCCTCCAGGCGGAAGGCTTCCACCACCCTCCCGGCCTCCAAAAGCTCCCGCCTGGCCCGGTGGGCCAGGGCCGCCACCAAGCCAGGGGTAAGGGACCGGAAGAGCGAGGGTTCAAAGCGGTCCTTCCCTTCCACGGCGAGCCACAGGGCATCCCCCTTCACCGCCGCCCAGACGGGCTTCCCCACCCCTTTCCTGAACCGGACCAGGGCCTCCTGGACTGCCGGGGTGAGGAGCTTCCTCGCCCCCACCTGGTCCCCCCCGTAGGCGTCAAAGAGGCGCTCGAACTCCGGGCTTTCCAGGGCCACCCGCGTGAGCCCCTCCTCCCGCGAGCGGAGCCAGAGAAAGAGGGGCACCAGGGCAAAGAAGGCGAGCAGGACGTAGATGGCCCACCAGGGGCCGTCCCGGTTCTCGGCGGGCACCAGGGCGGCGAAGAGGGCGAAGAAGGCGATGAAGCCGTACAGGAGGAGAAGCCTCCACCCCGCAAGCCACCCCACCCTCTTCCCCTTGCCCTTGGGACCGAGGCGCACCTCCCCCTCCACGGGGAAGGGGAGGCGGAAGCGGTAGAGGGTGCCCCCGAAGAACCTCTGGTAGTGGGAGCCGTTTTTCGTCCGCACCTTGCGGTAGAAGGCGACGTCCGAGGAGGCGAAGGGGATACCCCCCACCTCCCCCTCCACCAGATCCTCCGCCTCATAGCGGTCGGGGGAGGGGAAGAGGCCGGAGGCCAGGGCCTCCTCCCTGGAGAAGCCCCCCTCCGGCGAGTAACGGAAGCCCAGGGCCTCGGCCACAGGGCCCACCAGGGCGCGCTTGAACCTCGCCTTGAGCCTGCGCACCAGGAGGTGGGCCGGCAGGTAGAGGAGGCCAGCCAGGAAGAGGGCGAGCCCAGGGTCTAGGCCCAACCGCACGCCCCCCACGAACACGGCTACGGCGAGGAGGAGGAAGCCTCCCGCAAGGAGGAGGGTCCGCCGCCTCTCCGCCTCCAGGACCTCCAGAGCCACGGCTCACCTCCCGAAGAGCCCTCCGAGGTCGGGGACCTCACGCTCCTCCTCGGGGAGGGTGAAGACGGGCTTGCGGGAAAGGCCCAGGGCGCGGGCGAAGAAGGCGAAGGGGATCTGCTCCAGGACGTTGTTGTACTCCGTCACCGCCTGGTTGTAGAAGCGCCTCGCCGCCGCGATGGAGTCCTCGGCCTCGGTGAGGGCCGCCTGGAGCTGAAGGAAGTTCTGGCTCGCCTTGAGGTCGGGGTAGGCCTCGGCCCGGAGGCGAAGGGCGGCGAGGGCCCGGGAGAGCTCGCCCTCGAGGCGGAGGGCCTCCTCGGCGTCTTTCGTCCCCTCCAGGCCCTCCCTGAGGCGGGTGAGTTTCTCCAGGAGGTCCTTTTCGTAAGCCATGTACTGCTTCACCGCCTCCACCAGGTTGGGGATGAGGTCCCGGCGTTTCTTGAGCTGAGCCTCCACCGCCCCGAAGGCGTTCTCCACTTGGTTTTTGCGGGCCACCACGGTGTTGTAGGCCCAGACGGTCAGGAGGACGAGGAGAAGGACCAGCACCCAAAGGATCGTGCCCATTTGCGCCCATGTTACACGGGGGAAGCGCCGGGTTGTGTGAGGAACCCTGCGCGGAAACAAGGCCTTGCGCAACGGGGCCCGCGGAAGAGCCTAAAGGGCAGGGGCGAAAGGGGTTCACTTCTCCCGGGCGAGGGGCGCCATCCTAAAGGCGATGGCCAAAATGGGCAGGCTTCCCAAGGCCCCCCCAGACTTGACCTATATACGGCCCCTGGGGTAAAGAAGACGCATGACCCTACGCGAAGCCCTGTCCCAGATCCCCGACCCCCGGGCCCGCAACCGGCGGTACCCCCTGTGGGGCCTCCTGGCCCTCATCCTGGTGGCTTTCCACAAGGTGTTTCCCTGACGGGAAAGCAGTTCCGCGTGGACTCCCTGAGGGGCGTGGAACGCTTCGCCCGCGCCAACCCTCACCTCTTGCCCCACCTCGGCCTGCGCAAGCCCCCGGGCCACACCATCCTCACCCTTCTCCTGCACCGCCTGGACCCCCATAAGCTCCAGGAAGCCCTGCTCAAGGTCTTTCCCGAAGTGGAGCTGGGGGAGGTCCTGGTGGTGGACGGGAAGCACCTTCGGGGAAGCGGCAAGGGGAAAAGCCCCCAGGTCAGGCTGGTGGAGGTCCTGGCCCTGGGTCTGCGGACCACCCTGGCCCAGGCCCAGGCGGAGGGGAGGGAGGACGGAGCCCTCTTGGAGCTCCTGGACCGCCTTGGGGCGGAGGGGCTCAAGGGGAAGGTGGTGGTGGGGGACGCGGGGTACCTGTACCCGGAGGTGGCGGGGAAGGTGGTGCAAAAAGGGGGGCCTACCTTTTCCTTTTGAAGGCCAACCAGGGGGAACTGCTGGAGTGGGCTCTGGAGGTGTTCAAGGGGATGGAGGAGAGGCGGCTTCCCGGGGAGACCGAGGCGGTGTGGAATCTGGCGCGGGACGGGGAGGTGTGGACCTACCGGGTCTGGGCCTCCCCCCACTTGCCGGAAGAGATACGCGCCTTTCCCGGGTGCCGGCAGGTGGTGCGGCTGGAGCGGGAGGTGGTGCACAAGGGGACGGGGGAGGTGCGGCGAAGGGTGAGCTACGCCCTCACCAGCCTGGGGCCGGAGGTGGCGGAGGCGAGGCGGCTTGGGGAGCTTCTCCTTTCCCGGTGGGAGGTGGAGAACCGGTCCTTTTGGGTGCGGGACGTTCTCTTCCGTGAAGACGCCTGCCAGGTGCGGGGGGTGGGGGCGCGGGTCTTGGCGGTCCTCCGGGCCTTTCTGGTCTCCCTCTTCCACCGCCGAGGGGTCAGGGAGAAGAAGGCGGCCATGGAGGCCTTCTCCTTCCATCCCCTCTCCGCCCTCAAGTTCCTGGGGCTCTATGCAGTATAGCGGTCAAGTCTGCATAGTCGGAAAAGAAACTTCCATTACCCACCCAGCGCAGGTTCCTCTCTACTAAAGAGCTGTCAGGTACAAAAGCAAATTTTAGGCCGATTAGACCGACCTCACCCGACCACATCCGGAAGCGCCCTCGCGGCCTCCTCCAGGCGCTTGCGGGAGACGTGCACGTAGACCTGGGTGGTGCTGATGGAGCTGTGGCCCAGGAGCTCCTTCACCTCGTCAATGCCCCGCCCCGCCTCCACCAGGGCGCTGGCGTAGGAGTGCCGGAGCTTGTGGGGGGTGATGCGGTGCCAGTCCTTGAGCCCGGCCCGCCTCGCCACCCGCTTCACCATGGCCTCCACCGCCCGGGCGGAGAAGGGCTTCCCCCGGTTGGGCCCCGAGGTGTGGCTCCAGATGTAGGGGCTCGTGGGGTGGCCCTCGAGGTTCCGGTGCTTGAGCCACTGGTGCAGGGCCCGCTGGGCCGTGGGGGAGAGGACCACCACCCGCTCCTTGTCCCCCTTCCCCTTCACCCGGAGGGCGTGGGGGATCCCGTCCTGGTAGGTGAGGTCGGCGTAGGTGAGGGCCAGGGCCTCGGAGAGGCGGAGGCCCGTGCCGTAAAGGAAGGCGAGGAGGGCCCAGTCCCTGAGGGCCGCCTTGGGGGAGCGGTTCTGGTAGGCCGCCTGGAGGAGGCGGGCCACCTCGGGCGGGGTGAGGTAGACGGGGAGCCTGCGGGGGAGCTTGGGCCGCTTCACGCCCTCCGTGGGGTCCTTGAGGATGGGGAGGCCCTCCACCTCGGCCAGGTAGCGGAAGAGCTTCCTCAGGGAGGCCAGGACCCTCCCCACCCGCTGGGGGCTCACCTCGCGGGAGGCCAGGAAGGCGCGGATGTGCTGGCTCCCCACCTCCTCCCAGCGGGGGGGCCTGCCGTGGCGCTCCCGGAACCAGCGGGAGAAGAGGGCGCAGTCCATGAGGTACTCCCGGGCGGTGCGGGGGGAGCGGCCCTCCTCCATCTCCAGGTAGCGGCGGAAGCGGGCGAAGAGCTCGGCGTGGGGGTCCTGCGCGGTTCTCATGCTCGGTCCTCCTCAAAAGCGGGGACGGGCACGGTGGGCACCAGCCCACGGGCCACCTGGTGGAGCCTGCGGTCCAGGGTGAAGAAGCGCCCCTTCCCCTCCCTCTCCCAGAGCCAGGCGAAGGAGGCGAGCTGGAGGGCGTCCGCCCCTCTCAGGGGATGCTCCTCGGCCAAGGCGCCGGCGAGCTGGACCACGGGGGGGCTCAGGGGCACCCGGAGGAAGGAGGGCCAGTCGGCCCGGAAAGCGGCGCTCAGGGAAGCCTGGCGCCGTGAGGTGATGGCCCTGCCCCGGCGCAGGGCGTGGAAGGCGGCCAAGGTCTCCACATAGGCCAGGTGAGAGGCGGCGAGGAGGGCGCCCGGGCTCTGGGCCAGGTCCACCGCCCAGGCAAAGGGGTCGTCCCGCTCAAGGTAGTAGAGGCGCACCAGGACGCTGGTGTCCAGGAAGAGAAGCTCACCGGCGGAGGTCGTGGAGGACGGCATCCAGGGGGACTCCCTTCCCTTGGGTCCGCCAGGGCTTGAAGCGGGGCTTCGGCCTTTCGGGAGGCTCCAGGACCACCTCCTCCGCCAGGCGGCGCCACTCGGGGGCCTTGAGGAGGGCTTTCAGCAGGGGCTCCTTGGCCTTGGGCATGGCTCCATCCTACCTTCCCGGGGAGGGGTGCCCTCGAGGCCCCCCACCCCCGCTTTCCCGGAGTATAGCATTCGCAAAAGATTACTTTGGCGAAGTGCCCGAGGTAGGCCCCGACCGCCGGGGAACGCCGTCCCGAAGGGCGAAACCCCCGGAAAAAGGGGCGCGGGTGAGGAGCCGAGCCCGGAAGAAGGTTGCGACAAAAGACGGGGGTTTGCGACAAACTTGCGGACTTCCAGACTCACAGACTTCCGAAGTTCGGATGTCTGGAAGTGCACCTCGGGGTACCCAGGTTAACATGTGGGCATGCCCAGGGACGCCCTGAAACCGGAGGGCGAGGAGGCCAGGGCGGAGGTCCGGGACCCCCTGGAGGGGAAGCTCCTCCTGACCTACCAGGAGGTGGCGAGGGCCCTCGGCCTCTCCCGCCGCACGGTCTTCAAGCTGGTGGCGGAGGGCAAGCTCCGGCGGGTCCACCCCACCCCCCGCTCGGCCCGGATCACCAGGGAGAGCCTCCTGGCCTTCCTCCGCTCCCTGGAGGAGGAGGAGAGGCCCGAGGGGGCGGGGAAGAGCGTGGTGGACCGGGCCCGGGAGGTGCTCAGGCGCTTCGGCCTCTAGGAGGAAAGGTGGAGGAGGCGCAAGAGGCCACCAGGGAGAGGCGCGGGCCCCACATCCCCCACCAGGCCACCCTCTTCCTGGAGGGGAGCCTGGGGGAGGAGGGCTTCTCCAGCCCCCGCCTTCCCCGGGGGTGCCGGGTGGAGGTGGCGGGGTACGCCCTCACCCAGCCCGAGGAGCACCGGGGGGAGGGGGTCTTCGCCCTCTGGCCCAGGACGGACGGGGAGGGGAGGCTCGTCCTGGCCCAGGCGGCCACCAAGCTCAAGCGCCCCCTGGAGGGGCCGGAGCTCGTGGTCCACGGCCTCCTCCTCCACGCCGACCGGAGAAGGCTCGTGGTCCTCGTCCAGCCCAAGAGCGGGGAGGCCTTCCGGCTCACCCTGGTCCGGGCCCGGGGCTTCACCGCCTTCCTGGAGCCCAAGAAGGCCTACCGCTTTGAGGGAGCCCTGCGGGGGGGGAGGCTCCTCGCCGAGCGGGCCTTCCCCCTGGGGAAGTGGGCCCTGGCCCGGAAGGGAGGGAGGCCCCTCCCCGAGCCCATAGAGGGGGACCGGAACCCCTACCTGGAGGGGAGGCGGAAGCCAAAGGAGTCCCAGGAGGAGGCCCGAAGGCCCGCCCCGCCCGAGCCTGAAAGCCCCCCGGAGCCCCGGAAGAGGGAGGCGCCCCCGCCCGGGAAGGGGCCGAGGAGGGACCCGGCGCGGGTGCGGCGGGCCCCGGAAGAGGAGGAGGCTCCGAAGGACCTGGGCCTGCCTCCGCCCCTCCCCAAGGGGCAGGTGATGGGCCTGGTGGGGGAGGGGCCCTACTTCCTGGTGCTGAGGCCGGAGGCCCTGGGGGCGTGGTGGCCCAAGGTGGAGCGCCTCCTCCCCGAGTTCCCGAGGCGCCACGAGGTGCGCCTCTACCCCGACGGGAGCCGGGCGGTGGTGGCGTGGGACCTCGAGGCCCTCAAGGTCTGGTACAAGCGGGTGCTCAGGAGCCCTTGAGCCCCTCCAGGAAGCGGTGGACGGCGAGGAGCCCCAGGAAGGCCTCCCCCGCCTCCTCCAGGGGCACCTCGGCCACCGTCACCCCGTCCCGCAGGGCCACCACGAAGCCCCCCTCCACCTCCACCCCCTCCGCCCGCAGGGCCAGGGCGTAGGCCCCCACCTGGAGGAGGTGCTCCGGGTAGACCCGGGCCGAGGTCTTCAGGTCCACCACCACCAGCCTGCCCCCAAAGCGGGCCACCAGGTCCACCCGCCCGGCGTAGCGGTGCCCCGGGTGGAAGACGGCCTCCTCCGAAAGCAGGAGCCCGCCCCCGTTCCCCTCCCACCACCCCGCCAGGGCGAGGGCCATCCCCCGGAGGGGCTCCGCCTCAGGAAGGGGAGGCTTTTTCCCCTTGAGGTAGGCCTCCGCCCAGGCGTGGAGGTCGGCGCCCCGGCCCGCGGCGCTCCGGGCGGCCCCGTGGTGGGCCTTGGCGGCCCCCTCCAGGAGGCGGTCCACCTCCTCCGGCGTGAGGACCAGGCCCGGGGCCAGCTCTTTCCTCAGGTACTCCACCACCTGGCGCACGGCCCAGTCCTGGAGGTTCTTGTTCAGGCGTCCCGTGACCTCCGTGACCGAGGGGACCCTCTCCCACCTTTCCCCGTCCCGGGAGGCCTCGTAGCCGCCCCCGTTCCTGCGGTAGCGGAGGCGCCAGCCCCCGGGGCAGTCCTTGAAGAGCCAGTCTTCATACACGAGCCACCCCCGAAGCCCTGGGCTTTCTACAGGTTACCCCGGCCCGGGGCTAGGCCACCCGCCAGCCGGGGGTCTGGCGGAAGAGGGCGCCGCCTCCGGGAGCCCTCAGGCGCTCACGGGCGGAGGACCTCCACGGGGATCCCCAGGTCCAGCTCGGCCCAGGCCCGCTCTGCGGTGAGGGCGGGGAGGCCCAGGCGCCGGGCCAGGGCCAGGCAGGCCCGGTCGCCGAAGGAAAGGCCGCGGGTCCGGGTCAGGGCCCTGAGCCTGGCCACCTCCAGCGCGTCCTCCCCGGTAAAGGGGACCACCTCCACCGCGGCCCCCAAGAGCCCAACCTGCGCCATCCGGGCCTGGGCCTCGGCGGGGTCTTCCCCCCAGTCGGCCAGCTTGGAGAGGACCTCGGCCAGGTTCACCGCGCTCAGGTAAGCCCCCCGCTCCAGGGCCTCCGCCACCCGTTCGGCCCCGGGTTCCCCCTTGAGGAGGGCCAAGAGGGCGGAGGCGTCCAGGACCGCGGTCACCCTTCCTCCCGCCTGGCCTCCTCCCGCCGCTCGGCGAGGAGCTCCTCCACCAGGCTCCGCCCCGGGGCCACGTGGGCGAACAGGCCCAGGGCCCGGCGGGCCACCTCGCGGGCGCTAAGGAGCTCCAGGGTGCCGTCCTCCCGCACCCGGAGGAGGAGCCGGTCCCCCTCCTTGAGCCCCAGGGCCTTGCGCACCTCCGCGGGCAGGACCACCCGGCCCTTGGCTCCGAGGTGGGTGAGGTATTGGGCCTGGAAGGTGAGGTGTCCCATAGCATTAGGGTATCACGTTATACGTGCGTGTCACCCACCGGACTTCATCCACGCCTTTGGGGCCGGCCCCGCGGCCTGGCCAGGGGGGCTCCACCCGGGGAGAGGCGAAGGCCGGGGGGAGTCTGGGGGGCGCCCGCCCCCCACCTCGCCTACCGGGAGCTCTCGGGCGCGAGGGGGCGGCCTCGAGGGTGGTCTTAGGTACAAGGGCGCGGCCTCGAGGCGGGCGTGTACCTAAGACGCGGGGGTGGCCCCCGCCCCCTCCTGGGAAGGGGGAGGTGCGCCGCCCGGTACACCGGGACCGGGGGACCGAAGGAGCCGGGGAAGAGGGGTCTCTCCCCGTAACGAGGTCATAAATGAAGTGCACCCCCTCACCAGCCAGATATCCCTCCAGTAGGTCATTAGGCCGGTGAAGGGAGGCGGTTCACCCTGCACGTGCAAGGGGTAGTGCAGGCCATCTCACCCTTCCCGTAAAGCGTTCCTCTCGGTGAAGGTGAACCGATGAGAAACCGGGCTCCCGTCCCGGCCTTCCCTCCGCCCTTCACCGGGGCTACACTACTCCTATGGGACCCAAACCCCTCACGTGGTCGGAGTTGGCGGGCATGCTCGGGGTGTCCCGCCGGGCGGTGGCGGAGCTCCTCAAGACCTACGAGGAGGTCTTCGGCCCCCTGCCCCGCCGGGAGGGGCGCCGGGTGATCACCATGGCCGAGGCCTCCCGCCTGCTGAAGGCCCGCTCCCTGGTCCGGTCGGGGCAGGCCCCCTCCTACCGGGTGGCCCTGGAGGCGGTGAAGGGGGAGGCGGAGCTGGTGCCCGTGGCCCGGCTGGAGGGGCTGGAGGGCCGCCTCGCCGCCCTGGAGGAGGCCCTGCGCCGGGTGGAGGGGGTCCTGGAGGTGCTCCTGCGCCGCTCCGAGGCCCTGGACCCCGTCCTGGCCCTGGCCAAGCACCTGAGCCGGGAGCTGGAGGAGGTGAAGGAGGAGGTGGCCCAGACCCGCCTGGTGGTCTTCGGCTCCATCCAGGAGGTGGCGGAGCAGGACGCCGACGTCCTGGAGCGCCTCAAGGTGCCCCTCCTCCTCCGGGGCACCCCCAGGGGGGAGCGGGAGCTGGAGAAGCTGGGCAAGAAGGTGGGGGAGGCCAAGGTGGCCCAGCCCAAGAAGAAGGTGCCGTGGTACCTGGACGGCTAGGGCTTGGCGAGGAGGGGCGGCTCGGCACCCGAGGAAGCGCCCCCGCCCAGGGGCCCTGCTTGACCCTTTCCCCGGGCCGGGGAGGCCCTGCCCGCCTCGGTGGCCCGGTCGGGGCCTGTACCCGGGCGCCCCGGCGTCTTAGGTACATGGACCGGCGCCACGGGGCAAAGGTGTAACTAAGAAGCGGATCCCAACGCCTGGAGTTCCAAGAGCCCGCCTGGATCACGCTCCACACGAGCGCAGGAGGGTTCTTCCCTTCGTCCGTCTTGGCCCGGCCGCTCACCTTGGCGAGAAAAGCAGACGCCCGGGCCGCCCCGGGGGGCGAAGCACGGGTTCCCCGCGCGGGGAATGGGGGACCGTCTTAGGTACAAGGGGAGGGCCAGGAAAAGGCCTTGTACCTAAGACGAGAAGCCTCGGCCCCAGGCCCCACGCTGCCCCACCGAGCCAAGAGCCTCCTCTCCCCGCTCCAGGTAGCCCAGGGCCTTGAGGGCCCGCACCCGGTGCTCCGCCGGCACCCGGGGGTCCGTGGCCACCCCCCGCAGCACCTCCGCCGAGAGGAGGAGGTAGGCCCGGGTGGCCTCCTCCGCCACCCGGTACACCCCCATCCGCTCCACCGCCTCCAGGAGGGCCCCCACCCGCCCGAGGGAGAGGTGCTTCCTCGCCCGGGTGGCCGCCACGTAGAGCAGGTTCTCCTCCTCCAGGTGGGCCGGGTCCGAGCCCCAGTTCACCCGGGCCGCCGTCTCCTCCTCCCACCAGGGGAAGAAGTCGTCCCAGAGGACCACCCGGTCCCACTCCCTTCCCTTGGCCTTGTGGGCGGTGGACACCACCACTCCCGCGGCCACCTCCACTGGGGTCCAGACCCTCTCTAGGTAGGCCGCTAGGGCCTCCAGGTCGGGGTGCTCCTCTGCCAGGCGCAGCACCCCGTAGGCCGGGGCGTAGCCCGCCTCCGCCAGGGCCTCCAGCTCCTCCCAGGCCTCCACCATGGCCAGGTGGGCTTGCCTTGCAAAGGCAAGCCCGTCGGGTGTATATCTACCTCCTGATGGGCAAGCACGGCTTTGTCCGCAGGGAGGCAAGCCCCAAGGAGGTCCTGGAACACTGCCTGCGCCTGGCCCAGGAGGTGGCTCCACCCACCCCCAAGGGCAAGCGGGGCCGCCCCTGGCGCTACAGCCACGCCCTTTACCTGGCCCTCCTCCTTTACCGCGCCTTCTTCCGCCTCACCTACCGCAAGACGGAGGCCTCACTCCAGGACCTCATGGAAAGGCCCTTCCCTCCAAGGTGTTTCCCTGACGGGAAAGCAACCCACCAGTCCCTGGCCCGCTACGCCGTGCATCACCTGGACCCCGAACTCCTTGAGGCCCTCCTGGAGAGGCTTTCCCGGGAACTGGAGGCCCACCTGGCCTCCTTGCCTTCTCCTGAAGAGGAGGGTCAGGAGCCAGGGCGCCCCCAGGCCTCTTCCCCGGGAGCCCCTCCCGGGGCGCTTTCCCCCCCTCTACCTCATGGACACCACGGGGCTGGCCTACCGCAGCAAGGACCGGCTTCTCCGCTTTCGTCGGGGGAAGGAGGTACGGCGGGTGCGGGGGCACGCGCGGCTTCTGGCCCTGATGCGTTGGGATAGGGGGAGGCGGCTCTTGTGGCCCTGGGGTGGGGTGGCCGGGGAGGGCTACGCCCCGGACCCCCGGCTTGGGGGGAAGGCCCTGGGGCGGTTTGCCCTTACTGGGGGGTGGCTTTTGGCGGACGCGGGGTTTGACGGGAAGGAGGTTTGGGGGGCTTTGGGGGAGGCTGGGGTGCGGCCGGTGATCCGGCTTCGGGGCGGGGGCGAGGCCAGGGAGGAGGCGCGGGTGCGGGCGCGGGAGGGGTGGGACCCCGAGGTGTACCGGTTTCGCGGGGTAGTGGAGGGGGTGTTTGGGGGGATGAAGACGCGGCTGGGTGGGGGATACCTCATGGAGCGGAAGCCTTGGACGGCCATGGCGCGGGCGCTTTTGGAGCTCATCGCCTACGGCCTTAGGGTTCTTCTCTCCCTTCTCCCGCCCCCTCCGGGGTACAAGGCAATTTACTAGGCAAGCCCAAGGCGGGGGTACTTCGCCGGGTGGACCGGGGGCGGGGCCAAGGCCTTCGTGGAGGTGGACGGGGTGGCCTACCTGGTGGAGCGGGAGCTCGTCCTCGCGGCCCGTGTGGTAGGGTGAAGGGGATGGTCAGGGCCGAGCCCATGGAGCACCAAGGGCACGCGCCGGCGCATCTCGCGGGCGGGGGTTCTAAGCGCCCGCACCACTACTCCGCCGTGGTGCTGGCCGTGGGCCAGGTGGCGGTGAGGGAGGTGCGGGCGGAGAACGGTCAGATCTACACCTTCCACCGCCTCCGCCTGCCGGACGGGGCTTCCTTCCCCCTCCCGCGGGTCCACCGGGGGCGCCCTCTTTCCGAGCTTATCGGGGAGCGCCTTCTGGTCCACTACTGGCCCCGCACGGACGCCAGAGGCCTCCTGGAGAAGAAGCCTCTTTTGGGGAAGCTCAGGCCCGCCGGGGAAGAGGTCCTGGAGAAGCCCCTCTTCTGGGCCCAGGGCCGGGTGGCCTTCGTGGACCGGGAGGAGGGGAGGTTCGGCCTCCTGGTGCGGCCCAACCCCGGAGGGCGCCTCAAGGAGCCCTTCACCCTCACCCTCTGGGCTTCTCTCAGCCTCCTGGAGGGCCTCAGCGTGGGGAGCGGGGTCTACGTGGAGGGGGAGGTGCGCCTCGCGACTCGGCGCCTGGTGGTGCGGTGGGTGGAGCCGGTCCGCCTGTGGGACGATGTCTCTTGAGCCCAAGTTTGCGGCTAGCCACACGGAAGGGTTGCGCTTAGGCGCACCTTCTTGGTAAGCTTTTGCCATGCAAAGGGAACGCCTCGTGCCCCTTCTCGAGTGGGCGCGTCGGGAAGGAATATCAGAGAGCCTGGCCCGGAAGTGGATCAAGGAGGGCCGTTTGCAGGCGGTTCGCCTCGGGCACTACTGGTATGTCCCGGAGGTAGTGGATGGCCCGGAGCGGGGAACCCAGACCTATACCCTCTTTACCCACGCTGGGGGGGCTGGGAAGACCTCTCTTGCCCGAGATTTAGGGTTTGAGCTGGCCTCGAGGGGCTACCGCGTCCTCCTGGTGGACGCAGATCCCCAGGCCAACCTTACTGCCTGGATTGGTGTGAACCCAGGCGCGGTGGCGGACGAGGAAACTCTTCTTGGAGTCATCCGCCAGGACCTACTGCCTTCTCCGAGAGAAGTGGGGCGCAACCTTTACCTGATCCCTGCTTCGGTGAACTTGGCCCTAGGCGAGTTAGAGCTGGACCGCAAGCCCCTCGGCGCTCTGGCCCTGCGCACCGCCCTAGAAAGGGTCGACGGGAAGTACGACTTGGTTTTCGTGGACTCCCTGCCGTCCCTAGGCTCTCTTGCGGTGATGGCCGCCCTTGCTGGCGATGGTCTCCTCGTACCGGTTGAGACCGGAGCCAAAGGGATACAAGCCCTCAAGGCGGTAATCCAGGTGGCCAAGGAGTACCGGGAGGCCGTCCGGAAGGTGAGCCCGGAGCGTGTATCGGGAAGGAACCATATCATAGCGGCTTTTTTGCCCACCAAGTTTGACGCCCGGACTGCGGGTGACAACCGGGTTCTCCAAAGCCTGAGTGAGCTAGAGGAGGTCGCCCCCGTAGCTCCCCCGGTAGCCTACCGTCCAGGCCCCCATAGGAAGGCCACCGAGGGGCAGGTGCCTATTCAGTTGGTCGGGGACCGGGACGCCGCGGAGGAAATAGCCCGTCTCACAGACTTTTTGCTGCAAAGGGTTTTCCGGTTTGAGGAGGTGGCGGCTTGAGCGCTATCCGTGCGTACCTGAAGGGGCTCGTAGAAGAGGCCAAAAGCCCGGCCACCTCCTCCTTGTCCCTGGACCTCCTCGTCCCCTCCCCCCAGCCCCGCAGGCGCTTCGAGGGCCTTGAGGCCCTCGCCGAGAGCGTCCGGGAGAAGGGGGTCCTCCAGCCCCTCCTGGTGCGCCCCCTCGGGGACGGGAGGTACGCCATCGTGGCCGGGGAGCGGCGCTACCGGGCGGCCCAAATGGCGGGGCTTTCCGAGGTCCCGGTAAGGGTCCTGGAGCTTTCGGAGAAGGAGGCCCGCCTCCTCGCCCTGGTGGAGAACCTGCAGCGGGAAGACCTGAACCCCTACGAGGAGACCCTCGGGGTGCTGGACCTCCTGTCGGAAGACTTGGGGAAAAGCCGGGAGGGGGTGGTGGGGCTCCTCCACCGGATGCGGGACGAAGCCCGGGGCAAGGTTCCCCATAACGTTATGGGGAGCCCGGAGGCACAGAAGGTGGAAGAAGTTTTCCGGGCCCTCGGCCGCATGACCTGGGAGTCCTTCGTGCAAAACCGCCTCCCCCTCCTCTCCCTCCCCGAGGACCTGAAGAGGGCCCTGGAGGAAGGGGCGATTCCCTACACCGCCGCCCTGGAGCTCAAGAAGGTGAGGGACGAGGCCCTGAGGCGGGCCCTCCTGGAGGAGGCCAGGGCGGGGCTCTCCTTGCGGGAACTCAAGGCCAGGGTGCGGGAGGCCCTCAAAAAGGAGAAGGCTCCCAAGCCCTGGCACCGGGAGGTGGCGGAGAAGCTCGCCAGGGTGGACCTCGAGGCCCTGCCCCCGGAGAGGCGGGCGCGGGTGGAGGGGCTCCTCGCCGAGCTTAGGAAGGTCCTGGAAGGAGCGTGAACCGTGGACCACCGCCTCGGCTCCCTCGTCGCCTACCGCGGGCGCCCCTGGATCCTCGCCGACCGGGAGGGGGACCTCCTCTACCTCCGCCCCCTGGGGGGCGAAGACCTCCTCCCCGTGCGCCTGGACCTCGTGGCGGCCCTCCGCGAGGTCCTCCCCCACGAGGACCTCTCCCCCGCCTCCTTTCCCCCGCCCAAGGCGACCCCTCTGGCCTCGCCCCAGGAGTTCCGCCTCTTCCTACAGGGGGCGAGGCTTCTCCTCCGGGACGGCACCGCCCCCCTGAGGAGCCTGGGCCGGGTGGGGGTGCGCCCCAGGGCCTACCAGCTCGTCCCTCTCCTCATGGCCCTGAGGCTCCACCCCGTGCGCCTCCTCATCGCCGACGACGTGGGGGTGGGGAAGACCGTGGAAGCGGGGCTCGTGGCCCGGGAGCTCCTGGACCGGAAGCTCGCCCGGAGGCTCGCCGTCCTCGCACCGCCCCACCTCCTGGACCAGTGGGCCGAGGAGCTACGGGAGAAGTTCGCCCTCGAGGCCGTGGTGGTCTCGGCGGGAAGCCTCGCCCGCCTGGAGCGGAGCCTTCCGTCCGGAACCAACCTCTACCGCCACTTCCCGGTGGTGGTGGCGAGCGTCGACTTCGTGAAGCACGAGCGGCACAGGCCCCTCTTCCTGGAGGGGGCTCCCGAGCTCGTCGTCGTGGACGAGGCCCACGGGGCGGTGGGCGGCCCCAGCGAGGGGTTGCAGAAACGCTACGAGCTGGTGCGGGCCCTGGCGGAAGACCCGGACCGCCACCTCCTCCTCCTCACCGCCACCCCCCACAGCGGCCTGCCCGAGGCCTTCAGCCGCCTCCTGGGCCTCCTCTCCCCCGAGTTCGCCGCCTGGGACCTCGCCCGCCTGGACGAGGACAAGCGGGCCCGCCTGGCCCGGTACTTCGTCCAGCGCACCCGCAAAGACATCGCCGCCCTCTGGGAGGGGGCCTCCCTCTTCCCCGAGCGGGAGATCCGCTACGAGACCTACGCCCTCTCCCCCGAGTACCGCGCCCTCTACGAAGCCACCTACCGCTACGCCCGCGAGGTGGTCCGCCGGAGCGAGGGCCTCGCCGAGGGGCGGAGGCGGATGCGGTGGTGGGCGGCCCTGACCCTGCTCCGCACGGTCATGTCCAGCCCCCAAAGCGCCAGGGCCGCTCTGGAGCGGAGGGGGATTCCCCTAGAGGACGAGGAGGCCCTCCTGGACCTCGCCCCCCAGGTCTACGAGGGCTCGGAAGCCGCTCCCACGGACGAGGTGCCGGAGGCGCTGGTGGACCTCGCCGAGCGGGAGGCCGCGGGGGTGGTGGAGGAGGCGGGAAGGAAGCGCCTCTCCGGCCTCAAGCGCCTGGTGGAGGCCCTCACCCCGGAGAAGGACACCAAGCTTCAGGGCCTCCTCTCCCTCCTTTCGGACCTCCTCCGCGAGGGGCACCACCCCGTGGTCTGGTGCCACTTCGTGGACACGGCGGAGTACGTGGGGGAGGCGGTGCGGAGGGCTTTCCCCGAGGCCCACGTGGCCGTGGTCACCGGGCGGATGGACGGGGAGGCCCGCCGGGAGGCG
Source organism: Thermus sp. H19.2 (assembly GCF_054979525.1). Classification (NCBI taxonomy): domain Bacteria; kingdom Thermotogati; phylum Deinococcota; class Deinococci; order Thermales; family Thermaceae; genus Thermus; species Thermus sp. H19.2. Next base: position 88,551 of record NZ_JBUFDB010000002.1, read on the forward strand.
GTGGAGGCCCTGATGGAGGAGAGCCCCAGGATCCTGGTGGCCACCGACTGCGTGTCCGAGGGGGTCAACCTGCAACGGGGCTTCACCGCCGTGGTCCACTACGACCTGCCCTGGAACCCGAACCGCCTGGAGCAGCGGGAGGGGCGGGTGGACCGCTACGGCCAGAGGGCCAGGCGGGTGGTGGCCGTGCGCTACCGGGGGAAGGACAACCCCGTGGACGAGAAGGTGGTGGAGGTCCTCCTCAGGAAGGCGGAGGAGATCCGCAAGGCCCTCGGGGTCCACGTCCCCGTCCCCGAGGAGGAGCGCTACGTGGTGGACCGCATGGTGCGGAGCCTCTTCTACGAGGGGGAGCGGCCACTCCTCTTCGCCGAGAGCGACCTCCTGGAGGAGCGCTGGGGCCGGGACGTGGAGCGGGAGAGGGAGAGCCGTTCCCGCTTCGCCCAGCGGGCCCTCCGCCCCGAGGAGGCCCTAAAGGCCCTCGAGGACGCCGACGCCGTCCTCGGAAGCCCCGAGGAGGTGCGGGACTTCGTCCTGCTTTCGGCCAAGGTGGTGGGCCTCGAGGTCAGGGAGCGGGGCGGGGCCTACGAGTTCCGCCCCTCCCCCGCCCTGCCCGAGCCCCTGCTCGCCCCCTTCCGGGATGCCGGGGGGAAGGAACGCCCCCTCCTCCTCGCCTTCCAGGACCCCCCTCCCGAGGGGGCGGTCTTCGCCGGGCGCACCCATCCCCTGGTGGTGGCCCTCGCCCGCCACTTCCTGGAGGGGGCCCTCCGGGGGGAGAGGGGGCGGTACGCGGCGCGGCGCGTGGAGGGGATAGCCCGGGCCCACTACCTCTACCTCCTCCGCCCCCGGTTCCTCCTGAAGAGCCGGGAAGGGGAGGTGGTGGGGGAGGAGGTCCTCCTCCTCGCCCTGGGCCCCGAGGGGCTCCTCGAGGGGGAGCGGGCGAGGGCCCTCCTCTCCCTGGAGGCCAGGGGGAACGTCTCCCCCGAGGAGGCGGGGGAGTTCCTCGCCCTCGCCCTCAAGCGGTACGAGGAGGGCAGGGGGGAGGTGGAGGCGCGCCTGAAGGCGCGGGCCCGGGAGATCCGGGAGGCCCACCGGGCCCTGAGGCGGGCGGCGAGGGAGCGGGTGGGGGACCTCGAGGTGGAGCCCGTCCCGCCCCCCGACCTGCTCGGGGTCTTGGTCCTGGTTCCCGCGAGGTGAGGGATGCGGGACTACGGCAGGTACGTCGACGAGGCCCTTCGGTTGGTGGCGCGACCCGTTCGGGAGCTGGTGCTGGAGGCTTCGGGGTCTCCGCCGCCGAACCTGAACCTAAAGGACCCCTACTACCTCTTCAAGTGGGCCCTCAGCAACTGGGAGGAAAAGTTCGCCCCGGCCTTGGCGAAAAAGCACGGCTTGGACGAGCCTACCCTCAGGCGCGTGAGGACTCTCCTCTTCACCCTCAAGGACGCGAGGAACGCCTGGGCCCACCACGACCCCTGGCGGGACCGGGAGGAGTGGGCGCGCCAGGTCCTTCTCAGCGCCGCTCAGCTCATGGGCCTGCTAAACAGAAAAGAAGAAGCGGGGACCCTCTTGGAGCTGGAGAAGCGGGTCTTGGCGCGGTTTTCAAGCCCTCCCCCGGTCGAAGGCGAGGCGGGCCTGGCGGAGAAGCCAAGCCCGGCCCAAGCCCTTGAGGTTTTCAGGAAGGCCCTCGAGGCCAGGCTCGGCTATCCGGGAGACGGCCAGGGTTTTCCCTCTTGGCCCGTCACTCCCGGAATCCGCCAACCCTCGTGGGTCCTGTCGATTCTAGACTGGTTGTACCGCTCTTTGAGAGAAGGGGGCATAATCTCCCTCCTTCAAAAAGCGGAGCCAGACGAGGAAGAAGCCCATGTAGTTGCCTCGGAGCTCGTAGAGCGCATGGTGGACTACCAGCCCCTGGAGGGACTGATTTGGTCCCATGCCTTGATGTGGATGTTTTGGCGCCTTGAATACCTGTACGAGATCCTCGATGAAGAAGAGCTCACCGAGTCTTGGACCAAGCAGGTAGACCTCTTCGCCGCTCATCTGGGCACATCGCTGGCGGAGGCCGAACTCGCTATGACCCTTTACGTCATTCCCTTCGCAGACAAGAAAAAGATTCTCTACGGCTTCCTGGAAGAGGATCAAAAGGCTCAGGACTTGCTGAGCCGCCGATGGGATCTCATCGAGGCCTTCCGTCAGAAGCACCCGGACCTCAAGCCCGAAGAGGCGGTCAAAGCCCTTCGCGAAGATCCCGCCTTCGTGGAGATCGAGGAAGAGCTAGAAAAGCGGCGGGAGCGGTACAGAAAGAAGCTCAGGAGAAAATACCTCGCACGCATTCAGGAGTTATTGAACAGCCGTCCCGAGAAAATCCCGGAAATCCTGGGGATGAAGGAGGAAATGGAAAGTAGCCTGTACTTGAGACTGTTTTGGTGGTTTTGGAAGCTGGAGAAGGAGCCGTGATCGAAATGGTCGCCGAACCAAAGGCTTCGAGGACAAGAGAGAGGGAAAACGCCCTCCGCCTCGAGGGCGGCCTCTTCGGCCCCGAGTTCCTGGCCCTTCTGGAGAAGGGGGCCGTGCCCTTCCAGACCCCGGGGGACTTCGGTCTTCCCAAGGGGCGCTCCCTTCTGGAGGAGATCGCCGAGGCCTACCGCGAGGCCAAGGCCCTCTACGCCCTCTTCCGGGCGAGGCTGGAGCGGGCCCTGGGCACCGAGGCCGAGGGGGAGGTGACCCGGGAGCGGTGGGTGAAGCCCTTCCTCTCTCTCTTGGGCTACCACCTGGACTACCGGGGACACGCCGAGGCGGGGGGCAGGAAGTACGAGATCCTCTACCGGGCGGACGAGGAAAAGGAGGCCCCCCCGGTCCACGTGGTGCCCTGGAGCCAGGACCTCTCCCGGGCCACCCGGAGGGGCCGCTTGTACTGCGGCCCTAAATTTGGACCACCTTACCCGTCAGTTTAAGTCAGGACTCCCACCCCCTTTCAACAGGCTCTCCGAAAAGGCCTCGGGCGTCATGTAATCCAAGGCCGAGTGAGGACGCTTACGGTTGTACACCTGGAAGACAAACCGCTCCACCGAGGTCCGTGCCTCTTGCAAGGTCCTATACTCCCGTAACGCCACCCACTCCTCTTTGATCGTCCGGATCAACCGCTCCGCGTGCCCGTTCTCCCAAGGCCTCCCCGTCCCCGCGTAACTGAGCCGCACCCCTAGCCCCAAAAGCCGCTCCACATACGCCCTGGAGGTGTACTGCACCCCCCGGTCCGAATGGTGCACCTCCGGACACCCCTCCCTCAAGGCCATCTCCAGCGCTCCCAGGGTCAGCCCCTGGGAAAGCCTGGGCCCCAGGGCCACCCCCAGCACCTTCCGGGTGTGGAGGTCCATCACCACCGCCAGGTAGGCCACCCCCTCCCCCAGGACCACGTAGCTCAGGTCCGCCACCCACACCTGGTGCGGGCGGGTCACCGCGAGTCCCGGCAGGAGGTTCTTCACCCCTTCCGGGAGAAGGCCCCCTGGGGAGGTGGTCCTGGGAGGGGGAGGCTTCCGAGCAAGAAGCAGACCCTCCTCCCGCATCAGGGAGCACACCCGCTTCTTTCCCACCTGGAAACCTTCCCCCCGCAGGAGGGCGGTGAGGCGCCGGTAGCCGTACCGGGGCCAGGCCTCCGCCAGGGCCCGCAGGCGTTCCCGGAGGGCCCTCTCCTCGGGAGGGGGGTCCTGGGGCCGGTAGTAGAGGGTGCTCCGGGGCACCCCGAGGACCCGGGAAAGCAGGCGGAGGGGGTAGGCTCCCTTGGTCACGGGCGTAGCCCGTACCTTGAGGGCCTTCACCAGCTCCCGCCTTTCCTTTGCCGGTAGAGCCCCGAGGCTTTTTTTAGGACCTCCACCTCCAGGGCCAGCTGGCCCGCCAGGCGCTCCAGCTCGCGGATACGGGCCTCCTGCTCCGCGCAGCCGGAGGTGAAGGCGGCGTGGGCGTTCTCCATGGTCAGCGAAGCTATCTTGTCTTCTCGTTGCCAGCGGTAAAGGAGGGACTCCGCCACCCCATAAGCCCGGCAGGCTTCGGCCACGGTCCTTTGACCGGACAGGATTTCCAAGACGATCTTTGCCTTTTCCTTTGCCGACCACTTGCGCATCTTGCTACCCCTTCAGACTACACCCCTTAGCCTCTCTCTTGGGGTGGTCCAAATTTGGGGCAGCACTTCACAAAGCACCTTGGGGTACCCGTAGAACCGCAGGAAGGCCCCCGAATCCTGTACCTACAGCCCCACCACCCCCGGGTACCGCGAACCCCAGGCGGCCTTCACCTCCTCCAAGGCCCCAAGAGCTTCTTCCCGGCCCTCCGCCCCGTACACCCGCCTCAGGTCCTCCGCCAGCAGGCCCCGGTCCCGCGCCCGCACCTGGGACAGGCTCCACCGCACCCCGTGCACCACGCACCGCTGCCACTCCGCCTGAGGGTAGACCTTGCGGATAGCCTTTCGGTGTTCGCCTGACGGCGAAGCAGCGGGAAGCCCGGGCAACCCGTCGGTGATGAGGAGCAACACCCGCCGCAGACCCCGTTGCCAAAGCTCCCCCAGTACCCCCTCCCATCCCAGGGCGCTCTCCGTGGGCAACAGCCAGAACCCCAGGACCCGCCTCTGCCCATCAGGGGTGATCCCCAGGGCCACATACACGCATTCAAGATACGCTTGCGCGTGACCCCGCACGATCCCTTCTCCTTCCCTGAAGACCTTTAGGGAAAGCCCGTCCAGGTAGACGAAGGCCATCTCCTCGGGCAAAAGCCGGGTGCGGAAGGCTCCTGCCGCCTCCAGGACTTGGTCGGTCAGAGCGCTTAAGGTCTCGTGGGAGTAGCGGTGGCCTAAGAGCAGGCTCAATAGACGAACGTAGCCTTCGGCTGACCGGCCGCCTTGCGCTGGCTGACCCCGGCGGCGTAAGTCAGCCCCGAAGGGGCTACCTTGAGGGCCACGGCCACTGGAACGTAGCCTTCGGCTGACCCCCCACGTCCACCAGGCGGCGGGCGTAGGGCTTAAGGAAAGCCGGGTAATACCGAGATTCCCGATCCCTAGGGACCTTCAGGTCCACCTGGCCGAAGGCGGTCTCCAGCTTGCGGGGGTAGTAGCCGTTCCTGCGGCCTCCGTGCACCTGCAAGAAGGCCGTCCGGTCCAGCTCCAGAACCGTCTGCAAAACCTCGGCCACCGTCTCCCGCACCGCTTCCCTCAGCACGATTCGCAAGGTATCCTGGTCCACGGGGCACCTCCTCGTTCCAAGGTGTGCCCCCCTATTAAACACGGACTCTTACACATAAATCCTTACACGACCGCCCGTAGGCCACCAGCCCCAAAGCCCAGACTTGACCGCTATACTGCATAGAGCCCCAGGAACTTGAGGGCGGAGAGGGGATGGAAGGAGAAGGCCTCCATGGCCGCCTTCTTCTCCCTGACCCCTCGGCGGTGGAAGAGGGAGACCAGAAAGGCCCGGAGGACCGCCAAGACCCGCGCCCCCACCCCCCGCACCTGGCAGGCGTCTTCACGGAAGAGAACGTCCCGCACCCAAAAGGACCGGTTCTCCACCTCCCACCGGGAAAGGAGAAGCTCCCCAAGCCGCCTCGCCTCCGCCACCTCCGGCCCCAGGCTGGTGAGGGCGTAGCTCACCGCGCGCCGCACCTCCCCCGTCCCCTTGTGCACCACCTCCCGCTCCAGCCGCACCACCTGCCGGCACGCGGGAAAGGCGCGTACCTCTTCCGGCAAGTGGGGGGAGGCCCAGACCCGGTAGGTCCACACCTCCCCGTCCCGCGCCAGATTCCACACCGCCTCGGTCTCCCCGGGAAGCCGCCTCTCCTCCATCCCCTTGAACACCTCCAGAGCCCACTCCAGCAGTTCCCCCTGGTTGGCCTTCAAAAGGAAAAGGTAGGCCCCCCTTTTTGCACCACCTTCCCCGCCACCTCCGGGTACAGGTACCCCGCGTCCCCCACCACCACCTTCCCCTTGAGCCCCTCCGCCCCAAGGCGGTCCAGGAGCTCCAAGAGGGCTCCGTCCTCCCTCCCCTCCGCCTGGGCCTGGGCCAGGGTGGTCCGCAGACCCAGGGCCAGGACCTCCACCAGCCTGACCTGGGGGCTTTTCCCCTTGCCGCTTCCCCGAAGGTGCTTCCCGTCCACCACCAGGACCTCCCCCAGCTCCACTTCGGGAAAGACCTTGAGCAGGGCTTCCTGGAGCTTATGGGGGTCCAGGCGGTGCAGGAGAAGGGTGAGGATGGTGTGGCCCGGGGGCTTGCGCAGGCCGAGGTGGGGCAAGAGGTGAGGGTTGGCGCGGGCGAAGCGTTCCACGCCCCTCAGGGAGTCCACGCGGAACTGCTTTCCCGTCAGGGAAACACCTTGTGGAAAGCCACCAGGATGAGGGCCAGGAGGCCCCACAGGGGGTACCGCCGGTTGCGGGCCCGGGGGTCGGGGATCTGGGACAGGGCTTCGCGTAGGGTCATGCGTCTTCTTTACCCCAGGGGCCGTATATAGGTCAAGTCTGCCCAAAGCCCAGTGCGCCAGCAGCGCCGCGTACCGGGCGTCAAAGAGCACCCCCTCGGGACGAAAGCCCGCCTCCTTGGCCCACTCCAGCGGGGCCAGGGCCAGGTCCAGCTTGCTCTCCTCTTCCCCGAAGTAGGGCAGGAAGGCCAGGGGGAGGCGCCGTTCCCCATCCGTGCAGGCCAAGACCACCCGGAAAAGCCCGAAGACCCAGGCTCCCGTGGCGGTGTCCCGGGTCTTCTTGGTCAGCGAGGCTATCTTGAGGCCCAGCTTCCCCGAGGGGTAGCGCTGGATGGGGACGCCCTCCAGGATGAGGTAGCCGCAGTTCAGTCAACCCATGGCCTTGCAGAGCTCCAGGGAGAGCTCAAAGAAGAGTACCAGGGGTTGGTTCAGGGCGCGGTAGAGGGTGTCGTGGATTCCCTCGCGGGGAAGCAACTTCATCGGGCCTCCGTAGTCACCGGCTGCTCTCCCGTAGGGAAACATCTTGGGGCCCATTTTATCGGGGATCTTCAGCACCGCGTAAGTCCAGAAGGATGTCTCCCTTTTATGACGGCCTCTGAGTCTCCCGCAAGGCGGCTGGAGGCGCGGCTAGGGGACGGTTGCGTTCGAAAAGATAGAAAGCCGTAGGTACAACGTAGAAGGTGAGGAGTGCGGACAAGAAGATGCCGCCGAACATGACTATGCCCAGGTTCTGGCCGAACTCTGCTCCCGCTCCCCGGCCCAGGAGAAGGGGTATGCTGATGACAAAAACCGTCAGGGTAGTCATTACGATGGGTCGGAAGCGAAGCTGAGCCGACTCCACCAGGGCGTCAACTAACGGCATACTTCCGAGTCGCTGCATAACGAAATCCAAGTAAAGGATGGCGTTCTTGGCGGAAAGGCCGATAAGAAGGAGAAATCCAAGGACCCCGAAGATGTCCAGGCTTCCCCCGGTTAGGAGCGCGAAGAGCAATGCCCCAGCAATCGCGAAGGGCACGGGAAGGAGGAGGTAGAGGGGGTAGCGGAAAGAGTTAAATTGGGCGGCCATGATGAGGTAGGCCATAAAGAAAGCTAGGAGGAAGACAAAGGGCCCTTGGTCTTGAAGCTGGCGGGCGAGGGCAGCGGGACCAAAGGTGGAGGCCTCCGTGAGGGCCACTTGCCCGTCTAGCACCCCCGCCTCCCGAAGTTCCTGGGCGAACCGGGCCTCCAGGACGGCGGCCGGGGGTGCAGTGGGAGAAGGGCTGACGGTGAGCTGGGCTACGTAGAGGCGATTTTGGCGTTGGATGGCTACAGGTGCCTGAACGGGACGCAAGGCTCCGAGCTGGCTCACCGTGACAGGACCATTGGATGTCGGCAACGGTAAGGAAAGGAGTGCCTGGGTATCGGTTAAATAGATGGGATCTAGTTGCACCCTGATGGGGTAAGTGAGTCCCGCAAGCTCCGCCTGTCCCGCCTGGCTACCTTGGGCAGCTATCTGCAGAGCCTGTGCGACCTGTGCGGAAGTGAGGCCCCTCCCTTGGAGCTTGGCGGAATCAGGGTAGAAGGTGAGCTGGAAGCCGGTTGTAGCACTCTCCGGTACCACGCCAAGAACCTCAGGATCCTGGGTGAGCACGGCAACAGCCCGTTCCATGCGATCTCGGAGGAGAGCTTGGCTGGCCGAGGCTAAGTTGAGGTTCAGATTAGTGCCTTGGAAGCTCCCGCCACCTCCACTACCAGCCCCGAAGATAACGAAGCGAGCGGAGGGCTGGTCCTGAAGGAGGGCGCGTATGCCCTGCTGGAACTCGGGCAGGAGCGCAAAGAGGCTAGGGCGCTCCCTGAAAGGCTTGAGGCCGATCACAAAGCTAGCCCCTCCCTGGGAGACCCTGGTCTCCACTGTGGTCACCTCGTGCCGGAGCAGGAAGTACCCTTCCACACGTTCCGCCAACTGGTTGGCCAGTTCTAAGGAAGTCTGGGCAGGTAGGTTAAGCCGGGCCCTTAGGTATCCGGAGTCGCTCTGGGGAACAAAGCTGAAGGAGATCCGGGGAACCACAAAGAATACAATACCCACAAAGGCGATAAGGCTTCCCCCTGCGACCCAGGATGATTTAGATAAGACCCCTTTTAGGGAGTGGGCGTAGGCTTCACGGATTCGATCCAAAAGGGCCTCTGCGGATATGTAGAGGGTAGTGGTCAGGGCCTCGAGGATCCCCAGTAGGCTCCCCACCAGGTAGCGGCCTAGACCTATAGCGAAGGGATAGAAAAGGAGCAGGGGAAGGAGGGCAGGCCGAGTGTGAAGCACGACGATCAGGAGACCGAGGAGCAGCAAAAGCCACCCACCTTGCCGCCAGGCCTTGAGGCCGTAGCGGAGGTCCTCACGAAAGGCCAGGAGCCGACGCCAGGCTCCTGTCCAGGTAAGGGGTTCAGCATCCGGGGTGTAGGCCATGCGGACGGTGAGGAATAGGAGAGCTTCAAGCCAGGACATGGCTACCGCCGCCGCCAGCCCCAGGGCGAACTGCTCCACATAGCGACCGGCGAACCCGCCCACGAAGCTGACCGGGATGAGCACGGAAAGCAGCGAGAGGCTCGCTGCTGCCACTGCGGAAAAAACCTCGCTGGCCCCCACCAGGACCGCCCGTACCCGGTCTAACCCCTGGGCGCGGTGCCGCTCCACGTTCTCCGCCACCACGATGGAGTCATCCACCACAATACCTATGGCCACGATCAGGGCCAAGAGGGAGACCAGGTTGAAGCTGAAGCCCAAGAGCTTATAGAGGATGGGAGCTGCCGAAAGGGAGATAGGAATCGCTAGGATCACGGTGAGTGCGGTGTTCAGCCGCCCAAGGAAAAGTAGAACCACCACCGCAACCACGGCAGCCGTAAGGAAGAGTTCCCGGTAGGTTCGCTCCACCGAAGCGCGTATGGGAAGGGTAGTGTCGTTGGCGAAAAGGATCTGGTAACCCTCAGGAAGCTGAGCCCGCCGGAGGGCAGCCTTAACGCCGTCTACCACCGCTACGGCGTTGCTGCCGGAGGCCTGTTGCACGGACACCAAAACCACAGGATAACCGTTGACCCGGGCGTAGACCTGGGCTTCCGTTCCCACTTGGACACGGCCAAGGTCCCTCGCACGTATACCTCGGGCGGGGTCCACCAGGAGCTGACCCACCTCTTCAGGGCTATGGGGCAGACTCTCCGTGGTGAGGCTCAGGGTGGTACCTGTGCGGGTGATGGCACCAATGGGGCTCTGCACCACTTCCGCCGCCAGGGCCTGGGCTACCTGATTAGGGGTGAGGCGATAGTAGGCAAGCCGTGCTGGGTCCAGGTAAACCCAGACCCCACGCTGAGGTCCTCCGGTGAGGGACACGTTAGCCACACCTGGGACCTGCTGCAATATGGGAACCAGAACGTTCTGGGCATAGTCATAGACCTGCGATAAGTCCCTTCCCGGGGCGGAGAGGCCGAACTCTAGCACCGGCTGTGCGTTGGGGTCGAAGCTTTGCACCGAGGGTGGGCTGGCTCCAGAGGGGAGGAGCCGGGCCGCTGCCGAGACCTGGGCTGCCACCTGGTTGATGGCGCTTACCCGATCGATATCTGGCCCGAAGGTAACCACCACCTGGCTGGATCCCTGGCTACTCGTGGAGCTAATTTGGCTCACCCCAGCAAGTCGGCTGATGGCGTTCTCCAGGACCTGGGTAACTTGCTGGTCCACAGTGGCGGGGGAAGCCCCGGGGTACTGAACACTGACCGCTACCACGGGCAGGTTGATGCTGGGCAGGAGGTCTACCCCAAGGGTGCGGGTAGCCATGAAGCCAAAGACCACCACGGCCCCAAAAATCCCGATGGAAAGTATGTAGCGGGCAACGGAGAAGCGTACTAGAGGGTTCACACGCACGATGCCTCACCTCCCCGGGCCCCTACCTGGGCCGGAGGGACGCCTGGGAACCGTGCCTGGTATGGGACCCGCTTCCCTTCCTTGCCGAGGGCCTCCGGTCACCACCGGGTTTCCGTCCAGAAGTCCAGGCGGTGGGTTGAGCACCACCTGCATCCCCGGGGCGAGACCGGTCACCGCCACCTCGTCTCCTGCCTGGGCGAGCACCTGCACGGCCTTCTTGCGAGCCAAACCTTGTTCCACAGCGTAGACGTAGACCACAGCTCCATCCGAGGCTAGGGCGGTCACCGGAACCAGCGCTCCCTTGGCCAGGGTCACCGTGTACCGTACGGTTCCTACTGCCCCCAATGCCAGAGGAGCGTTTTGGGACAGGCGGGCGGTGAGGGTGACCTGGCTGCCCCCGACCGGTCCGCCCGGGTTCTGGTCTACCCGGGCGTTGAGGCTTAGCCCTCCAACTAGCAGCTCCACCGGGCTGCCCAGCGGCAGGCGAGCTGCCTCCTCGGGGGGCACGCTAAACTGGACGCGCCGACCTTGGACCAAGGTAAAGACTGTGGCCCCCGCCCCCAGGTATCCGCCGGGGGCGGCAGCTACCTCCAGGATTTCCCCGGGGAAGGGGGCGCGGATCGTGGCGTTTCTCAGGTTGAGTAGCGCTTGGGTGAGCTGGTTCTGGGCCTGGGTTACGGCGACCCTAAGGGCTGCCAGGGTTTCTTCATTGGCCCGCTCGTTCTGCGCAAGGGCGATCTTCGCCGCCTCCAGGTTGGCCTGGGCTTGAGCCAAGTTGGCCTGAGCTTGGGCCAACTCCACATCGGAAAGGCCCCCGAGCTCATGGACGCGTTGGGCGGCGGTGTAGGCCCTCCGAGCCGCTTCATAGGCGGCTTGGGCCTGACGGAGCTGAGCCTCGAGGCGGCTCCGGGCTTCCTGGACCGCCCGGGTCTGAGTGGCCAGGTTGATCTGGGCGTTCTCCACGGCAGCCCTCGCGTTGGCTACGGCCAGCTGCAAGTTCGCCGTATCCATCTCCACCACAGCTTCCCCCTGGCCTACCCGAGCCCCCGGGTTCTTTAGGACACGGGCTACCACCCCTCCCACGAGAGCAGGCACGTTCACCTGAAGGTAAGGAACGACCGTTCCCCCGACCTCGCGGGTGGCCTGCAGGGACCCTTCCTTGACCGTGGCTACCTGAACCTGGATTCTCACCCCCAAAAAGCTCGGGCGTCCCCCTGTCCCGCTGGGCCTGGGTGTGGTGCGGGGAGAGGTGCTTGGCCCGGATGACTCGGGACCGGCTCCTTGGTTACCAAGCCCAGCCTCTGAACCGCTGCTTCGTCCAGCCCAGAATCCCAGGACGAGGCTGATCAGCATAAGAAGGGCTAGGGAAATGCGTCGGGCCATGGCTCACCTCAGGAGGCCAGTGAGGTCCCGACCAGCCGCTAGAGAAAGAGCTGCCAGAGCACGCCAATAGGTGTCCTTTGCCTGCCAGAGGGCGTAAGTAGCGGTTAGAACCGATACTCGGTCCGTTTCCACCTGCAGGGCAGATACAGTGCCGGCCTTGAAGGCTGCTTGGTCCTGCACTAGGATCTTTTTAGCGTTCTCCATCCCTTCCTGGGCCAAGGAGATGGCTCCAAAAGCTGCTCGGGCCGCGTGATAGGCATTAAGTAAGCTGGTGAGGGCGTTCTTTTGCGCAAGATCCAGAGCTTTGCGGTCATTCTCTAAGGAGAGCTGCGCTGTCTTGAGCGTTAAAGCGGGCGTGTAATCGTTGTCGGAAAGCTTGACGAGAAGCTCGTCGTAGGTCACCGCTTGGGTCAGCTGGAGTACTTGGGGGAGTCGGTCATAGAGTTCTTTCTCCAAGTCTTCCAAGGCGACCGCAACGGGGGGCGGTTCCGGAGGAGGCGACAAAGGAGCAGGGCCCAGATCGGAGAGGCCCAGCTGGGTGGCGAGCTGGGCGGCCAGCACCGGCGTTTGCCCTCGGGCGGTGGCCAGGTTCTGGCGGGCACTGTCCAAGCTGGCCTGGGCCCGGGCTACGTCTAAGGAAGTGGCGTTGCCTACCGCCTGCCGAGCCTTGGACACCTGGAGGTTGCGTTCTGCCAGGACCACCTGTGCTTGAAGAACCTCCACGTTTTGTTGATTCTCAAACAGGGCGAGGTAAGCGTTCAGCACTCCTTGGAGAACCTGGAGCCGAGCGTAGGTTAGGTTGACCTGGGCCAGGGCGTACCCCTGTCGGGCCCGGGTTAGGTCCAAGATCAGGGTGTTCGGATCCTCTTCTTTGGCCCTGAGCTGGAGTTCCGCATTTTGAAGGCTGACCCGTGCTTCTTGAAGGGTCGGGCCCTGTTGCAGGGCGGTATCCAGAGCTTGCTGTAGGGTAAGGCCCTGTTGGGCAAAGACAACCTGGGGGACGACGAGCCAGAAAAACCACCGAAGGGTTGTCCAGTTGTTCTTCACTGGGCCACCTCCTTGACATAAGCCTCTAGGGTGAGGCTCCCCATGGTGCGTTTAAGGGCCAAGTAGGCTAAGTAGGCATTCGTGCGTGCACTTTCCAGGAAATAAGCCGCTTGTTGCCTCGTTTGCTCCGCTTGGGCCAGGTCTAGGGCAGTAGCGAGCCCTACCGCGAGTCGCTTCCTGGTATCGCCCAACACCTGCTCGGCAGCAGCCAACCCACTTCGAGCTGCAGCGAGCTGCTCGAGGGCGGCAAGGTACGCCGCGTGGCGAGCGCGCAGGTCTGCTTGGGCCGAGGCTAGAGTCGACTCGAGAGCAGCCTGCTGAGCACGAAGACTAGCCCGGGCCGAGGCTATCTGGGCATCAAGGTCGGGGGCAAGAAGGGGTACGGTAACGCTTAGACTCGCTCTCCAGCCCTCGGGCCCGGTGGCGTTGGGGACGTAGGCCAGGGAGGCTCCGATCTGGCCTGTGCCTAGGTTTAGGCTGAGGGCCACGCTGGAACCGGGCTGGCTAGTGCTGACCTGCCCGTAGCTCACCCCTAGACTTCCCTGGGGCAGTAGCCGGGCTTCCTCCGCATAGGCAAGAGCTGCCTTAGCGTCTTCAAGCGCATTTTGGGCTCGCTGCACATCGGGACGGGCGTTCAGCGCTTTGAGGGTCTCGTCCAAGCTGGGAGGAGACGGCGGATCGGGGGCAGGGGTAATGGGAGGTGGTCCTGGGGGCTGCCCCAAAGTAGCGTACAACGCAGACCGTGCGGCGACCTCCTGGGCCTGGGCTTGGGCCAGGGCGGCCTCGGCTTGCTTTAAGCTTGCCTCCGCCTGGCGTAGCCCTTCTTCAGAAAGGGCCCTCTGAGCCTGCTTGGCTTTGGCCACCCTATACTCTTCCTGCGCCAAGAACAAGCCCTTTTGGGCTAATGCCAGGCTCTGCGCTGCCAAGTAGGCATTCCAGTATTGGTTCAAGAAGTTAAACACTAGATCTATCTCCCCAGCGATCCGGGTGAGCGCAGCCCGCTCCAGAGCCATGGTGGCTTGACGGGCCGCTTCCCTTAGGGGCCCGTAGGGAAGGGTGCCCAAGTTAATGCTGGCCGTGAAGCTTTCCTGGGAGGTTGCCTGCTGAGCTAAAGCCAGATAGCTTAGGCTCCCGCTCACGGCGACCCTCACTCCCAGAGCAGCAAGGGTGGACTGAGCGCTAGCCTGGGCCTGAGCGTACTGCGCATCGAGGCTATGCCATCCCGGGCTCTGGGGGAGAAGGCTAAGCGCATCCCTCAGAGCCAGGCCCTGAGCCCAAGCTAAGGTGACGAAAGAAGGGAGAAGGGCTAGCAACCGCATAGGGTTCGGTTTATCCTCCGCATGTCAGCCCAGCCTTCCAGGAGTTGACCCAGATCTCCGTTTTGTTCGGTGCTTCCCTTGCTCTTCCATGTTGAAGTCGACCTCTAAGGACGCGCAAGAAGCTTTCACCTCCTGGCCCTCAAGTTAGTCCTCCTCGGTTAAGCGGGGGTTAGACAAGCGGAGGCAGGCCACAAGCCCCTGGGGTTTTCCCGAAAAGAGCTCCAGCCTTCCGTCGTGGGCCTCGGCCACCCTCTGGGCCACGGAGAGGCCAAGCCCCTCCCCGGGCTTTGCCGAGGCCCTAAAAAAGGGCCTCCCCGCCTCCCTCAGGACCGCCTCTGGCATCCCGGGCCCCTCGTCCTTCACCTCCAGCACCACCCCCTCTCCCTCAGACCTAAGCCTTAAGTGTCCAAGCATTAAGCTATCTACATGCCCGCCCCCCTTCGCATCCACCTGACCCCCGAGCGTCAGCGAAGCTATCTTGCGGAAGCCCAGCTCCGGGAGCTGGATCAAGGAATTAGCATAAGGATCAAGGAATTAGCATAAAAGGATAGTACACCGTAAGCGTGCGAGCCTGGCCCTTTCTCCTTCCCACGGCCCTTTTCCTCCTGGCCTTCACTTACCTCCCCGCCCTCCGGGTAGCCGTGGAGGGCCTTTCGGCCCTTTCCAGCCTTCTCGCCCCGGAGAACCTGAACGCCCTCCGGGTAACCCTCCTCTACACCCTTCTCACCGTGTCCCTCTCCATCCTCCTTGGCCTCCTGGCCGCCCTGGTCCTGGGGGGAAAGGCTTCCTGCGCCAAACGCCGGGGGAGGAGGGGTGCGGAATGTGGGTCTACAAGGATCTCGTCCAGAAGGGGACTGCCGGAAAGACAGGGCGTTGTCCTGAGGCGTAGGGCATGCGGGACAAGGGCGCCATGGCCCCACGGCCCTACTCCAGGGGTAACCGCCGCACCCGCACCCGATGGTCCTCCACCACCACCAAGGCCCCGGCCTCGAGGTCCTCCGCCAAGCTTTGCAGGACCCTCAGAAGGCGGGGCCCCACCGCTTCGGGGCGAAGGTCCCCCGTGCGCAGGAGGACCACGCTGGGACGGTCTTCTCGGCCCAGAGCCAAGAGGGTGCCCATGTCCTGGTCGTGGGTTAGCAGCACATACCCTGCTTCAGCCGCAACCTTGAGGAGCGCTTCATCCGGGGCTGTGAGGGGGCCGAGGGCGGACCAGTGAACTGCCTCCAAACTTCCCTCGCGGAGGAAGGCCACCCACCTGGGCGTGAGGTTCACGTCCACCAGAAGCTTCAGACGGCCACCTCCCGCTCGTCGGCGAGGCGGGCCGCGTACTCCAGGGCCGCGTCAATGTCCTCCCGTTCCAGGTAGGGATAATCGAGGAGGATCTCCTCCGGGGTCTGGTGGCGGAGCAGGGTGAGGATCGTCCCCACCGTGATCCGCATCCCCCGGATGCAAGGCCTCCCCCCCATGACCTGGGGGTCAAAGGTGATGCGCTCGCGCCAGCCCACAGGACCATTCTAGCCGAAACAAAGCTTCAGGGTTCTGAGGTTGGCCCCAAACCTTCCAGGAAGCGGTGGACGGCCAGGAGCCCCAGGAAGGCCTCCCCCATCTCCTCCAGGGGGACCTCGGCCACCTTCACCCCATCCCGCAGGGCCAGGACGGGGAAGCACGTTACGTCCTGGAGAATGGCGTCAAGTGGAGGGCCATGCCTCGTCACGCCGCAGGCTTAGGTTCCTGACCTGCCCCCCTGGTCCACCGTCTACCGCTGCTTCCGCAAGTGGCAGAAGGAAGGCCTTTGGGAGAGAGCTGTCCAAGCCCTGGCCCGGCAGGACCGGGAGCGAGAAGGGAGGTATGGTTCACCCAGCGCTCTAGTGATGGGTCAGACCGCAAGGGCTAATTTGCCTCGGCAGATCCTGACGGACACGGGGGGCCGTCTTTTGAAGGTCTTCGTGCACCCCGCCAATGAGAGCTCAAGTCTTGTGATATTGACATTCTATTTTCATATGCCCTACCATGGGACCGCCCTATACCCCCACGGGGTAAAGGGCGGAGGTGAAACATGTGGAGAAGACTTCCCGCGCTTCTATTGGCTTTGGGACTTGCCTTGGGGCAAAAGCCCACAGCGGTGGCCACCATCCAGCCCCACGCCCTCTTCCTGCGCTCCCTGGTGGGGGACAGGATGGAGGTGGGCCTTCTGGTGCCCCCTTCCACCAATCCCCACGTCTTTGACCCCTCCCCCTCCCAGGTGCAGGCCGTGGCCAGGGCCCGCCTGGTGGTGGACAACGGGGCCAAGCTGGACGACTGGATCCTGGAGAAGGTGGTCCGGCCCAACAGCCTGAAGACCCCGGTGGTGGTGCTGGCCGAGGCCCTGGGAGACGGCCTCATAAAGACCCCCACTGGGCCGGACCCCCATTTATGGCTGGACCCTCTCCTCATGGCCAAGGCTCTTCCCTCCTTGGTGGAGGCCTTGTCCCGGGTTGACCCTGCGGGGGGAGCGGTCTACCGCGCTAGGGCCGCCCGCCTCGAGGCGGAGCTCGTGCGGCTGGACCGAGAGGTGGCCGGGTTGCTTCAGGCCCGGAAGGGGCCAGGGGTCATCACCTTCCGCAACCCCCTGCGCTACTTCGCCGCCCGGTACGGGGTGAAGGTTCTCTACAACATCGTCCCCAACCCGGACTCGCCGGACATAAGCGCCAAGGCCGTGGCCGAGGCCCAGAAGGTGGCCAAGGAAGCGGGGGTACGGCACCTCCTGATCCCCCTGGCCGCCAAGGAGCAGGGCGTGGCCGTGGCCCGGAACCTGGGGTTGGAGCCCGTGCTGGTGGATGTCCTGGGGGAAGGCGCCAAGGACTACCCCACCCTCCTTCGCGGGGTGGCGGAGGCCTTCGCCCAGAGCCTCCGCTGAGGGAGGGGCCGTGGGCCACCTCTTCATGCCTCTCCGGTCGGGGAAAGGGGGGCCATAAGCTTCCACCCCTCTCCCTCATGGCGCAGGCGCCACCACCCTTCCCGGGGCGCCGGGGGAAGCCTGAAGAGGCTGGGCACGCTCTCCCAGCGTCCCCCAAAGAAACGGGCCACCAGCAGGGCCTCTCCCGGCACCCCCTTGAGCCTCTTCCAAAGCCGGCCTTCCGCCCACCACACCCGGACCCAGTCCGAAGACGCCCCCACCCAGGGGCCGGGTCCCTGGAAGTACGCCCAGGTGCGGGGCTCCACCACCTGGACGCGCCTCCCTGCCACCGCCACCACCATCCCCGGGGCCATGAAGGCCCACAGCTCTCCTTCGGGGCGAACCCACTGACCGGCCACCCAGAGGCCTTCCTCCATCACGCCCTCCACGGGTCCGTAAAGGGGAGGGAACCGCCCCTCTTTCTCCTCGTCTTCTTTTTTCTTGCCCTTTTTCTCTTCCTTTTCCTCCTCCTTTTTCTTCCCGCGCTTTGCCTCGTCTTCGCCTCCCTTCGCCAGGGAGGAAAGCAGGATTAGGGCGAGGAGCCTACGCCGCGTCCACATCGCGCCACCTCGGCAGGGTCAGGACCGCCCTCAGGCCCGGTGCAGCGTTCTCCCAAGCCACTCTCCCCCCAAGCCAAGCGGCCACCAGGCGGACCAAGGCCAGCCCGAGGCCCGTCCCCTTGGCCTGGGGGAGAAAGGGCTCCCCAAGCCGGGAAAGGAGAGGGTCGGGCACCCCGGGCCCGTGGTCCCGGACCCAAAGCCGCACCTCCTTTTCCCCGGCCTCGAGGCCCACCTCCACCGGGGGCCCCCCGTGAACCCGGGCGTTTTCCAAAAGGTTTTCCAGCGCCCGCTCCAGCAGGCCCTCGTGAGCTAGGACCCAGACCCGTTCCCGGGGCAGCTTCGCCACCACCCCCTGGGGAAGCCGGGCCCGCAGGAAGTCGCCGAGCTCCAGGGGGTTGAGGTCCTCCTGCAGCCGGGCCAGGTCCAGGAGCCCTGCCAAGGTCGCCCGCACCCGGGAAAGGGCCCGCTCCATCTCGGGCAAGGCCTTTTCCGGCGGGAGGTACCCGCCCTTCAAGGCCTCCACCTGGGCCTGGAGGACGGAGAGGGGGGTGCGGAGCTCGTGGGAGGCGTGGCGGGTGAAGGCCCGCTCCCGCTCCAGGGCCATCTGCACCGCGCGCACCACCCGGTTGAAGGCCCGCACCGGCCGGGCGAGTTCCGGCTCCGGGGGCTCGGGAAGGGGCTTAGGGAAGCGGAGGCGGGAGAGGTGGTCCAGGGCTTGGCCCAGGAGGGCGAGAGGACGGGTGAGCCGGGCGGCCAGGTAAAGCCCCAGAAGGCCCGCGAGCCCCACCAGGGGCGCGAGGGGGAGGAGGGCGGCCTGCAGGTAGGCGGCGAGGGCCCTCCGGTACTCCTCCACCCGCAGGCTGACCTCCAGGGTGTACCCCTGCCACGGGGTGGTGACCGTGCGCCACGCCTCCCCTTCCCGGGGCTGGAACCCGCCCTCCAGCACCGCCTCCCCGCCCTCCAGGAGGCGGAAGCCGAAGACGTAGTGGACCCCGAAGATCTCCCCCTGGGCCAGGCGCGGGCCCGAAGGCGTGAGCGCCAAGGAGCGCTTCGCCCTTTCCGTCACCTCCACCAGGTCCCCCTGGATGTCCCGCTCCACCAGGTTGCGGAAGGACCAGTACCCCAAGACGGCCTCGAGGCTGCCCAAGGAAGCCGCCAGCAGGAGGAAGGCCAGGGCCAGGCGCCGCCGCAGGCTCATGGGCTCCCCAGCCGGTACCCCCCGGGGACCCGCTCCACCACCCAGGGGGCGACCTTCTGCCGCAGGCGCTGCACGTAGACCCGGAGGATGGCCTCGGTTTCCGCCCCGGGGAAGACCCGCTCCAGAAGCTCTTCCTTGGCAAAGGCCTTGTCGGGGTGGAGGGAAAGGACCTCCAGTAGGGCGAACTCCTTGGGGGAAAGGGCCACCTCCCGGTCCCCCCAATGGACCCGGCGGCGGGAGAAGTCCACCCGCAAAGGACCCCGCTCCAGAACCTTTCCCTTGAAGGAGGCCCCCCGGCGGGCCAGGGCCCGCACCCGGGCGAGGAGCTCTTCCAGGTGAAAGGGCTTCACCAGGTAGTCGTCCCCACCGAGATCCAGGCCGGCGATCCGGTCCTCCAGGGCGTCCCGGGCGGTGAGGAAGAGGATCCCGCCCTCGTACCCCGCCCCGCGCACCTCCTCGGCGAAGCGGAAGCCCGCGTCCTCTCCCTCGGGGAGCCGCACGTCCACCACCATGACCGCCGGCTCGGCCTCTTCCAGGAGGCGGTAGGCCTCCGCCAGGCTCCTGGCCCCCAGGGCCTCGAACCGCTCCCGGCGCAGGTAGGCCAGGATGGGCTCCAGAAGCCCGGGCTCGTCCTCCACGACCAAGACCCTCATCCTTCCCTAGCGTAGAGGCCCAGGGCCCCCAGGAGGGTGAGACCGGAGAGGGAGAGGGGGGCCAGGGGAGGCGGGGCTTTTTCCGCTTCCCCTTCCCCCCACTTCCCCCACTCCTCTTCCGCGTCCGCCCAGCGGTAGACCGCGGGGGGCCGGGCCTCGAGGCCCTCCTCCACGTGCTGGAGCAACCCGAAAACCCCCGCCGGGGCCAAAAGGGCCAGGGCGAGGGCTAGGCCCCACCCCCTCAGGACCAGGCCGAGAAACCCCAGGAGGGTCCCGACCAAGGCCGTGAGGGGCGCGAGGAGCTGGACGCCCTCCGTGTGACCCATGAGGAGAAGCTCCACCCCCGTGAGGAAAAGCCCCCCGGCGCTAAAGAGGGCCACCAGCTCGGGTAGGCCTTTGCGCACCCACGCCCTCATCTTTCCTCCCAGGCCTTCAGGTCCAGGCCGTGGCAGTAGGCGCAGAAGTTGTTGGGCAGGACCTGGTTGAAGGCCTTTTCGTCCTCGGGATTGCGGATAAGGGCCAGCTGGGCCTGCTGGAAGGCGCGCGCCAGGGCGATCTCCGCGGGGGCCATGCGGTCCGCCCCCCGGTGGCAGGCGGCGCAGCGCTGGCCTCCCCCGTGCTCCGCCGCCTCCCCGTGGAAGGAGGTGAAGTCCTGGCCGTGGTCCTTGGGGGCGTGGCACTGGGCGCAGGCCGGGTCCCCCTTCCGGCCGAAGGCGGGGAAGAGCACGGCCTCCACGGGGGGGGTGGCCCCGGGGATGGCGGAGGCCCGGGTCCGCCCGTCGTGGCAGGTGGCGCAGAAGCGGCCAAGGGACTTGGCGCCGTGGGGCTCCAGGGCCGGGCTTGGGGCCAGGCTACGCCAGGTCTGCCCCCGGTCCAGGCTCTCGTGGCAGGTCTGGCAGGTGGTCCCCTTGGCCCCCAAGGCGGCGAAGTGGCGCTCGTGGCTGAAGACCACCCGAGAGGCCCCCTGGGGCAGGAAGGTCTTTACCAGGTCCTGGGGAGGCTGCCACTGCTTTTTGGGCTTAAGGCGACCTCCTTTCACCTCCACGTACTGCCCCGGGACCACGTTTAAGCCCGGGGGCAGGGGGGTCCCGTCGGAGAGGGAGGCCTGGCCCTTTTCCGGGTCGTAGCGGACGAAGAGGTAGCGCTCCCCCCCGGAGGCCAGGGCCACGGCCAAGAGGCAGAGGAAGACCGCCCCCCTCACCGGACCACCCCCTGGCCCTCCACCTTCACCACCACCCGGTCCTGGACCCGCATGCCCATGAAGCTCGGAGCCCTGAGGCCGTAGTCCGAGAGGGAAAGGGCGAACTCCGCGGAAAAGACCAGCCTCCCCCCCTCGAGGCGGTACCGCACCGGCACCGCCACCTCGCGGCGCACCCCGTGAAGGTCCAAGACCCCCAGGACCTGCCCCGTGGTCTCGTCGTAGCCCTTCAGGAGGAGGCAGGCCTCGGGGAAGCGCTCCACCTCCAACATCTCCCGGGTGTGCCGGTCCCGCAGGGGCTCCTTGGAGTCCCAGGTGGAAAGGTCCACGCAGACCCGCCCCTGGAGGCGCCTCGAGCCGGGGTCAAACTCCACCTGCCCCTTCAAGGTGCGGTTCACCCCGCCGAAGGCGCCCAAAGGGGCCCGGGCCTGGTAGGCCACCTCCCCGCTCACCGCGTAGCCCGCGGCCCAGGCCGCGCCGAGGAGAAAGAACCACGCCGCAAGCGCTCGCATGCGCACCTCCTGCCCTCGAGGCTAGCTTCCCGGCGTAAACCCGCCGTAAACGCTCCGGAGGGGAAGACTCCCCTCCGGAACGAAGCCTCCCGGCTAGTCTTTCACTTCCACCTTGAGGGCGTGGTAGTTGCCGTTTGCGTCCTGGACCGCCTCGTACTTGACCTCCACCCGGTCGCCCACCCGGAGCTCCTCAAAGGCTAGGGGGCCGTCCGGGTCGTCCCGCTTGAGCACCGTGGACCCGTCCACGTAGAAGCCCCAAGAGCCCACGGTGAAGGCGCGCCCCTGGGGGTCTAGGGCGGCGATCCGACCCTTCACCTCTCCCGAGGGAACGCCGGTCTTGGGGTACTTCACCTTCACCTTCTCGGCGTGGAAGAGGGTGGGGTCGTTGGCGTCCGCCCAGCCCTTGACCTCCACAAAGGCCCCTTCCGTGAGCGTCCCCTTGACCTCCGCGCCGGAGTAGTCCACCGTGAAGCCCAAGAGGGCGAAGGTCCGGGCGGTGGGGTCCAGGCTGGACAGCGGCCCCTCGAGTTCCATCCTCCCCGAGCCGCCGTAGGCTCCGGAGGAAAACTCCACCTTGGAGGCACGGATCAGGCTCCCTTCCAGATAACCCTTCACCTCCACCCAGGCGCCCTCCGCCGGGGTGCCCTGGACCCTGGCCTGGCTGTAGTCCACGGTGTAGCCGTTGAGCAGGAAGGTATTGCCTCGGGGGTCCAGGTTTTGTGCCCGGCCCTTAAGCTCCACCGACGGTTGCTCCGTGGGGGCGGGGTAGCGCTCTATGTAGGTGGCCAGAACCCCCGTGGGCGTGGGCGTGCCGTGGACTTCCACCCAGTCGCCCACCCTCAGGTCCGAAAGGAGGAGGGTCTGGCGCCCCCCGGGGCCCTTTTGGTAGATGTAGGTGTTGGCGTCGGTGGCCACCTGCTGGCCCAGGACCACCAGGGTGCCGGCCTGTGGGTCAAGGCTTTCTATGGGGCCCTTCAACTCCGCCTTGAGGTCCACGGACTCGGCCTTGAGGCGGGAGCCCTCCACCCTCCCCGCCACCTGGACCACCTGCCCGGGCAGCAGCTCATCCCCGTAGGGCTCTCCCTCCTTGGTGACCGAGGCGGTGCTCACGTCCAGGGGGAGGCCCGCCAGCGTCGGCCTTCCGGGGCTACCTCCCAGGACCCCCACGAAAACCT
This sequence comes from Thermus sp. H19.2, assembly GCF_054979525.1. Taxonomy (NCBI): domain Bacteria; kingdom Thermotogati; phylum Deinococcota; class Deinococci; order Thermales; family Thermaceae; genus Thermus; species Thermus sp. H19.2. Next base: position 110,864 of record NZ_JBUFDB010000002.1, read on the forward strand.
GGGTCGGACCCGCCTGAGGCCCACCCCCTTGCTGGCAGGCCACCAAAGCGCCCACCAATCCCCAGAGAACCCAAAGCCTTCTTACCACGGCCTCACCTCCGGAACCGAGGATAGGCCTCGGGCGTAAACAAAAGGTAAATGCCCTCCATCCCAGCTTCCTGCCGAATGGCCGGGCCAGGGCCACTTCCCTTCACCCCTTCAGCCCGGTGAGGACCACGCCCTCCACGATCTGGCGTTGGAAGAAGAAAAAGACCAGGAGGACAGGGAGGACCGCCAGGCTCGAGGCGGCCATGATCAGGTTCCAGGCCGTGCCCGCCTCACCGGAGAAGAGGGCGATCCCCACGGGTAGGGTGCGCATCTCCGGGGTTTGCACCACGATGAGGGGCCAGAGGAAGGCGTTCCAGTTGCCCAGGAAGGTGAAGATGCCCAGGGCGCCCAGGGCGGGGCGCACCAAGGGGAGGCCCACCCGCCAGAAGACGCCGAGCTCGGAGAGCCCGTCTATCTGGGCGGCGTCGAAGAGGTCCTGGGGTAGGGTCTCGAAGAACTGGCGCAGGAGGAAGACCCCGAAGGCGCTCATGAGGCCGGGGAAGAGGAGGCCCCAGTAGGTGTCGGTCCAGCCCCGCTCCGCACTCATCACGTACCAGGGGATAACCAGCATCTCCGTGGGCACCATGAGGGTGGAGAGGATGAGTACAAAAACCAGGTTTTTGCCAAAGAAGCGGAGCCTGGCCAGGGTGTAGCCGGCGAGGCTGTCGAAGAAGAGCACGGAGACCGTGGTCACCGTGGCCACCAAAAGGCTGTTCAGGAACCAGCGGGGGAAGCCCGTTCCCCAGAGAACCTGCCGATAGTTTTCCAAGGTGGGTTCCTGGGGAAGGAAGCGGAGGGAGAAGAGTTCGGGGAAGGGTTTGAGGGAGGTGAGGACCATCCAGAGGAAGGGGAGGACCATGACCCCGCTTCCCAGGGCCAGCAGGACCAGGACCAGGAGGTCGCCGAGGCGCCTCTTTCCTCTCATACCTCTACCCTCCGCGTGAGGATCCGCAGCTGAAGGAGGGTAATGAGGAGAATGAGGGCGAAAAGCACCACGGTGACCGCCGCCGCGTACCCCAGCTGGAAGCGGAGAAAGGCCAGCTGGTCGATGTAGAGGGCCAGGGTCAAGGTGCTGTTCAAGGGCCCCCCCTGGTCGGTGAAGTTGAGGTTGACCACCTGGGTGAAAAGCTGGAGGTAGCCGATGGTGGCGATGACCGCGGAAAACACCAGGACGGGGTTGAGGAGGGGCCAGGTGATGTGCCGGAAGAGCCGCCAGCCCTCGGCTCCGTCTATTCGGGCCGCCTCGTAGTACTGCCGGGGGATGCTCTCCAGCCCCGCCAGGAAGAGGACCACCTGGAAGCCCAGGTTCTGCCAGACCACCACCCAGGTCACCGTGGGGAGGGCTTGCCTCGGGCTTTGGAGAAAGGGCTGGGGCGGGATCCCCAGAAGGCCCAGGAGCTCGTTCACCAGGCCGAAGTGGGGGGAAGAACAGCCAGCGGTGCCTGCCCTGAGAACCCCTGCCTAAAGAGGGGGTCCCCACCATGCGGTCACCCAACAGGACAAGCCCCCGGTCTAAAACAGCCCAAGCGGAACCGCACCACCCATCGGAGGCATCCTCAGGGAAAAGCCCGAACCTTTTCCCGGTACCAGAGAGCGCTCCGCTTCGGGATGCGCCTTTGGCTGGGGAAGTCCACGTAGTAGAGGCCGAAGCGCCGGGTGTAGCCGAAGGCCCACTCAAAGTTGTCCATGAGGCTCCAGACGAAGTAGCCCCTGAGGTCCACCCCTTCTTCCCGGGCCCGGAGGGCGGCCTCCACGTGGGCCTCGAGGTAGGCCACCCGCTCGGGGTCCTCCACCATGGCCTCTCCCGTCCACAGGTCGGGGTAAGCCGCTCCGTTTTCCGTGACGTAAAGGGGCCAGGGCACCTCCTGGCTAAGGCGTTTTAGGAGCTCATAGAGCCCTTCAGGGTACACCTCCCACCCCATGGCCGTGACCGGCCCCTCCGGGGGGAGGTACCGCACGGGCAGGGGCCCCGTCCCCCGGGCCACGCGGACCGGGGCGTAGTAGTTCACCCCCAGGAAGTCCAGGGGCCTCGTGATGAGCTCCAGGTCACGGGAGAGGACGGGGATGGGAGGGGCTTCCTGGAAGGGGCTTTCGGGATACCCCTTGCCCAGGATGGGGTCCAGGAAGAAGCGGTTGTGGTAGCGGTCGGCCACATCCACCGCCTCGGGGTCCTCGCCGTAGGCCGGGGCGAAGTTGAGGACGATCCCCACCCGCCTCGCCCCCGCGGCCCTCAAGGCCTCCACGGCGAGGCCGTGGCCCAGGAGGAGGTGGTGGGCGGCGCGGAGGGCCGCTTCCAGGTTTCTTAGGCCGGGGGCGTGCTCGCCCGTCCAGTGCCCCAGGAAGGCGGAACACCAGGGCTCGTTCAGGGTGGCGAAGAAGGGCACCCGGTCGGCGAGGGCCCGGGCCACCGCCTCGGCGTACTCGGCGAGGGCGAAGGCGGTCTCCCGGCTCCGCCAGCCTCCCCGGTCCTCCAGGGCCAAAGGCAGGTCCCAGTGGTATAGGGTGAGAAAGGGCGTGATCCCTTCCTCCAGGAGCCGGTCCACCAGGCGGTCGTAGAAGGCGAGGCCCTTGGGGTTGATCCGCCCCCGGCCCTCGGGGAGGATCCGGGGCCAGGCCACGGAGAAGCGGTAGGCCCGCACCCCGAGCGTCTTCATCAGGGCGATGTCCTCTTCGTAGCGGCGGTAGTGGTCGCAGGCGGGCTCCCCGGAACTGCCGTCCCGGATGGCCCCAGGGCGGCGAGCGAAGGCGTCCCAGATGGAGGGCCCCCGGCCGTCCTCCTGGGTGGCCCCCTCAATCTGGTAGGCGCTGGTGGCCACCCCCCACAGAAACTTTTCGGCGTTTTCGGCCATGTGCGTTCCTCCTCCTCCCAACACCTAGCCCTTCACCGCCCCGGCGGTGAGGCCCTGGATGAGCTGGCGCTGCACGAAGAAGAAGAGGACGAGGACGGGCAGCGTGGCCACCGTGGCGGCGGCCATGACCAGGTCGTAGCGGTTCTGGTAGTTGCCCACGAAGTTGCGGATGCCCACGGGAATGGTGGCCGTGGCCTCGTTGGTGAGCACCTGGGCGAAGAGGAGCTCGTCCCAGGCGGTGAGAAAGATGTAGACGGCCGTGGCCGCGAGGCCCGGAAGGGCCAGGGGCAGGATCACCCGGTAAAACGCCTGGAAGGGCGTGGCCCCGTCCACCATGGCCGCCTCCTCCAGCTCCTTGGGAATGGAGGCGAAGAAGCCCCTGAGGATCCAGATGCTCAGGGGGACGAAGAAGGCGGTGTAGGTGAAGACGAGCCCCCCGTAGCTGCCCACGAGGCGCACCTCGAGGCCCAAGGCGGAGCGGACCCAGTTCTGCACGTAGATGTACATGATGTAGATGGGGATCAGGAAGAGGATCCCGGGGATCACCTGGGTCACCAAGACGCTTCCCCCGAAAAGCTCCGCTCCGGGGAAGCGGAACCGGGCGAGGGCGTATCCGGCGAAGGTAGCCACCATCAAGGCCAGGGCCGTGGTGAGGAGGCAGACCAGAAAGGAGTTCTTCAAGTAGTGGAAGAAGGGCAGGACGCGCCAGATGTCCAGGTAGTTGCCCCACTGGGGCGTCTTGGGGAAGAGGCTTCCCGTGGCCGCCTCCAGCTGGGTCATGAGGGAGGTGTTCACCATCCAGAAGATGGGGAAAAGGTGGAACACGAGGATGAGAAACAGGAGTAAGCCCGCGCCCCACCTAAGCCAGCGTTCCTCGTACACGGCTCACCTCGCGCGCAAGTCCTCCCGGAAGACCCGGTACCAGAAGAGGATGAGTCCTAGGGAAAGGAGCATGTAAAGGGTGCTCGCCGCCGCTCCCAGGCCGAAGTTCCACATGCCGAAGGTGTTGCGGAAGAGGTTGGTCATGAGAAGGTCCCCCCACTCCCCGGGGTAGCCCGCCCCGTGGCCGAACATCATGTAGACGATGTTGAAGCTGTAAAGGGTGCCCAGAAGCCCGTAAAGCAGGAGCACCGCCGTCACCGGGCGGAGCATGGGCCAGGTCACGAAGCGGAAGCGCTGCCAGGGCGTGGCCCCATCCACCTTGGCCGCCTCGTAGAGCTCCTGGGGGACGGTCTGCAAGGCGGCGAGGTAGGTGACCATGACGAAGGGCCAGCTCCGCCACACCGTGGGCACCACGATGGCCACGAAGGTGAGGGGGCCGATGAGCCAGTGGGGTTTCTCCGAAAGGAGGCCGAGGACATCTACGAGCAGGTGGTTGACGACGCCTTCCTTGAGCCACATGAACCCCCAAAGGAGCCCCACCACGTAGCTCGGCACCACCCAAGGGAGGAGGAAAAGGCTCCGCCAAAGCCCCCGGAGGAAGAGGGGCCGGTTCAGGAGGTGAGCTACCAAGAGGCCCAGCGAAAGGCTTAGGACGTTCACCGCCAGGGCGTAGAGCAGGGTGGTGCGCACCGCGTAGAGAAACCCGGCGCGGAAGGTGGACTCGGGGTTTAGAAGGATCTCCCGGTAGTTCTCCAAGCCCACGAAAGGGGCCTGGAGGTAGAGCCTGAGGGTCTGGAGCCTGAGGTCCAGGAAGCTCATATAGATGCCCTGGACCATGGGGCCGTAGTGGACGAGGAGCATTCCGAAAAGCGCAGGGGCGATGAAGAGGTAGGCGAGGCCGTATCTGCGCCAAAAGGTTCTCATGGGGAAAAGAGGGGGGCGAGGAGGCCCCCCTTTCCGCCTTACCTCAGGGCCTGGTTGATGGCCACGGAGGCCTTGTTCATGAGGTCCTTCAGGGCCTCACGGCTGAGCCTACCCTGGGCCACCAGGTCCCAGGCCATGCCGATGTACTGCACCGCCAGGTTCTCCACCCCGCCCCAGCCCGCCAGGGAGGGATAGGTGCGGCCGAACTGGGCGGCCTGGATGAAGGTGCGGAGCAGAGGGTTCTGCTGGAAGCTGGGATTGCTCCAGGCGGAGCGCAGGCCGGGGAGCATCCCCGTCATCTGGGCGTAGCGGACCTGGGCCTCGGGGCTTCCCAGGTACTTGAGGAGCTCCTTGGCCAGGGGCTTGTTTTTTGAGAAGTTGAAGAGGGCGAGGTTGGAGCCCCCGAAGAAGGTGTACCGCCCCTTGGGCCCGGCGGGGTACGGCGCCACCCCCAGGTTCTTGGCGGCGGGGCGCTCGGCGAAGCCGCCCTTGCTCTCGGGGACCTGGGCTCGCTGGATCATCCAGGGGCCGCTGGCGAAGACGGCGCACTTCCCGGCCTGGAAGTCGGCCTCAATCTGGGCGGTGTTCTTCTCCAGGCTCTCCGCCGGGACGTAGCCCTTCTGGGCCAGGGAGAGGAAGAAGTAAAGCCCTTCCAGGCTCTCCGGGCTGTTGAGGGCGCTTTGCCAGCGCCCGCCCGCCTGGCGGACGATTTCCCCGCCCGCGCCCCAGACCCAGGGAGCGGCGTTGTGGAGCACGTCCCAGGTGTTCTTACCGGGGGTGCAGAGGGGGGCGAGGGGAACCTTGGTCTCGGGGTCGCGGAAGCTCGAGGCCTTGAGCTTGGCCAGACCGCCCTCAAAGCCCTGCCAGCTGGCGAACATCTCCGCCGGGTTGACCCCTGCGGCCCTGAGGGCGTCGGTGCGGTAGTAGAAGGCCCGAAGCTCCGAGAACCAGGGCACAGCGGTGGCCTGGCGGGCGCCCTCCAGGCGGGTGGTACGCCAGACGGCGGGAAGGTAGGCCTTCTCCCCGCCCAGGGCTTCCAGCACGTCGTCCACCGGCTCCAGGACGCCCATGGCGCTGATCGCCCCCACCCAGGTGGTGCCGAGCTGGGTGAGGTCCGGCCCCACGCCGCTCGTGGCGGCGGTGGTGATCTTGGTCCAGGCCACGCCCCAGTCCAGGACGGTGACCTTCACCTCCACGCCGTGGGCCTTCTCAAAGGGGGCCACCAGGGCCTTGAAGTCCTCGGCGGGCTGGGCGCTGTTGGGCATGATCCAAACCTCGAGGGTCCTCTGGGCAAAGGCGAGGGAAGCGAGGACGAAAAGTGTTGAAAGCGCTTTCTTAAGCATTAGCTACCTCCTTTCAACCCCCACCTCCTTTCGGGGTGGGCCAGGGACCTAAGGCCTAAGGGCCGCCGTCTCCTTCAGGCTCCCACCTCCCTTACCGAGGCCCTTTCCACCAACGTCAGCTCCAGGTGGGGCAGGGTGGGGACTTCCCCCTCGAGGACCGCCCGGAGCGCGCGGCCCAGGGCGATGCCGATGGCTTGGATGGGCTGGCGCACGGTGGTGAGGGGAGGGATCTGGTAGGCGCTCGGGGTGACGTCGTCAAACCCCACGAGGGAGACGTCCTCCGGCACGCGAAGCCCTTGCTCGTACAGGTAAAGCCGGGCGCCGAAGGCCGTCTGGTCGTTGGCGGCGAAGAAGGCGGTGGTGTCGGGGTAGCGGTGGACGGCCTCCGCCGCCGCGCGGTAGCCGCCCTCCTCCTCCAGGTCGCCGTAGACCACCCGGGCCTCGAGGCCGGCCTCCCGCATGGCCTTGCGGTAGCCGAGAAGCCTGTCCCGCACATCCATCCCCCCGCGGTGGCTGGAGATGTGGACGATGCGGGTGTGCCCCCGGTCAATGAGGTAGCGGGTAGCCTGGTAGGCCGCCTTCTGGTTGTCCAAGCATAGCGACCAGGTCTTCGGCCCCTCAATCCGCTGGCCGAAGGCGAGGATGGGGATGCCCAGGTTCCCCAAGGCCTCCCCGTCCAAAGCGGTGCCGAGGAGGACCAGGGCTTCCACCCGGTGGGCCTTCAGAAACTCCAGGGCTTCAAGCTCCCTCACCAGGCTCCAGTGGCCGGGCACAGCGATGGGGCGGTAGGGAGTGGCCTCTAGCTCCAGGGTGAGGGCCTCGAGGATGGGGCCGAAGAAGGGGCTTGCGAAGTCGGAGATCAGGATGCCCACGGCGTAGGAACGCCCCGTGGCCAGGCCCTGGGCCAGGGGGCTCGGGGCGTAGCCCAGCTCCTCCACCGCCTGGAGCACCGCCCGCACCTTCTCTTGGGAGACTCGGGCGGTTCCGTTGAGGACACGGGAGACCGTGGCTGGGGAAACGCCCGCGCGACGGGCCACTTCGCTGATGGTGGGACGTCCTTCGGACATCTTTGGCTGGCAGTGTAGCACGGGATGAAAGCGCTTGCAAGTGGGGGTGCTTTACCCATGAACCAGCGCGGGCCAACCCCCACCCAACCCTGGGGAGGAACGGGAAGACCCAGAGGCGGCCTCCGCCAGCTTTCCTCCCCGGTAGGAGCAACCCGGCCTGACATCTCCAGAAGGACCGCACCACAAGAGGCTGTTGTAAAGGGTGGTATGCCCGGAGGGTGGCTCTCCGTAGAGCAGGTGATGGGTCAGCCCGTAAGGGCTACCTTGCCAGCCAGTCTGTGGCCACGGGCGAAGCCCCTACCTTGCAGGTCAAGGGGAGGGTCAGCCCGCAAGGGCATCGCCAGATCCTGACCTGAAGCGGCTGGCCAGGGCCGCGTAGTTGGCCGTGGGGAGCTTTCACGACGGCTTTTGGCGAGGGTAAGGGGGCGCCGTTTGGGGAGGCCCCCCAAGAGGGAGCAGCTCACCCGCTTCCCCTAGCCCGGGACGTGAGGCCTGCGGGGCAAGCCCAATAAAAAGTTGACCAACTCAGGTCCAAACGATTATCCTTGAACTGGGAGGCTCCCATGCCCAAGGCACCCGAAGCCGCCGCAAAGGCCTTCAACCTGGCCGAGGCCAAGGCCCGGCTCTCCCAGCTGATCCGGAGGGTGGAGGAGGGGGAGGTCATCCTCATCAAGCGCTACGGCCGGGTCGTGGCCAAGCTGGTTCCCGCCGAGGCCCCGTCCCGCCCGAAGCGGACCCCCGGGGTCTGGAAGGGTAAAGTCCGGATGGCCCCGGATTTTGACCGGGTAAACGTGGAGGTCGCAAAGCTCATGGAGGAGGGGCCGGTTGAACCTTCTTCTGGATAGCCACATTCTCCTCTGGTGGCTGGCAGACGATCCCAGGCTCTCCCGGAAAGCCCGAAGGTTTATCGTGCGGGCGGATATGGTCTACGTGAGCGCGGCCACCACCTGGGAGCTTGCCCTCAAGGCCTCCCTCGGGAAGCTGGAGATGCCGGAAGGCTTCGTGGAAACCGTGGAGGAAGAAGGGTTCACGCACCTTCCCGTAACGCCGGTCCACGCCATGGCCGTGCGGGCGCTTCCCTGGCACCACCGGGACCCCTTTGACCGCCTCCTGGTCGCCCAAGCCGCGGTGGAGGACTTGCGTTTGCTCACCGCCGAGCCCCTGCTGGCCCGTTACGGGAAGCACGTGTGGGTGGTGTGAGGGGGCTGGGGGATCCCTCGGCTTCCGGTGCGTTCTCTTCTGGAGGCCGACTTTCGGAGAGGGAGTCCGCCCGGGGGGAAGGATCGGGCCGTTGCCTTCCCAAGAACTTTTTCTACTTGACTGGACTTACGCGGTGCTGAAGAGTCCCGATAAAATGGGCCTCAAGATGTTTCCCTACGGGAAAGCAGCCGGTAACTAGGGAGGCCCGATGAAGCCGCTTCCCCGCTAGGGGAACATCTTGCACAGCCCCTCTTGCGCGCTCTAGGTCACGGGCGAAGCCCGTATCTTGGAGCTTTAGCCCAAAGCCCCATCAATACCTCCGCCTTGGCCATGGCCGAGGGCCAAGACTTCGCCCACGACACCCTCTACCGGGCCCTGGGTCAGCCCTTGGCCCTGTTTTTTGAGCTCTCCCTGGAGCTCTGCAAGGCCATGGGTGGCCTGGACCGGGGCTACCTCATCCTTGATGACGTCCTCATCCGGCGCTACCGCTCAGGCAAGCTGGGCCTCAAGATAGCTTCGCTGACCAAGAAGGCCCGGGACACCTCCACGGGGGCTTGGGTGTTTGGGCTTTCCCTGGTGGTCCTGGCCTGGACGGACGGGAAGCGGCGGATTCCCCTGGCCTTCCTGCCCCACTTCGGGGAAGAGGAGAGCAAGCTGGACCTGGCCCTGGCCCTGCTGGAGTGGGCGGAGGAGCAGGGTTTTCAGCCGGAAGGAGTACTGTTTGACGCCTGGTACGCGGCGAAGCAGGTCCTGGAGTGGCTCCATGCCCACGGCTGGCCACAAGCTACGCCTACGGCGTGACTTCGTCACGAGGCTCAGGTCTAACCGTGTGCTGGACGGTGTCCAGCTCAGGAGGCATGGGGGTACCCGTTGGGTGAAGACGGGGAGGCTTAGGGGCCTGACCTTTGCCGTGGGGGCGCTCAAGCGCGGGGGGCTCTTCGGGTGTCGGCGAGAGCGGCTGAAGTTGAGTTTCTACCGATGCCGGCGGAGACTCATCGCGGGTAAGCTGAGCCTGGATTTGAGCCCTCTGTTACCGGTGCAGGTGGAGGCCGCGTAAGTCCAGTCAGAAGTCAAGGGGCTTGACGGCTGCCCTGGTGAGGATTAGCTTATCCCATAAGGCGTCAGGGGGCTAACCACCATGGCCGAGGGGGGAGAGGTGGCCCTAAGGGATCTTCAAGGGCTGGGATTCAGCCCATATGAGGCCCGGGTCTACCTCGCCCTCCTCCAGGGGGGAAGGCTCAAGGGCTACGAGGCTGCCAAGCGGAGCGGGGTCCCCCGGTCCATGGTCTACCAGGCGCTGGAAAAGCTCGTGGCCCGGGGCGCGGCCTACCGGGTGGAGGAGGGGGAGGGCGTCTACTACGGGGCCGTTTCCCCGGAAGAGCTCCTATCCCGCCTCGAGGTGGAGGCCCGCGAGCGCTTCGCCCGCGCCCGGGAAAGCCTCTCCCGCCTCGCCCCGGAGCGCCCCGTGGAGGCCATCTGGCGGGTGCGGGGGGCGGCCCGCACCCTGGCCGAGGCGCGGGCCCTGGTGGACCAGGCCCGAAGGGCCCTCACCCTCTCCCTTTGGCAGAACCAGCTGGATACCCTCCAGGAGGCCCTCCGGGGAGCCCGGGAAAGGGGGGTGTCCCTGCGCCTGGTCCTTTTCGGGGACCGGGCCCACCCTGACTTGGGCAAAGTGTATTTCCACCATTTCGTGGACCCTCGGATCGTGGAGGGGCGTTTAAGGGCCAAGCTATTCGTGGTGGTGCGGGACCACGAGGAGGTAGTGGTGGGGAACTTGGCGGAGCGGGGAAGGGCTTGGGCCGTGCGCACCCGGGATCCGGCCCTGGTCCTGGTGGCGGAGGAGTACGTGCGCCACGACGTAGTGCTTGCGGAGATGACTCTGGCCTACGGGGTGGACAAGCTCACCGCCCTGTGGACCGCCCGGGAGGACCTCAGGCGCATGGTGACGGGGGAGGAGGCCCATGGAACCCCTGCGGCTCTACCGGACGATGTATCGGATCCGGCGTTTTGAGGAGTGGGTGGAGGCCCTCTTCCGGGCCGGGAAGATCCCGGGCTTCGTCCACCTCTACATCGGCCAGGAGGCGGTGGCCGCCGGGGTGCTGGACCACTACCGGGACGGGGACTACCTGACCAGCACCCACCGGGGCCACGGCCATGCCCTGGCGGTGGGCGTGGACCCCGGGGCCATGATGGCCGAGCTCTTCGGCCGGGCCACGGGGGTGTGTCGGGGCAAAGGGGGAAGCATGCACCTCTTTGACCCGGACAGGGGGATGCTAGGGGCCAATGGCATCGTGGCCGGGGGTATCCCCATCGCCGTGGGGGCGGGGCTGGGGCTAAGGCTTCGGGGTGCAGAGGGGATGGTCTTCTGCTTCTTCGGCGATGGGGCCTTGGGCCGGGGGGTGCTACACGAAGGCCTGAACCTGGCTGCCCTGTGGCGGCTTCCCGTGCTCTTTGTCTTGGAGAACAACCGCTACGCCTCCACCACCTCTTTTGAGGAGAGCCATGCCTTTCGCGTGAAGGCCCTGGTGGAGGCCTATGGCATCCCTTACCGCCTCGCCGACGGCTGTGAGGTGGAGGAGGTCTACGCTGTGGCGGGGGAGGCCGTGAAGGAGGTGCGAGAAGGGAAGGGACCCGCCTTCCTAGAGGTCCTCACCTACCGCTTCAAGGGCCACTACGTGGGGGACCCGGAGCGGTACCGAAGCCGGGAGGAGGTGGAGCGGGCCCGAAGGGAAGACCCCTTGGCCCGCCACCGGGAGCGCCTCCTCGCCCACGGGGTTCCCGAGGAGAGGCTTCGGGCCTTGGAGGAAGAGGAGGAGCGGCTTTTGCAAGAGGCGGTGGCCCAGGCGGAGAGGAGCCCCTGGCCCGATCCCGAGGAGGCGTTGCAGGACCTTTTCGCTGAGCCGGTCCGGGACTACCCGTGGGAGGGAGAATGAGGGAGATCACCTTCGCGGAGGCCACCCGCGAGGCCATGGAGGAGGAGATGGCCCGGGACCCCCAGGTCTTTCTCATGGGGGAGGACATCGCCAAGCAGGGGGGCATCTTCGGCCAGTTTAAGGGCCTTCCGGAGCGGTTTGGCCTGGAACGGGTGCGGGACACCCCCATCAGCGAGCCCACCCTGGTGGGCGCGGCCCTGGGGGCGGCTTTGGTGGGGGCGAGGCCCGTGTTGGACATCCATTTCGCCGACTTCCTTCTGCTCGCCATGGACGAGCTCGCCAACCAGGCGGCCAGCCTCCGTTACATGTCCGGGGGGAGGCTGAAGGTTCCCTTAGTCATCCGCGCTCCCGACGGGGCCATCCGTTCTGCCGGGGCCCACCACTCCAAGAGCCTCGAGGCCCTCTTCCTCCACCTCCCGGGGTTCAAGGTGGTGGCCCCCGCTACGCCCAAGGACGCTAAGGGCCTTCTGAAAAACGCCATCCGCTCGGAGGACCCCGTGCTCTACCTGGAGCACAAGGCCCTCTACGGCAGAAAGGGCCCTGTCCCCGAAGGGGAGGTCCTCACCCCCCTGGGCCGGGCGGAGGTGGTGCGGGAAGGAAAGGACCTCACCCTGGTGAGCTACAGCCTTACCCTGTATAAGGCCCTGGAGGCGGCAGACCGCCTGGCGGCAGAGGGGGTTTGGGCGGAGGTGGTGGACCTGAAGACCCTCTACCCCTTGGACTGGGACACTCTCCTGGCCTCGGCGGAGAAGACGGGGCGGGTGGTGGTGGCCCACGAGGCCTGGCGCTTCCTGGGGGTGGGTGCGGAGATCGCCGCCACCCTTCAGGAAAGGCTCTTCGGCCGGCTTAGAGCGCCCGTCGTCCGGGTGGGGGCGGCCCACGTGCCCATCCCCTTCAGCCCGCCCTTGGAAAGGCGGGTCATCCCGCAGGTGGAGGACATCCTCGAGGCGGTGAAGGAGGTGTTGTCGTGGCGCTGAAACCGATTCTTATGCCCCAGCTCGGCCTCACCATGGAGGAGGGGACGTTCCAGGGGTTCCTGAAGGCCATGGGAGAAGGTTTTCACAAGGGCGAGCCCCTCTTCCGGGTAGAGAGCGACAAGGCTCTGGTGGAGGTGGAGGCCGAGGCGGACGGGGTCCTGAAGGAGGTGTTGGCGGAGGTGGGGAAGACCTACCCCGTGGGCACGGTGCTGGGGTACTACGAGGAGGTGGCAGGATGAAGCGGTGGCTGGTAGGGGTTCTGGTGCTTTTAGGGCTTGCATCGGCGCAGTTCAAGAGCGAGTACAAGCTCTCCGTGGTGGTGGCCCCCAACACCGCCTGGGGTATGGGGGCCCAGCGCTTCGCCGAGCTGGTGGCGGAGAAGACGGGGGGGCGGGTGAACATCAAGGTCTACTACTCGGGCCAGCTCTTCGCCGGGCAGCAGACCAACGAGTTCCAGCTCCTCCGCACCGGGGTGGCGGACTTTGCCATCGGATCCACCATTAACTGGTCGCCCCAGGTGAAGGAGCTCAACCTCTTCAACCTGCCCTTCTTCTTCCCCAGCTACAGGGAGCTGGACGCAGTGGAGGAAGGCCAGGCCGGCAAAGCCATCTTCCAGCGCCTGAGGCAGCTCGGGGCGGAGCCCTTGGCCTGGGGAGAGAACGGCTACCGACAGCTCACCAACTCCAAGCGACCCGTCCGGACCCCGGAGGACCTGGCGGGTCTCAAGATCCGGGTGGTGGGGGCCCCTATCTTCATCGACACCTTCCGGGCCTTGGGGGCCAACCCCACCTCCATGAACTTCTCGGAGACCCTGACCGCCCTGCAGCAGGGGGTCATTGAGGGGCAGGAGAACCCCATCGTGGGGGTCATCATCCCTTACAAGCTCTGGGAGCTGGGCCAGCGCTACTTGACGGTGTGGAACTACGTCATCGATCCCCTCGTTTTTGCCGCCAGTGCTCAAACCTGGCGGACCTTCCCGCCCGAGGTACAGAAGGCCATCCAGGAAGCCGCCCTCGAGGCCGCCCGCTACCAGAAGGCCTTGGCCCGGGCGGGCATGGACGACGGGAGCGCCCTCAAGTACCTGGCCTCCATGGGAGTGAAGGTGGAGATCACCGATCCCATCGCCTACCTTAAAGGCCAGGGCGTTCAGGTGACGGTCCTCTCACCCCTGGAGATCGGCCGCTTCCGCGACCGGGTCGCGGGGGTAGTGCGGCGCTGGATGGGCGAGATCGGTTCCACCCTGGTGGTCCAGGCAGAGGCGGACAAGAAGCGGGCCCGGTGATGCTACGGCGCCTGGAGGAGTTCCTCCTGGCCGTCCTCCTGGGGGGGATGGTGGCCCTGGCTTTTCTCAACGTCCTCACCCGCTACCTCTTCCGCTATCCCCTAGCCTTCACCGAGGAGCTCCTGGTCAACGCCTTCGTCTGGGTTACCCTCCTGGGCATTGCCATCGGCCTTAGGGAAGGCCCAGAAGGGGCCCATATCCGCTTCGTGGCCCTTACCGAGCCCCTTCCTTCTCCCTGGCGGCGGGCCTTCGTGGGCCTAGGGTTTCTGGTCTTCGCCTTTCTCTTTCTGATCCTGGCCTACCTAGCGTGGCGTCAGGCTGCGGACGACCTCGCTCTTAGGGCCATCTCCCCCTCCCTTGGAATCCCTAATGCCGTCTACACCCTGCCCACCCCTTTTCTGGACCTCTGGGTGGCGGCTCGGGCCCTGGAGAGGGCGATGCGGAGCCTCATGGGAGGGGAACGGTGAGCCTCGGGGCGCTCCTTCTCGGCCTCTTCTTGGCCCTTCTCTTCCTGCGGGTACCGGTGGCGGCGGCCTTAGGCGCCTCGGCGGTGGCTGTTATCGCCCTGGGAGGGCTTGGGCTTCAGGTGGTCTCCTTTAACTTCCAGGCGGGGATCGCCAAGTTCCCCCTCCTGGCCATCCCCTTCTTCATCCTGGCAGGGGCCGTCATGGACCGGGCGGGAATCGCCGAGAGAATCGTGCGGCTCCTTCTCGGCCTGGTGGGGGGCTGGCGGCCGGGGGCGGCCTTAGCTACGGTGCTAGCGGGGATGCTCTGGGGAGCCATCTCCGGTTCCGGGCCGGCCACGGTGGCCGCTTTGGGCGGGATCCTGATCCCCATGATGGTTCGCCAAGGGTACACTCCCGGCTTCGCCGCCGGCCTCATGGCCGCTTCGGCAGAGCTTTCCATCATCATCCCCCCTTCCATTGCCCTCATCGTCTACGCCACCTTGGCCGGGACCTCGGTGGCCCGGCAGTTCTGGGCGGGTATCCTCCCCGGGATCCTGATGGGGGGATTTCTGGCTTTGGCGGCGGTGCTGGTGGTGCGGGCCAGGGGGTGGGGCCAAAAAGAGGTGGTCCTCCTGCCCCTGGGACGAGTTTTCGCCGAAGCCTTCCCTGGCCTTCTCACCCCGATCATCATCCTGGGCGGCATTTACGGAGGTGTTTTCACCCCCACGGAAGCCGCCGCCGTGGGGGTTTTCTGGGGAGTTTTCGTGGGGATGGTCTTTTACCGGAGCCTGCGCCTCAAGGACCTCCCTGGGGTGCTGGTGGATGCGGGGGTGTCCAGCGCGGTGGTGATGGCCATCGTGGCCTGGGCGGGCCTCTTCGCCTGGGCGGCGGACACGGTGGGCCTGGTGGGGCAGGCCACCTGGCTGCTCCTGGGCCTGGAGGGCAACCCTCTTCTTCTCCTGGCCCTCCTCAATCTTCTCTGGCTGCTCTTGGGAATGCTTCTGGATGCCGTGAGCATCTACTACCTCACCCTCCCCATCCTTTTACCCGTCATGGCCCACCTGGGGTGGGACCCTGTCTGGATGGGCATCGTCATGACGGTGAACATGGCCATAGGTCAGATCACGCCCCCGGTGGCCGTCAACCTTTTCGTCAGCGCCCGGGTGAGCGGCCTCCCCATAGAAAAGATCTGGCGGGAGATCTGGCCCTTCGTGGTGGCCTCCGTGATAGGTCTCCTCCTGCTGGCCTACTGGCCCTACCTGACCGGGAAATAGGGCCGGTAAATGCTTAAACTCCTTCCCTTTGCCTTAGGTTACCTCTACTCCTACCTTCTCCGCTCGGTGGGGGCCTCCTTGTCCGGACTCACGATTCAGGACCTCGGCCTCTCCCCGGCCGCCCTGGGGACGCTCAACGCCCTCTTTTTCCTGGCCTTCGCCCTGGCCCAAGTGCCCCTGGGGTACCTGTTGGAGCGGTGCGGGCCTTCCCGCGCCCTCTCGGCCTTGCTTGGGGTGGCCGCCTTGGGGTGCTCCCTGGTAGCCCTAGCTCCGGGACTCGGCCTGCTGGCCCTGGGGCGGCTGGCCATGGGGGTGGGGGTGGCCATCGCCCTGGTAGGGGCCTTGCGGGCCTATCAGCTCCTGGCCCCAGGGCGGCTTGGGCTTTTAAGCGGCCTGACCGTGGCCCTAGGCGGGCTTGGGGGACTCCTTTCCACCTGGCCTGTGGTCAGGCTTGCCGAGGTCTGGGGCTGGCGGGGGGTTTATGGGGTTCTTGGGGCCTTGGGCCTGGGCCTCGCTCTTTGGGTGCGGGCGGTGCCCACGGGGAGCGGTCCGAGGCACAGAGAAGGCGGCGCTCCGGCCCCGGGGAAACTTCTTCCCCTAGCCCTGGTGGCGTGGGCGTACATTGGGGGTTTCTTCGCCCTGCAAAGCTTCTGGGTGGGGGCCTACGCTTACGAGCGAGGGCTTGCCGCCGACGAGGTGGGGCGGGTCTTGGCCTTGCTCAACTTCGCTTCCGTCCTCGGGGCCTTCGCCAGCGGGGGCTTGGCGGCGGCCCTGGGGACGGGAAGGTCCCTTGGCCTGGGGATAGGGGTCTTCGCAGGGGGGCTTGTCCTTTTGGCCTTGGGAGGAAGCCTGGGGTTGTCCTATGCCTTGCTAGGCTTCGGAGGCGGGTTCAACGGCTTGGTCCTCGCCCTGACGGCTTCCCGGTTCCCGGGGACCTCGAGCCGGGTCATGGCCTGGGTCAACCTGGCCGGGGTCCTGGGCATCTTTCTGGTCCAGGCTGGGATAGGTCCAGTGATTAATAGTCTGGGCTACGAGGTGGCCTTCGGCGGCCTCTTCCTCCTCCAGGGGCTGGCGCTGGCCTTCCTCTGGGGGACCCTCAGGGCGCAAGGGTAGAAGCGGTCCATCCCCACGCACGTGGGGACTACGAGTACCTGGTGGTCCATGGGGACGTGGTGGACGGTCCATCCCCACGCACGTGGGGACTACCTCTCGCCCTATCTGCTCGGGATGCCCGTAGTCCGGTCCATCCCCACGCACGTGGGGACTACCAAAGGTCCTTCCTTTTCGCTTCCGGAGAGACCGGTCCATCCCCACGCACGTGGGGACTACTAGAGCCGGAGGAGGGCGGGGTCCACCTCCGCCGGTCCATCCCCACGCACGTGGGGACTACGACCCCGCCCGGGCCCGGGTAGACGCCGGGTTCGGTCCATCCCCACGCACGTGGGGACTACTCCCCGGCACGTACGGGGGCCCCAGCCGTTCTACGGTCCATCCCCACGCACGTGGGGACTACGCCGGGCCAGGGCCTCCACCTCCCTCGGGTCCTCCGGTCCATCCCCACGCACGTGGGGACTACTCGTTGCCCTGGCTGTGGCCGTCAGAGACTTCCGGTCCATCCCCACGCACGTGGGGACTACATGGCCGCCTCGTCAACGATGGCGAGGGCGTACGGTCCATCCCCACGCACGTGGGGACTACGGCAGTCCAGGCCGGGCCGGAGCGGGGGCTCCGGTCCATCCCCACGCACGTGGGGACTACACATGACCAGGACGGCAAAAACAACCCCTGACCCCCCTTTATGCGTCTACTTAGGAAGGGTTGCGGGTTTTTCCTGTCAAGCTCCCCAGCGCCCGGCTACGGAGAGTGAAAAGACCAAGGTGGGCGCTGGTCCCAGTATAGCATGGTCCAAAGCCAGGCCCTGACAAGGGGGGCTTGCCTAGACTGAGCGTATGGGACAAGAGGTCAAAAGCGCCCGCCTTCTGGAGATGGCCGAGGCCTTGAAGCTCAGGCCCATGCGGGTAGGGGAGCTCGCCCGCCGCTTCGGCGTGAGCGAGCGCACGGTGGAGCGGGACTTGGAAGCCCTTCTTGGGCTTGGCTTTTCCTTGGAGCGGGTGGCCCGGGGGCTATACCGCATCGCCGACCGCCCCCCTTCCCTCCACCCGGTGGAGGCCCTGGCCCTCTTCGCCGCGGGGAGGCTCCTCTACCACCAGGCCCCCACGCGCCAGTACCGCATGGCCCTGGACAAACTGGCCCTCATGCTTCCCGAGCCCTTGCGCGGCCTTCTTCTACGGAGCGCCCAGGGTTTGGAGGAACGCCGGGGGGAAAGCCGCACCCTGGAGATGGTGGCCCGGGCCCTTCTGGATAGGCGGGTGCTGGCCTTTGAATACCGCTCCGGGGGCTCCAAAAACTGGCGGCCCAAGGAGCTCTTGGTCTACTTCCTCGAGGCCAACCGGACCAACCTGGGCCTCTACGCCATCGGCTACGAGCGCACCTACCACCGGGCCGTGCTCACCTTCAAGCTTTCCCGCATGCGCCATGCCCGCCTTTTGGAGGAAACCTACGAGATCCCCCCGGACTTTGACCCCAACGCCTACCTGCGCCGGGCCTGGGGCGTGGTAGGGGTGCGGGATAGGGGGGTGGAGGTCCGCCTCCGCTTCGCCCCGGAGGCCGCTTGGCGGGTTTTGGAAGGGGACTACCCCGGCCTCCACCTCGAGGGCGAGCTTCCCGATGGGAGTCTCCTCGCCCGCCTCGAGGCCGCCCCCTTCAAGGACGGGGTGCCCTGGGAGGTCCTGGCCTGGGTGCAAAGCTTCGGCCCCCGGGTGGAGGTGCTGAGCCCCCCGGAGCTAAGGCGTCTCTGGCTGGAGGAGGCGGAGCGGGTTCTAACCCTCTACGGAACCCGACAAGAGGTGTCGGGAGCCGCTTCTAGGGTAAGCACATGAACGTTAAGGAAGCCGCGCTCGCCCTCTGGGCCAAAAGCGGGAACCCCTTCCACCCCCTCCTCGCCCACATGCTGGACGCGGCGGCGGTGGCCCAGGCGGTGCTCTTCCGCGAGCCCACGCGGACCCGGGATCTTTACGCCCGGGACTGGGGTCTCTCCCCGGAGGAGGCCGTGGCTTGGGTAGCCCTCCTCGTGGGCCTCCACGACCTGGGCAAGGCGAGCCCTGTCTTCCAGGCGGCCTGGGAGGAGGGGGCGAGGCGGGTGCAGGCGGCGGGCCTCCCCCTGGAGGAGGGCCTAGACCGGGTGGCCCACGGGGTCTTCACCGAGCTTTTCCTGAAGAAGCTTCTCAAAGAGAAGGGGCTTCCCGAACGGGCGGCCAACGACCTCGCCGCCGCCCTCGGGGCCCACCACGGCTTCTTGGCAAGCCCCGAGGAGAAAAAAGCCGCCCGCTGCCAGCTCAAACAGGAAGGCCCCCTTTGGTGGAAGGTCCGAGGGTGGCTTCTGGAGGAGCTGTTCCAAAGGCTCAGGGCCCGGCTTCCCGAGCTGGAAGGCGGGGAGGCGAGGCCCGAGGCCGTGCTCCGGGTCATGGCCCTGGCCTCCTTCGCCGACTGGGTGGCTTCGGACCCGAGTCTCTTCCCCTACGGCCGAGATCCGCTTGCCCCGGGCTACTACGAAGAGGCCCTAGAGCTGGCGAAAAAGGCCCTAGACCGCCTGGGCTGGCCCGCCTTCTCCCCGGCCCAGGTCAGCGAAGCTACCTTGAGGAGGGGGTTCCGGGAGCTTTTTCCCTACATCCCAAAGCCCAACACCCTGCAGGAGGGCGTCCCATCCCTGCTGGAAGGGGCAGAGAGCCCAGTCCTCCTTCTGGTGGAGGCCCCCATGGGCATGGGCAAGACGGAGGCCGCCCTCTACGCCCATCACCTCCTCCAGGCGGGGCTCGGCCACCGGGGGCTTTACGTGGCCCTGCCCACCCAGGCCACGGCCAACGGTCTCTTCCCCCGGGTGAAGGGCTTTCTGGAGCGCCTGGAGGAGGGTGGCCGCTTGGAGCTTCAGCTTCAGCACGGCACTGCTCTCCTCAACCCCCATTACGCCGAGCTCCTGGAGCGGGCTAGCCCCGCCCAGGTGTGGGACGAGGGGAAAGAAAAAGAAGGGGCTGCCGTGGCCTCGGCCTGGTTTTCCGCCCGCAAGCGGGCCATGCTCGCCCCCTATGGGGTAGGGACGCTGGACCAGGCCCTCCTCGGCGTGCTTAGGGTCAAGCACCACTTCATCCGCCTCTGGGGGCTCATGAACCGGGTGGTGGTGCTGGACGAGGTCCACGCCTATGACGTCTACACCTCGGGGCTCCTCCAAGCCCTCCTCAAGTGGCTCAAGGCCCTGGGCTCCAGCGCCATCGTCATGACCGCGACCCTCCCCCCTTCCCGCCGGAGGGCCCTCCTCGAGGCCTGGGCGGGGGAGGGGGTGGAGGGACAGGACCTCGGCCCCTACCCCCGGGTGGTCCTGGTGGGGGAGGGGGTGAAGGCCCGCTCCCTGCCCCCGGCCCGGGAGGTGGAGGTGGCCCTCGAGGTCCTGCGGGAGGTAGGGGTGGCGCCCCTCGCCCAGAGGCTTCGGGAGGAGCTTCCCGGGGCGGTGGGGGCCATCGTGAACACCGTGGACCGGGCCCAGGCCCTCTACCGGGCCCTGGGGGAGGGGGAACGGCTCACCCTGGGGGAGTTGGCGCGCCGCCTGGAGGGCGCTCCGGCTGGGGAGGCTTGGGAAGAGGTGCACCGGGCGCTTGCGGAGCGGAAAGACGAGGTGGTGGGGAAGGTCCTACCGGACGGCACCCCGGCTTTCCTCCTCCACGCCCGCTTTCCCGCCGAGGAGCGGGCCCTTAGGGAAGGCGTGGCCCTCGCCCTCTTCGGCAAGGGGGGGCCTAGGCCTAAAAGGGCCATCCTGGTGGCCACCCAGGTGGCGGAGCAGAGCCTGGACCTGGACTTTGACCTCCTCTACACGGACCTCGCCCCCGTGGACCTCCTCTTCCAGCGCTCCGGGAGGCTCCACCGCCACGAGCGGCCGAGGCCCGAAGGGCACGCGCGCCCCCGGCTCCTCCTGGGCGTACCCGGGGACCTGGACTTCGGGAAGCCCCTCTACTGGGACAGGGTCTACGAGGAGTACGTTTTGCTCGCCACCTGGCGGGCGCTTTCGGGACGTGATCGCCTTCGTGTGCCCGGGGACCTCGAGGCCCTCCTGGAAGAGGTCTACGAGGCGGAGGACCCCGGGAGGTTTCCCGAGGGCCTGCGGGAGCGGGCGAGGAAGAGCCTGGAGCGCCTCCAGGCCCGGCGCAAGAGGGAAGAGGAAACCGCGCAAAAGTTCTCCCTGAGCAGCCTGGACCGCCTCCTCGCCTACTGGGACGAAGGCGCCTTGGTGGCCCAGGAGCGCCTCGAGGACGACGAGGAGAAGGCGGAGACCCAGCGCCTCCTCACCCGCCTGGGGGACCCCAGCGTGGCCGCCGTGCCCCTCTTCCGGGTGGGGGAGGGGCTGTATATGGACCGGGAGGGGCGGCGGAGGGCGCCCCTGGAGGGGGAGATCTCCTGGGAGGAGGCCGAGGCCCTCTTCCGGCGGGCGGTGCGCCTTTCCCGCTTTCCCCTTCCCCAGGAGCTCCTGAAGGAGGAACCCCCACCCGCCTGGCGCAAAAGCGGCCTCCTGCGGGGCCTCCGCCTTCTGGAGGTGGGGCGGGTCTTCGGGTCCGGCGCGGGGGCCTTCCGGGTGGAGCTGGACCCGGAGCTCGGGGTGGTCTACCGGCCCGTTTGAATCCGTCAGCGGATGTCGGGAACCGGGCTTAGCCTGGGGTAAGGAGGTGGGAAGCTTGGAAGCGAAGTTCAACCTAGTGGAGGAGCCCTGGATCCCTGTCCTATGGGACGGGCGGGTGGTGGAGGTGGGGATCGGGGAGGCCCTCTTGCGGGCCCACGCGTTCAGCCGCATAGAAACCCCTTCCCCCCAGGAGGAGGCCGCCCTCCACCGCCTCCTCCTGGCGGCGCTCCACCGGGCCCTCAGGGGCCCCCGCCGCCTGGAGGACGTCCTGGACTGGTGGCGGGCCGGGCGCTTTCCCCAAAAGCCCATAGAGGACTATCTCAACCGCTACCGGGACCGCTTCTTCCTCTTCCACCCCGAGGCCCCCTTCCTCCAGGTGGCCGACCTTCCGGAGGAGAACCCTCTCCCCTGGAGCAAGCTCCTCCCCGAGCTCGCGAGCGGCAACAACCCCACCCTCTTTGACCACACCACCGAAGAGAACCTCCCCAAGGCCACCCACGCCCAGGCCGCCCGGGCCCTCCTCGTGCACCAGACCTTCGCCCTAGGGGGGCTCCTCCGCCGCTTTGGGGTGGGCTCGGCCAAGGACGCCCCTGTGGCCCGGCCCGCCCTCTTTCTGCCTACGGGGCGGAACCTTCTGGAAACCCTTCTCCTCAACCTCGTGCCTTATACCCCGGAGGAGGACGCCCCCATCTGGGAGGTGTCGCCTTTGAAGCTCGCCCACCTCGAGGGCGGCAAGACCTCGTGGCCCCTCTCGGGCCGGACCCGGGTCTACACCTGGCTTGCCCGGGGGGTGCGCCTTCTGGACGAGGGGGACGGCGTGCGCTTCATGGGGTACGGCCCCGGGGTGGAGCCCCTGGAGGCGCCCTACCGCGACCCCATGGTGGCCATGCGCCTGGACGCCAAAGGCAACCTCCTCGTCCTCCGCCTTTCCGAGGAGCGGAGCTTCTGGCGCGACTTCTCCGCCATGCTCCCAAGGCAGGGCGGCAAGGTGGCCGCCACCGTGGAGCACGCGGACAACCTCCAGGGAGAGCTGGAGGACGAGGGCTTGGAGGGGCGGATCACCTTGCGCGTGCTGGGCCAGGTCTCGGACCAGGCCAAGGTCCTGGACCTGCGCCGGGAGGTCTACCCCTTGCCTCCCGGACTCCTTTCCCCGAAGGGAGAGGAAAACCTGGAGAAGGCCCTGAAGGCTGCCGAGGAGCTGGGGCAGGGCCTGCGGGGCCTCGCCTTTAAGGTGGCCCGGGCGGTGCTTGGGGAGCGGGACCGCGAGGAGCTTGGAAACTTCGCCCGCTCCCTCCCCCTGGAGCGCCTCTACTGGCACGCCCTGGACGGGGCTTTTCCCGGCTTTCTTGCCCGGGTAGGGGAGGGGGATTCCCTGGAGCAGTGGCGGGAAGAGCTCAAAAGGGCGGCCCGGGGGGCGTGGGAGTCCACCCGCCTCTTCCTGGGCACGGGAGCGAGGCACCTGAAGGCCCTGGCGGAGGGGGAGAGGCAGGTTGGGCGCCTGCTTGGGGAGCTTGGTAAGGAGGTGCGGACGTGAGCCAAGGAGAGGGGTTTCTGGACTGGCTTAAGCGCCTTCAAGGCCAGAAGGCCTGGACCGCGGCCCGGGCCGCCCTCAGGCGGAGCCTGGCCTTTCCCCCCGGGGCCTACCCCAAGGCCATGCCCTACGTGGAGCCCTTCGTGGAGGGAGAGGGCTGGAAGCGGGAGGCCCACTACCTGGTGGCGGCCCTCTACGCCCTGAAGGACGGGGACCACCAGGAGGGGCGGACCCTGGCCCTGGCCCTTCGGGAGAAGGCCCAGGGCTCGGCCAGCGTGGAGAAGCGCTTCTTGGCCCTTTTGGAGGCGGACCGCGACCAGATCGCCTTCCGCCTGCGCCAGGCGGTGGCCCTGGTGGAAGGGGGGCTGGACTTCGCCCGGCTTCTGGACGACCTATTGCGCTGGTTTTCTCCCGAAAAGCACGTCCAGGCCCGCTGGGCGAGGGAGTACTACGGCGCCGAGGTTTCGGAAGAGGAAAAGAAGGAGGTGGAGGCGTGAAGCTTCTGGAAGTGCACATCCTGCAGACGGTGGCCCCGAGCAACCTGAACCGGGACGACACGGGAAGCCCCAAGGACGCCCTCTTCGGGGGCTTTAGGCGGGCCAGGATCTCCAGCCAGGCCCAGAAGCGGGCGGTGCGGGTGGCCTTTAGGGAGAAACTTTTCGGGGAGTTCTGGGATGCTGAGCTGGCTGTCCGCACGCAAAAGCTGGTGAACGAGCGGTTGGTTCCCGAGCTCATGAAGCAGGGGCTCCGGAAGGAAGATGCTGAACAAATAAGCCTAAATGCGTTGCAACTCCTCAAGAAAGGAGAAGGTGCCTTCTTCAAGAAGGAAAAACCACAAGAGACGACGTACCTCCTTTTTGTTGCGCATCAGGAAATAAAGGCTCTTGTTGACTTCATTGTCAAAAACTCCTCTCACTTGTCAGGCAAGCTCAGTAAAAATGCTCAGGAAAAGCTGCGTGACGAGCTAACAAAGCTTCTGGACGGCGGCAAGGCCGTGGACCTGGCCCTCTTCGGAAGAATGCTCGCCGACCGGCCCGAGCTCGGGGTGGACGCCGCGGCCCAGGTGGCCCACGCCCTAAGCACCCACAAGGTGGACCGGGAGTTTGACTTCTACACCGCCGTGGACGACCTCAACCCCAAAGAAGACACGGGGGCCGGGATGATGGGGGACGTGGAGTTCTACTCCGCCACCCTCTACCGCTACGCCGTGGTGGACCTGGACAAGCTCGTGGAAAACCTCCAGGGGGACAAGGAGCTCGCCCTCAAGGGGGCCCTGGCCTTCCTCGAGGCCTTCGCCCTCACCCTGCCCTCGGGCAAGCAGAACAGCTTCGCCGCCCACAACCCGCCCCTCTTCGTGGCCTTCCGGGCCGGGGAGGGGATGCCCCGGAACCTGGCCACGGCCTTTGAGCGGCCCGTGCGGCCTAAGGAGGACCAGCCCCTTTCCCGCCTCTCCGCCGAGGCCCTCCTCAAGGAATGGGCGAAGTTTGACCGGGTATATGGGCCCCTGGAGCCGGAGTGGAAGGGCGCCTTGGACCTCACGGAAGCGGAAGGGGACGGGGTTCCTAGGCTAGAGGACCTGAAGGCCCTCAAGGAGAAGGTGGCGGAGGCCGTGAGGGCGCTCCTGGAGGTGTAGCGTGTCCACTCTTCTCCTCAGGCTCCAAGGCCCCCTCCAGTCCTGGGGCACGCGGAGCCGCTTTGACCACCGGGACACCTGGCCCTACCCCACCAAGAGCGGGGTGGTGGGCCTCCTGGCCGCCGCCTTGGGCCGGGACCGCAAGGAGGACGTCTCCGACCTGGCCGCCCTCCGCATGGGGGTGCGGGTGGACCGGAAAGGGGTGCTCAAGGTGGACTACCAGACGGCTCAGTTTGTTTACCGGACGGAGGGGTACGTTGCCGTTAGCATCCCGAAAGAGAGGGAATGGCTAAGCCGTTTTACAAAAACTCCCATACGGGTAGACGAACGCAATGCGACCGTGACTAGTAAGCGGTATTTCCTCTCCGACGCGGCCTTCTTGGTGGGCCTCGAGGGGGAAAGGACCCTCCTGGAGGCCCTCCACCGGGCCCTGAAGAACCCCCGCTTCCCCCTCTACCTGGGCCGCAAGAGCTACGTGCCAAGCCCCCCGCCCTACCTGCCTGACGGCCTCGTGGAGGTCACCTTGGAGGAGGCTCTCAGAGGCTACCCCTACCTTTTGGGCAAGCGCCCTCCGGAAGACCTCCTCCTGGCGCTGGAGGCCGAGGAGGGCCGCCTGGTCTACGACCAGCCCGCGGGGACCTTCAGCGAGCGCCGCTTCGCCGCCCGCTACGTGCGGGAGGAGGTGCTTCCCAAAGAAGCGGTGCCGGAAGGCCCCCCTAAGTGGGAGGTAGCCCATGTGGGTTAGCAAGCTCCTGCTAAACCCCGCTTCCCGGGCCGCCCGCCGGGACCTGGCGAATCCCTACGAGATGCACCGCACCCTCTCCAAGGCGGTGTCCCAGGCCCTTAAGGAAGGGCGGGAGCGGCTTCTCTGGCGCCTCGAGCCCACCCGGGGCCTGGAGCCCCCCGTGGTCCTGGTGCAGACCCTCACCGAGCCCGACTGGAGCGTGCTGGACGAGGGATACGCCCAGGTCTTCCCGCCCAAGCCCTTCCACCCCGCCCTGAGGCCCGGGCAACGCCTCCGCTTCCGCCTCCGGGCGAACCCCGCCAAGCGCCTCGCCGCCACGGGGAAGCGGGTGGCCTTGAAGACCTGGGCGGAGAAGATCGCCTGGCTGGAAAGGCGGCTGGAGGAAGGGGGCTTCCGCCTCCTAGAGGGAGAGAGCGGCCCCTGGGTGCGGATCCTCCAGGACACCTTCCTGGAGGTCCGGCGGAAGAAGGGTGGGGAAGAGGCAGGAAGGCTTGTCCAGGTGCAAGCGGTGCTCTTTGAGGGGCGCCTCGAGGTGGTGGACCCCGAGAGGGCCCTCGCCACCCTGGAGCGGGGCGTGGGCCCGGGGAAGGCCTTAGGCCTCGGCCTCCTTTCCGTGGCCCCCTGAGGAGGCGGCGTGCCCCCCGTGCCCAGCGCCAGGAACCTCAAGGAGCTTCCCAAGCTCCGGGACGGCCTCTCCTACCTCTACGTGGAGCACGCCGTGGTGGAACGGGAGGCGGGGGGCATCGGCATCTACGACCAGGAAGGCCTCACCCTGGCCCCGGTGGCGGGGCTTGGGGTCCTCTTCCTGGGCCCCGGCACCCGCATCACCCACGCCGCCGTCCGCCTCCTCGCCGAGAACGGGTGCACCGTGGCCTGGGTGGGGGAGGGGATGGCCCGCTTCTACGCCCAGGGCCTGGGCGACACCCGAAGCGCCGCCCGGCTCTACCGCCAGGCCCGGGCCTGGGCCGACCCGGTCCTGCACCTACAGGTGGTGATGCGGCTTTACCGCATGCGCTTTCCCGAGCCCCTGCCCGAGGGGCTCACCCTGGAGCAGGTGCGGGGCCTCGAGGGGGTGCGGGTGCGGGAGACCTACGCCCGCTGGAGCCGGGAGACGGGCGTGCCCTGGTACGGCCGGAGCTACGACCGGGGAAACTGGCGGGCGGCGGACCCCGTGAACCGGGCCCTCTCCGCTGGGGCCAGCTACCTCTACGGCCTGGCCCACGCCGCCATCGTCTCCCTGGGCTTTAGCCCCGCCTTGGGATTCATCCACACGGGGAAGCTCCTCTCCTTCGTCTACGACATCGCCGACCTCTACAAGGCGGACTACCTGGTGCCCGCCGCCTTCCGCACCGTGGCCGAGTCGGAGGAGGCCGTGGAGCGGAGGGTGCGCCGGGCCCTGCGGGAGGCTATCCATGAGGGGAGGCTCCTGGAACGCATGGCCGAGGACCTCTTGGGCCTCTTCCGGGGCCTTGGCCTCCCCGAAGGCGAGGACCCGGTGGAAGAAGACCCCACCCGCCCCGGGGGGCTTTGGGACCTCGAGGGGGAGGTGGAGGGCGGGGTGGCCTATGGTGGTGATGATCCTGGAGAAGGTTCCGAGGAGCCTTAGGGGGGACCTCACCCGTTTCCTGGTAGAGGTGGACACCGGGGTCTTCGTGGGCCGGATCAGCGCCGCGGTGCGGGAGCTCCTTTGGGAGCGGGCCGTGGAGAAGGCCGAGGGCGGCAGGGTGGCCCTGGCCTACCGGACGAACAACGAGCAGGGCTTTGCCCTTAGGCTTCACGGCTACCCGGATCGCTTCCTGCGGGACTTTGATGGTATAGTGCTGGTGAGCGTTCGGAACGCCGAGGCGGTGCGGAAGGCAGAGAAACTGGCTAGGCAAGTTGAGAGGCACCAGAAGCGCCTCGCCAACGGTTCCGAAGAGGATCTTGAAAACCAAAACCCGTAACTGCTCCCGAATAGACACATAAACGGGGGTAAGCGGGTGTTTTTGCCGTCCTGGTCAAGTGTAGTCCCCACGCACGTGGGGATGGACCGGCGAGGGCCCGGGCCTGGGCCCGCTCCAGGAGTAGTCCCCACGCACGTGGGGATGGACCGATCACGCGGCTTTTAGGGCTTAGAGAGGGCGCGTAGTCCCCACGCACGTGGGGATGGACCGACGTGCTGCCGTCTGGCAACGTCAAGCTCTACGTAGTCCCCACGCACGTGGGGATGGACCGACCTTAAGCCATGCGGCCCCCCACTTGGGGGGCGTAGTCCCCACGCACGTGGGGATGGACCGTCTATAGCTCGCCTATGGGCCAAGCGGACTAAGTAGTCCCCACGCACGTGGGGATGGACCGCTGGCCCTCCGCCTCAGGGAGCTAGGAAAGGAGGAATGATGGAGTTCGTCAAGAGCAACGCTTTCCCCATAGCGGTCCTCGCCGGCGGGCTGTACCTCGGCCTGGGGCGGCTTAAAAACCTGCGGGAGGGCCAGGGGTGCCCCAAGTGCGAGACGGCCCAGGCCGTGGTGGCCTTCGCCCTGGCCGCTTGGGCGGGGTGGGAGCTGTGGCGGGCCTACTACGGGTAAGATGAAAGCATGGCCCTACCCGAGGAGATGGAAAGAGCCCTAGAGCGCTTCAAAAAGGCCTACGGCCCGGGTTGGGAAAAGAGGTTGATGCGCCTCATGGAGGAAGAGGTCAGGCGCAAGAGGGCCAAGAAAAAGCTTGCCGCCTTTCTCGCAAAGGTGAGTGGCCGTGCCAAGATGAGCGAAGAGGAGATCTTCCGAAGGCTTGAAGGTCGTTCTTGACACCAACGTGCTTGTGGCTTCCCTTCTTAAGAAGGGGAAAGCCTACCGCCTCCTTCAGTACGGCCTTAAACACGATCGCTTTGACATCCTGAGCGCCACGGAGCAACTTGCCGAGCTGAAGCGGGTCCTCAGGGAAAAGTTTCCGGGCACAACATCATCCTAGGCATCGCCTTGGCTGGCGGGGCAGATTTTCTCGTTACCGGGGACAAGAACCACCTTCTTTCTCTCCAGAAAGTAGGGAAGACGAGGATTGTTGTAGTCCCCACGCACGTGGGGATGGACCAGTGGTGGCCCAGGAGGCTACCGAGGTTGCCGCAGTAGTCCCCACGCACGTGGGGATGCACCGCTTTCCGTGGGCGGTCAAGGGACGAGGGGAGAAAGCAGACTTGACCTATATACGGCCCCTGGGGTAAAGAAGAGGCATGACCCTACGCGAAGCCCTGTCCCAGATCCCCGACCCCCGGGCCCGCAACCGGCGGTACCCCCTGTGGGGCCTCCTGGCCCTCATCCTGGTGGCTTTCCACAAGGTGTTTCCCTGACGGGAAAGCAGTTCCGCGTGGACTCCCTGAGGGGCGTGGAACGCTTCGCCCGCGCCAACCCTCACCTCTTGCCCCACCTCGGCCTGCGCAAGCCCCCGGGCCACACCATCCTCACCCTTCTCCTGCACCGCCTGGACCCCCATAAGCTCCAGGAAGCCCTGCTCAAGGTCTTTCCCGAAGTGGAGCTGGGGGAGGTCCTGGTGGTGGACGGGAAGCACCTTCGGGGAAGCGGCAAGGGGAAAAGCCCCCAGGTCAGGCTGGTGGAGGTCCTGGCCCTGGGTCTGCGGACCACCCTGGCCCAGGCCCAGGCGGAGGGGAGGGAGGATCAAGCCCTCTTGGAGCTCCTGGACCGCCTTGGGGCGGAGGGGCTCAAGGGGAAGGTGGTGGTGGGGGACGCGGGGTACCTGTACCCGGAGGTGGCGGGGAAGGTGGTGCAAAAAGGGGGGCCTACCTTTTCCTTTTGAAGGCCAACCAGGGGGAACTGCTGGAGTGGGCTCTGGAGGTGTTCAAGGGGATGGAGGAGAGGCGGCTTCCCGGGGAGACCGAGGCGGTGTGGAATCTGGCGCGGGACGGGGAGGTGTGGACCTACCGGGTCTGGGCCTCCCCCCACTTGCCGGAAGAGATACGCGCCTTTCCCGCGTGCCGGCAGGTGGTGCGGCTGGAGCGGGAGGTGGTGCACAAGGGGACGGGGGAGGTGCGGCGCGCGGTGAGCTACGCCCTCACCAGCCTGGGGCCGGAGGTGGCGGAGGCGAGGCGGCTTGGGGAGCTTCTCCTTTCCCGGTGGGAGGTGGAGAACCGGTCCTTTTGGGTGCGGGACGTTCTCTTCCGTGAAGACGCCTGCCAGGTGCGGGGGGTGGGGGCGCGGGTCTTGGCGGTCCTCCGGGCCTTTCTGGTCTCCCTCTTCCACCGCCGAGGGGTCAGGGAGAAGAAGGCGGCCATGGAGGCCTTCTCCTTCCATCCCCTCTCCGCCCTCAGGTTCCTGGGGCTCTATGCGGTATAGCGGTCAAGTCTGGCCACCCCGGGGATCTACTTGCGCTCTGGAGAGGGAGGCTACACCGCCCCTTGAGGGGGGAAGAACCTAGGCGGCCTTCGGGCCGCCTGGGTTTTCCTTCTCGCCCCTCTAATGCGATTCCTCTCGCCGTCCAGATACCGAGCCGCTATCCAGACGTCCCTCCTGCGCTACCGTCGCTGGGGGGAAGGCTTTTGGCCCGGGTAGAGGGACTACGGGCCGGCATTTGGTGTCTCGGGGAGGGCGCGGGCACCCGCCCTCCCGGGGCCAAAGCGCCAGGCGCTCCCCGAAGGGGCGGGGAGAAGGGCTTCGGGCCGGAGGCCTTATTGCCCCGAAGCTCGCAAACCGGGACAAACGGGCTATCCCCAGGGCCGCGCAGGCGAGGGATAGGGGCTCCCTTGGGAAGAAAGAAAAAACCGGATAGGGGGCACGCCAAGCCCAGGACGAAGGGAGAAGGGGAGGCAGATCCCGCCTCCCCTTCTCCCTTAACGCCTCCTTAAGGCAACCGCCCGACTAGGGCTCCGTAGCGGTAAACCACCAGCGCATACTGGT
This sequence comes from Thermus sp. H19.2, assembly GCF_054979525.1. Classification (NCBI taxonomy): domain Bacteria; kingdom Thermotogati; phylum Deinococcota; class Deinococci; order Thermales; family Thermaceae; genus Thermus; species Thermus sp. H19.2. The sequence goes on from NZ_JBUFDB010000002.1 coordinate 140,642, forward strand.
TCCCCACGGCCACGTCATGGGGGTGCGCTTGGAAGGGCGTGTCCTGGACCGTCCAGCTCTGGCCGTCGGTGGAGGTGATGATGTAGGCGTAATCGCTGGTGAAGTTGGTCACCCTCCCCACCGCCATGAGGAAGCTTCCCGTCCAGACGATGCGGTCAAGCTCAACTGTGCCATTCGGCAGCAAGGGCGAGGGAGGTGGGGTTAGCGACTGCCAGGACGCTCCGTCCGTGGAGTAATAGATCTCACTACTGCTCACCGCCACGAACTTGCCGTTCCCAAAGGCCACGTCCCGGAGGTAGTCCTGGGGCCCGCTCTGAAGGGTCCAGTTTGCGCCGTCGGGGGAGGTGTAGACCGCGTTGCCCCCCACCGCCACGAACTTGCCGTTCCCGTAGGCCACGCCTTCGAAGTCTTCCCCGTTGGTGCCCGAGGCCAGGTTCCAGCTCGTGGCGTCGGGGGACTGGGAGTAGACGATGGCCCCGTTCAGCCCCACCGCCACGTAGGTCCCGTTCCCGTAGGCCACGCCTTCAAGGCTCTGGCTCGTGGGGGTGCTCACCTGGCTCCAGGAGCTTCCGTCGGACGAGAGGTAGACCCGACCGTACTGGCCCACCCCGATGAACCCCCCGTTCAGGAAGGCGAGGCGGTCGACGCCGGCCCTGGGCGTGGGGTCACTCACCCGCCAGGCCGGGAAGGGCCCCTCGGCCGCGGTGGCGAAGACCGTGCTCGGGTAATCCACCACGGCCAGCACGAACTTTCCGTTCCCGTAGGCCACGGGGCCAGGGTAGTTGGTGTCGAAGCCCGTGGTCCAGTCGGTCAGGTTGAGGGAGACGGCGAACCCATCTCCCCCCATGAAGACGTACGTGCCTCCAGCGAAGGCGATGCCGCTGGCATTGCGGATGTAGCGAGGGAGGGAGGCGTAGTTGGGGTTGGCCGTGGTGCCATCGTAGGCCCAGATCTTTCCCTCGGTAGCGGCGAGGAACCGGGTGCCGTCAAAGCCAAGCCCAAGGTATCGGTATGAAGGTATGTCGGGCGGCGTCAGGGAAGTCCAGGACCCCGTGGGGTTGTTGGGAGGCGAGGCGGTGGCCGCTCCGCCCCCACCGTACCGGAACCCTATGGCCACGAACTGCCCGTTCCCGTAAGCGACCCTTTGTAGCTCGGAGCCCTCTGCGGCCACCTGGCTCCAGGTCTGGCCGTCTTGGGAAGCTAGGGCGACTCCGACCTGGTTACCAAGATTCTGCCCCACCGCCACGAAGTAGTCCCCGCCCAAGGCCAGGTCGTAGGGGACGAACTGGGAGGAGGGGTCGCTCAAGGAGCCGGTTTCCCCCACCTTGGTCCAGTAGGTAAGGTCCTGGGAGGCGTAGAGCCACCCAGCGCGGGTGTAGCCTTGGTTAAGGATATAGCCTTGTACCCACCCCATGGCGTAGTAGCTTCCGTCCTTGTAGACGATGCGGGTGAGGAAAGACGGCTTAGGTGAAGAAGGTGTGGCGCTGAAGGGGTGCGGGGTCCAGGTACGCCCGTCCGTGGACTCCCATACCTGGTTGTTGAACACACACCCAAACGGACCACCTCCCTCATCAACGGCCACAAAGCGCCCGTTGACAAAGCTTAGCTGCGACAGCCGGCAACCGGGTTGCTGGGGCAGCCGCACCGCCTCCCAGCTCTGCCCGTCGGAAGAAACGAGCACCGCCTCGCCTACGGCCACGAAAACCCCGTTCCCGTAGGCCACCTCGTAGGCGGGGAAGACGGGGGTCCAGGTGAGGGAGGGTCCCGAGCCCTGGACCGGGGCCGCTTGGACGGTGAGGGTGAGGGAGGCGGTGCGGTCCTGCAGCCCCTGAGCCTGCCCGCGCACGGTGAGGGCGTAGTTCCCGGCGGGCACGTTCTGCCCCACCTGCAGGGTAAGGGTGGCGCTGTTCCCCGTGGCGGGGTTGGGGTTGAAGCTCCAGGCGATCTTGTCCGGAGCGGGGCTCGTGGCGAGAGGAGCGTTTCCCTCCAGGGAGAGGGTCACGCCCCCCGTGAAGTTCTGCCGGGTGAGGCTCACGCTCACCTGGCCGCTAGACCCCTGCTGAAGCGTGAGGGTAGTGGGGTTCAGGGCCAGGTCGTAGCTCGGGGTGGGCCCACCCCCGCCGCCCCCGCCGCCCGAGGGGGCGCTCACGGTCACGGTGAGGTCCACGTCCTTGGTGAGGCTCCCCGAGGTCCCCCGCACCTTGAGCCGGTAGGTGCCCGTGGGGGTGGAGGAGAGGGCGGAGAGGGTGAGGGTCTGGGTCACGGGGTTCGCCCCGGAGACCTGGACGCTACCCGGCGAGAGGCTGAGCCCTTGAGGCACTTGGTCCTGCCCCGCCGCCAGGGCGAGGGAGACCGTCCCCGTGAAGCCGTTCTGGGGGGTCACGGTGAGGGGGGTGGCGCTGCTTCCCCCCTGCTCCAGGGCGAGGCTCGTGGCGCCCAGGGCCAGGGTGAAGCTGGGGGGTGGGGCCACGGTCAGGGTGAGGTCCCGCTCCGCCGCCTTGTCCCCGTAGCTGACCTTGAGCTTCAGGGCGTGGGCCCCGGTGGGGGCGTTCCCCGCCACCTGGACCTGGAGGCCCACCTGGGCCTGCCCTCCCTTGGGCACGTTGAGGGTGGCGCTGGTGGGGGAGAGGCTGAGCCAGGAGGGGGGCTGGCCGTTCTCCGTGACGCTCAAGGACACCTGCCCCTGGAAGCCGTTCTGCGAGGCGAGGGTGAGGGTGAGGGAAAGGCTCCCTCCCTGGGCCACGGCGGGGCTGTCCGGGGTCACCCCGGAGAGGGTGAGGTCCTGGGGGGGCGCCCCCCCGCCGCAGGCCGCGAGGAGGAGGGCGAGGCCCGCCAAAAGCCAAAGCCGCTTGCCGCTCATGCGCTGCCTCCTTTCCGGGACCCCTGGGGTCCTTGCCTCCATCCTCCTCAGGGGGGCTTACAAAAATCTTAACGGGCAGGTCCTGGGACCAAGAGTCCCACCTCGAGGCACACCTCCCTTCCCTCCTGCCTGGCCCTGGCCTCCGCAACGAGGGCGAGGAGGCCTTCCAGGAGGAGCCTCCGGTAGACTGCCACCCGGAGCCCTACCTCCTCCGCCGGGAGGGGGACCTCCAGGAGGACCCCCAGTACCGCCCCCCAACCTCACGGCGAAAGGGACCTCGCGGTCCTCCAGCCCGAGGTCCAAGGCGAGGCCCGGGACGAACTCCGGCCGACCCCCGAAAAAGAAGGGCCTCGAACCCCACCTGTAGTGCGCGAAAGTAATATTTCGCGAAGGAATTCCCTCCCGGCCAAGGGGGGTGCCTTCTCTCTTTTCTGGAAAACCCTCGGCACTGGGAAGCCCGTGGACGGGCCGTGAGCCCGGGGCAAGACTTTCCCCCTAGGGCGTAGGGGTGCTTCCCGCCTCAACCCGGAGGGCCGTAAACGGCTCGTTGGGCTAAGCCCTGGACCCGTGTCCTTCCCCCGAATCCGCTGCCGGGGGTCTGCCCACATCAAGGGGTCCAGAAGCGAAGGGCCGGGAAAGCGCCCAGGTCCCGGTAGTTCAGGGTCCAGACGGGCACCCCAAGCCGCAGGGCGAGGAGGGCCACGCTGGCGTCCTCCAGGGTGCCTTCCCAGCCGGGAAGGTGGGTGAGGAGGAGCCTGGCCTCCTCCAGGTCTTCCAGGGCGAAGGGAACCACCACCGCACCCTCCACCACCTTCGCCAAACCTTTCCGCGCCACCTGCGGCCCCGCCTCGTAGAGGAGCCACTTGAACACCTCAAAGAGGATGGGCATGGGCACGAAGAGACGCGTACCCCCTTTGGCGAGGCGGCGGAAGCCCCTCACCGCTTCCTCGTGGTCGGGGTCGGAGCGGTGGAGGAGGGTGATGAGGGGCCCCGCGTCCAGGACCAGCCTTGGGGGGATCACCGCTCCTTTCGGATGAGGGCGTCGTGCTCCCGGGCGGAGCGCTCGGCCTTCCCTACCAGCCCCGCCACTTCCAGAAGGGCCTCTGGGCGCTTGAGGAGCTCGCGCTCCAAGAGCTCCCGCACCAGGGCGGAGAGGCTTAGGCCGGGGCGGGCCTTGCGGTAGGCCTCTATTTCCTGGGCCAGATGGTCGGGAAGGTAGAGGGTCACCCGCATGTCATACATCATCATACTACCCTGCCCAAGGGGGAGAGGGGGGCGGTGAGGGCTAGGCCACCCCCTTGCGGCCCAAATCGGAGGACGGCGGGGGGAACGCGCGCGGTGGGATAGACAGGGTCGCGCCTTTCTGTGCCCGGGGTGGTGTTGCCGCTTCAAGGTAACTTCGCTGACCCACCGGTAGCCCATCTCCAGAGGCTTCCGCCGCGCTGTCCCCGGGTGGAAGGTGACGAAGAAGCGCCCCTCCAAAACCTCCAGAAGCCGGGGGGCCGCCCACCCCTGGGCAGCCAGGCGGATGACCTGGGCCCGGCGGTGGACCTTGAAGGGGACCACGGGGTTGGTCTCCAGCTCCCGGAGCTGGGCCTCCGCAAGTTAGCTTCGCTGACCCTCTGGGGTCAGGTGGATATGAAGGGGGGCAGGCATGTAGATAGTTTAATGGGCACTTGAGTGCCCCCATATAGACTCTGAGGCACTCTTCCCCCATCTAGGGCCTTTTTCTTCCTGGCAAAAAGCGGGGGCGGTACTCCCCGCCCCCGCTTCATGGCCGTGGGTTCAAGGGGACGTGCAGAGCGCCCCCGCCGAGGTATGGGCGAAGATGCCGCTGCCGAAGGCCACGGACATGGCGCTAGCTCCGCAGCTGGTCGGCACGATGCGCCAGTTCTGCCCATCGGTAGAGACGAGCACCTTAGGGCCGCTCCAGCTTCCCGCCACCACCGCCCCGTTGCCGTAGGCCAGGCCCGCGAGGAGGCCCACGTCTTGGTTGTAGTCGTAGGGATTGTAGAAGTTCTGGAAGCTCCAGTTCACCCCGTCGGAGGAGGTGCCCAAGAGGCCAAGGGTGCCCACCGTCACGAACTTGTCCCAGTCGGGGACGTAGAGGACATCCTCAGGGGTGCCCGCGCCCCAGGGGGTTTGGGGGGTGCTGACGGGGGTCACGTTCCAGGTGTTGCCATCGCTGGAAATGGCCACCATCCCGTAGGCGCGAGAGCTGCTGTCAAACAGCACTCCCACGGCCACGTACTTGCCCTGGCCGAAGGTGAGGCCCTTGATCCGGAACTCTGTGTACCCTTGCGGGACGGGAAGGGGAACGGAGTTCCAGGTGAGGCCTCCGTCCTGGGAGAAGTAGAGGTACCTAAAGTTCCAGGCGTTGCCCCAGGCCCAGAGGCGGTCGTTGACGTAGCGCACCCTCTCGAGGGGCATGCCGTCGCCATACTGAGCGGAGCAGGAGGGGAAGTTGGGATCCCTGGCCCCGTAGATGACTTGCCAGGTCTGGGCGTTGTCGGCGGAGACCATGACCAGGCCCGAAAGGTACCCCACCACTACCCAAGTTTGGTGGACGGGGTCGTAAGCTACGTCCCTGGGCCAGCCACAAAGGGTATTGTCCTCAAAAGTTCGGGTGAAGCTGCCGTCCTGCGGGTTGTAGACATAAACGCGGGAATAGCTGGTGTAGCCGTTCGCCCCGGCCACCACGAAGATCCCGTTGCCGTAGGCCACCCGCTGGAAGTTGAGGTCGGCCACCCCGACCCCGGTCCACACGTCCACGGTGAGGGGCTGCTCCCGCACGATGCTCCCCGAGCTCGCCCTGAGCCGCACCGCGTACCCCTTGCCCGCGCCGGAGAGGGGGATGTTGTTGTCCGCCAGGACGTAGACGGTGAAGTTCTGGGTCCCCGTCACGTTCACGCTGGCCGGGTATAGGCTCAGCCCCAGCACCGGGTTGCCCCCTTCGTCCACCAGGGAGAGGTTCACCTGCCCCCGGAAGCCGTTCTGGGGGGTGAGGGTGAAGCTCACGGTGTTGTAGGACCGCAGCGAGGGGTTGCGGGCGGTGGTGACGGCGCTCGGGCTCACGGGGCTGAGGTCAAAGCTCGGGGGCTGGACCACCTGGACGCTGAGGGGCTTCTCCTGGACCACGTTCCCCCCTTCCGCCCGCACCTTGAGGCGGTAGGTGTCCGGGGCCACCCCCTGCCCGGCGCTCACGGTGGCGGTCACGGTCACGCTCCCCCCGGCCTGGAGGCTGATGGGAGAGGGGTCGGTGGCGGTGATGGCCAGGCCCTGGGGCAGGGGGTCCTCCCCGTCGGCCAGGCTCAGGGTGACCTGCCCCTGGAAGCCGTTCTGGGAGGCCAGGGTCACCTGGAAGGCGGCCGTGCTCCCCTGGGAGACCGAGAGGGGGTTGGGGCTCGGGTCGGAGAGGGTGAAGGTGGGCGCCGGGGTGAGCAGGGCCACCGGGTCCACCACCTGGCCGTTGGCCTGCCCGTCGGCGTCCAGGGCCCCGCCGTCTTGCACCTGGTAGGTGGCGGTGCTCCCCGAGAGCTGGGCCCCGGGGATGTCCTGCCAGGCGTTGCCCTGGTACTTCTTTAGCACCGCTCCCTGGGGGATGGCCTGGGGGAAGGTGAGGGTCACGGTGAGGGTACCTCCCTGGGCCACCTGGGCGGTGAAGGCGATGCCCCCGTAGGGGGCCTGGAAGCCCTGGGGCGGGGTCACGCTCTGGGCGGTGGGGCCTTGGGCGAAGGTGCCCCCCTGGAGGGCCACCCCCACCGGGCCCCCAGGGGTGGTCACTGTGCCCGAGGTGGAGCCCCCACCTCCGCCGCCCGAGGGGGCGCTCACGGTCACGGTGAGGTCCACGTCCTTGGTGAGGTTCCCCGAGGTCCCCCGCACCTTGAGCCGGTAGGTGCCCGTGGGGGTGGAGGAGAGGGCGGAGAGGGTGAGGGTCTGGGTCACGGGGTTCGCCCCGGAGACCTGGACGCTACCCGGCGAGAGGCTGAGCCCTTGAGGCACTTGGTCCTGCCCCGCCGCCAGGGCGAGGGAGACCGTCCCCGTGAAGCCGTTCTGGGGGGTCACGGTGAGGGGGGTGGCGCTGCTTCCCCCCTGCTCCAGGGCGAGGCTCGTGGCGCCCAGGGCCAGGGTGAAGCTGGGGGGTGGGGCCACGGTCAGGGTGAGGTCCCGCTCCGCCGCCTTGTCCCCGTAGCTGACCTTGAGCTTCAGGGCGTGGGCCCCGGTGGGGGCGTTCCCCGCCACCTGGACCTGGAGGCCCACCTGGGCCTGCCCTCCCTTGGGCACGTTGAGGGTGGCGCTGGTGGGGGAGAGGCTGAGCCAGGAGGGGGGCTGGCCGTTCTCCGTGACGCTCAAGGACACCTGCCCCTGGAAGCCGTTCTGCGAGGCGAGGGTGAGGGTGAGGGAAAGGCTCCCTCCCTGGGCCACAGCGGGGCTGTCCGGGGTCACCCCGGCGAGGGCGAGGTCCTGGGGGGGTGCCCCCCCGCCGCAGGCCGCGAGGAGGAGAGCGAGGCCTGCCAAAAGCCAAAGCCGCTTGCCGCTCATGCGCCGCCTCCTTTCCGGGACCCCTGGGGTCCCTACCTCCATCCTCCTCAGGGGGGCTTACAAAAACCTTAACGGGCAGGCCGGTGCCCTGGGATGTGGACCCCTAGACTAGATGCCCTTTTTGAGCTAAGGGAGGCTTTCTGAAAGGCCAACTTCAACCCCCGGACCAGTTTCTCCCGTAGGAGGCCCAGCCCGGGGGTAGAAGCTTTACCCCTTAGGGGAGGATTCTGTGAAGGCCCGTTAGTGAGGAGTTGAGGTGGAAAGGCGCGTAGACAAACTCACCCGTTGCACCCCGCACCACAAAGGGCACCCTCCACACTCCCCATTGGGCCTCCCCGGCTGGGTAAGTCCAGACCGGGTTCTGAAGGTCCAAAGTGTCCGTGGCAACCTTCATGACGGTGGGGAAGCGGGAGGTGTAGACGAGGTAGACGTATCTACCATCGGGGGTGAAGCCGAGACCGCCTAGGCCATCAGCAGACGGTCCTCCGTAGAGCTTGTAGTCCAGCAGGGTTCCGTTCTGGGCGTCGTATACCATCAAAAGACCGTCCCCCTGGCCTTGGTTGGTGTAGGGCGGGAAGTTCATGGTGGTGCCCCCGACCAAGTAGAGCTGGGAGCCGTCCGGGGTGAGGGCGATGTCCACCGGGTAAGCGGCTCCGGTGTAGGGGGGCGGCAGCTGCCCGATGAACTGCTTCCCCCAGACAACGCTCCCGTCCGTGGGGCTCAGTTTGGCCACCCAGCCCGAGCCCGAAACCGGGTCTCCGGGATGCGAGGGACCGTAGAGCGAGTCAAAGAGACTGCCGAAGGCCTCCCCCGCCACATAGATGGAGCCGTCAGGCCCAACCACCAGTCCGTTCTGGGCGTCGGTTTCCACCCTGTAAGTAGTCGTGTTTCCTTGTGAGTCGGGCGGGGTGGTGCGGGTAGCGGCAAACTCCCGGCGCCAGATAAGAGCACCCGTGGCGGCGTCTAGGGCCTCCACTACGCCGTAGGGTGGAATTCCCTGAGGGCTGTTGCTCAAGTTGTAGGACAGGTAAACCCTTCCCCCTGGCCCAACCGTGACCCGGGACCTTCTGTGGTTTGCCGCAGAATCTGCCGGGTCAAACCGCACCTCCCAGAGGGTTGCGCCCGCCGGAGAAACCTTTCGGAGGGTGAGAACATAGCGCCCGTCCACTCCTACAGCACCCTCGTAAGTCTCAATGAGAACGTAGATGTTTCCCTGGTCATCCACGGCGATGTCCTGGGCAGTGTTGCGGAAGCATTGAATCCCCTGCAAGCGGTAAGGCGAAGGGGTGAGGAGGCTCCCGTCGGGGGCGAGACCCAGAATGTAAAAGCAACCATCGTTTCTCCGGATGATCCCGAACACATTGCCCTGGGAATCGCCGGCGATAGGATCAGGAACCACGATCGTCCCCGACAAGAACCGCCCGGACCAGACGAGCCCCGGAGGAGAGGCCACCACCCTGAGGGTGATGGGCACCTCCTGAACGATCTGGCCCGCGCTAAGCCGCAGGTGCAGGGCGTTATCCCCCGGAACCCAGAACTTGGCGACATCTTCGCCGGAGCCACCGCTGGTTACGGAGAGGGTAATGCTGTAGCGGTTCTCGCGCTGGGGGTCTACGTCGACGGAACGCGGATTCAGCCCAAGCCCGCCAACGGACTCTCCGTTCGCCCCCCTAAGCTCCAGGCTCACGGTGTTGCTCAGATTTGAGGAGGGGCGGACGAAGAGCTGGAACGTAACGGAACCAGAAAGGGTGCCGTAGTAACCGGAGTTGCTCACCTGCACTTGTAATAGGGAGGGATTGACCTCCACGGGAGGTTGGACCGTCACGCTGAGGGGCTTCTCCTGGACCACGTTCCCCCCTTCCGCCCGCACCTTGAGGCGGTAGGTGTCCGGGGCCACCCCCTGCCCGGCGCTCACGGTGGCGGTCACGGTCACGCTCCCCCCGGCCTGGAGGCTGATGGGAGAGGGGTCGGTGGCGGTGATGGCCAGGCCCTGGGGCAGGGGGTCCTCCCCGTCGGCCAGGCTCAGGGTGACCTGCCCCTGGAAGCCGTTCTGGGAGGCCAGGGTCACCTGGAAGGCGGCCGTGCTCCCCTGGGAGACCGAGAGGGGGTTGGGGCTCGGGTCGGAGAGGGTGAAGGTGGGCGCCGGGGTGAGCAGGGCCACCGGGTCCACCACCTGGCCGTTGGCCTGCCCGTCGGCGTCCAGGGCCCCGCCGTCTTGCACCTGGTAGGTGGCGGTGCTCCCCGAGAGCTGGGCCCCGGGGATGTCCTGCCAGGCGTTGCCCTGGTACTTCTTTAGCACCGCTCCCTGGGGGATGGCCTGGGGGAAGGTGAGGGTCACGGTGAGGGTACCTCCCTGGGCCACCTGGGCGGTGAAGGCGATGCCCCCGTAGGGGGCCTGGAAGCCCTGGGGCGGGGTCACGCTCTGGGCGGTGGGGCCTTGGGCGAAGGTGCCCCCCTGGAGGGCCACCCCCACCGGGCCCCCAGGGGTGGTCACTGTGCCCGAGGTGGAGCCCCCACCTCCGCCGCCCGAGGGGGCGCTCACGGTCACGGTGAGGTCCACGTCCTTGGTGAGGTTCCCCGAGGTCCCCCGCACCTTGAGCCGGTAGGTGCCCGTGGGGGTGGAGGAGAGGGCGGAGAGGGTGAGGGTCTGGGTCACGGGGTTCGCCCCGGAGACCTGGACGCTACCCGGCGAGAGGCTGAGCCCTTGAGGCACTTGGTCCTGCCCCGCCGCCAGGGCGAGGGAGACCGTCCCCGTGAAGCCGTTCTGGGGGGTCACGGTGAGGGGGGTGGCGCTGCTTCCCCCCTGCTCCAGGGCGAGGCTCGTGGCGCCCAGGGCCAGGGTGAAGCTGGGGGGTGGGGCCACGGTCAGGGTGAGGTCCCGCTCCGCCGCCTTGTCCCCGTAGCTGACCTTGAGCTTCAGGGCGTGGGCCCCGGTGGGGGCGTTCCCCGCCACCTGGACCTGGAGGCCCACCTGGGCCTGCCCTCCCTTGGGCACGTTGAGGGTGGCGCTGGTGGGGGAGAGGCTGAGCCAGGAGGGGGGCTGGCCGTTCTCCGTGACGCTCAAGGACACCTGCCCCTGGAAGCCGTTCTGCGAGGCGAGGGTGAGGGTGAGGGAAAGGCTCCCTCCCGGGACCACAGCGGGGCTGTCCGGGGTCACCCCGGCGAGGGCGAGGTCCTGGGGGGGCGCCCCCCCGCCGCAGGCCGCGAGGAGGAGAGCGAGGCCTGCCAAAAGCCAAAGCCGCTTGCCGCTCATGCGCCGCCTCCTTTCCGGGACCCCTGGGGTCCCTACTCCCATCCTCCTCAGGGGGGCTTACAAAAATCTTAACGGGGTGCCCCCAAGGGGGCCGGGTCCGGGTTAAGGGTGCGCGGAGGGGCTCCCCCGTGGCGGGCCGGGTGGTGGAGGTGGTGGTGGCCCAGTAAGACCGCTACTTGAGCAGGACCACTCGGAGCTTCCCCTCGTACCGGGCCAGGTCGGCGTCCGTGGTCCAAAGCTCCTTCGCCCCCGCCTCCAGGGCCGTGGCCAGCACCAAGGCGTCCACCAGGGGCAGGTAGAGGCCATGGGAAAGGCGGGCCGCCCGCTCCCCCAGGGTCCAGTCCGGCCAGACCACCCGGCAGACGGCGGGGATGGTTTGGAGGAGAAGCTCCACGTCCTCCTTGTCCAGGACGCCCTTCAGGCCCAGACGCAGGAGTTCCACCAGAGAGAGGCCCGACACCACCCCCTCCCTCTCCCCTTCCGCCAGGGCCCGCCACAGGGCCCCGGCCTCCTCGTGCCCCTCCAGGAGGCGGAGGAAGAAGCCGGTGTCAAGGGCGGTCACGCCGCCCCTCCTCCAGGAAGCGGTGGGCCTCGCCGGCCACGCGGCTCTTCCCGGCCCGCTCCAAGACCCTCAGGCCCAAGGCCTTGCGTCGGCGCTCCTTGAGGTAGGCCTCCAGGGCCTCGGCGGTGAGGGCGCTCATGGACTTCCCCTCGTTCTCCGCCGCCTGGCGGAGGAGGCGGGCCAGGTCCTCGGGGATGTGAACGGTTATGCGCATACAGAAAGAGCATAACACGAGGCGTGCGGAGGAACCAGGTCGAGCCCCACCGCATCCCCGTCCACTTCAGGAGCTTCCCCGAAGCCGCTGTTTCGGGAGGGCCCTTGAGCCTCCCCAGGACCTTGAAGGGAATGGAGCGGTGGGAGGCCACGCCCCCGGCCACGGGGTGCGCCTCTTGGTCCAGTAAAGGTGAGCCTCTATCGGGCCAGGTGCTGGCCTTCACTCCCGGGGCGTTTCAATCCTCTATGAGCCTAACCCTTGCCCTCCAAGAGGTCCATCACCCCCGCCAGGGCCTCCGCCAGCGAAACCACCCAGAGCCCCCTTACCCTCCTCCCCTTGAGGGGCCCAAAGTGGCGGCGGTCCCCGGTCACCAGGGCCTCGGCGCCGGCGCTCCAGGCAGCCGCCAGGATGGGGGCATCCTTAAGGGGTAGGCCTTCCGCCAGCGCTTTCCGCACCAACGCCATCGGGGCCTCGGGGACCGTCTGCACCCGCTCCCGTATCCGCTGGAGGCAGTCCAGGGCCTCGGGCCGCTTGGCCTCCAGGTTGCGCCGGGCCTCCTCCAGGGCGTGGGGGGAAGTGAGGAGGAGGACCTTGGCCCTGGGCGCCAGCTCCAAAAGGGCTCGCGCCCGCCCCTCTTGCCAGCAAGCGGCGAAGAGGACGTTGGCGTCCAGGAAGAGGCGGTGGAGCCTAACGGGGGAGGGCGGCAAGGCGGGCGCGCTCCTCCTCGGTGAGGGTGTCCTCGGCCAGGAGTTCCTGGAGGCGCTCTTCGGTGTAGACCTCTAAGGGGTAGACCCCGGCGGGGCGCAGGAGAAGGCCCCCTTCGGGAGCGAGTTCCACCAGGAAGTAGGCCTCCCCCTCCACGCCCAAGGCCTTGAGGAGGCGCTTGGGGATGGAGAGTTGGCCCTTTCGGCTGAGCTTGGCCAGCTCCACGGTTTCAGTATACCAAAAAGTTGGGTTTCTTTGTTTCCCACTTATCAAGAAGGAAAGGCCCTGGTTGTGTGGCATCCTCACCGGCCTGAAGGGATGAGGGAGCCACTAGGTGGTGGCGATGGCGGCCCCGGGCAGGCGCGGCATCCGGGCCTAGGCCCTGAGGATCCTGGAGGAGGCCCTTGGCCCTAAAGGACCCCTTCCCGCTTCTCCTCCTCGTAGAGCCTCTCCAGCACGAACTCCTTGAGGAGGGTCTGGTAGCCCTTGCCCTTCCTCCTCGCCATGGCCTGGAGCCGCCGCAGGAGGTCCTCGTCCAGGCGCAGGAAGATGGCCCACGTCCTGGGGGCAGGAGGCCTTCCGGGGGCGGGGCCATGGCCTCCAGGAGGGGCTCGCCCAGCTCGTGCTCCGCCCAGAAGTGGGCCTCTTCCGCCTCGCTCCCAAACTCGGGGATCTCCTCCAGGCTTTGCACCTTGCGCTTTTCCCTCATCTACTTCCCCCTTTTCCGGTACCGCCTTTTCTCCCCCGGGGAGGCGTCCCGGGCGGTGATGACCCGCACCCTGCCCCGCCTGCAGGTAAAGACCAGGAAGAGGGCCCGGCCCCTTTCCGTGGCTCCCAGGGCCGCCCAGCGCTCCTCCCCCCGCTGGGAGCGGTTCTTGAGGACCAGGCGGAGGGGGTCGGTGAGGGCTTCCTCGGGACGCACCTGCCGGGCGATGTGCTCGGTGTTGGCCTCGTCCCAGTCAACCTCCACGGGGGCGGCTTACTCCTTCGGGTGTATACCATGGCATACACGGGAGGGGAGCGTGGCCACCGGGACCCACCAGGTGGAGCTCTTTGGCGTGTGGGGGGGAACCCACCCCGCCTCGAGGTCATCGCCCGGGTGAGGCCCCGGTCCCCTTCCCCGTGACCGCCCCTGCGTGGAAGAAGCCCGGGCAGGCCCTCAGCGGCCCCAAAGCCGTTCGATGATCCACCAAACGGGGTTCGGAGTGCGTTCTATGATGGGCTCCATGTACTCAAGGAAGCCCTCAAGTTTCTTAAGGAAGTCCTCAAGCTCTTCCGGTTCTATCCCCCCTTCATAGTGTTCGTAAACGATGAGGCCTAGGGCCACCACCTGGCCCCGCTCCCTGGCGGTCAGTTCCTTAAACCGCTTGAGAACCCCCTCGGGAGCCCGCACCTGTACCGGTTCGCTGGCCTCCCCTGGCCCCAGGGGCTCCTGGCCCAGCCGCCGGGCGCGCTCCTCCCGGGGGATCCGCTGCAGGTGACTACCACGTGGCATAGCTCCAGTGTAGTGGGGTGGCAGAGTTCTGCCAATAAGGACTAGGCCATATAAACGCTGCCCCCAACTCCACCTCAATGGGCCTTCCGGTGCCTCGTTGGTCTTGTGAAAGCCATCGCTAGGCCACATGGGCCTCGTCCTGGACGTACTTGGCAGAGGTCTGCCAGCCGTGACAGGAAGGGGGGCTAGATGCAGGGGGATTGAGCGCCGTGCAGGACGGTTCTGGCAGAGGTCTGCCATTTTCCTACCCCTCTCAGAGCCGCCAGAGGGCCTCGAGGGGGAGGGCGTGGAGGTCTTTTACTACCGCAGCCACTCCGGGGAGGAGGTGGACCTGGTGCTGGAGGGACCGGGGGGGAGGGTCGTGGGGGTGGAGGTCAAGGCCCGGGGGAGCCTCCGCCCGGAGGACCTGCGGGGCCTAAAGTCTCTGGCGCAGGCCCTGGGCCCCCGGTTCCACCGGGGCGTGGTCCCCTACCTGGGGCGGGAGACTGTGCCCTTCGCCAAGAACCTCCCCTCAGGAGGAGGGCCACGGGGCGGTCCTCGAGGGCCCTCCGGATGGGCGTGGCCAGGTGCCGGGGAAACACGGCCCATTCCCATCCGGGCTTCGGTTGAAAATCAACCGCATGGCGGTCTAAATTCCGCCACGCCCAAGAGACCGGCCTCCGGCCTGGGGAAGCGGAGGTGAAAGGGTGATGCCGAACCCCACCCTCATCCACGTGGCCCAGGTCTTGGCGGGCCGCTGCCCGAGGCGGCTTCTTCAGGGCCTGTCGCGCAAGGCGGAAAGGGCGAAGGGCCCGGGCCCCGGCGAGGACCGCGGGGAGGCCCACCACCGGGAGGTGGACCGCCTCCTCGCCCTCTACCGCGAGCGGGGCTACTGGGCCAGGGCCCGGGTGAACGTGGCCTTCCTGGAACGCCCCCTCTTCCTCACCGCCGAGCTGGACCTGGTGGTGGCGGACGGGGGAAAGGCGGCGGTGGTGGAGGTGAAGACCGGGGAGCTTCGGCTGGAGCACCTCTTCCAGGCCCTCCTGGCCTGGGCGGCCTGGGCCCGGTTGGAGGGCCGGGTGGGCCTTAAGCGGAAAACCTTCGCCGTCCTCTGGCGCCCGGACCTGGGCTTCCCCCTTTACCTGAAGGCCCCCGACCCCGAGCTCCTGTTGGCCCGGGCCCGGGAAGCCCTGGAGGCCCTCCTCGCCGCGAGGCCCAAGGTGGGCCTGGGGTGCAAGGGCTGCCCCCTGGCCCGGGAGGGGAGTTGCCCGGAGGGCCTGGCCCACCTGGGGGGTGGGGCGTGAGCCCCCTTGACCCCTTGGGCCTCGGCGCCCCCCGGGGCCCCTCCCTCGCGGTCCACTTCTTCGCCCTCTCTCAAGTCCTCGAGGTCTTCCGGGGGGCGTGCCCCGCCCGGGTCCTGGAGGAGGCCCGCCGGGCCAGGAAGGCGCCCCGCTCCCGGACCCCCTCCCGGGGCAAGGGGGACTCCCTCCGGTCCCAGGCCCTAAAGGCGGTCCTCGCCCGGTTCCCCGGGGACTACCGCCTGCGCTTTAAGGCCCGGCTGGAGCTCCACTTCCCCCAGGCCGTGGTTCGGGCCCAGCTGGACGGGCTCCTCCTGGGCCGGGGCGAGGCGGTGGGGCTCAAGTGGGCGAGAACAGCGAACCCCAGGAGGGACGCCCTCGAGGCCCTGGGGTTTGGCCTCCAGGGCTTCGCCCAGAGGAACGGCCTCCGCCCCCGCCTCCTCCTGGTCGCGCCTCACCGCGCCCTTCCCCACGCCCTCGCCCCCGTGGGGAGCCCCGCTTACCTGCGGACGGGGGAAGGCCTCCGGCGGGCGGTGGAAGCCCTACGCCAAGGCGCCCCGATGGCCGGCCGGGGGTGCGGGGGCTGCCCCCTCCGCCACGGGTGTCCCGCCCGGGCCGTCTAGAGGGCCCCGGAGGGGGCGGGGGTGGAACCGGCTCCCCGCCCTCTCCCCTAGGAACCCCAAAGGCGGTGCCCAGGGCCGGGAAGGGGGACGGGCTTGGGTTATACTGAAGCGAGGAGGTTGTACCATGACCTACTCGGTAGGTCCCAAGGGGCAAGTGGTCATCGCCAAGGAGATCCGGGAGCGCCTGGGAATCGGCCCCGGCTGGCGGGTGGTCCAGCGCCTGGTGGGGGACCACGTGGAGCTCTACTTCCTCCCCCCGCCCCACAAGGCCTCCCTCAAAGGGCTCCTCCGGGACCGGATCCGGGGCACCGTTTCCGAGGAGGCCTGGCCACGGGCGCGGGAGAGGGCCTGGCGGGCCTCCTGGGAGGAAGCGTGAAGGCCTTGGTGGACTCGAGCCTTCTCGTACGCTACCTCACCGGGGACCCGCCCCACCTGGCGGAGAAGGCCGCCCAGGTCCTGGACGGGGAGGAGGCCCTAGGGATCACGGAGGTGGCCCTGGTGGAGACGGCTTACGTGCTGGAGTCGGTGTACGGCGTGCCCCGGAAGGAGGCGGTGGACGCCCTTTTGGCCCTCCTCCAGAAGGAGAACCTGAAGGCGGTGGGCGGGGACAAGGAACTCTGGATGCGGGCCCTCCTCCTCTGCCGCCCCTCGAGGAGGGTCTCCTTCGGGGACGCCCTGATCTGGGCGGCGGCCCTGGCCTCTGGGGTGAAGCGGGTCTATACCCTGGACGCCCGCTTTCCTGGGGAGGAAATCGTAGTGGGTCCACCGGAAGCCCCGGGCCCGAGTTAAAATCCCCCCGAGATGGGAAAGACCAAGGTTTTCCTCCCCTTGGCCGCCCTCCTCCTCGCGGCCTGCGGCAACCTGACCCTTCCCGGCCTTCAGCCCAAGCCCTTCACGGGGGCCCTGGACCTCCCCTCCCCCCTCCAGACCGTGGCCCCCGGGGGCGAGGTCCAGGTCCCGGTGCGGGCGACCTTCAACGACCCCGAGGTGGCCTCCGTGACCCTCACCGTGCGCCTCGCCGATCCCTGCGCCAAGGGCACCTCCAACTGCCCGGGCTGGGACGCGAGCCGCTACCCCGGGGTGGCCCACCCCACGGGGAGCTACGCCCTGACCCCCGCGAGCCCCACCGCCGCCCTGACCTTCCGGGTGGACCCGGGCGCTATTCCCCAGGGCCCCTTCAAGTACGAGCTCGTCCTCTCGGGACAGGACGCCTCGGGGAAACCGGCGGAGGAGGTGGTGCCCTTCTACCTGAAGGTCCTCGCCCCCGGGGAGCGCTCGGGGATGGACGCCTGGAACTTCTGGCGGGACTACCTGGACCTCCCCCGGGTGAAGGAGGACCCCGAGTGGAGCTTCTGGGCCTGGCTGCACAGCCGCTACATGGCGATGAACTATCCCAACCAGCTCCCCCATAATGAGGACCTTTCCCAACCCTTTGCCAGCTCCTGGGGGCAGCAGGCGGGCGTTAAGGGGAACGAGTGGATCTACTTGTACAAGATGAATGGTCAGCCCTACTGGCCTCCTGAGGAAGCTTCCGTAAACTGGTGGATTGCTGCTCCTTACCATCGGCTGCCACTAATCGACCCCCGGGCGGTAAACGGAGGCTTCGGGATTTACAAGGACCTGGGGCCGATACCGGGTTATGGGGACGGCTTTGGGCGCTCTTCGGCTACCTTGCCCAAGTTTTACGAATACCCACCTAACGTTGGGCAAGTCCTCTTCCCTGCCCCCGATAAAACCGTGCCCTTGAACCTTTACCAGGGCCGGGAGAATCCCAACCCCACTGCGCCCTGCTCCCACCCCTCCATGCCCCAGGTCCGCCCCTTCCTGACCCAGGAGGGCCTTACCTGGGACGACGGGACGGGCGTGGTGCGCACCCCCATCGGCCTCCCCCTCACCCTCCAGACCTTCCCCTCCTCCCCCGTGGACACCCAGGTCCTGGACGCCAGGCTCACCCGCCTCTCCGACGGGGCGCTGAACCTCCTCTGCGCCTACGGCAGCCTGCAGTACTGGGAGGGGCGGGACTTCTGGCGCCAGAGGGCCCTGAACGGCCTTCGGGGCCGGGGCGCCGTCGTCGCCCTCCCTCACGACCCCCTCACCCCCGGGGCGGAGTACGAGGCCTACCTGAAGGTGCGCCTGGGGAGCGAGGTGCGGGAGTTCACCTGGCGCTTCTCCGTGGCGGCCCAGGGCGACCTCAGGCCCCTCCGGGTGGAGCCCTCCTTCGAGCTCCAGGAGGGGCGCTAGAGGCCTAGAAGAGGGGGAGGGGCCTGGCCCCTCCCCCTTGGCCTTTCCCCTACCTCGCCCCCTTCACCAGGGCCACGCACCGGGCGGCCCCGAGGGGGGAGAGGAGGGCGCAGGCCTTCAGGGCCTCCTCCCGGGGCCGGGTGGCGAGGAGGGCGGAGGCGAGGCCCCGCCAGCAGAGCTCCTCCCCGTAGGGGGAGCAGAACTCCTCCGCCGCCCTCAGGATCTTTTCTCCTGTCCGCTCCACCGCCTCCATGCTCGCCCCCACGCGGCAGTAGGCGAGGAGCTCCCCCCGCCCCTGGGCGCAGATCCTTTCAGCGCTCCGCTCCCCTCCCAGGTGGAATCCCCCCCGGGAGAAGGCCGCCCGGCCCACGTAGAGGGCGCAGGCCTCGGGGTAGGGCATGGCCTCGCACACCACCGCGGACCGGGAGACCCCTTCCTCCACCAGCCGCAGGCCCTGGACCTCGGAGCAGGCCCGGGCCATGGCCGGGGGAAGGCCCCGGCAGGGGGCGGTGGGGTTGCCCACCAGGGGCCCCGCGAGCCGCTTCCTCATGTACCCCCGGGCGCAGAGGGGGAGGTCCTCCCGGGCGAGGAGGCGGCAGGCCCCCTCCGCCAGGGGGACGGGCAGGTGGAGGCGCCCCAGGGCGGCGCCGAGCCGCCAGGCGGGCTTCCCCCCCTTGGTCTGCAGGTAGAGGGCCCAGGCCGCCCCCCCGAGGAAGAGGAGGAGGACCAGGATAAGGAGGCCGAAGGCGCCGAGGATCCTTCTCGCGGTCACGGTTTCACCTCCAAGGAGCCCTCCTCCACCGCGCAGGACACGTGGGCGAGGAGGGACCGCCCGGGCCGCTTCCACCCCGGCTTCGCCCAGTAGCGGTAGAGGGTCACGCTGGCGATCCAGCTGGTGGGGGCGCGCCCCTCGTTCCAGAAGCGGCAGAGGTAGCGGGCGAGGCCCTCCGCTCGGAGCCTGCCCGAGGGGCTTTGGGGGTTCACCTCCCACCAGACCTTCCGCCAGTGCTCGCCCCCCGAGAGGAGGACGGGGAAGCGGGGGACCTCCTCGGGGCGGTACTCGGGGGAGAAGCCTAGAAGCGCCCGCCAGGGGTCCACCGCCCGCCCGGTGAGGGTCACCCCCACGGCCCCGACCCAGATGGCCTCCTTCGGGGGGGCGGGGGCGAAGTGCCCCCAGCGCAGGTCGAGGCCTAAAGCTTCCAGGCTCCCCGCCAGCGTTTCCGGGGCCTTCCGGTAGTCCCAGGGCCCGTAGAGGGAGTAGGCCCCGTAGGCCAGGGAGAAGAGGAGGGCGAGGGCCACGTGGAGCCTCCCCGGGGGGCGGAAGGCCAGGGCGGGGAGGTGGGCCCGGGTCCAGGCCGGGGAGGGCCTCCGGTCGGCCACCAGGCGGTAGGCCCGGTCCGCCAGCCAGGCGAAGCCCGGGAGGCGCCAGAGGAGGGCGAGGGGACGGAAGGGGGAGGCGAGGAGCAGGGCCTGGAAGCCCCGTCCTTCCACGTGGTACCGCCCCCCGAGCTCCACCACCCAGCTCCGCCTCGCCTCCAGCAAGGCGAGGGCCTCCCCCTCGGCGGGGCGGACCTCGACCCGGGCGAGGAGGAGCCGGACGAGGACCTCGCTTATCCGGGCGCAGAAGCCGCACCCCCCGTCGTAGTGGACCACCGCCCGCCCCTCTCCCCTGAGCTTCCCCCAAAGCCTCCCGAGGAGGCGCCAGGCCTCCGGGGGGACGAAGAGGGCCAGGAAGGCGAGCATGACCAGGGGAAAGCTGCCTATGTCCAGGAAGAGGAGGAAGCCCAGGTGGAGGCTCATGAGGAGCCCCACCCCGAGGAGCCTCAGGGGCCAGGGGGGAAAGAGGAGGAGGAAGGGGGCTCCCGCCTCCACCAGCCAG
This sequence comes from Thermus sp. H19.2, assembly GCF_054979525.1. NCBI lineage: Bacteria > Thermotogati > Deinococcota > Deinococci > Thermales > Thermaceae > Thermus > Thermus sp. H19.2. The sequence continues at coordinate 160,293 of NZ_JBUFDB010000002.1, forward strand.
GTGTAGCGGGAAAGCCAGGGCAGGACCCCGGGAAACCGCTCCAGGAACAGGACCCCGGGGACGGTGCCGTAGCTGATGAGGGCGTTCGCCACCGCGTCCGCCCGGGCGAAGTAGGCCTCGAAGTCCTTGGCGACGGCGTTCAGGAAGTAGGCGGTGAAGGCGAGGAGCAGGAAGGGGAGGAGGACCGGGGTGCGGACCGCCTCGGGGACGGGCCCGCGGAAGAGGGCCGCTCCGACGCCCCAGGAGCCCTCCAGGGGAAGGAGGACGGAGAGGAGCAAGAAGGCGGGCATGAGGGCGTGCCCCGTGTTCAGGAGCCAGGGGTTCCGGGCGTCCAGGGCCAGGAGGAGGACCCCCGCCAAGAGGGCCATGGTCCGCGGGCGGTAGCCCAGGCCGAAGAGCAGGACAGCGAGGACGAGGAGGGCGAAGAGGAGGTGGGAGAGCAAGGGATGCCCGAAGAAGAAGGGCAGGACGGGCGGGACCAGGCGGTACACCTCGTCCCCCTGGAAGAGCCCCCCGTCCGTGTACCAGACCCTGAACCAGGGGAGCCGCCAGCGGAGGAGGTCGTAGAGGACCGCGAGGGCGAGGAGGAGGCGGAAGGCGGTGACGCTCGTCAGGGAGAGGACGAAGGGGCGGGAAAGAAGCTCCCCCGCCCGTCGCAGGAGGCGGAAGGCGCGGGGGAGAGCGGGGGACATGGGTCTAGGGCAGGTCCTTGAGGAGGGCCTTGGCCCGCTCCAGCTCCTCCTTGGAGAGCCCCTTTGCCCGCTCCTTGGCCAACGCCCGAGCCGGGAGGAAGAGGGGGTCCCGGCCCGCGGCCTTCAGGAGGTGGGCGAAGCCCTCCACGCGCTTGCCCCCGTCCATGAGGCAGAGGCCGTAGACGGCGCGGAGTATTGCGCTCACGCGGAGCTCGGGCCGGGCGAAGTACTCCCCGGCGAGCCGGCAGGCCTGGGGGCGGCCCTGGGGCTGGACGTTGCCGAAGTAGAGGTCCCAGACAAGGAGGCCCGTGGCGTTAGGTTCGAAGCCCGTGAGCGGTCGGGCGAGCTCCAGGGCCCGCTTCTGGTCGGGCTCGCCCCCCAGGCCGAAGTAGAGCATGTAGGCGTACCAGCCGCGGTAGATGAAGTGGCCGCCCTCCGCCGCCTTGCGGGCGAGCTCCCGGGCCTCGGCGAGGAACCTCCCCTGCTCCTCAGGGTTCTTGGCCTGGTAGGCCCGGTCGGAGGCGAGCCGTGCCCTGATGCCGAGGGCCACGGGGTCCTCGGGGGCTTTGGCCGCCTCCGCCTCCGCCTGGGAGACGTAGTCTTCGTACTTCAGCTTGCCGTCGAAGAGGCGGAAGAGGAGCCCCGCCAGCTTGCCTCCGACGTAGCCCCGCTCCGCCGAGGCGTCCACGTACTTGAGCGCGGCCTCCTGGTCCTCGGGCACCCCGATCCCGTTGGCGTAGAGGACGCCAAGCCAGTAGCCCGCCCAGGCGCTTCCCCGGGAGAAGGCCCAGTCAAAGTACTCCTTCGCCCGGGCCAGGTCCCGCGGGTAGGCGACGCCGTTTAGGTAGAGCACCCCGAGGGCGGCGGCGGCCTCCGGGTCCTGGGCCTGGTAGGCCTGGACCAGGGCCTGCAGGGCGGCCCGGTCCCCCGACTCCGCCCGGACTACCAGCTGCCAGCCTTCCTGGACGGAGAGGGCGAGGGCCTTGGCCCCGAGAAGGGCACCGAGGACGACGAACCGGATCAGGAGGGAAGCCTGCGTGCGTGCGACTTGGTTCATCTCTAACCTCCCAGGTAGATTTTACCCGCCCCCTTCTCACCAAAGCCCCTGCCTGGGGAGCAGGAAAAGGGAAAGGGCGGTCTTTTTGGGAGGAGGGTCCGGATACTTTCCACGGGCCGATACCTGCGTATTTCGACCGCTTGGAACTCCTATGTCCAGGTTGACGTTCGACCAATCGACGGGATCCTCTTCGGACTGGTCTTGGTCGGTCTCCGTTGAGTCGGTCTGGGTGTCCGGTGGGTCATCGGGCTTCGTATCCTTTCTCGTTGGTTCCCTCGGCTCGCAGTCCTTCTCCTCTTTCCTGTCCACCATCTCGTCCCGGGTGGCGCTGGTGAAGACCACGGTCCCCCTCGAGGACAACCCCCCCTCCCTCGGCGTCCAGTACTTCACCGTCTGCCACTCCTCGGTCACCGTGACGCTCCCCGTGTAGCCCGCGGGGCAGGACTGGGAGTAGGTCTTGGTCCAGGTCCGCACCACGCTGTCCCCCGGGGCGGTGTAGTAGCCTGGGTCTGCCCCTTGACAGTCCGCGTCGTAGCAGAGGGTGCCGGGGAGGGGCCCGGCGTAGGTCGCGGTCGCCGAGGCGTTGCCGTAGGAGCGGACCGTGGCCTGGGCGGGGGAGACGGACTGGAGGGTGTAGACCTCGGTCCAGGAGACGGAGCCCTGGGACCTCGAGACCGAGGCCTCTGCACTCGCCGAGGTCCCGCGGACCTGGGGCAGGGCGGAGAGGCTCTGAGAGCCGCCACTTCCGAGGGCAGCCCCATAAGGTCCCGCACTTGCGTTCCTAGAGTTGTCCCCAAACTCAGAGAGGGAGGTACAGGATGGCGTTCTCCAGCTCCCCGGGCCACGCGGTAGCCAAGAGGAGCTCCAGATCCTCTAGGATCCGGCCTACGCCAACGCCCCGGCGCAAGAGGATGAGTCCCGGCATAGGCTTGCCCCCCTCTATGCGCCGCGCGGCCTCGGCGCTCAGGGTAGCCCGGTCCCGGGACACCACCACCCGCCCTTCCCTGGCAGCCCATTCCAGGATTTCGGGGTCCGACCTCCCTCCAAGGCCCACATCCACCACCCGCACCACGTCTAGCCCAGGGTGGCGCCGCCTCAGGCCCAGGAGGAGGGCCTTCTCCACGTTCTCGTCCAGTAGGAGCCTCACGCCCTACCCAGCCGGGCTAGAAGGGCCTTAGGAAGGTGGGCCCTGGCCCGCTCCTCCGCCTCTCGGGCCTCCCTCTTTACCCTCTTCCGGTAGGCGGCCACCTCCTCCGGGTGGCGCAGGGCCCAGGCCAGGATGGCGTACACGTCCGCGAGGTTCAGGATGGGGTAGGCCAGGACCATCTCCTCGGGGGAGAGGCCCCCCTCGTAGGCGTCCAGGAGGTCTTCTAGGTAGACCCGGGTGCCCTCTACCCGGAGGCCTCCGGCCTCGTCCGCCACCAGGGGGATCCGCTCGGTCAGGACCATGCGCCTCTCAGTATACTCGGGGCAGTCTAGCCAATAAGCCTGGTCGCTCATGTCGCGTCGCTATGTGCGGCCCTTTAGGAAACGAGAAAGCTGGTACCCTATGGCCCCCGCTCGTGATGAAGGGGATTTCCTCTGAGAGCACCGTGATCTGGGCGGCGGCTTTGGCCTCTGGGGTGAAGCGGGTCTATACCCTGGACGCCCGCTTTCCTGGGGAGGAAATCGTAGTGGGTCCACCGGAAGCCCCGGGCCCGAGTTAAAATCCCCCCGAGATGGGAAAGACCAAGGTTTTCCTCCCCTTGGCCGCCCTCCTCCTCGCGGCCTGCGGCAACCTGACCCTTCCCGGCCTTCAGCCCAAGCCCTTCACGGGGGCCCTGGACCTCCCCTCCCCCCTCCAGACCGTGGCCCCCGGGGGCGAGGTCCAGGTCCCGGTGCGGGCGACCTTCAACGACCCCGAGGTGGCCTCCGTGACCCTCACCGTGCGCCTCGCCGATCCCTGCGCCAAGGGCACCTCCAACTGCCCGGGCTGGGACGCGAGCCGCTACCCCGGGGTGGCCCACCCCACGGGGAGCTACGCCCTGACCCCCGCGAGCCCCACCGCCGCCCTGACCTTCCGGGTGGACCCGGGCGCCCTCTCCCAGGGCCCCTTCAAGTACGAGCTCGTCCTCTCGGGGCAGGACGCCTCGGGGAAGGCGGTGGAGGAGGTGGTGCCCTTCTACCTCAGGGTGCTCAAGCCGGGGCAGCGCTCGGGCTTCGACACCTGGAACTTCCTGCGGCAGTACGCCGGGGTCCCGCCCCTGCAGCAGGAAGACCCCGAGCTCGCCTACCGGGGCTGGCTGCATGCGCGCTACTACGCCTACAATGGCCACGTGGCTTGTAACCCCAACCTCTACGCCCATAGCGAGGTCCCCGGCTACCCCTTCGCCTCCCCCGAGGGCGCCTCGGTGGCAGGGAACGACCTGGGGGACGCGAGCTCTTTCGACTACGACCCCAATCCTCCGGTGTACAGTCTCTTCATCGCCCCCTTCCACCGCTTCGGTCTCTTGGAGGGCTCCCTCTCCACCGGGGGCTACGGGAACTTCCAGGCGGTCCTCCCCTTTTGCCAGTACTCCAACGTGATCACCAACATAGCCGTGACCGCCGCGGGAAACCCCTCCTCCTCTCCTTGGAACCGCGAGGTCCTGGTGCCCGCGCCCGACCGGGACCTCCCCCTGGGGGACTTCGCTAGTGGCGAGAACCCCGACCCCCTGGAGACCTGTCGCGCCCCGGAAAAGGCCCCAGTCCCCCCCTTCCTCTCCCGGTCCGGCCTCTCCTGGACCTGGGAGTGGGTGAACGGGGTGCAGCCCCGCTACGGCTTCCCCATCACCTACGCCAGCGACGCCTCGGGGAACGCCTGGACCTCCACCCGGGTCCTCTGGGCCCGCCTGGTCCGCCTTTCCGACGGGACCGAGGTCCCGGTCTGCGCCTACGGCAGCGATCAGTACTACTCCTCGGACGGACAGTACGGTCCGGCGGGGAAGAACACCCTCTCCGCCTACGGGGCCGTCCTCGTCCTGCCCCACGACCCCCTGGCCCTGGGGCAGGCCTACCAGGTGAGCTTCACGGCGCGCGTGGGCGGACAGACCGTGGAGAAGACCTGGTCCTTCCGGGTGGCGGACTCTTTGCTCTACCCCCTTTTCTGAGCCCGAGTCCCAGGAGCAGCAGGGCCCCCGCCAAGGCGGGGGCCTCGCCCCACCGGGTGTAGGGGGTGAGGCCGGAGCGCTCTTCGTAAGAGACCCGGACGTAGCCCCGCCCCTCCGGCAGAAGGCCTTGGACCCGCCCCAGGGGGTCCACCGCCCCTGTGGGCCCGGTTTCCGCCGCCCGGAGGAGCCAGCGCCCGGTCTCCACCGCCCGCAGGCGGTCCTGGGCCAGGCGGTAGGCCTTGAAGGGGGTCCCGTCGAACCAGCCTTCGTTGGTGAGTACGAGGAGGACCCGCGCCCCCTCCAGGACGACCTTCCGGGCGAGGCGCGGGGAGGTGGCCTCGAAGCAGAGGAGGACCCCGTAGGACCCGAGGGGGTGCACCTCCCCCGGCAGGCGGTCCGGGGCCAGGCCGAGCTTCCGGTAGAACCCCCCGAGCTCCCGGAAGTAGGGCAGCCCCTCGGCGAAGGGGGTGAGCAGAGCCTTGTCCCGCCAGGCCGCGGGCTTCCCGTCCACTACCAGGACCCCCCGGCTGCTGCCGCCCGTCTCCACGCCCCCCACCCAGAGGGGGTAGCTGGGAGGCAGGGCGGTGGCCGTCTCCGGCCAGACCACGAGCCCCGGGCCCTCGGGCGTGAGGTCCCGGTACACCCGACCCAGGTCCAGCCCCTGGAGCTTCACCTCAAGGGGGGTTCCCGCCTCCACCAAGACCGCGGGAAGGTTTCCTTGGGCCTGGGAAAGAAGGGGGATGAGGAGGAGAGAGGCCGGGAGGGGCAGGAGCGCCCAGCGCCGTCCCTCCGCCCACAAGGCCGAGAGGAGAAGCGCGACCAGGCTTAGCCCGTGGGGGCCCACCCAGGCGGCGAGGAGCCGGAGGGGGGTCTCCACGAGCCCTTCTCCGAGGAGGGCAAGGTGGAGGCCCAGGGGCTCGCCCAGGTAGCTCCGGGCGATCTCCGCCACGCCCAGGGCTCCCGCTCGCGCCCACGGCTCGGGCAGGAGAAAGGCCAGGGCGGCGGGGGCGGCGTAGAGGAGGAGGCCGAGGAGGTAGTCCAGCCCTCCAAGCCCCCCCGCCTCGCCGAGGAGGACCCGCAGGAGCGGCCAGGACCACGCCCCGTAGAGCGCCAGGAAGAAGACCGCTCCCTGCCTTCTCTCCAACCTCAAGGCTTCCCCCAGCAAGGCCGGCAGGAGGGGCCAAAGCGGGTAAGGAGCCAGGGCGAAGGCGGCGCACAGACCCAGGAGGACCGCCCGGACCATCTCAGTTTTCTCCGCTCCCCAAGGGCCTCAGGCAGTAGGCCCGGGCCAGGCGGGGCAGGACCCCGCAGGCCTCGCGGGCGGTTCTGGGATCCCGGAGGAGGGCGAGCTTCCGCCCCAGGACCTCGGCGCACTCGTAGGGAGCGCCTCGGCAGCGCCGCGCCGCCCGCTTCGCCTCGGCCTCCGTGGGGCCGGGAAAGGGCAAGGCCTTGGCGTAGCAGGCCCACCGCTCCTTCGTCCCGGGGAGGGCGGCGCAGGCCGACACGGGGTCGGGCCCCTTCCGCCAGAGGAGGCCGAAGGCGAGGAGGAGGACCGCAAGGCTAACGAGCAGGTAGGCCCGCGCCCGCATAGAGGGCCTCCGCCAGAGCCTGTGCCCGCCGCTCCGCTTCTGGGGGGAGCCGACCCGAGCGGCGCAGGGCCTCGAGGTAGCCCCGGGCTTCGGGGTCGCCGAGGTAGGCCACCATGAGGTGGGCCGCCGCCTGCACGGGGTCCCGGTCCATGAGGAGGCGCCCCATCGCCGTGGAGGCCAGGCCGGGGAAGCCGCGGTAGGCCCAGAAGGCCACCTGGGCCTCGGCGTCCTTGAGCCGACCCTCTTCCAGGTAGCGCTCTCCCCGCACCCCGGCCCCGTACGGGCTCCAGGCGTCCCTAAGGGCCCAAGCCATGGCCTTCTCAGGGTCCTTGGGAAGGCCCCACCAGCCCCGCCAGTACCCGGTGGCGAGGACCCCCGCCGCCATGGCGGCGCAGGGGGAAAGCCCTTCCGCCGCTTCCGCCAGAAGGGCCTGGCCCCTCGCGGGGTCCGCTTCCACCCCCTTTCCCAGGAGGAAGGCCTGGCCAAGGTAGAAGCGGGCGCAGACCGAGGCGGGTAGGAGCCTTTGCCACAAGGACACGGCCTCCTCAGGGGAGAGCCGGGTGCCCGTTCCCCTCTGGGAGGCGTAGTAGGCTTCCACCGCCTGGGCTTCCGGGAGGCCCGTCCCGGCCAGGTCGGCGAGGAGGACGGCGGCCCGCTTGGGGTCGTAGGGGGCGGGGGGGATGCCGTAGTAAAGGAGGGGGATCAGCCCCAGGAGGCCTTCCCGCTCCCCGGCGTTGGCCGCCCGCTGGTAGAGCTGGTAAGCGGTGGCGTAGCTCTGAGTGACTCCCCGCCCGAGCAGGTAGAGGGTGCCCAGGACTGCCTGGGCCTTGGGGTCGGTCCGGGCAGCCTCCGTGAGCCGGGCCAGGGCTGCGGCTTCCCCCCTCGCGGCTCGCCCCGCCAGGTCCTGGAGGGTTTCGGCGAAGGTCGGAGCCGCGAGGAGGAGGGCCAAGAAGAGGAGTCTACTTGCTACCGTCATTGTCGTTGCTCTGCGCCGCCGCCGCCAACTCGTCGTAGGTGGGCGCGGCCCCCGGCTCGCCTGTCTTCAGAAAGCCGTTTTCCAGAAGCCATTGGGCCGCCTCGCCCAGCTTCTCCTTGGCTTCCTCGAAGGAACGGAACTGGATGACGGGGTTGCCGTCTGAGTCGACGTAGTACCAAGCGGTCGCGTTTTTATCTTTATCCGTGACCCTGTTTGGTTCGCAGTTATTTCCCATTTGCGTCCCCACCATCTCGTCCCGGGTGGCGCTGGTGAAGACCACGGTCCCCCTCGAGGACAACCCCCCCTCCCTCGGCGTCCAGTACTTCACCGTCCGCCACTGCTCGGTCACCGTGACGCTCCCCGTGTAGCCCGGGGGGCAGGACTCGGAGTAGGTCTCGGTCCAGGTCCGCTCCACGCTCTCCCCCGGGGCGGTGTAGTAGCCCGGGGCCGCCTGCCGGCAGTCCGTGTCGTAGCACAGGGTCCCGGAGAGAGGCCCGGTGTAGGTCGCGGTCACCGAGGCGTTGCCGTAGGAGCGGACCGTGGCCTGGGCGGGGGAGAGGGCCTGGAGGGCTCTACTTCCTCCCCTTGGGCCTCCTCTCTCCCCTCCTCCTTCCCCTGGTGGTCCCCTTGGCCATGGTCCTGCACTTCAACCTCCTCCGGTCCTCCCCCTTGCGGGCCCCCGGGCTACTCCTGGAGAGGCTCTTCGTGGCGGAGCCCGGGCCCCTGGAGGAGGCCAGGGCGCAGAAGGCCTTTCTCGCCCTGGTCAAGCTTCTCAGGGAGGGCGGGTAGGATGGGGGTGTAAGGCTGGCCTTCCACATTGACCCTGGCGGACGGATGGCAGGAGGCCTAGGGGGAGATCCTGCGCCTGGCCCCTTCTCTGGGATGGCGTGCCCCGCCGCGGGCGCTGAAGACGTCCCCTACCTGGGGGATGAGGAGAGGGTCTACCTCCTGGACCCCTCCGGGGAGACCGCATGGCCCTCCGGGTGGAGGGGTCCTTGTCCTTGAGGCCCGGGAGGGGGGCTCGCCGCCCACCTCGCCCCGAACCCCGCCCGGGGCCTGGCCTACCTCCGGGCGCGGGCGCCTTCGGGCACGCCTCCTGGCGCCTACCGGATCCTTTTCACGGCAGGGGAGGCCCAGGCGGAGGTCCAGGTCCGGGTGGGGGAGGTGGCCGCCCGGTGGTCCTGGAGGCCTGCCCCGCCTCGGGGGCCTGCCGGACCCTCACCCTCCCGGCGGAGGGGGGTCCTTTCCGCTTGGAGGGCCTTTTCCCCGGGACTTACCGCCTCCTCGCCTTCCTGGACCGGGACGGGGACGGGCTTTTGGACCCGGAGGAGCCCCGGGGGGAGGCGGAGGCCAGGCCTCCTCAAGCGGGGATCAGGGTGGTGGTGCCCTGACCTTGCTCTCCTTCAACCCCGCTCCCCTTGGTTTCCCCTCCCCCCTCCCCACCCCGCCTACCTAGACCCTAGAGGAGAAAGGGCCCGGGCGGGAATGGCGCTGGAGACGGGAAAAAGGTTAGCGGGAAGGGCGGGGGAGGAAGTCTTAGCTACAAGGCGGTGGCGGGTGGAGGGGGTTTGTGGCTAAGATGGTGGGGAGGATGGGTGAGGGGCTTGGGCTGGAGGTCTGGGACCACCCGGAGGAGCGCAAGCGGGCGGTGGGCGAGGCCCTGGAGCGCTGGGACGAGGGGGTCCTGAAGGAGGCCTACTGGGCCTACCTGGTCCGCCACCGCAAGAAGCCCGACCGGGGAGGGCCCTTGTACCTGGGCTACTGGGTGCGCTGGCTCGCCTTGAAGGGAAGGCGCTGGCCCCATCTGGAGGCCTCCGACCTCAAGGCCTTCCTCCTGGAGGTCAAGGAGAAGGGCTTCCCCGGGGGGGAAAGGGGGCCCCTCGCCTGGGGCACCGTGGAGCGGGCCCGGGCGGGGCTGAGGCATCTCTTCCCCTTCCTGGACTGGGCGGGGCACCCCATGCCCCCCCACGTGGTCTTCCCCTCGCGGCAGGAGCTCCCCGTGGTGGCCCCCTCCCGGGCCCTGCCCGAGGAGCGGTACCGGGAGCTTCTGGAGAAGGCCGAGGCCTATCCCCTGGCCTACTGGCGGCCCCTCCTTCGGGTCCTCCTGGTCCTCCTGGGGGAGGTGGGCCTCACGGTGAAGGAGGCGGTGGAGCTCTGGAAGGAGGACGTGCGGGAGAAGAGCCTCCTGGTGCGGGGGACCAGGCTCCGGGAGGTCCCCCTCTCCCCCTTCGCCCGGGAGGTCCTCGGGGACTGGCTTCCCCAGCGGGACTTCCTCGCCTCCCACCAGCCCCTCCCCTACCCCCACCTCCTCCTCAAGCCCGCCCCAGGAAAGTACCGCGGGAAGCCTCTAGGCCTCCTGGAGGCCAAGTGGGTCCTCAAGGAGTTCGCCCGTTTCGCCGGGCTCAAGCCCCAGGGCAAGCAGCGGGCGGACCTGGTCCTCACCCTCAGGTGGCGGGCCATCCGCCGCTTCCTCAAAGAGGGCCACCCCAGGGAGAAGGTGGCCTACTGGACGGGGATGAAGAGCCTGGCGGTGCCGGGGTGGGGGGAGGAAGGGTAAGACGCCCCGCCCTCCGGGGACGACCGCGCGCCTCCACCGAAGTGGAGCCGGACGAAGATTCCAGGGGAATGATCCGGGGGCAAAACTGGTCAACCCAAGCGCCCACTGGTGCGCAGGTCCCCGCCGACAGCCCGTAAGGCCCCCCGGGGCTAGGGTGTGTGGTGGGGGGCGCGGAGGAGCCAGAGGCCCTGCAGGCTGTAGCCGAAGCAAAGGGGGTCAAAGATGAGCGTGGCCACCGGAGGCTTGACCCCCCATGTGCCGGGCGAGGCCGCTCCGGGACGGGCGCTTCCTGCGTACCAGAAGGAAACACCCTGATCCGGCGCTCTGCTCGGGCCTGTTGCCCAGGTAGACTAAGGACACGCCTAGGAAGGCGCGCCCCAAAACCCAGGAGGAGGCCCCCTTCCTCATTACCCCTCCCCGTAAGAAGGGGAAGCCTCCCCTCCCTGAGCCCGTGGCGCCCAAGCCTGGCAAGTCCAGCCTCGCCTGCCTCCAGGAGCAAAGGCGTTGAGGCTCTTCCTAGAAACCAGCGGCCTCCTCAAGGTCCTCCTCCGGGAGGACCTTTCTGACCTGGCCCGAGAAGCCTTCTCCCAGGCTCAAGCCCACGCGGCAAGCGCCTTCGCCCTCCCGGAAGGGGTAGGGATCCTCCACGCCATGCAGAGGGACGGCAGGCTCACCCGCCCCCTTTACCGCAAGGCCCTCCGGGAACTCTACGAGCTTTGGGAGTACCTGGAAGTCCTCACCCCCACCCTGGAAGGGCACATGAGGGCGGCCCGCCTATGCGAAAGGCACCCCCTCAAGGGGGCGGATGCCGTCCATCGGGAAGGGGCCCTCTTCCTCCATGGGCTCTACCCGGACACCGCCCTTCTCACCTTTGACCGAACCCTCTACCGGGCGGCCAAGAAGGAGGGCCTGACCGTGGTAAGGGTGCCTTCCCTGGAAGGGAGGGACTGACCCCAGGCCCTCACTCCCCCAGGCGGATAGGGGGGCACGCGTCCACCCTCACCTCCACGGGCCTCACTCCTGGGGGAATGGGCACCCGGCACTCCCCCGCCGAGCACACCTTGGGGGTTTCCACCTCGAGGCCCCCTCGGGGCCACGCCAGGCGGATGAGGGAGGCCTGCCCTTCAAGCTGGAGCCGCACCTCCTGGTAGCCCAAGGTGGCGGCCCACACCCGGGCCTGGCAGGTGGGGGAGGCCTCTCCTTGGGGAGAGGAGGAAGGAGGAGCCGGGGGCCCATCACGTCCCTGAAGGGCGAAGTAAAGGGCAACGAGTCCCAGAAGGACCACCCCGAAGGCCTTTTGACCGTCCACCTTAGCCCCTCTCCTCAGCATACAAAAGGGCGACTGAAGGGCTACCCCAAATCTGGACCACCCTAAGAGAGGGGCTGAGGAGCGGAGTCCAAAGGGGTAACAAGACGTGTGAGTCATCGGCAACGGGAAGGGCGAAGAGCGTCAGGGCTGACCCTGAAGGCCCCGTCCGGCCACAGGACGGTGGCCGAAGCCTGCCAGGCTTATGGGGCGGCAGGGAGGGCGTCCGGGTGAGGAGGAGGCGGGCGCGCTCCCTCTCCGCCTCCTCGGTATGGCGGAGCAAGGTGTACTGCGGCCCTAAATTTGGACCACCTTACCCGTCAGTTTAAGTCAGGACTCCCACCCCCTTTCAACAGGCTCTCCGAAAAGGCCTCGGGCGTCATGTAATCCAAGGCCGAGTGAGGACGCTTACGGTTGTACACCTGGAAGACAAACCGCTCCACCGAGGTCCGTGCCTCTTGCAAGGTCCTATACTCCCGTAACGCCACCCACTCCTCTTTGATCGTCCGGATCAACCGCTCCGCGTGCCCGTTCTCCCAAGGCCTCCCCGTCCCCGCGTAACTGAGCCGCACCCCTAGCCCCAAAAGCCGCTCCACATACGCCCTGGAGGTGTACTGCACCCCCCGGTCCGAATGGTGCACCTCCGGACACCCCTCCCTCAAGGCCATCTCCAGCGCTCCCAGGGTCAGCCCCTGGGAAAGCCTGGGCCCCAGGGCCACCCCCAGCACCTTCCGGGTGTGGAGGTCCATCACCACCGCCAGGTAGGCCACCCCCTCCCCCAGGACCACGTAGCTCAGGTCCGCCACCCACACCTGGTGCGGGCGGGTCACCGCGAGTCCCGGCAGGAGGTTCTTCACCCCTTCCGGGAGAAGGCCCCCTGGGGAGGTGGTCCTGGGAGGGGGAGGCTTCCGAGCAAGAAGCAGACCCTCCTCCCGCATCAGGGAGCACACCCGCTTCTTTCCCACCTGGAAACCTTCCCCCCGCAGGAGGGCGGTGAGGCGCCGGTAGCCGTACCGGGGCCAGGCCTCCGCCAGGGCCCGCAGGCGTTCCCGGAGGGCCCTCTCCTCGGGAGGGGGGTCCTGGGGCCGGTAGTAGAGGGTGCTCCGGGGCACCCCGAGGACCCGGGAAAGCAGGCGGAGGGGGTAGGCTCCCTTGGTCACGGGCGTAGCCCGTACCTTGAGGGCCTTCACCAGCTCCCGCCTTTCCTTTGCCGGTAGAGCCCCGAGGCTTTTTTTAGGACCTCCACCTCCAGGGCCAGCTGGCCCGCCAGGCGCTCCAGCTCGCGGATACGGGCCTCCTGCTCCGCGCAGCCGGAGGTGAAGGCGGCGTGGGCGTTCTCCATGGTCAGCGAAGCTATCTTGTCTTCTCGTTGCCAGCGGTAAAGGAGGGACTCCGCCACCCCATAAGCCCGGCAGGCTTCGGCCACGGTCCTTTGACCCGACAAGACCTCCAACACAATTTTTACCTTTTCCTTCGCTGACCACCTGCGCATCTCGCTACCCCTTCAGACTACACCCCTTAGCCTCTCTCTTGGGGTGGTCCAAATTTGGGGCAGCACTTCACAAGGGGGCTAAAGAACTGGCGCTCTGGAAAATCGCCCACCAGGTGGTCGCCCTGGCGGAGGAGCACGGGGTAGCCCTCGCCACCGAGAGGCTGAAGTACCTCAGGAAGTCCCGTAAGGGAGACGGCACCGGACGGCACTTTCGCCGCAAGCAGCACCGCTTCGCCTACCGCTCCCTTCTGGAGAAGATTCACTCCCTGGCCCGCAAGCGGGGCGTGGAGGTGGTGGAGGTGGAGCCTCAGGACACCTCCACCATCGGGATGCTCAAGTACGCCCCCCAGCTCCACCTCTCCAAGGACGTGGCCGCCGCCTTCGTCATCGGGAGGCGGGCCTTGGGCTTTGCCGAGAGGCTTCCCAAAGGGTACGAAGCCCTTCTCCGCGACCCATCCTTCCTCGCCCACGCCGAGGGGTTCCACCAGGACCGCCTCCAGGAACTCCAAAAGCTCAGGGAGGCCGAGGGGAACCCCTACCTCAGGCGGAGGCTTTCCCGGGAGATGGGGAAGGCCCGCCGAGCGCTTTCCCTTCTCTCTGCCTTTCAGGGCTCTCCAGGGAGCCAGAAGGGGTCAACCGAAGGAAGGAACCTCTTTGGCGCCCATCCCTGGCGGGTCCTGAGGGAGGCTCTTTTCCTTCCTCTTCTTGGGCGCGAGGTGCCGAGGGATCTTTCCCCCCTCAAGCCCGTCCTTACAGGACCGTGGGAGAGAGGGAAGGGAAGCCTAGGCCCCCATCCTGGTGGGGGGTCGGCGTACAGAAATGTGCGCTTTGGCTAACCAGGGGAAGCTGAGGGTTCTCGGCGTCCCAGGCCCGATAGGGAAGCAGCATCGGATGGCTGCTGTGGCTGACTTTCCGGCTTATGTTTATGGCCGCCACCTCAAGGCGGAAAAAGGGTTGGAGCCCCCTCACCAGGTGATACGGGCGTGGTTCACGGAGCTTGTGGAAGGTCGCCTTTCTGCCCGGGGCGTGACCTCCGAAGTGTTCGCCTTTTTGAGGGATCCAGCTTCGTGGGAGCAGCTTTGGATCTTTCCCTAACGTACTAAGCCCGGGGAAACCCCGGGCCCAGTCCCTAATTAGTAGGGTAGCCGAGAGGGAAGACCCTGTCAATGGGGTGGGAGCCCTGAGCTTGTGTTTTCCGTTGAGTTCGCGAACGGTACCCTAACTTCACTTTAGCATGGACTAACGGGTATGCAAGCCCCCCGTGATATGAAACGTGGGAGTTGCCCCTCGCATGGGCACCGCCCGAGGGCCCCTATGAATCGTTTGGCCCACGTCCAGCTTGCCAGGCACCGGTTGAAGATGGTCCTGGCCCGCCAGGAAGGGCGAAGTTTTCGTGAGGTAGCCGCGAAGCATGGGGTCAGCGTCAGCACCGCGTGGAAGTGGATCAAGCGGTATGAGGAGGAGCGCTCGTTTGAAGCCCTATACAACCGCCCCAACGCTCCAAAACGTGGCCGCGCCCGTACGGACTTGGACGCCAAGGTGAAGGAGCTGTGGGAGAAGGGCCTTCGCGGGGCGAGGCTCAAGCGGGCCCTGGAAAAGGAGGGACTGAAAGCCTCCCACACGGCCATTTACCACGCCTTAGAGCGGCTAGGGCTCCACACCCCTCGGGCCCAGGGACCGCGAAAGCGGAAGGATATAACCCTGCCCATGGGTTGGGTTCAGGCGGATGTCTTGTATGTCCACGCCGAGGGCCCCTACCAGTTCACCGCGGTGGAGGCGGCCACCCGCTTGCTGTTCGCGCGGATTTACCCCGAGGTCACACCCCAGGCCGCCGTAGACTTCATTGACCGGGCTCTGGCCTTCTTCCCCCTCCCGGTGAAGGTGTGGGCCACCGACCACGGGCCGGAATGGACCTACGCCGCCCTGAGTCACGTTTACCGGGAGCACCCGGTAGAGCGATTCTTGCGGGAAAGGGGGATTCAGCAGGTCCTAATCCCCATCGGCACCCCCCGGTACAACGGCAGGGTGGAAAGGGCCCACCGCACGGCGCGGGAGGAGTTTTACTCTTGGGCCCATGACGAGGCGCCGGGGCTTTTCGTATCCTGGCTCAAGGTCTACAACGAACGCCGGGAGCACATGGCCCTGGGCTGGAAGACTCCGAAGGCTAGGGCGGAAGAGCTGTTGGGCCGGCCCGTGGTGCTGGACTACTCCTTGGCCGGGCCCGACCCCTAGGTTAAGCCTGGGTAAAAGCTTTCCCACGTTACGTGGGTATGATGGAGGTATGAGGCAGGCTGGCCTATCCCTCTTGGTGGGCATAGGCATTGGGCTGACCGCGGCCTTTTTGCTGGTGGCCCACGACCGGAGCCAAAGGGCGGTGGAGGCGCTGGGCAAGGCCTACGAAACTTCGGTGCCGAAGGGGGAGACGCCGGTGGTGCAGGCGTTGCCCTTGGAGAACCCGCCTCAGGTATCCGCGGGATCCCCGGGGATCCCCGCGGCCCAGCAAGAGGTGGCTAATCCCGTTCAGGACGAAAACTCTTCCAACGCCCCCCTCTGGGCCTCCCAGGATACCCCCCCTGCTCCTGCGAGCGCCCCCGAGGGCACCTCGAGGGCGGCCTCGGGGGAGGGCACCTCGAGGGCGGTGCCGTTCCTCGGGGTGAGGTGTGAGAACGGCTATATCACGGGCTTATGGCCGAACGGCCCTTTTGATTTTGCAAGCGCTCACGTTCGGCCTGAACATGTCTATGACTTTCCGTTAGGTGGGCCGGGATCTTGGCTCCTCTATGCGGTTGCCATCGGAAACGTCCCTCAAGAGCAAGCGTGCAAGAGCCTAAAGAACGATGTTCTAACCTCTGAACCAGGCACCATTCTTACTATCCGTGTTGTTGCCGACTATGATGGGCGAACTGGTTATTACGCATTTCGGGTGAGGCTTACTTCCCGGCCTACCGAGGCGGCAGATGAATGGTTTTAGGTGGGCACCAAGGCGGCTATATCTGGTCTAAGCCGCCAAAAGTTTACTGGGACATCGTAGCGGTAAAGCTGGTGCATAAGAATCAGGTTGCGAATCTTAGAGGTGTATTTCCGAGATCTAGGATCCTTGGGCAACGAGTTATAGTTCCACAAGGCTTCGGATGCAAGAAAAGCATCCCAGTTCTTTCGGTTAGTTAGGGCCTTGGCAATAGACCCATCATCGGCCTTAAACTTAAAGACGAGGCGATAAAACCGCAAAGCCCAATCTAAAATGCTGTCGTAAGCCGAGGAATACTTGCGGAAGTATGGACAAGGCTCATTGACGGGCCTAAAAACTGCTACCCAGTCCACTTCAAGCCACTCTTGCGAACTAGCCTGAGGCCTGGGTTTTCCACTAGAATCACATCCCGCTTTAAACCCAAATAGGTTGTTCAAATCCCGGTACATGCCCGATGTGCCCCACCCTGTTTCATGAATGGCCTGGGCGATCCCCACGCTTGCGGGTATCCCCGTCAGCACCTGCACCTGCCTGGCCAGAGGAGCGATCTTGAGGATAAAGGCCCTCCGGCTGGGATCCTTGGGCAGGGCAGGGTTATCGGGCAGAACGTTGGGGTCAAAGGGTCCCTGGTTCGCGTTGGGGTCAAAGGGTTTTTGGTTCGTTCCCATGTCCTTCCTCCTGGGATAGGGGAGAAGGGCGGCCACGGCCACCGTCACCAGGCCGCCCAAGGCGGTCGCTATTACACGGACCTGGTCCACCGTATCTCTATCTCGTTAAAGCAGAAGGGGGCCACCACGATGGGGTTGACGAAGGAGAGGGATTTCTGCTGATTATCTTGATCGGAATAGATCATGAAGCGCAGCTCCTCCTTGCTGATGGAATCACGCAAGATCATAATGAGTTCCGTAGGACCATCCGGGAAGGAGTTCCACAACAGGGCGTTGAACTGGGGCTGCTCGGCCAGGACCAGGACGTCCCCATCGGATAGGACGGCGTAGATGGCCGTGTTGCTCCCGCTCAGAATCCCCATAGGGTCGGTGATGCCGTTGGGGTGAGGGGCCCGCCGCACCTTGGTGAACAGGTTGATGGCCACCGGCTTGGCGCTACAGGTCGTGGAGTAGGCCAGGCCGGTGGCGTAGATGGTGGGGTCCGCGGTGGTTACTGCCATCCCTACCCCCTACTCAAGCGAAAGTCTCTTGCTGGTAGTAGGCCTGCTTGTGGGCGTTGATGAGGCCCTGACGGCTGAGGATGAAGACGAACACCTCTATGGTCAGGCGAAAGATGGCTTCCCTGAGGGCCGGCGGGAAGCTGAGCAAGACCCCCTTTTCCTGGGCCCACTTGGAGAGGGCTTCCAGGACGGCCCGGGCCTTGTCCTCCCCGGTGCCGCCGCTTTGTTCCGCGGCCAGGATGAGCCGTTGGGCCAGGTCCACGAACTCCTTGGCGTAGGCGCCAAAGAGGAGGTTCAGCGCCATTTTGAGCAAAAACGTGTTCATGTGTCCCTCCCTTCCAGCTTGGTGCTGATCTGCATCAGGATCTCCGACATGCGGTTCAGGGTCTCGGTGTTCTTGTTGATGGCCGATCGGTACTGGGGAATCTCCACCAGCAGGAGCCAGATGATGACCGCGAAGGAGCCCAGCTCCTTCACCGCGGTGATCATGGCGGGATCCATGTCTACCCCCTCGTGATCACGCCCGTCACCAGGCCACACCGGATCTGCCAGCTCATGTGGATCCCCCAGAGGGCGGTGGGGGTGGCGGGCTAACCGGCCAAGCATCCACCACCACCTTAGGCTGGGTTTGGCCACCTCCCTTACACCCGCACGGGGACGGGGGGACGGGAGCCGGCGTAGTGGGCGTGGTGGGGCCTTCCAAGGGCAAGGGTTCAGAAAGGCCTAACGGGGTGATGGCGGTCTCGCTCCCGCCATAACCCGCCCGGTACACCGCGAGCTGGGGATGGAAGCTGACCGGGGCCATGGGGTAGCGGTGCCGCCACCAGTAGAGGAGGAGCCCCCCCACCACCGCCCCCCCGAGGGCGTAGACCCAGGGATTGGCCTGCTTCTTCGCCATATCACACCCACGCGGTCACCAGGTCCGAGACCCCGGTGACGTCCTGGCCCACTTGGGTCACGGGCGGAAGGGGCGCCGGGGGCGTGGCCACGGGGTAAATCGGCGTCCCCTGGTCCGGCGCGTAGACCGTGGGGGCCAGCCGGAACTTCTGGAGAAGCCAGGTTGCCCCTACCCGGTCCGAAAGGTCCGGGTTCACGCGGTGCAGAAGGTAGGCCCCTCCCAGGACGGCCACCGCCCCGAGGGCCCCCCACTTCAGGTACTCCTTGGTGGTCTCGCTCATGCGCACCTCCTAAAGCCAAAGGTCGCCTATGGCGTTGCCGATGGAGAAGTCCGTGCTGTCCCCGCCCCACGCGAAGAGGTCCGAGTCCCCGCCCCACGTCTGGTCCAAGGCGTTGCCGATGGAGAAGTCCGGGGCGGGAACGGGTTCAATGGAAGGCCCGTAGTCCACCACGGGCTGGGGTTCATAGAGCGGGTCATTGTAGCCCTTCTCCGAGGCCAGCCAGTCCGTATAGCCGGGCAGGCTTTGGTTGTCCTGTCCCAGGACGGGCTGGGGCTGGGGTGGGGGCACCAGATCCGCCACCGTGGCGATACCCCGGGCCACCGCCCCCGTCAGTGCCCCCACCACGGGGTTCAGGAAGCCCACGATGGGGGCCAGGGCTCCCACGATCTGGGCCCCCCGCCGGAGGTCGTCCGGGGAGACGTAGACGGGCTCGGGGTTCAGGTCCGAGGTGATCTCGTCCGTGGTGGCGGGGACGTCCGGCTCCAAGATGGGGTCGGGGCGGGGCTCCCGGGGCACCGCGATGTTCGGTATGCCCGGAAGGGGTTGGGGCGAAGGGGAAGGGGATGGGGGTTGGGCTATGACGGGCTGGGGCCGCACGGGCTGGGGTTGCGGGGCCGGGGCGGTGGTCTGGTTGCTCGGGGCCGGGGCGGGCCCGGTGGAAGCGGCGAGGGCCACCGCGCTCCGGGAGGTGAGGCCCCCACCCCAGGCCGCGGCCACCCGGGGGCCGTACCGCTCCTGGCGGTAGCGCTCATACCCCAGGTACAGGACGGCCCCGCCGGCTAAACCCAGGGCGGCGTAGATCCAAGGCCTCACGGGCACCTCCTAAAGCCACCCGGCGTAGCTTCCCACCGGGGCGGTGTAGTCATAGCCGAAGTCCCAGGAGGAGGGGCTATCCGTCCCCAACCAGGACCCCCCTTCGGAAAAGTCGGACGGCGTGGTGGTGTAGCTCTGAGAAAGGGGGTCCCAGTAGTAGTCCGTGGTCCCCAGGGAGGCGTCCGGGGCCGGGGCGGTGGAGCCCCCGCCGAAGAGCCCCCCGATCTGCCCGAAGAGGTTGCCGATGGCGTTGATGCCGCTGATAATCTGGTCTATCCCAGAAAGGCCCTGCTGGATCTGGGGCTGGTTCTGCTGGTACCAGCCCATCACCGGCCCGGGCTGGACCGGGTAAGCCGGGGGCAGGCCGGGCCAGGCGGGCTGGGAGGGGATGGTGGGCTGGGCCGGCTGAGGAGGGGACTGAAGGGAAGCCGCCCCACCGCCCCCGTGCTGGATGGGGATGGTCACCACCTGGTTCTTCTTCCAGGCCTGGTAGGCCAGGTAGGCGGCCACGCCCCCGCCCAGCCCCAGGAAAAGGTAAAGGAGTTCGCGGTCCTTCATTTCCACCTCCTACACCCTGGCCAAGGCGGCATCGGCCAGGGCCATGGCCTGGTCCGTGGTGAGGGGCCGCCGGAGGTCGCGGGAAAGCTGACGCACGTAGGTGTTGACGTCCCAGGACAGCACCGGAAGCTCTAGGGTCACCACCGTGACGGAAAACGAGGCGTTTTGCGCCCGGCCCTCGTCCACCAGGCCCTGGACCACCACCTGGAGGTAGCGGTCCTGGAAGGCCGCGGCCCCCCGCTCCAGGCGGATCACCTTCTCCCGGTCATCGTGGTCAATGCCGTTTAGGCGGAAGAGGTCCACCTGGAGGATGTCCTTCCGCACCCCGGTTTCCCTGCGGGTCACCCGGAGCTTGGCCAGGCCCTGGGCGGGATACCAGAGAAGGCGGAGGTCGTAGGGAAAGGTGGGGCCGTGGATCTCCACCCTCCGGGTCAGGCCGTCCTGGGTGAAGCCCACCACCCCGTAGTAGCCCGCGGGCGGGGTGGCGGGATGCCCCACGAAGACGGGGTACTCCTGCAAGGTGTTTTTGTCCAGCAAAAGGATGCCCCCTGTCGGCAGCTCAGGCACCCGCACCCCGGGCACCGGAAGCGTGATGATGTCCCCATCGCTGCTCACGGTGAAATCGGCCTGGGCCCGCACCCGGGCGAAGAGCCGGACCCCTGCCCGGTACTCCTCCACCGTGAGGGGGGGCACCTTGCGCTCGGCGATCACGTACTCCCCCTGGCCCACGGGCTCGGTGCTCGGGGTGAAGTCGTTGGCGGTGAGTAGGGTTCGGCGCATGACTGACCACCTCCTCAGCGCCGCATCCGCCTGGCCAAGGCCCGGCCCAGGGCCGCCGCCCGGCGCTGGGCCTCGGCCAGGGTCAGGATGTCCAGGTCTATGGCGAACATGCTCAGGCCGGGGTTGCTGGCGTCCCAGTCAATCCTCACCCGGGCGTTCACCTCCACCAGGAGCTTTTCCCCTTCGCGGATGGCGAAGGGCCGCCGGCCCAGGGAGGGGAAGTAGACCACCAGGGAGCTGTTTTTGCGGTTGTCAATCTGGTCGGTGTAGGGCAGGCGCTTCCAGGGCCCGTAGACCGCCTTGCCGATGGGCACCGGGAGGCTTTCCGCCCCCGCCCCCTGCAGGCTGATCCGGAGCTTGGTGTCGTCCGGGAACTCGTTGCCGTCCACGTCGTAAAGCTTCAGGACCAGCTTCTCCTGGGGGTCCACCAAGAAGACCATGTCCCGGGGCGGCTGGATCACCAGGATGGGGGTATACACATCCTGGTAGGTGGGCTGGCCGGGGTCCACCGGGACGTTCTTGTACCGCGTCACGTATGGGCTGTACTTGTTGATCTCCATCCTTCACCTCCTATGCCAACGCCCAAAGGCTCTGGGCGTCCACGTTTGGGTAAAAACCAAACCTCCTTCTTCTCCACGTCCACCAAAAAACGCTCCCCTACCCCGAGGCGCTGTAGGCGCTCCTGGTAGGGCATGAGTTCCGGGGCCACCCGGAAAAGGTGCTCCTGGGCCACCTTGGAGGAGAGGCGATGGGCCACGATGACGTTGGCCTGCTCCCGGGCGGGCATGGATAGGCGCTGAGGGGCCTGGGAGATAAAGAGCATGTCCCCGTGGCGGTGGCGGATCCCCAGGATCAGCCGCTCAAACTCCCGGCTGGCCCCGTGCAGAGGTAGGAAGAGGTGAGCCTCGTCCAAAACGATCAGCCCATGGTCCACGTCCCCCTTCCACACCCTGAGGGCCAGGGCGTCCAGGGCCTCCCGGACGTCTTCCTGGGCCCAGCCCACGAACTCCACGAAAGCCCGCCGGAAGGAAAGGACGCTCTCCCAGTCCAGCCGGCCCACGCTCTCCCGCGTGGCCCGGATCCAGACCCCCTTCCACTTCCGGATCCACGCCCCCCAGTCCGGGAACATGGACAGGACCAGGATCCGCTTCTTCCGGGGCACGTAGAGGGCCGCCACCTCCCGGGCGGTGGTGCTCTTTCCCGTGCCCGAATCCCCCACGATGAGCCACCTACGGTTCATCCCGATCATGCTTCACCTCGGGGCAGGGGGGATGGCGGGGATGTACCCCGCCGACATGCGGATGGCCCGGGCTAGCCGGCCCGCGATGCGCTCGGGGAGGGCGAAGTGGGGGTTCTGGGCCATCTGGCTCAGGGTCTTGGCGTCCACCTCCCCGTCCAGGTAGTTGAGCCAAACGCCGTGGACGGCCACGGGCCGCCCGTTTGGGCCCAGGATGGCGGGCTTGTCGGGCCTGAGGAAGTCCAAGCGGATGCCCCCGTGGTCTATCCCGTCCGAGAGGGTCTTGTGGAAGTAGATGTCCTCGGGGGGGATGCCGTTGGGGTTGCCGAAGAGGGTGGGCTCTTTCCAGAGGTCCACCACCCCCGCGTAGGCCCGCCCGTCCCCGCCGTCCTTGAAGGCCCCCTGCACCTCCTTGCCCAGGAACTGAGCCATGGAGAGGCTTTCCTGGGCCACGGTCTTGGCCCGGGGGGTGGCGTTCGGGACGTCCTGGGCCACGCCGGTGACCACCGCCCCCCGGAGCCGGGCGTGGAGGGCCGCGGACGAGAGGGTCACCACGAAGGGCTTCTTCCCCTGCTGGGCCAGGTCGTTGATCTTCTGCAGGCGGGCATAGTAGCCCCCCACGGTGGAAAGGTCCACCACCGGGATGGGGTTGCCCTGGGCCAGGTAGTAGGCCACCATCCCGGCCAGCTTCTGGTTGGCCTTGGTGTTGCCCCCGGCCAAGGAGGGGTTCAGCACCACGGTGAAGTAGGGGTCCTTGGGGGCGTCGTCCCCCCCTCCCCCACCCCCGCCGGCGTTCCCGCTTCCCGAGTTCTTAGGAGGCTGTAGGCGTTTGATCCAGGCGCTGGCCACCGGGGCCGCGGCCAGGGCTACCCAGCCCGCGGCCAGCATGATGGGGATCATGGCGGCCACGTACAGGGGCTCCACCAGCTCGCTGGCCCCCTGGGTCAACCGCTTCATGAGCTTGGGCATCACTCACCTCCCCAAAGGGGGCGGTCCGGGGTCATGCGGAAGTCCGGGTCCACCCCCGCCTCCTCTTCCTTGGCCTCCTTCCCCTCCCCTAGCCGGGCCAGGGCCAGGCCCAGCACCCCGGACCCCACCAAGAAGCCGGTGCCCAGGAGGAGGCTCTGGGCCGGGGAGAGGCTGGCGGCCCCGAGGCGGGCGGCGTAGTGGGCCAGGGCCTCCTCGTAGCCGATGGCGGAAAGCAGGGCCCCCACCACGGGGTGGTTCACCGCCGCCCGGACGCGCTCCTCCCGGTCCGGGGGGGCGAAGGCCGCGAAGAGGTCGGCCACGAAGCCCTGGATCTGGGCCGCGGTGAGGAAGGGGATGGCCTTTTCCTCTCCCCCTACCGGGGCCCCGATGGGGTCCACCAGGTCAGGCCCAGAGGAAGGGCTGGGTGAGCCGTTCGTATAGGTCGGGGAGTTCTCCATACTCCATCACCTCCGCGTTCCCCACTTCGCCCGCCACCTCGGGACGGGGCTGGGGAGCGGGGGTAGGCGCTTTGGCCTTGGGGCGAAGGGCCAGGAAAACGAGGGCCACCGCCCCGGCCCCCAGCAGGAAAAGGGGAAGCAGGGGGGTCCGGGGCGATGGAAGGGAGGTAGGAGGCTCACGCTCGGGTTGGGGCTCAGGGGCCCTGGGCCGCTCGGCCACGATCCGCGCGATGGGATCTACCGCCGCTTCCGAAACCGGCCCTTGGAGTCCCGGGGCGGAAGCCGGCGCCGCCGCCGATGGTGCCGGTGCCTGGGCATCTGTCACCTCCTTTTCCAGGTCCAGTAGGTCAGCGATCCGCATTAGACTCACCCTGCCCCACCTTTTCTGGAATGTCAACCACGTAACGTGGAAAACGCCGTACCCCAAGCTTTTCCAGGATGATGCCCAGGGCCACCACCCGCGCGGCCCGGCCCGGGCCGATCCCGGGGATGGCCATCAGCTCCTCCACGTCCAGCTCGGGGATGCGGGCCAGGTCCCCCCCGCACAGGGTGAGCACCTCCCGCGCCGCCTCCCGTCCGTCCCCGGCCTCTCCCGGCGCCGTGAGCAGGACCCCGAGAAGGGCCTCCTCGGAAGCCTCAATCTCCGGGTTCCGCCGGCGCGTAGCCCGCTCAATCCACCGCCGTGGGTTGATCATGCTTCCTCCCCCATTCCGCCGCATGGCCCATGTCGTGCCACGCCAGTTTCGCCTTCCAGCCACCCCGGCCTCCCCGCGTTTCCAGCACCGCGATCACCTTGGCCTCGGGGAAGGTCTCCACGAAGGTGGGCAGAGAAGCCAGGGCGTGCTCCACCGCTTGCTTGGCCCGCGCTTTTTGGCCCTTGCCCATAGGGATAGGCCCCACGAAGAGCCGGGCCGAAACGGTATGCTCGGTGGGCCGGCCTTGGGGGAAGGGAGCGTCCATGCGACCGGACAGCCTCACTTCCGCCAGGGCCAGAGCCGTTTCCGCCCGAATGGTGTAGTAGAAGGTGTGGCCGATCCACGTCACCGCCCCGTTCTCCACCCGCACGCTGGCCAGGTACTGGCCGGTCACGTAGGTCCGTTCCAGCTCCGACAGGCCCCGGTGAATCCGCTCCACGGGCAGGTACGGGGCGAGGTGAATGGTGTCCGTTTCCAGGGCGAAAGCGTAGCTATCCACGCCTTCCGACCTAGACCGGTCGTAAGCCCGATAGCCCAGGGCCTTTAACCGGGCCCGTATCTCCTCCAGAAGGGGGGTATCCGTGGGGGAATCCGAAGGGGCTGGGCAGGCAAAGCCCTCCTGCCCAGGGTTCTCGTCGGTCTCGGGGCCGGCGCCCTGGGCAGCGAATCCCGGGGAGGGTTCAGCCGGCTGGCACACCGCCACCAGGTAGGCCCGTGGCCCCTGGGGCCTAGGCGTCTTCCCGTACCGCCTCTCGGGGCCGGCCACGATGGAGAGGCCCATGCGCCGGGCCAGGGCCTCCAGTTCCCGCGGGTCCTCCTCCCCCTTAGGCCGCCGGATGGCCAGGATCACCCGCCCGCCCTGGCCCTTCACGAACACCTGCACCCGGTCCTTGGGGGAGGTGGGGATGGCCTCCCGTACCACCCTGCCAGGCTGGTTCAGGGCCTCTTCCACCATGGCCCGCAGGACCCCCTCCAGGGGGGCCAGGTTCACCCGGTCAAGCCGCATGCCCCACCCCCGCGCGGAAGCCCT
This sequence comes from Thermus sp. H19.2, assembly GCF_054979525.1. Lineage (NCBI taxonomy): Bacteria > Thermotogati > Deinococcota > Deinococci > Thermales > Thermaceae > Thermus > Thermus sp. H19.2. The sequence continues at coordinate 184,944 of NZ_JBUFDB010000002.1, forward strand.
GGGTAAAGGCCATGAGGTCCAGGAAGCCCTCCCGCTTGAGGAAGGCCGTGAGCCAGGCCGCGGGGTTCCGCACCCCCGAGGCTTCCTCAAGGACGAGGAGGCCCCGCTCCAGGATGGCCAAGGGGGTCCGGGTCCCAAGGAGGAGCCCCTTCAGGACCGTCCAGGCCACCTTCCGCCACCAGTCCAGGTTCCGCCCGTCCCGAAGCCGCGAGGCCAAGGCCCGGGCCAGTTTTTCCACCCAGAGAGGCCGCTCGGACCGGGCGGGGAGGGTCAGAGCGGCAATATAGGTAACGAGGGGGTTTTTGAGGCGGGATAACGTGGACCTTCCCAGGGGGATCACCAGGGACCACACCCTCTCTTGCATTAAGGGAGCCTCTTCTCTATATTGCCGCTCTGCGGTTTGGGCCTCGGTCAGGCCCAGGCGGATGTCCGCCGGAAGGTCACGAAGGGGTAGGCTGAACGCCTCCCGGTCCGGGCCCTTGGCCTCCCCTTGCGGGGCCAGGTACACCCGGAGGAGGATGCCCGCGATCCGCCAGGTCTCCCCTACCCTCACCCGGTACATCCGGTACTGGACCCAGCGCCGCACCTCGGGTAGGCGAAGCCACCGCTCCACCGAGTCCCGGGAGACCCCGAGGATCCGGGCCAGGACCCAGATGGGCGCAAAGACCACCATGGACCGCTCCTTGGGCGACCGCCGGTGATACAGGACCAGAGCCAGCAAGAGAACCACCAGCGCCCCAGGGCCGGCCCGCCGCCCGTAGCGGGGAGTCTCGCTCCACAAGGGGGCCTCCCCCCCGGCCCGCCGGTAAAGAGCCAACGCCTTCCGCTTGGCGCTGTCCCAGGCCGCCCCCTCGGGCTTAGACCCCTCCATGGCCTTTCTAATGCCGGCCTCTTTCCAGGCTTGGAGGATGGCGCCGGGAGAAGGGGCGGCCTCGGGGGAGGGCACCTCGAGGGCGGCCTCGGGGGGAGTGGCAGAAGGAGGCTCCGCCGGAGCGGAAAGGGAGGAGGGGGCCTCCGAGACCCCCTCTCCCTCTTGGGGGGCACTGAACAGCCCCATGAGGCGTTCAGCCCATGCCAGGTTGCCTGACCGGATCGCCTTCTCTACCAGGGCCCTTTGAAAGGGCGTGAGGCCTTCCAACCCGTCCATGGCATCCCCTTTCGGGTAGCCGTTCGCGGACTAGGCGGAAAGCACAGTGGGAGCCCTGAGCTCTCATCACTTTCCTCCCCCCAGCTCCTGAAGCAACCTGGCCAACTCTGCCAGCACGGCTTCCCTCCAAGGCGGGGGCCCCTGGGCCAGGGCGATCCGGCCCAGGCGGAAGAGACTCTGCCGCTCGGGATGGGCCAGGAGCCGGGGAAGCCATTCCCTGCCCCGCAAGCGCACCCCCAGAAGCACCAAGAGCGCCAACCTCAAGGCCAGAAGCCATAACCACCCCCTGAGGCTCGCTCCCGTCCGCAGCCGGTGGCGGTCCAGCCCAAACCTCTGCCCCTTCAGGTCCCTAAACCCCTCTTCAATCCAGACCCTCCACCCACACGATTGGGTGGGGACGCTGCTGCTGAGGGACGGGCAGAGGCTTTCCTACAGCCTGATGGGGGCTAAAGGTGTCACGCGAAGCGTACGTTTTCCCCGGTGGTGGAGAGCTTTTTTGCCCGGTTCAAGGGGGAGGGTCAGGACCAGTTTTTGGAGGCCAGAAGCCTTGGGGAGCTAAAGGAGGTGGTGAAGGAGCGCCTACGCTACTACCACGAGAGCCGGTTGCACTCCGGTCTGGGCTACCGGACCCCAAAGGAGGTGATGGAGGAGGCACTAGGGAAAAGCAGGCAGGACGTCACACGGGAGGCAGGGTGAAAGTGTCTAAGTTCAGGGGGGCTGGATCAGAGAGGCAAGCCCCCCAGGTATTGACAAACCGTAAGCTTCAACCTTACGATACGAAAGAACCAAAGGGGGTAAGCTATGGCTCGGTGGCTGAAGGTGATGTTAGGGCTTTTGGCGTTGGGGGTATCCGGGCTGGGCCTGGGACAGCAGGTTCGCATTATCGTGGTCACCCACGGCCAAGCATCGGACCCCTTCTGGTCCGTGGTAAAGAACGGCGTGGACCAGTCGGCCAAGGAGCTTGGGGTGCGCGTGGAGTACCGCGCTCCGCAAACCTTCGATATGGTGCGCATGGCCCAGCTCATCGATGCGGCCGTGGCGGCGAAGCCGGATGGTCTAGTGGTGTCCATCCCCGACGCTAACGCCCTAGGGCGGTCCATTCAAGCAGCCGTCCGCGCAGGGATTCCCGTGATCTCCATCAACTCGGGTGCCGACGTCTTCAAGCGCCTCGGGGTCCTCATGCACGTGGGTCAGGAGGAGTACATCGCAGGAAAGGGGGCCGGGGAGAGGATGAGGGCCTTGGGGGTGAAGACCGCCGTTTGCGTGAACCACGAGGTGGGCAATGTAGGGCTGGACCAGCGCTGCAAGGGGTTCGCCGACGGCTTGGGGGGAAAGGTGGAGATCCTGGCGGTGAAGGCCGATTTCACCGAGGCGCGAAATGCCATCGCCAACTTTTTGCAGCGCAACCCCCAGGTGGAAGGAGTGCTGACCCTGGGGCCCGTGGGCGCCGAACCTGCCCTTCAGGCGTTGCAGCAGACGGGGCGGCTGGGTAAGGTTCGCTTCGCTACCTTTGACCTCTCCACCGCAGTGCTCGAGGCCCTGGCCAACAAGCAGATGGACTTTGCCGTGGACCAGCAGCAGTACCTGCAAGGGTACCTGCCCATCGTCGTCCTGACCTTGTACAAGCGCTACGGGCTTCTTCCTGCCAACGACATCATCCTCACCGGACCTGGTTTTGTCACGCCTGAGAATGCCCGCCAAGTCATCGACCTGACCAAGAAAGGTATCCGCTAGGGGTTCGAGGGGGATATGCTCAAGAACCTAATTGGGGGCGAGTGGAAGGCGGTGTCCCGTCCGGCCCTGCCGGTGTACAACCCGGCCACGGGGGAGGTTCTGGAGGAGGTGCCCCTCTCGGGGAAGGAAGAGGTGGACCAGGCGGTGGAGGCGGCCGTCCGGGCCTTTCCCAGCTGGAGCGCCACCCCCCTCCTGGGGCGGGTCCGCCTCATGTTCCGCTTCAAGGAGCTTCTGGAGCGGCACTTTGAGGAGCTCGCCCGCCTCGTCACCCTGCACCACGGCAAGACCCTGGAGGAGGCCCGGGGGGAGGTGCGGAGGGGGATAGAGGTGGTGGACTTCGCCCTCTCCGCCCCCACCCTCCTCCAGGGACGCACCCTCCGCGAGGTCACGGGGGGCGTGGACCAGAACCTCTTCCACTTCCCCTTAGGGGTCGTGGCGGGCCTCCCCCCCTTCAACTTCCCGGTGATGATCCCCCTCTGGATGTTTCCCATCGCCGTGGTGGCGGGGAACACCTTCGTCCTCAAGCCCTCGGAGAGGACCCCTTTAGGGGCGGTGCGCCTGGCGGAGCTCTTTCTGGAGGCGGGCTTTCCCGAGGGGGTGCTGAACCTGGTGCACGGGGGGAAGGAGGCGGCGGATGCCCTGGTGGCCCACCCCGAGGTGCGAGCGGTGCAGTTCGTGGGGAGCGAGCCCGTGGCCCGGCGGATCTACGCCCTGGCGGCGCAAAGCGGCAAGCGGGTCTCGGCGGCGGGCGGGGCCAAGAACCACCTGGTGGTGATGCCCGATGCCGACCTGGACCAGGCTATCCCCGCCATCCTGAACTCCGCCTTCGGGAACGCCGGGGAGAGGTGCCTGGCGGGGAGCGTGGCCGTGGGGGTGGGGGGAGTGGGCCCGGAGCTTCTCGCGCGGGTGGTGGAGGCGGCGAGGAGGCTCAAGGTGGGCCCGGGGTGGGAGGAGGGGGTGCAGGTGGGGCCCCTGATCCGGGAGGAGCACCGGCGGAAGGTGGTGGCCTACATAGAGCGGGGCCTAGAGGAGGGGGCGGGGCTGGCCCTGGACGGGCGTGGGGCGGAGGGGCCGGGCTTCTTCCTCGGGCCCACGGTCCTAGACCACGTCTCCCCCAGGATGGCCGTGGGCCGGGAGGAGATCTTCGGGCCGGTGCTTTCCGTGTCCTACGCCCAGACCCTGGAGGAGGCCATCCGCCAGGCCAACGCCGTGGCCTACGGGAACATGGCCTGCATCTTCACCCAAAGCGGCCGGGCGGCCCGGGAGTTTAGGGAAAGGGTCCAGGCGGGGATGGTGGGGGTGAACGTGGGGGTGGCCCAGCCCTTCGCCTTCTACCCCTTCTCCGGCTGGCGGCACTCCTTCTTCGGCGACCTCCACCCCCACGGGCCCGACGCCTTCCTCTTCTACACCCAAAGGAAGGTGGTGGTGGAGCGGTGGTGAGGCCTGCCCCTATCGCACGCCGGTTCTTCCTGGCGCCGGAGTCAGGGGCGCTCATCGGTCTAGCGGCAACCTTCACCTTTTTTGCCCTGATGGCGGGGAATCAGGGCTTTCTGACCCTGCAGGGCACCGTCAACTACCTCGAGGTGGCCGCCCAGCTCGGCATCCTGGCCACCGGCGTGGCCCTGCTCATGATCGCCGGGGAGTTCGACCTGAGCGTGGGCTCGGTGATCGGGGCGACCGGGATGGTCTTCGCCCTGGGGGTACAGGTCTTCGGCTTGCCCGTTTGGGCCTCTATCCTCCTGGCTTTGGCCCTTGCGGCGGGGGTGGGGTGGGCCAACGGCTACCTGGTCCTCAAGACCGGCCTCCCCTCTTTCATCGTTACCCTGTCCACCCTTTACATCCTCCGGGGTGCGACCATTGCCATCACCCGCGAGGTGACCAATGTGACCCGTTTCTCCGGTCTAGCCGAGCCCGCACTCAAGGATCCCTTGGCCCAGCTCTTGTTGGGGGCGCCCTTGGGCCTACCCGTTTCCGTGTGGTGGTGGGTCTTCCTCACCCTGGTCTTCTCCCTGGTTCTCCTCCGTACCCGGTGGGGCAACTGGATCTTCGCGACGGGAGGGGACCCAGTAGCGGCCCGGAACTCTGGGGTTCCCGTGTACCGCGTCAAGACCTACCTTTTCATGCTCACCGCCCTCTTAGCGGCCCTCCTCTCCCTCATCCAGGTCCTGAACACGGGTTCGGCCGACGTCCTGCGCGGTCAGACTAAGGAGCTGGAAGCCATCGCCGCCGCCGTGATTGGGGGATGCTTCCTCACCGGAGGCTACGGGTCCGTCCTCGGGGCGAGCCTGGGGGCTCTCACCCTGGGTATGGTCCAGCAAGGGATCTTCTTCACTGGCATCAACACCGATTGGTACCTGACCTTCCTAGGGGCTATGGTGCTCGGCTCGGTTCTCCTCAACCAGGCCCTGCGGCGAAAGGCTTGGGAGGCGTGGCGATGACCCCCCTAGCGGAACTACTCCAGGTGGAGAAGCGGTACGGCCGGGCGCCCGCCTTGAGGGGGGTCTCCTTCGCCGTCCACCGGGGCGAGGTGCACTGCCTCCTAGGGGACAACGGCGCGGGCAAGTCCACCCTGATCAAGATCCTGGCGGGGGTCTTTCCCCCGGACCGGGGCGAATACCGCTTTGAGGGCCGTACCGTTCGCCTGCGTTCTCCACGGGAGGCCTTGGACCTCGGGATCGCTACCGTGTTCCAGGACTTGGCCCTCCTTCCCCTGATGAGCGTCCTGAGGAACTTCATCCTGGGTCGAGAACCCGTGGGCCGCTTGGGGGTCTTGGACCTGCGGGAAGCGGAGCGCCAGGTCCGGACGAGCCTGGAGCGCCTGGGAATTGCCCTGGATGACCTCCACCGGCCGGTGGGGATGCTCTCCGGGGGCCAGCGGCAGGCGGTGGCCATCGCCCGGGCGGTCCACTTCGGGGCCAAGCTTTTGATCCTGGACGAGCCCACGAGCGCCCTGGGGGTGCGCCAAGCGGCCCAGGTCCTCCAGGTGATCCGGAGGATGAAGGAGGTGGGGGTGGGCGTGGTCTTCATCACCCACAACCCCCTGCACGCCCTGGCGGTAGGGGACCGGTTCACCGTGCTCTTCCAGGGGGAGAGCCTGGGCACGTTTTCCCGGGGAGAGGTGGACGAGCGGGAGCTGACCCGGCTCATGGCAGGGGGAAAGGCCCTGGAGCTGGAGGTGGAGGGATGAGGCTAACGGTAGCCCAGGCCCTGGTGCGGTACCTCGCAGTCCAGTATGCGGAGCGGGACGGGGAGAGGCGCAGGCTCATCCAGGGGGTGTTTGGGATCTTCGGGCATGGCAACCTTCCCGGTCTCGGCGAGGCCCTCCTCCGGGGAGGGGAGCTCGGCCTGCCCTTTTACCGCTTTCAGAACGAGCAGGCCATGGTTCACGCCGCCATGGCCTACGCCAAGCACACGGATCGGCTTTCCACCTTCGCCTGCACCTCCTCCATTGGTCCTGGGGCCACCAATATGGTCACCGGGGCCGCTGCGGCCACCATCAATCGGCTCCCCGTTCTCCTGCTTCCCGCCGACTACTTCGCCAACCGCCTTCCTGATCCCGTGCTGCAACAGCTGGAGCACCCTTTGGACTTCGACGCTAGCGTCAATGACGCCTTCCGCCCCGTTTCCCGCTTTTTCGCACGCATCACCCGGCCAGAACAGCTCCTTTCCGCTCTGCCCCAGGCCATGCGGGTCCTCACCGACCCCGCGGAGACGGGGGCGGTTACCCTCCCCTTGCCGGAGGACGTGCAGACCGAGGCCTACGACTGGCCTGAGGAGTTCTTTGCCCCCAAGGTGTGGCGGGTCCGGCGTCCCCCGGTAGAACCCGAGGCCCTCGAGGAGGCTGCGAGGCTGATAAGGGGGGCCCGAAGGCCCCTGATTGTGGCGGGTGGTGGGGTGCGCTACAGCGGGGCTAGCCGAGCCCTCTCCCTGCTGGCCGAAGGCCACGGCCTGCCGGTAGCCGAAACCCAGGCGGGGAAGGGGGCGCTCCCCTGGGACCACCCCCTCAACGTGGGACCGATCGGCGCAAGCGGCGGTCTCGCAGCCAACCGCCTGGCCCAGGACGCCGACCTGGTGCTGGCGGTGGGCACCCGGTTAGGGGACTTCGCCACAGCCTCTAAGACCCTGTTCCGGAATCCGGAAGTACGCTTCCTCGGTCTCAACGTCACCCCTGCGGACGCCCACAAGTTGGGCGCCCTGGCCTTAGTGGCCGACGCCCGGGAGGGCCTTGCCGCCCTGGACAGGGCCCTGGGAGACTGGAGCACCTCCAGGGCCTACCGGGACGAAATCGCGCGGCTAAAGGCGGAGTGGGAGGGGGAGGTGAACCGCCTTCGGGGGCCCGGGGCTTCCTTCAGCCAGGCGGAGGTCATCGCTTTGGTAAACGAGTCTTTATTTGATGCAGTGGTGATCAACGCCGCAGGAAGCATGCCCGGGGACCTTCTCAAGCTCTGGCGGACCCGGGATCCCCGGGGGTACCACGTGGAGTACGGGTACTCTACCATGGGCTACGAGATCCCCGCTGGGATCGGGGTTCGGCTGGCAGACCCCACCCGGGAGGTGGTGGTGTTCATTGGTGACGGCTCCTACCTCATGATGAACTCCGAGCTCGTCACCGCCCGGGCCTACGGCCTCTCCTTCCTGGTGGTGCTGGTGGAAAACCAGGGCTTCCAGTCCATCCACGGGCTCCAGCGGAGCCTGGGCTCCCCAGAGTTCGGCAACGAGCTCAAGGACAAGGAAGGCCGCCCCATTGCCGTAGATTTTGCCGCCCACGCCCGCTCCTTAGGGGCCGAGGTTTGGGAGGCTTGGGACCGGGAGTCCTTCCGGCGTGCGCTGGAGGAGGCCAAAGGCCTGTTTGGGCTGCGGGTCATCGTCGCTCATGTGAATCCAGAGGCCCGGGTGCCTTCCTACGGCTTCTGGGACGTCCCCGTGGCCGAGGTTTCGGAGTTTCCCGAGGTGGAGGCGGCCAGGCGGCGCTACGAGGAAGCCCTCCGGTCCAGGCGGCTCCGCTTTTAGGAGGGGGTATGGAGGGCGCACCTCCCATCCGGTTCGGCAACGCCCCCTGCTCCTGGGGCACCCTAGAGGGGGTGGGGCAGGGGGTACCCTATCGCCAGATGCTGGACGAGCTCAAGGAGACGGGCTACGAGGGAAGCGAGCTCGGGGACTACGGATACATGCCCACCGACCCCGTGCTTTTACGGGAGGAGTTTCAGAAGAGAGGTCTCGTCCTGCTTGGGGCGTTCGAGGGGGTGTACCTACGCGATACATCGGAGCATGCCGCGGGCGAGGCGCGGGCGTTGAGGACGGCCGGGCTCATGGCGGCGCTGGCCGACCTGGATTCGGAATGGAAGCCACTCCTCGTCCTCTCCGATGAGCACAGCCGCGATCCCTACCGTTTCCACCATGCGGGCCGCATCCGCCCGGGAGAGGGGCTTTCCCCCGAGGAGTGGCGGGTAGTGGCCCAGGGTGTGAAGCGGATCGCCATCTCCGTGCGCGAGGCTGTGGGTTTGGAGACCGTCTTTCACTTCCATGCGGCGAGCTTTGTGGAAACCCCTGAGGAGATCGAGATCCTGGTGGAGCTCACGGGCATTCCCCTGGTCTTCGATACCGGACACTACCTCTACGGGAGCGGCAGGGTGGAAGGGGAGGTGGTCCTCGAGGGGTTGCGCCGGCTGGCCCCCTGGGTGCGCTACGTCCACCTCAAGGACGTGGACCCGCAGGTGGCCTGGAAAGCGCGCAGGCAAGGGTGGAGCTATCTCGAGGCCGTTCGCAACGGTCTCTTCACCGAGCTTGGCCGGGGAGCCATCGACTTCGAGCGGGTGTTCGCACTCCTGAGGGAGCTGGGCTACCGGGGCTTTGCCACCGTGGAACAAGATGTCCTGCCCGGGATGGGCACCCCGAAGGAGAGCGCCCTGCGCAACCGGGCGTACCTGAGGCAGGTGACGGGATGGTGAAGCGCTGGGACGTCCTCACCGTGGGCCGGCTGGGTCTGGACCTTTACGCCCTGGAGGCAGGGCCCAAGGCGGAAACCCGATCCTTCGGTGCTTTCATCGGGGGCAATCCCCTCAACGTGGCCGTGGGGGCGGTCCGCCTGGGCCTTTCGGCGGCGCTGATCAGCGCCGTGGGAGACGATGCCGTAGGCGAGTTCGTCCTTGCCCGGCTGGCCCGGGAAGGGGTGGACACCCGCTTCGTCTTCCCCAAGGCCGGGCACCGCACCCCTGCCGTGGTCCTCTTCCGCGAGGGGAGCACCTACCCCCTGACCTTTTACCGGGAGGCCGCAGCGGACTGGGCCCTGGGCCTAGAGGACGTAGCCCAGGTCCCCGTGGAGGCAGCCCGGACCCTCTTCGTCTCGGGCACGGCCCTGGCCCGGGAGCCCTCCCGGAGTGCGGTCTTTGCTCTTGCAGAGCGGGCTAGGGCCCAAGGAGTCCCGGTCTACCTGGACCTGGACTTCCGGCCTGGGCAGTGGCACGACCCCGGAGCTTACGGGGTGGTCATGCGGAGCTTCCTTCCCCTGGTGCGGGTGGCCATCGGGGGCGAGGGGGAGGTGCGCGCCCTGCGCCCCCGCTCCGTGCGGGTCCGGGCCCACCAGGCCACGGAGCCCCTGGTGGAGGGGGATTTGGAGGGGGTGGTGGCCGAGGCCCTGGGCCGTGGCCTGGAGGCCTTGGTGGTCAAGGGGGGGGAGCGGGGTGCGGGGGCCTTTTTCCCAGACGGGAAGCGGCTATGGGTGGAGGCCTTTCCCGTGGAGGTGCTGGCCCCGCTTGGGGCCGGGGACGCCTTTGCCGCGGGGCTCCTTTGGGCCAGGCTCCGGGGCCGCTCCTGGGAAGAGGCCCTCCTGGTGGGCAACGCTTGCGGGGCTATCGTGGCGAGTCGGCTCGGGTGCGGGGAGTTCAGCCCGAGGAGGGAAGAGCTCGAGGCCTTTCTGCGGGAGAGAGGGGTCCATGTGGGTTAGGGACGGGCGGGAGCTCTACCAGGACGCGTTCCTGCGGGGGTACGCCCTGCCCGCCTTCAACGTGGCCAGCCTGGAGATGATCCAGGCCTGCCTGCGGGCGGCCGAGGCCCTCCGGGCTCCGGTGGTCCTGCAAACCTATCGGGAGGAGGTGCGGCGGGTTGCGCCCGAGGCCTTCGCGGCCATGGTGCGGGCTTTGGCGGAGCGGGTGCGGGTTCCCGTCCTCCTCCACCTGGACCACGGGGGAAGCCTTGAGGAGGTCTTCCGGGCCCTCCGGGCCGGGTACGGGTCAGCCATGTGGGACGCCCAAGGGATGGGGATCGGCAAGGTGGCGGAGGGGGTGGCGCAGGTGGCCCCCCTGGTGCGCGGCATGGGGGCGGCCCTTGAGGTGGCGGCCGAGGGGTTTTCCGGCGAGGAAAGGAGCCGGCCCGAGGAGGTGGCCACCCTTTTTCAGGCGGGGGCGGACGTGGTGGCCGTGGCCGCGGGATCCCGCCACGGGGAGGAAAGCCGGCTGGACCTACCCCTTCTGGCCCGGATCCGCGAGGAGGCCCGAGGCCCCTTCGCCCTCCACGGGGGCAGCGGCATCCCCCCGGAGGACCTGGAGGCGGCGGTGCGGCTAGGGGTGGTCAAGGTCAACGTGGGCACCGCCCTGTACCGCTCCTTGCGGGCCCTCTTGGGCCGGCCCTGGGAGCATCACCGCCTCTTTTACAAGGCCGTGGAGGAGGAGCTGATGAAGGTGGCGGAAGTCTACATCCGCCGGACCCAAGCGGAGGGAAAGGCATGAGGAGGCTGGGCGTGGCCCTTTTGGGCGCGGGACGCATGGGGCAGCTGCACGCGGAGCTTTTGGGCGCCCTACCCGAGGTCCGGGTGGTGGCGGTGGCCGACCCCCTTCGGGAAAACGCCGAGCGGGCGGCCTTCCTGGCCCGGGCCGAGGAGACCTACCTGGAGCCCTTGGAGGCCTTGGACCACCCCGGGGTGGAGGCGGTGGTCATCGTGACCCCCACCCCCACCCACGCCGCCCTCATCCGGGAGGCGGCCCGGAGGCGGCAGGCCGTCTTCTGCGAGAAGCCCGTGGCCTTAGACCTCGCCTCCACGGAGGCCGCCCTGAAGGAGGTGGAGGCTTATGGGGTTCCCTTCCAGATCGGGTTCCAGCGCCGCTACGACCCCGGTTACGCCCAGGCCAAGGCCCTTCTGGAAGGGGGCGAGATCGGTCGGGTGGACCAGTTCCGGGCGGTGAGCCGCGATCCGGCCCCGCCTTCCTTGGAGTACCTCAAGGCCTCCGGGGGTATCGCCGTGGACATGGCCATCCACGACCTGGACCTTGCCCGCTTCCTGGTGGGGGAGGTGGTGGAGGTGCAGGCCTGGGGAGCCGCGAGGGTGGACCCCAGGATCGGGGCCTTAGGCGACTGGGACACGGTGAGCCTCCTCCTTCGCTTCGAGAGCGGGGCCCTGGGCGTGGTGGAGAACAGCCGCCGGGCGGTCTACGGGTACGACATCCGCACCGAGGTGTTCGGCGAGAGGGGCAAGCTGGTGGTGGAGGCCCTGCCCAAGACGCCCCTCTACCGCTACGGTCCGGTGGAGGAGGTGCGCCTGGACCACTACCGCTACTTCACCGACCGCTTCCGCGAGGCCTACCGCCTCGAGCTCCAGACCTTCGCCCGCAACGTGCTGGAGGGGCGGCCCCTGAGCCCGGGCCCGAGGGATGCCCGGGAGTCCCTGCGCTTGGCCCTTGCGGCCACGCGGAGCCTGCGCGAGGGCCGGCCCGTGAGGGTGGAGGAGGTGGCATGATCCGCCTTCGGGGAAGGGTTTCCCTTTTGCGGCGCGCGGATCCCGAAACCGCGGGCTGGCGGTTCCTGCACTTCGCCCTGGCCCGGGTGGAGGGGGAGGCCCGGGGGGTAGGGGAGGGGGTGGAGCTCGCCCTGGTGCCCCTAGAAGGAAAGGTGCTCGTGCGCGTGGGGACCGAGGACTACGCCTTGGTGCGAAAGGACGTGTTCCGGAGCCTTCCCCGGGTGCTCTACCTCCCTCCGGGCGTCCCCTTCCGCCTGGAAGTGGAGGGGGGCCCGGCCCTTCTGGCCCTGGGGGGGGCCCCGGCGGAAGGCCGCTACTCCGTCCGCCTCTTCCACCCCGAGGAGATGCGCCGGGAGCTTCGTGGGGGAGGGCCTGCCCTGCGGCAGGTGAACCATGTCCTGGGCCCCGACCTCCCGGCGGAGAGGCTCCTCCTGTACGAGGTCTACACCCCTTCGGGGCACTTTTCCGGCTGGCCCCCCCACAGGCACGACGGGTTGCTGGGTTCGCCCTACCTGGAGGAGACCTACCTCTACCGGGTCCGCCCCGAAGGGGCCTTCGCCATCCACGTGAACTACGATCCGGAGCGGGGAACAGAGGAGGTTCACCTGGCCCGGGACCTGGACCTGGTGCTGGTGCGGGGAGGGTACCACCCCGTGGCCGCCCCCCCGGGGGCCAACGCCTACTACCTCAACTACCTGGCCGGGGAGCTCATCGGGGAGGCCCGGCGCCGCCCCCCCGTGGACGACCCCCTTTGGGTCTGGGTCAAGGGGGACTGGTCGGGCGACCCCATCCCCCTTCCCTTGGAGGAGGCATGACCCCTGCCGAGCGGCGCCGGGCGATCCTGGACCTCCTGGAGGCCAAGGGGGAGGCGAGCGTGGAGGAGCTGGCCCGGGTCTTCCGGGTGAGCCAGGTGACCATCCGGGCGGACCTGGCCGACCTCGAGGCCCGCGGCCTGGTGCAGCGGGTCTACGGGGGCGCGGTGCCGGTGCGCAAGGTCCTCTTCAACCCCTCCTTTGAGGAGAAGCAGCGGCACCGCATGGGGGTCAAGCGGGCCATCGCCCGCAAGGCCCTGGAAGTGATCCGGGAGGGGGACGCGGTGCTCCTGGACGCGGGGAGCACCACCTTGGCCCTCGCCAGGATGCTCAAGGACCGCTTCAGCAAGCTCTTCGTCCTGACCAACTCCGTCCCCGTGGCCCTGGAGCTCCAGGGGAGTGGGCACGAGGTCTTGGTCCTGGGGGGCAGCATGCGCCACCACAGCCTGGCCCTCATCGGGTCGGCCACCGTGCGCACCCTTTCCTGGTACCGCGCGGACAAGGCCTTCCTCGGGGCCACCGGGGTGGACGCGAGGGGGTACTCGACCCCTAACCCGCTGGAGGCGGAGACCAAGCGGGCCATGCTGGAGGCGGCGGGGGAGGCCTACGTCCTCGCCGACTCCAGCAAGCTGGGCCAGCCCACCCTGGCCCGCTTCGCCGCCCTGCAGGAGGCCGTCCTCATCACCGACGCCGAGGCCGACCCCCAGGCGGTTGCCGCCCTGCGGCAGGCGGGGGCCGAGGTGTGGGTGGCTGACCCGGAGTTGACGGATCCGGGGGATGCTTGGGTGGGAAACGCCTCTAGGGCGAAGAGAGGAGGGGAAGCATGAAAGGATGGATCGGAGTGTTGGGATGTGCCTTGCTGGCCTCGGGCCTGGCCCAGCAGACCGTCACCTTGCGGGCATGGACCATCGGACCCGAGGACGCCTCCAAGACCCGGGCCACCAACCTGGTGGAGGCGGCGGAGGAGCTCAACCGCATCCTGGAGGCGGAGAAGGCCCCTTACCGGGTGAGGGTGGAGACGACCTTTGAGACCACCAACTGGGACAACTACCACCGGCGGCTGCTCCTCGCCTTCCAGAGCGGCCAGGCCCCGGACATCGTCCAGACCACCCACGTGGACATCGGGGCCTACGCCGAGGGCGGGTACATCGTCCCCCTCGAGGAGTACCTGGGGCGGTACCGCACCTTCCAGGACGTCACGCCCGCCCTCTGGAGCGCGGTGACCTATCGGGGCAAGCGCTACGGGGTGCCCCAGGACACGGAGGCCCGGCCCCTTTACTTCAACAAGCCTCTCTTGGCCAAGCTAGGGTGGTCCTCCGGCCAGATCGCGGGCCTGGCCCAGGCCATCCGCGAGGGCCGGTTCACCTGGGAAGACCTGATCCGGGTGGGCCAGGAGGCCGTTCAGAAGGGCGTGGTGCGGCCGGGATACGCCTACTGGCACCGGCCCGTGAACGGGCCCGACTTCTACCAGTTCTACTACGCCTGTGGCGGCACCTTGCAAAATCCCCAAACCGGCAAGCTCGTCCTCGACCGCACCGCCCTGGGTTGCATGTACGGGCTCCTGGGTCGGCTGGTCCAGACCGGAGTCATGACCCGGAACCTCCTAGGCATGACCTGGGACAACTGGCACAGCACGGTCTCCAGCGGCCAGGTCCTCTTCGCCTCCGCGGGGACCTGGACCTGGGCGCAGTGGGCCACCCAGTACTACGCCAAGGACCACGGGGGGTACGACTACCTGTGGCAGACCTTCGGCTTCGCCCTCCAGCCCGCGGTCCGGCCTGGGGGCAAGCCGGTGACCCTGTCCCAGCCCCAGGCCTACCTGGTCACCGCCGCGTCCCGCAACAAGGAGCTCGCGGTAAGGCTTCTCAACCTGGTCACCCAGCCCAAGTACGATGCCAAGCACGCCCTGGGCAGCGCCCACCTGCCCATCCTCAGGACCACCTACGTCCTGCCCGAGGTGCGGAGCCACCGCTTCCTCCAGTCGGTCCGCTACATGCTGGACTACACCACCTATCAGGCCATGAGCCCGGACTGGGGCGTGTACGCGGACGCGGTTTTCCGGGGCATCTCCGCGGTGGAAAGCGGGCAGCTCTCCCCGGAGGCGGCCGTGGACCTGGTGGCCAAGGACCTCGGGGCCAAGCTCGGCGACCGCGTGGAGGTTCGCTAGGGGGCTAGGGGTGAGGGGTCTCGGGGTGCGCCTCCTCTTCCTGGGACCGGCCGGGGTTCTGGTCCTCCTCTTCTTCCTGCTTCCCGTGGCCCTCACCCTCCTCCTCTCCCTCACCGACCTCTCCACGGTGACCTTTTCCCGACCCCGGTTCGTGGGCCTCGCCAACTACCTGGAGCTCCTCAGGGACCCCTTCCTTCCCCTTATCCTCAGAAACACCCTGAAGTACGTGGCCCTAACCCTGGCCTTCAACGTCCTCATGGGCCTTTTCCTGGCCCTCTCCACCAGCCTTCTTCCCGAAAGCCTTGGAGAGGCCTTTCGCGCCCTCTGGCTCCTGCCCCGCATCACCGCCTCCGTGGTCTACGTCCTCATCTGGCAGGGCATCGCCGCCGTCGCTCCTTACGGCCTCCTCAGCCAGGTCACCGGGGTTTCGGTGAACTGGATCCAGCAACATCCCTGGGCGGCGGTCGTCCTGGCGAACGGCTTCGTGGGGGCGTCCTTCGGGATGCTCCTGTTTGGCGCGGCCATCAAGGCGATGCCTCCCGAGCTCTTCAGGGCCGCGGCGGTGGATGGGGCGGGGATCGGGGCCACGGTGCGGCACGTGGTCCTGCCCCTGCTCCGCTGGCCCATCCTCTTCGTCACCACCTACCAGACGCTTTCCCTCTTGACCTCCTTCGAGTACATCCTGCTCCTTACCGACGGGGGTCCCGGCTTTTACACCACGGAGGTCTGGGCCCTCCACGCCTACCACCTGGCCTTTTCCAACTATTACGGCAACGCCCGCTTTGGCCTGGGGGCGGCCATGGCCGCCATCCTGGTTCTGGTCGGCCTCTGGGTTTCCCTCCTCTACCTGCGCCTCTTCGACTTTAGGCGCCTCCTGGAGGTGCCCCGCATCGAGGTGGACTGATGCCCCGGACCCGCTTCTGGCCCCTTCTGGCCCTCGGTCTTCTCGCGCTTTCCCTACCCCTGCTCGTGGGCTACCTTTGGCTTTTGGTCTCCGCCTTTAGTCCTCAGGTGCACGGCCTGAAGCCGGTGGGCGGGCTCACCCTGGAGCACTGGCGCTTCCTCCTTGAGCCCATCGGGCAACGCCCCCCGATCGGCCGGGTCCTGCTCAACACCCTGGTCTACGCCTCGGGGGTGGCCCTCCTGGTGGTCTTGGCCTCCTCCATGGCCGCCTATGCCCTCTCGCGCCTGGCCTTCCGCGGTCGGGGCTTCTACCTGGGCCTGGTCCTGGTGCTCCACGCCTTCCCCGCGGTGAGCCTGCTCATCGCCATCTTCTACGTTCTCCGGCTCCTCGGCCTCTTCGACACGCTTACCGGGGTCATCCTCGTCCAGGCCAGCCTTCAGCTCCCCCTGGGCGTCTGGGTGATGAAGGGCTTCTTCGACGCCATCCCCTGGGACCTGGAGCGGGCGGCCTTGGTGGACGGGGCTTCCCGTTGGACCTTCTTCCTTAGGATCGCCCTCCCCCTGGTACGGCCCGGGCTTTTCGCCTTGGGCACCTTCGCCCTGATCGCGGCCTGGGGGGAGTTCATCCTGCCCTACACCCTCATCGTGTCCAACCGGGCCTGGACCCTGGCCCTTTACCTGCAGAGCCTCCTCGGGGCGGTGGACTTGGCGGACTACGGCCTGGTGGCGGCGGTGGGCCTCTTCTACCTCCTTCCGGTCCTCGGCCTCTTCCTCCTCGGGCAACGCTTTCTCCTGGCCATCTACGGTGGGGGTATCAAGGGATGAAGGGCTTTGGCGTGGAGCTCCAGCACCTCTCCAAGCGGTTCGGCCAGGTGGAGGCCCTCCGGGAGCTCTCCCTGGACATCCGCCCGGGGGAGCTGGTGGCCCTTTTGGGTCCCTCGGGGTGCGGCAAGACCACCACCCTTCTCCTCATCTCCGGGATCTACCGGCCCAGCGCGGGGAGGATCCTGTTCGACGGCCGGCCGGTGGAGCACCTCCACCCCAAGGACCGGGACATCGGCATGGTCTTCCAAAGCTACGCCCTCTATCCCCACATGACCCTCAGGGAGAACATCGCTTTTCCCCTGCGCCTGAAGCGCCTCGGGGCCAAGGAGGTGCGGGAGCGGGTGGAGCGGGTGGCGACCCTTCTGGGCATCGCCGAGCTTCTGGAAAGGAGGCCGGCCGAGGTCTCGGGAGGCCAGCAGCAGCGGGCGGCCCTGGCCCGGGCCCTGGTGAAGGAGCCGGGCCTTCTCCTCTTGGACGAGCCCCTCTCCAACCTGGACGCCCGGATCCGCCTCCAGGCGCGCACGGAGATCCGGAGGCTCCAGCTCCAGCTCGGCGTCACCACCCTCCTGGTGACCCACGACCAGGCCGAGGCCTTGGCCATGGCCGACCGCGTGGCCGTCTTGGCGGAGGGGAGGTTGCAGCAGTACGATGCGCCGGAGACCCTTTACCGAAGGCCGGCCAACACCTTCGTGGCCCACTTCATCGGCGATCCCCCTATGAACCTCTACCGGGGCCGCTTCACCCCGGAAGGGTTCGTGGGAGAGGTGCGGTGGCCCCTCCCTTTCGGGAGCCCTCCGCCCCTTTTGGGCGAGGGGTTTCTGGGGATCCGCCCCGAGGACCTGGCGGTGGTTCCTGGGGAGGCCCCGGAGGGGGTTCGGGGCCGCGTGCTCCTGCGGGAGGCCCTGGGGAGGGAGGTTCTTCTGACCCTGGCCTTGGAGGGGGGTGGGCAGGCGAGGGCGCTGGTTCCTGGCGGCGCCCCCTACCGCCCGGGGGACGCGGTGGGGTTGCGGTATGCCCTCGAGGCCCTGCACTTCTTCGACCCGGAGGGAAGGAGGGTGGGGGATGGGGTTGCCCCAGCACGTGGAGCTTAGCGGCAGAAAGGTCTGGCTCAAGTACCACCGGCTCCTTTCCGGATCCGGCCAGTTTCCGCCGAACTCCCTTTCGGCCTTGGAGGAGGTGGTGGAGGGCGGCGCCTTTGCCCTGGAGTTCGACGTCCGGCTCCTGGGGGACGGCACCTGGGTCCTCCATCACGACCCCACCTTGGACCGGGAGACGACGGGCCTTGGGCCCCTCAGGGCGGTGGATCTTTCGGCCTACAAGGCCCTCCGCCTGCGGGGAAGCGGCGAGCCCCCGGCCACGTTGGCGGAGGCGGTGGCCTACCTGGCGGCAAGCCCCCGGGCCCTAAAGGTCCAGGTGGACCTCAAGGAGGAGGTGCTCGCCCTGGAGGAGGCGCTCGCCTTCCTGCGGGCGCTGGAGCCCCTGCGGGCCAACCCTAACCTCCGGGTGGTGGTGGGTTCCCTGGCCGACTGGAACTTGCGGCTGCTGAAGCGGCTCGACCCGGCGCTCGCCATAGGGCTGGATCCGGCGTATTACCTGGACGCGCCGGTGGGCACCTGGTTCCGGCTGCCGGTCCGGGTCAACGCCTACGGCTACCTGGACGACCACCCCCTGGGCTTCCGCCGCCTCATGCCCGTGCGGGCCTACCTGGAGGACCGCCTCGAGGCGCTCTTGCGCTCAGTGCCTCCGTTTGAGGAGCTTTACCTGCGGAAGGAGTTCCTGCTCCAGGCCCTTGGGGACGGCTTTGATCCCGTGGCCTTCGCCCGGAGCCTGTGGGGCAGCCTCCTGGTGGACGTCTGGACCCTTGACCCCGAGGAGGGGGGCCTGGAGGTCTACCTCGAGGCCCTGGCCCGGGTGGGGGTGGACCAGATCACCTGCGATCGCCCCCTCCGACTGGCGGCTTTAGTTCCCCCACCAGGCGGGCCAGCCGGTTAACCCCCTCGTTGAGCTCCTCCACGAGCAGGAGCAGGTCCAGGTGGGTGAGGGTCGAGGCCCGGCTCTCCTCCCGGTGCCGTAGCCGCTGCAGGTGGGCCTGGCGGGAGGCTTCCAGCCGGGCCAGGAGCTCCGGGTGCTGCCGCTCCACCTCCTGGGCCAGGGCCCTGTCGCCCGTGGCCAAGGCGGTGAGGGCCCTTTCCAGACGCTCCAGGGTGGCCTGGGCCAGCTGGGCCAGCTCCTGCCTGCCCTCGGGGCTAAAGGTCAGGCCCTGGGCCCAAAGCCTCTCCGCCTTACGCAACGCCCTTTTGGAGAGGTCGGCCAGGTGCTCCAGCTCGCTGGCAGCCTTGAGGAGGGGGAGGGCCAGGGCGTCCTCCGGGAGCCGGGCCGCGTAGACGAGGACCTCCCGGCTGAGGCGGTCCACCTTCTCCTCCAGGGGGGCGAGGTCCGCCTCCCGGCCCGCCTCCCGGCTCAGGGCCCGCCAGGCCCCCTCGAGCACCGACCGGGCGGCGTCCCCGATGCGGGCGATCTCCCTCAGGGCGAGGCCCCGGGCCAGGAGGGGGTCGCCGAGGGCCTCGAGGCGGAGGTACTTGGGGCCCAGGGCCCTGGGGAGGGGGAGCAGGTGCGCGGTCAGCCGGCGGAAGAGGGGGAAGGACAGGGGAAAGGTGAGGAAGGCCAGGGCGTGGTAGCCCACGTGGGCCCAGAAGGGCCCCGGGCTGGGAAGGAAGAGGAGGGGCAGGGCCAAGGTCAAGCGGTGGACGAGGAGCAGGAGGCCAAGCCTCAGGCCCTCGGGCGTGGGGCGGAAGAGAAGGGGGCCGGTGCACCCTACCCCGCCGCCCAGCACCAGGGCCAGGGTATGCCCGGGGTCCACCCCTGCCCGGGAAAGGCCGAGGGCCAGCAGCGCCACCAGGTTGGCGGAGCCGACGCCGTAGGCCAGGAGGAAGCCGGTGAGGAAGAGGAGCCAGCCGGGAAGGAGCGGGAGCCAGGGCCCCAGGCCCAGGGCCGCCTCGTGGGCGAGCTCTAGGCCTAAGAAGAGGAGGCCGATGCCGTAGAGGAGACGACCCGTCCCCGGGCTCCTCCCCCGGGTGGCCACCTCCCAAAGGAGGGCCAGGCTTAGGGCGCCAAAGGCCAGGGCCCGGTTGCCCAGGCCGGCCACCGCCACCACCCCTGTGGCCCCCAGGGTCCCCCCGAGGGCGAGGAGGGCCGCTTCGTAGAGGGAGAGGACCCCGGCCTGGAGGAGGCCCCGCCCGAGGAGGCTCAGCCCCGTGCCGCTTCCCGAGGCCGCCCCCAGGAGGAGGCCGACCAGGCCCAAGGGGAAGCCCCGGAACCGGGAAAGGAGCCGCCTGCCCCTGGGCCCCAGGAGCCCTCCGGCCCCCTCGGTGAGGAGGAGGGTGCCGAGATAGAAGAGGGCCAGAACCCCTAAGGCCTCCACCCTCTACCCCCGGGCCGCCAAGAGGACCTCGGGCAGGTCCCCGATGAGGCCGTCCACGCCGAGGCCCAAGAGCCTCCGCGCCTCCCCCGGGTCGTTCACCGTCCAGGGGATGACGAAAAACCCCGCCTCCTTCCAGCGGGCGAGGCTTTCCTCGCTTACCAGGGCCTTGTGGGGGTGCACCCCCTCGAGGTCCAGGGCCCGGGCCACGGGGCCGAGGTCCTCCTCCGCGAAGAGGAGGGCCCGCAGGAGGCCGGACTCCCGGAGGAGGTAGAGGGCCACCGGGTCGAAGCTGGACACAAGGGCCCGGGAGGCCAGGGGTGTTAGGGCCCGCCCCAGGGCCCGGGCCGCCGAGGGGAAGCCGGGGAGGGACTTGAGCTCGGCGTTCAAGACCGCCTCAGGGTAGTCCTGGAAGAGCTCCAGTATCTCCTCCAGCGTGGGGACCCAGGGCTCCATCGCCCTGAGCTCCGCCAGGCTCAGCGCGGGCACCGGGCCCTGGGGGGTGGTGAGGTCGTGGCGGACCACCAGGCGCCCCTCCCGGGTGGCCTGGACGTCCAGCTCCACCCCGGAGAGGCCGGCCTCGAGGGCCAAGCGAACGCTTTCCAGGGTGTTCTCCCTGGCCTTCCTAGGGGCACCGCGGTGGCCCAGGAGAAGGGGCTTTTTCACGGGGACCTCCGGGAAACCCTCTGGGCGTCTATAGCTTCCTGAGAGCGTTCCAGATACCAGCCCGCATCAGGTTTCCGCAGGGCCAGGGCCACGTAGAGGGCGTCCACCACCGCCAGGTGGACCACCCGGGTGGCCATGGCCTCCACCCGGAAGGCCGCCTCCCGCACCGGGGCGATGAGGGCCACGGTGGCCTTCCGGGCCAGGGGGCTTTGGCGGAAGGAGGTGAGGGCGAGAATCCTCGCTCCCGCCCGGTGGGCTTCGCGGACGCTGTCCAGGAGCTCCCGGCTGCGGCCGGTGTGGGAGACGAAAAAGCCCACCTCCTCCGGTCCCATGAGGCTCGCCGCCACCGCCTGCATGTGGGTCTCGGGGGCCATGAACACGGGGAGGCCGATTCTGAGGAAGCGGTAGTAGGCGTCCAGAGCCACGGGGGCGCTGGAGCCCACCCCGAAGACCCCCACGCGCCGCGCCTTCAGGAGGAGCTCCACGGCCTGGGCAAAGGGCGCTGCCTCCAAGGCGGAAAGGGCCTCCTCCAAGGCCTGGACCTCGGAGCGGAGGACCTTGCGCAGAACCTCCTCAGGGGGATCCTCGGGGCGCACGTCCAGGGAGGGGGGGAGGGAGGCCCTCCCCCCGAGCTCCATGGCCAGGGCGATCTTGAGCTCCCGGAAGTCCCGGAACCCGAGCCTCCGGGAAAGCCGGGTCACGGCGGCGGTGCTCACCTCGGCCCGGTCCGCCACCTCGCGGATGCTGGCCTTCACCACCGCCTCGGGGGCGGAGAGGAGGAGGCGGGCCACCGCCTGCTCCGTGGGGGCCAGCTCGGGAAACTCGCTTCTGAGCCTCGGGATTAGGGCCATAGGCGTTCCTTCAGCTCCCCTAGGTCCCGGACCACCAGGACGCCCTGGGCCTGGACCTCCCTTATTCTTGGGTCTTCCGGACGGGTGGCCCCGGTCAGGACCAAGGCCGCCCGCACCCCCGCCCCCAGGGCGAAGGGCACGTCCACCTCGAGGCGGTCCCCCACGTAGAGGCAGGCCTCTGGTTCAAGCCCAAGGTCCTCCAGCGCGTAGGTGAGGAAGGCGGGGTTGGGCTTGCCCAAGATCCCCTCGGGCTGGCGCCCCGTGGCCCGCTCCAAGAGGGCCAAAAGGGCCCCGGCGTCGGGGAGGAGCCCTCCCTCCTCGGGGCAGGCGGGGTCGGGGTGGGTGGCGAAGAAGAGGGCCCCCCCTTCCAGGAGGCGGCAGGCCCGGGCGAGGCGGGCGTAGCTCAGGGTGGTGTCGAAGCCCACCAGCACCCCGTCCGGCTCCTCCTCGCTCAGTCTGAGCCCCAGTGCCCCGAGCTCTGCCGCCAGGGCCGGGGTGCCGAGGAGGTACCATCGGGCCTGGGGGTAGAGGCGGGCTAGCTCGAGGGCGGCGAAGCGGCCGCTGGTGAAGACGGCCTCTTCCCCCACGGGAAGGCCCAGGCGCCTGAGCCTTAGCGCGTGGTCCGAGCGGGGCAGGGCGGAATTGTTGGTGAGGACCCCCCAGGCCCGCCCTTCCCGAGAAAGAGCCTCCAGGAGGCTCCTGGCCCCCGCAAGGGGCCTCCTCCCTCGAAGGAGCGTCCCGTCCAGATCGAAGAGCCAAGCCCGGGGCGGAGGCATTTGCCCTGATCTTATGATCTTAGTCTCTTGCATGTCAATAAGTCTGTAAATTATTGACAGCAGCCGAGGGGGGTGTTATGATGCCCTCCAAGGCCGTCCGAAGGGGGTCGAGGTGGCGGATAGAGATGCCCTTAGGCAGTGGGGTTTTAAGTCTTGGAGATTAGGGGAGAGCCTCGAGGGCTTGGGCCTTGTCCTTCCCGCAGGCCTTCTCCTCCTGGTCTTTACCCTGTGGCCGGCAGTCCAGGCCGTCCTCCTCTCCTTCCAGGACGAGGATCCCTTCGGGCGGGGCCGCATCTTCGTCGGCCTGGCCAACTATGCCGAGCTTCTCAAGGATCCCCACTTCCGGCAGAGCGTCCTCCTCACCCTAAGGTTTGCCCTAGTGGTGGCCTTCCTCGAGGTGGCCCTGGGCCTTGTGGCAGCCCTCCTCCTCCAGTACCCCGTTCCGGGCATCGCCCTTTTCCGCACCGTCTTCTTCATGACCACGGCTGTCTCCACCGCCGTGGCCGCGATTGCCTGGGGCTGGTTCCTCCACCCAGTGGGCGGGCTCCTTAACCGCCTCCTCGAAGGTATGGGTCTACCCCCCCAGGGGTGGCTCACCACCCCGGAGTGGGCCCTCTATAGCCTGGCCGTGGCCACCGCCTGGCAGGCCATCGGCTTCAACGCCATCCTGCTGACTGCAGGTCTCCAGGACATTCCCGAGGAGCTCTACGAGGCCGCCCGCATCGATGGGGCTACGGGTCCTGTCATCCTTTGGCGGATCACCCTTCCCCTTCTGTCCCCCGTGCTTTTCTTCGTAGGGGTGCTGGCCCTGGTCCGTAGCTTTACCGCCTTCGGCCAGATCCACCTCCTCACTCGGGGAGGGCCCTCGGAGAGCACCATGGTTTGGATCTACCGGGTCTACCAGGAGGCCTTTTTCAACTTCCGCTTCACCTACGCCGCTGCGGAGGCCGTCCTCCTCTTCCTCCTCCTCGTCCTCCTCACCGGGGTCCAGTTCCGCATCTTGGGAAGGCGGGTGTTTTACGGATGAGGCGGATAGCTCGCCTGGTTCCCCTTTACCTGGCCCTCCTGGCCTACAGCGCCCTCGTTCTTGTCCCGCTTCTTGCTCTTTTCTCCGCCAGCTTCAAGCCCGCAGGTGAGGTGTTTGAGCCGCAACTCCTCCCTCAAAGCCCCACGCTGGAAAACTACCGCATCGCCCTGGAAAAGTTCCCCTTAGGGCGCTTCCTCTTCAACAGCCTCCTGGTAAGCCTGGCCGTGGCGCTAGGCCAGGTGGTCACCTCGGCCCTGGCAGGCTACGCCCTGGCCCGGGTGCGCCTGCCGGGAAAGCGGTTCCTCTTCGGCGGGGTGGTGGCCCTCCTCCTGGTGCCGGGGGAGGTGACTTTCCTCCCCTTATACGAGACCGTGAGCCGCCTAGGGTGGCTGGACAGCTACGCCGCCCTCATCGTGCCCTTCCTGGCCACGCCGCTGGGCATCTTCCTCCTCCGCCAATTCTTCCTCACCCTCCCCCAGGACCTCTTTGATGCGGCCCGAATCGACGGAGCTGGCCACCTGAGGATGCTCTGGCACGTGGCCCTTCCCTTAGCCCGGCCCGCCCTCGGGGCCCTGGGGGCCCTCTCCTTCCTTTCCGCGTGGAACATGTACCTCTGGCCCCTGGTGGTGACACGCTCCACGCAGATGCAGACGGTGCAAATCGGGGTCAACATGATCCTCAACGAGGAGGCGGCCCGGTGGAACGTGGTGGCCGCCGGGGCCGTCCTGGCCCTTCTGCCCACCCTGTTAGCCTTCCTGGTCGCCCAGCGGCAGTTTGTCCGCGGCATCGCCCTGGGCGGCCTGAAGGGGTAGTGGAGGTGAAAGAAGATGTGGAAACCGCTGGCGATTGCCCTAAGCTTTTCGTTGGCAATTGGTCTGGCCCAAGAACAACGGATCGCCATCCAGTTCTGGCATTCCATGGGAGGGTCTTTGGGCGAGGCCACCCAGGAGCTTGTCAATCGGTTCAATGCTTCCCAGGATCGGGTCACGGTGAAGGCTCAGTACGTGGGCGGATACGACGACGGCATCAACAAGCTTCTCGCCGCGCTTCGGTCGAAGAACCCTCCCCACTTGGTCCAGATTTACGATATCGGTACGCGGCTTAT
This sequence comes from Thermus sp. H19.2, assembly GCF_054979525.1. Taxonomy (NCBI): domain Bacteria; kingdom Thermotogati; phylum Deinococcota; class Deinococci; order Thermales; family Thermaceae; genus Thermus; species Thermus sp. H19.2. Next base: position 209,103 of record NZ_JBUFDB010000002.1, read on the forward strand.
GGTGGACTCGGAGGCAGCCCTTCCGGTGCAGGATCTGATCCAGAGGGATCGGCTGGACATGGGACGCTTTCTCCGCCAGCCCCTCAACTACTACACGGTGGACGGGAAGCTACAGTCCATGCCCTTCAACTCCAGCACCCCCCTGGTCTACTTCAACCTGAACGCTCTCCAGGAGGCGGGGATCAAGCCCAAGCAGGAGTGGACCTTTGAGGAGCTGGCCCAGGTGGCTCGCAAGCTCACCAAGCGGGACAAGGATGGCAAAGTGGTCCGTTACGGCATCGCCCTGGCCGACTACGGCTGGTTCCTAGAACAGGTCTCCTACAACAACGGCTTTTACTACTGCAACAACGAGAACGGGCGTAAGGCCCGGGCCACCGAGGTTCTTCTGGACAACCCCGCCGTCCAGCGCTACTTCCAGTGGTTTTTAGACCTCTATAAGGAGGGCGTCCTCCTCTATGTGGGCCGGCGCACCGCCGATAGCCAGAGCGCCTTTGCCACCGGGAAAGCTGCCGCCACCTTTGACTCCACTGCCGTCCTCCAGGGTGTCACGCGGACCGTGGGGAGCAAGTTCCGCATTTACACCGGTTACTTCCCCTACTTCGAGCAGTTCGGCCGCACGGGAGTTTCCATCGGGGGGGCGAGCCTCTGGCTGCTCAAGGGCTTCTCCCAGGCGGAAACGGAAGCGGCCTGGAGCTTTGTCAAGTGGCTCGTGCAGCCGGAGCAACAAGCGGCCTGGCACCTTCGGACGGGCTACTTCCCCTTGAGGGTGGAGAGCCTCGAGCTGCCCGAGGTGCGCAAAGCCCACCGAGAGAATACCAATTACACCACGGCCATCCAGCAGCTCAGGACCTCTAAGGTGTCGAACGTCACCGCAGGCTGCCTCATGGGGAGCTTCCCCGAGATCCGGCAGCTGAGCGAGCAGGCTCTGGAGGCGGCCCTCCAGGGGAAGCCCATTCCCGAGGCCCTGGCCGAGGCCAAGGGCAGGGCGGACGCGGCCCTGGCCCGCTATAACCGCACGGTGGGCCGCTAGGAGGGGGCTTGGGCGGCTACCTGCTTGCCCTGGACCAAGGCACCACTTCCAGCCGGGCCCTCCTCTTCACCCTGGAGGGGAGGCCTGTGGCGATGGCGCAACGGGAGTTCCGGCAGCTTTACCCGAGGCCGGGCTGGGTGGAGCACGACCCCCTGGAGATCTGGGAGACCACCTTGTGGGCCGCGCGGGAGGCGTTGCGGAGGGCTGGGGTGGAGGCGGGGGAGGTGTTGGCCCTGGGGATCACCAACCAGCGGGAGACCACCCTTCTCTGGGACCGGAAAACCGGGGAGCCCCTCTATAACGCCATCGTGTGGCAGGACCGGAGGACGGCGCCCCTTTGCGAGGCCCTGAAGGCGCGGGGCCTGGAACCCCTTTTCCGGGAACGGACCGGGCTCCTTCTGGACCCCTACTTCTCGGGGACGAAGCTTCTTTGGCTCCTGGAGAACGTGCCCGGGCTAAGGGAGAAGGCGGAGCGGGGGGAGGTCCTCTTCGGCACCGTGGACGCCTGGCTCATCTGGCGGCTCACCGGGGGCAGGGTCCACGCCACCGACCCCACCAACGCGAGCCGGACCCTCCTCTTCAACCTCCACACCCTGGCCTGGGACCCGGAGCTTTTGGAGGCCCTCGGGATTCCCGCCTCCCTCCTCCCGGAGGTGCGCCCTTCGGACGGGAATTTCGGGGAAACCCTCCCTGAGCTCCTCGAGGCTTCCCTCCCCATCCGGGGGGTTTTGGGGGACCAGCAGGCGGCCCTCTTCGGGCAGGGGGCCCTGGGAGAGGGGGAGGGGAAGTGCACCTACGGGACCGGGGCCTTCCTCCTCCTGAACACGGGGGAAAGGCCCGTCCTTTCCCAAAAGGGCCTCCTTACCACGGTGGCCTGGAGCCTTGGGGGAAGGGCCACCTACGCCCTGGAGGGGAGCGTCTTCGTGGCGGGGGCGGCTGTGGGGTGGCTCAAGGAGGTGGGCTTCATCCGGGAAAGCCGCGAGGTGGAGGCCCTGGCGGGGAGCGTGGCGGACGCCGGGGGTGTCTTTTTCGTCCCCGCCTTTGCGGGCCTCGGCGCCCCCCACTGGGACCCCTACGCCCGGGGGGCTATCCTGGGCCTCAGCCGGGGGACCACGCGGGCCCACCTGGCCCGGGCGGCCCTGGAGGGGGTGGCCTTCCAGGTGCGGGACGTGGTTTTGGCCATGGAAGAGGAGGCGGGGCTTAAGCTCAAAGTCCTGAAGGCGGACGGCGGCATGGCGCAAAACCGCCTCTTCCTGAAGCTCCAGGCGGACCTCCTGGGGGTGCCGGTGGCGGTGCCGGAGGTGACGGAGTCCACCGCCTTGGGGGTGGCCCTCATGGCCGGGGTGGGGGCGGGGGTTCTTTCCCCGGAGGAGGCGGTGGGGCGCTTCCGCGAGGCGGAGCGGTTCCTCCCCACGATGCCCGAAGGAAGGCGGGAGGCCCTCTACCGTGGGTGGCGGGAGGCGGTGGAAAGGGCCAAGGGCTTTGCGGGGGAGGGGTAGTGGACCGGGAGGCCCTCTTTGAAAGGCTAAAGGAACCCTTTGACCTCCTCATTCTGGGGGGCGGGGCCACGGGGGCCGGGGTCCTGTGGGAGGCCACGCTTAGGGGCCTCAAGGCCGCTCTGGTGGAGGCGAGGGACTTCGCCTCGGGGACGAGCAGCCGCTCCACCAAGCTCCTCCACGGGGGGGTGCGGTACCTGGAACTCGCCCTGAGGCGGCTGGACCGCCGCCAGTTCAGGCTGGTGGTGGACGCCCTCCACGAGCGCAAGGTGGTGATGGGCCTCGCCCCCCACCTGGCCCGGCCCCTCACCCTGGTCACCCCCCTCTTCCGCCCCCTGGAGCTCCCCTACTACTACCTGGGCCTCCAGCTCTACGACCTCCTCGCCGGGAAAAGGCGCCTCGCCCCAAGCCGCTACCTCTCCCCTTGGGAGGTGCACAAACTCTTCCCCCATCTTCCCAAGACCCTAGGGGGCGTGGCCTACCAGGACGGGCAGTTCGCCGACTTCCGCCTGAACCTCGCCCTCGTGCTCTCGGCCCTGGAGCGGGGGGCGGTGGCCCTGAACCACGCCGAGGCCACGGCCCTCATCCTGGAGGGGGGCAGGGTGCGGGGGGCGGTGGTGCGGGACCGGCTTTCGGGGAAGGAGGTGGAGGTCTTCGCCAAGGCCGTGGTGAACGCCACGGGGCCTTTGGCCGACCGGGTGCGCCGCTTGCTGGACCCCGACCTTCCCCCCCTCCTCACCGCCTCCAGCGGGGTTCACCTGGTGCTGGACTACCCCCTGGAGGCGGGCCTCCTCATCCCCAGGACCCGGGACGGCCGCGTCCTCTTCCTCCTCCCCTACCGGGGGATGGCCCTCCTGGGCACCACCGACCTCCCCGCCGAGCCCGAGCCCTGCCCCCTCCCCCGGGAGGAGGAGGTGGCCTACCTCCTGGAGGAGATAAGGCCCTACCTGGGGGACCTCTCGGGCCGGGTGCGGGCGGTCTGGTCGGGCCTGAGGCCCCTGGTGGGCCAGGGGGAGACGAAGCTTTTGGTGCGGGACCACCACATAGAGGAAAGGCAAGGCCTCTACACCCTGGTGGGGGGGAAGTGGACCACCTTCCGCCTCATGGCCCTGGAGCTCGTGGAGCGCGTGGCCAAGGACCTGGGCCTCGCCTTGCCGCCCTCGGCGAGCCACGCCACCCCCCTCCTCGGGGCGGGGCCCCAGCCCCCCCTTCCCCTCCCCGAGGACCAGGCCCGGCGCCTTTACGAGACCTACGGGACCCTGGTCCCCGAGGTCCTGGCCCTGGGGGAGAGGCCCCTCCTCCCCGGGCTTTCCTACCTGGAGGGGGAGGTGGTCTGGGCGGTGCGGCGGGAGCTTGCCAGGAAGCCCCTGGACGTGCTGGCCCGGAGGATGGGCCTCGCTTTTCTGGACCGGGAGAAGGCCCTTAAGGCCCTTCCCCGGGTGGTGGAGCTCATGGCGCCCCTCTTGGGCTGGGGCGGGGAGAGGAAGCGGGCGGAGCTGGAGGAGGCCAAGGGAAACCTCGACACCCTGTGCTAAGCATCTGGCCCTCCTCAGATGCCAAGTGCACCGGCCCTAAACTCTCCCCATGGACCTGCGCCTCCTCTCCCTCCTCCTCGGCGTCCTGGTCTCCACGGTCAACGAGAGCGCTCTGACCCCCGCCCTGCCCTTCCTGGCCCGGGACCTCCGGGTGGGGTCGGCCCTGGCCCAGGGGGTGGTCACCGCCGGGCTTCTGGGCTCGGCCCTGGCCTACCTTCCCCTCACCCTGCTGGCGGGGCGGGTGGGGGCGGGGAGGGTCTACCGGACGGGCCTCTTCCTCCACGGCCTGGCCGCCCTCCTCCTCTACCTGGCCCCCTCCTTGCCCCTCCTCTACGGCCTACGCTTCCTCCAGGGCATCGCGGCCGCGGGGGTGGTGGGTCTGGTGCCGGGGCTTGCGGCCGCGGGGTACCCCCATCGGAGGGGCTACGCCCTGGGCCTGGTGGCCAGCACCGTGGCCGCGGGCACCCTCCTCGGGCCCGCCCTAGGAGGCCTCCTCACGGGAAGCTGGGGCTGGCGCTTTGTCTTCCTCCTCCCCCTCCCCTTCGCCCTTCTCGCCCTGGGCCAAAGCGGGCACCTCCCAGGGCTTCCGCCGCAAGGGGGGGACCTGGGGCGGCTTTTGCGGACGCGGCCCCTTCTCCTCGCCCTCCTCGCCACCGCCCTTTACTTCGCTCACACCCTAGGCATCACCGTGGCGCTGGCCTTCTTCCTGGCCGAGGCGGGCCTCGGCCCCGAGGCGGTGGGGGGCCTCCTCCTCCTCGCGCCGCTTGAACTCCTCCTCCTCGGGGCGTGGGCCGGACGGAGGGCGGACCGGGAGGGGTATGCCCGGGTGGCCCTCCTGGGGGCCCGGCTCCTGGTGCTGGGCGGGGTAGGGCTCGCCTTTCTCGCCTACCGCTACCCCGTGCCCGGGGCGGTTGTGGGCCTCCTCCTTCTAGGGGTCGGCCGGGCCCTCTTCCAGGCGGCCAACAACGCCCAGGTCCTCTCCTTGGCGCCCCAGGGCGAGGAGGCCTTGGCCTCGGGGGCCCTTTCCGTGGCCCGGGTCCTGGGCCAGGGGCTGGGGGGCCTCCTGGCTGGAGTAGGGCTTCAGGCCCTGGCCGGCCTGGGCCCGCGGGGAGGCTTCGCCGCCCTTACCCTTCTCTTGAGCGCCCTCATGGGCCTGAACCTCCTGTTCCTAGGGCGGGGGGTGGGGAAGGGATACCCTGACCCCTAGAGACGGGGTTGGCGTCCAGGCCGGGCTTCTTGGGGCACCGGCGGCTAAGCCGAACCTTCCGAGCGCCCGGGGGCTTCTCGGCCGCGTTAGCTTCCTGCCCGGCTTCCCCGAATGGCCTCCCCCAGGGCCAAGACCCCCGCTCCCACGACGCCGGAGCGCTCCCCGAGCTGGGTGTAGCCGATGTAGAGGTGCCGGGTGGAGAGGGGAAGGGAGCGCTGATAGACGCTTTGACGGATGGAGGCGAGGAGGAGGGGCCCCACCCTGGTGACCCCACCCCCCACCAGGATCTGCGAGGGGTTAAAGAAGTTCACCAAGGAAGCGAGCATTTGGCCGATGAGTTGCCCCGCCCGCTGGATAATCCGATTGGCCACCGGATCCCCCTCTCGGCTTGCCTGGCCCACCTCCACCGGCGTCAAGGCGCCCCGCTCCTCCAGCAGGCGAGCAAGGAGGGGGCTTTCTCCCCGCTCGGCGGCCTCGAGGGCCATGCGGGCTATGGCTGGCCCGCCCGCCATCGCCTCCACGCAGCCAATGTTGCCGCAGTGGCACACCGGTCCCTGGGGGTCCACGCAGATATGGCCTACGTCGCCCGCCGCACCGTCGGCACCCCGGTAGATCTCCCCCCGGCAGATGATCCCAGCCCCGATCCCGGTACCCACCTTGATGACCACGAAGTTTTCGTGGCGGCGGCGGTCCCACCAAAGTTCGCCCAAGGCCATCACGTTCACATCGTTGTCCACGAAGACGGGACAGGGGAAAGTTTCTTGTAGGTAGTCCCGGATAGAAAATCCCTCCCAGCCCGGCATGATGGGCGGGTTGATCAGGAGGCCGCTCTTGAACTCTACCGGCCCGGGTACCCCCATGCCGATGGCCAAGAGGCGCTCCGGGCTGAGGCCAAGGGCTTCGAGAAGCCGGGTCAACAAACCCCTTACCCTGGCCATGACGGGCCCAGGGCCCAGTCGGACATCCAGGTCCTCCGCATGGTGGGCCAGGAGCCGCAGGCTGGGGGAGAGGAGGGCCACGTCTAGGCTGGTAGCCCCTAAGTCCACCGCTCCCAAAACCCCGAGGTCCTCGCGAAAGGCGAGGGCCACAGGGGGCCTCCCCCCGGTGGACGGGGAAAGGCCCACCTCCTGCAATAGGCCGCGGTCCAGGAGCCCGGCCACCAGCTCGTGGACCTTGCTGCGGGAAAAGTTCATCTCTCGGGACAATTCCCCGCGCGTGAGGGTGCGATGCCAGAGGAGGAGGTTCAGGATCTGCGCTTCCGCAGGGGTGAGGTCCCCGAGGGCGGGCAGGGGAGAGGGCTTGTCCATCCTCTAAGTTTATACCCAAAGCCTGCCTGTGTGCGGCATAACTTCTTCCTAAAATGAACAAAGTTTTACCTTGACTGAACGACTTTGTTTGCCTAGCCTTGACACTGAGGTTCAAACCTCAAAGGAGGTGGCGGAATGCTTCGGAGGCTTCTTGGTTTGGCCGCAGTCGTTGCGGCCCTGGCTGTTCTCGCCGCGGTCTTGGCCCAGGGGGCCCGCGCCCCGTTCACCATAGGGGTATCCAATGGCTTCGTGGGCAGCGAATGGCGGGTTCAGATGCTGGACAACATGCGCTCCCTCAACGAGGTGTATAAGCGGCAGGGTCTGACCCGCGATCTCGTCATCCAGAGCGCTAACGTGGACGTGGCGGGCCAGATCAACCAGATCCGCAACCTGGTTCTCCGGCGGGTGAACGGGATCCTCATTAACCCGAACTCCCAGTCGGGCCTCAACGGGGCCATCCGCGATGCCGTGCGCTCGGGGGTGCGGGTCATCGCCGTGGACCAGGAGGTCTCGGCCCCGGAGGCCCTGAACGTGACCATAAACCAGAAGGAATGGGCGAAGATCAGCATGCGCTGGCTCGCAGAGGCCCTGGGAGGCAAGGGCAACATCGTCATCATCAACGGCATTGCGGGGCACCCGGCCAATGAGGCCCGTTACCAAGGGGTCAAGGAGGTATTGGCTCAGTACCCCAACATCAAGGTGCTCAACGTGGCCAACGCGGATTGGGATCAGGTCAAGGGTCAGGAGGTGATGTCCCGCCTCCTGGCCTCCTATCCCCAGATCGATGGGGTCTGGTCCCAGGACGGCATGGCGGAGGGGGCGCTCAGGGCCCTCCTCGCCGCCAACCTGCCCAAGCTTCCGGTTATGGCCGGGGAGGCCAGGGCAGGGTACCTGCGGCTTTGGGCCGAGGCCAAGAAGAAGTACCCCGACTTCAAGTCCTTCGGGGTATACAACCCTCCCGGGGTCGGGGCGAGCGGCCTCAAGGTCATGATCCGTCTCCTTCAGGGCAAGAAGCTCAAGCCCGGCATCCTCGCGGGCCCCTTCCGCAACACCATTTACGTTCCCATCCCCGGTCAGGTAACGGACGCAACCCTGGAGGAGGCCTTGCGCCAGATTCAGGGCAAGCCGGACACCTACGTGCTCGACGGGATCATCTCGGATCAACAGGTGGATAGCTACTTCCAGTGATGGCCCTCTTGGAGGTTCGTGGCCTCAGGAAGCGTTTCGGTCCCACCCTGGCCCTCCGTGGGGTGGACCTCGAGGTGGAGAGGGGAGAGGTTCTAGGGCTTGTAGGGGCCAACGGCAGCGGGAAGAGCACCCTGATCCGCATCGTCGCCGGCCTGGTGACCCCCGATGCCGGAGAGGTGCTCTGGGAGGGGCGCCCCTTCCGGCCCAGGGATCCTCGAGGGGCCCTAGCCCAGGGAATCGCCGTGGCCTACCAGGAGGGGAGCCTCCTCCCCCTCCTTTCCGTGGCGGACAACCTTCGTCTCCCTTTCCTGGCCCTCGGTCGGCCCCTGCCGGCCCGCTCCGAGCTCCACTCCTTTCTGGGTAGCCTCGGGGAGTTGCCCCTGGAGGCCCGGGCAGGCAGCCTTTCCCAAGGGCAGCGCCAGCTTCTGGAAGTGGCCAAGGCCATGCTGCTTGGACCGAGGCTCCTCATTCTGGACGAGCCTACCGCGGCCCTGGACCGGGAAGGTGTGGGACGCCTCTTTGCCCTCCTCAGGCGCTTTGTCGCTGCAGGAGGGACGGTCCTCTTCGTGACCCACCGCCTGGGGGAAGTCCTGGAACTGGCCCACCGGGTGGCGGTGCTCAGGGCAGGCGAGGTGGTGGGCACCCTTGCGGCCCGGGGCCTCCGCCCGGAGGAGCTGGTCCGGCTGATGGCGGGAGCCGAGGAAAAGGAGGAGGGCCAAGGCGCTCCCGAGGGGGCCATCCCTGAGGGCCAGCCCCTCCTCCAGGTGCGCGGGCTTGTGGCTCCGGGGCTTAGGGGGGTGGACTTGCAGGTGGCGCCGGGGGAGGTGGTCGGCCTGGGGGGCCTCCAGGGCCGGGGGCAACGGGAACTTCTCCTCGCCCTCTACGGGGCCCTGCCCTGGGAAGGGGAGGTCCGGCTCGCGGGCCGGTCCGTCCACCCCGCCCATCCCGGGGAGGCGCTGCGCCTGGGGATCGCCTACGTGGGGGGAGACCGCGCGGCCTTGGCCTTCCTCACGCGCTCCGTGGGAGAAAACCTTCTTGCAGCAAGCTGGGCGCGCTTTCGCCGGGGACCCTTGCTGGATCTGGGGCGGGCTTATACGTCAGCTGCTGAGGTGGCCAAGGGCTTGGACCTGGTCTACGCCGGTTTGGAAGCCCCCATGGCGAGCCTCTCGGGCGGTAACCAGCAGAAAGCCCTCTTGGGCCGCGCCCTTCTAGCTGGGCCGCGCCTCCTCCTCCTGGACGATCCCGCTGTAGGCGTGGACCCGCCGACCCGGACCGCCTTCTACCGCCGGGTGCGGGCCCTGGCGCGGGAGGGGTTGGGGGTCCTGCTCTATGCCAGCGATGAGGAGGAGCTTCTCCAGAACGCCCATCGCGTTTTGGTCCTGGCGGGGGGTCGGCTGGTGGCGGAGCTCCGAGGGCCCGAGCTCACCCGGGAGGGCCTCATCGCCGCCGGTCTGCGGGCCGGAGGGGGTCATGGCTAGAGTGCCCTACCTGCCTGCCCTTCTTCTCGCGCTGCTGCTCTTTTTGGGCAACGCCGTCCTGGCGCCGGCCCTCCTTGACCCCACTAACCTGGCCCGCTTCCTCTTCAGCGCCCTGCCCCTGGCCCTCCTCGCCGCGGGTCAGACCCTGGTGATCTTGGGCGGGGGAATCGATCTTTCCTCGGGGGCTCTCCTCACCCTAAGCCTCGTGGTCGCGGCCGCCCTCTTTGGGGAGCGCCCTCTCCTCGCTCCCCTCGTCGCCCTTCTCGTTGCGGCTGCGGGAGGCCTCGTCAACGGCCTCGCCGTGGCCTACCTTAGGCTTCAGCCCTTGGTGGCCACCTTCGCCACGGGGTTCCTCTTCGGTGGCTTGGCCCTCTGGGTTCTGCCTCGGCCCGGCGGCTCGGTGCCCCCGGGGTTCCAGGACCTCTTCGCTCCCACCTGGGTCCCTCCGACCTGCTTCCTCCTTCTCGCCCTCCTCGGCCGCCTCGTGGCGGGAAGCCCCTTCGGGCGCTGCCTCTATGCCGCCGGAGGCAGTCCTCAGGCTGCCTACGCCAACGGGGTCCCGGTGCCCCGAGTCCTCCTCCAGGCCTACCTGATGGGCGGCCTGCTCTCCGGCACGGGCGGGCTTCTCCTCTTGGCCGAAACGGGAACGGGGGACCCCCTGGTAGGCCAGCCCCTCACGCTCCCGGCCATCGCTGCCGTGGCCTTAGGGGGCACCCGTCTTTCCGGAGGGGCGGGGAGCGTGGAGGGTTCGCTTCTCGGGGCCCTCCTCCTCGCCCTCTTCCGCAACCTGGTCTTTTTCCTGGGGGTTCCCTCCAACCTCCAGCTCCTCGCCGAGGGGGTAGTGGTCCTTCTGGCCCTGGCGGCTTCCAATGCGCTTCTTGGGAGGCGTCTGTGGAGCGGCTGAGGAGCCCCGCCTCGAGGTTGGGCCCCGTGGGCCTGGCCTTTCTCCTGGCCATTCTCCTCCTTGCCCTTCAGGCCTTAGTCCAGCCTACGCCCCTCACCTGGGGTCAGACCTTGAACCTCCTGAAGATCGCTGCGGTGCTCGGCCTCCTCTCGGTAGGGCAGACGCTGGTCGTCCTCTCCGGGGGCGAGGGGGTGGACCTCTCCGTAGGGGCCGTGGCCACGCTGGGGGCTATTGTGGTCTACAACTTCACCCGCGGCCAGGACGCCCTTTTTCTCCCCGCTCTTGCCCTGGCCCTCCTGGTGGGCCTAGGGCTGGGGGCCCTCAACGGCGTCCTGATTGTTCACGTGCGCCTACCCCCTCTGGTAGCCACCCTAGGCCTTTCCAGCGTGGTCCTAGGCCTCATCCTTTGGGTCGGGGGCCGGGAACGGGGGGAGGTGCCTCCCCTCCTGGTGCGCCTGGTTTCCGAGCCTTGGGTTTTGGGGATTCCTGGAGTGATCTTTCTCTGGGCCTTCCTGGGCTTCCTCGTCTCTTTCCTTCTGCGCCGCACCCTCTACGGCAAGGCCCTCTACGCGCTGGGTGCCAACCGAGCCGCAGCCAGGCTCTCGGGAATCCCGGTGGAAAGCTACGTGGTCTGGACCTACGCGCTGGCGGGCCTGTTCAACGCCCTAGGCGGAGTGATTCTGCTCGGTCACGTCCAGCTCATCCACCTCACCCTGGGCGAGGCCTACACCCTCCCCTCCGTCATCGCCGTGGTGGCGGGGGGGACGTCCCTGTCGGGGGGAGTGGGAGGGTACGGTGGGACGGTGGCGGGGGCGCTCCTCATTACGCTCCTCCAAAGCGTCCTTCTCACCCTGAGGGTAGAGGAATTCGGACGGCAGGTTGCCTTTGGGCTCATCCTCTTGGCCCTTCTTGCCTTCTATGGACGAGGGCGGCCTTTGAGGCAGTGAGGAGGTGACGACATGCGTAGGGAGATGGAGGTGCTGGGGATCGGGCTGTTGGGCGCGGGCTTCATCAATGAGTTCCACCTCAAGGCCTTCCGCTATGTGCGCGGGGCGGAGATCACGGCCATCTGCAGCCGGACGCACGGCTCTGCGGAGCGCTTGGCGGAGCTTGCGCGGTCTCTTGGGGTCGGGCGCCCCCGGGTGTACACCGACCTGAGGGCGTTTCTGCAGGACCCGGAGGTGGAGGCGGTCTGGGTAGGGGTGCCGAACCACGTGCGCCTCGAGGTGGCGGAGACCATCGCCGACGAGGTGCGCTCGGGGCGCTCCGCCCTACGGGGTCTGGCCTGGGAAAAACCCATGGCCCGCACCCTGAAGGAGGCTCAGGCCATTCTTCAGGCCCTCGAGGACGCCGGAATCCCCCACGGCTACTTGGAAAACCAGATCTACGCTCCCTCCCTGACCCGGGGAAAGGAGCTAGTCTGGCGGCGAGGTGCGCCGCTGGCCGGGCGGCCGTATCTGGCTCGGGCCGCGGAGGAACACAGCGGCCCCCACCAGCCCTGGTTTTGGCGGGGAGACCTCCAAGGGGGCGGCGTCCTTTCGGACATGATGTGTCACAGCGTGGCGGCGGGCTGGTTCCTCCTTACCCCGCCCGGGATGCCGATGTCCCAGCTTTTGCCCGAAGCGGTTACGGCCCAAGTGGCCGGGCTCAAGTGGGCGCACTCCCCTTACGCCGAGGCCCTCTTCCAGGAAACAGGGGGTGAGGTGGATTACCGCTCCGCTCCGGCCGAGGACTATGCAGCGGCCCGGGTGGTCCTCCGGACCCCGGAAGGGAAGAAGGTGCTGGTGGAGGCCAGCACCTCCTGGAGCTTTGTCGGGCCGGGCCTTAGGCTGACGTTCGAGCTCCTCGGCCCAGAGTACAGCCTCTTGGTGAACACCCTCGAGGGGGAGGCGAAGGTGTTCTTTAGCCGCCGGGTACAGGGCGAAGCGGGCGAAGATCTGGTGGAGAAACAGAACGCCGAACAAGGCCTGATGCCTTTCTTGGCGGAGGAGGCCTTTACCTACGGATACGTGGCCGAGAACCAACACATGGTGCAGAGCTTCCTAGAGGGGAGGCGGCCCTACACCACGCTGGAAGAGGGTCTTCGGGTGACGGAACTCCTGATGGCGGCGTATCTTTCTGCGGAAACCGGGGCGCTGGTTCCCTTGCCCGAAGCCAATCTGCCGGATTTTGTTCCCGCCGTGCAACGGGGCGCTTGGCGACCTTAGTTAGAATCCACTACAAAAGCCGGTTTAATGGGCAGCGCAAGAGGGTACGGCTGAATGACCGGAAAAGGAGGGGGGCAGAGGGAAAGGAGAAGGGGCAGGGAAGGGGTTGCCTTCCCGCAAAAGGAGCCCTTGGAAAGGCCCAGGTAGAGGACGTGGGCGCAGCACCGGGAGCTGGAGACCGCCTTGTTGCTTTTCGCTAGGTCGGGGCAAAGCTTAAGGGCTACTCAGGGCTCGCTTCCCGCCGACCGGAGCCTTGCTTGTCCATTAGGGAAGGGGATCTGCGTCCGGAGTGCGAAGTTGGAGCCAAGCCGGGGCGGGCGCTCTCAGGGTGGGCTTGCCTTGCAAAGGCAAGCCCGTCGGGTGTATATCATCCTCCTGATGGGCAAGCACGGCTTTGTTCGCAGGGAGGCAAGCCCCAAGGAGGTCCTGGAACACTCCCTGCGCCTGGCCCAGGAGGTAGCCCCACCCACCCCCAAAGGCAAGCGGAGCCGCCCCTGGCGCTACAGCCACGCCCGCAAGGTGTTCCCCTGACGGGGAAGCAGCTACCTGGCCCTCCTCCTTTACCGCGCCTTCTTCCGCCTCACCTACCGCAAGACGGAGGCCTCACTCCAGGACCTCATGGAAAGGCCCTTCCCTCCAAGGTGTTTCCCTGACGGGAAAGCAACCCACCAGTCCCTGGCCCGCTACGCCGTGCATCACCTGGACCCCGAACTCCTTGAGGCCCTCCTGGAGAGGCTTTCCCGGGAACTGGAGGCCCACCTGGCCTCCTTGCCTTCCCCTGAAGAGGAGGGTCGGGAGCCAGGGCGCCCCCAGGCCTCTTCCCCGGGAGCCCCTCCCGGGGCGCTTTCCCCCCCTCTACCTCATGGACACCACGGGGCTGGCCTACCGCAGCAAGGACCGGCTTCTCCGCTTTCGTCGGGGGAAGGAGGTGCGGCGGGTGCGGGGGCACGCGCGGCTTCTGGCCCTGATGCGTTGGGATAGGGGGAGGCGGCTCTTGTGGCCCTGGGGTGGGGTGGCCGGGGAGGGCTACGCCCCGGACCCCCGGCTTGGGGGGAAGGCCCTGGGGCGGTTTGCCCTTACTGGGGGGTGGCTTTTGGCGGACGCGGGGTTTGACGGGAAGGAGGTTTGGGGGGCTTTGGGGGAGGCTGGGGTGCGGCCGGTGATCCGGCTTCGGGGCGGGGGCGAGGCCAGGGAGGAGGCGCGGGTGCGGGCGCGGGAGGGGTGGGACCCCGAGGTGTACCGGTTTCGCGGGGTAGTGGAGGGGGTGTTTGGGGGGATGAAGACGCGGCTGGGTGGGGGATACCTCATGGAGCGGAAGCCTTGGACGGCCATGGCGCGGGCGCTTTTGGAGCTCATCGCCTACGGCCTTAGGGTTCTTCTCTCCCTTCTCCCGCCCCCTCCGGGGTACAAGGCAATTTACTAGGCAAGCCCAGTCTGCCCTTCAGCTTGGCCCCTAGGCTTTCTCCTGGGAGGTGCGCTATGGCGATCACGAAGAGGCTTTTCGGAGTCCTGGGTGCGGTTGGAGTGGTCCTGGCCGCCATCACCATCCTTCCGGCCCTGCCCAAGCCCTTGGAGGAGATGAAGAGCTGGCCCCAGGGCACCCAGTTCGCCCTGGTGGACGCCAAGGGCCAGGTGGTTTGGCAGCCCGGCTCGGAGCCCACCCAGGCCGCCCTGGCCAAGGCCGTGGCCCTTAGGATCACCTTGCCCACCGGCACGAGCTACCTGGTGGCGGTCAAGGTGGTGGGCAAGGGGCAGGGCCTGGGCGAGGTCCAGCTCACCGTGGGGGGCAAGACGGTACCCCTGCCGGAGCTTCTGCACGCCAAGGGCTTCGCCCTGGAAGGGGGGAAGCTGGTCCGGCTGAAGGGGTCGGAGGAAGGCGCGGACCAGGGCAAGAAGGCCTCGGAGGGGTCTTCCGGGACGGGCAAGGAAGCCTCCCAGCCCGGGGCTAAGGGCAAGGGCAAGTAGGTCAGGCCACCCTTTCCGGGGCGGGGGAGCGCCCCCGCCCCGGGGGCTTTAATCTCGCCTTCCTCGGCCCCCCACCCGGAGCTCACGCGTCCGGCTCTTCGGGCCAGCGGCCTGAGCCTCCCGTCCAGGCCGGACGGCACGGCCTCGGAGCGCCGGGCTCAAGCGGCCCCTGGCCGCATCCTCCCTCTCTACGGCCCTGGAGGGCGGCCTCAGCCTTCCCGGCGGAAGAGGGGGCCGGAAAGAAGGGCTGAGAGGGCGAAGACGGCCAGGAGTACGAGGACCTCCTTTAGGTGGCCGGTCAGGGACTCCCCCCGCCAGAGGCCGCGCAGGAGGGTCACCGCCTGGGTCGTGGGAAGGGGGGCGGCAAGCCGCCGCAGGCTTTCCGTCAGGAGCTCTTGGGGGAAGCCTGCCCCGGAGAGGAACAGGGTGGGGAAGAAGAGGAGGAAGCTCACCCCCTGGGCCATGCGGGCGGAGGTGGAGAGGCCCGCGAGGAGAAAACCGAAGGCGAAGAGGGCGAGGGCGACCAAGGCAAAGGCCAGAGCCACGGCCAGGGGACTTCCCCTAAGGTGGAGGCCGTAGAGGTGCGAGGCGGAGAGGACCATGAGGACCGCGCCGCTTGCGGTGAAGGCGAAGAGGGCGAGGCCCTCGGCCAGGAGGAGGGCGAGGGGGGCAACCGGGGTCACCGCCAGGCGGTGCAGGATGCGGCGCTCCCGGTAGACGGCCAGGTGGATGGGCAGGGAGATCATGCCCACGGTGGCCGCGACCAGGACCAGATAGCCGGGGACCGCGAGGTCCAGGACCCCCAGGCCCGTGCGGGGGTCGGGCCGGTTGCCGTAGAGGTTGCCGAAGAAGAGGACCAGCATGAGGGGGTAGGCCAGGACGAAGAAGGCCGCCCAGGGGTTGCGGAGATAAAGCTTGAACTCCACCCAGAAAAGCATGCCGATGCCGCGCATCCCTATCTCTCCTCCCTCTCGCCCTGGCCCCGGAGGGGTCGGCTGGTCAGGGCCAGGAACACCTCCTCCAGGGTGGGGCGCTCCAGGGTGAGCCCCCCGGGGGGGATCCCCCGGGCGGCCAAGGCCTGGAGCACCCCGCCCAGGGCCGCCTCGTCCGCCAGGACCACGGCCACCTGCCCTTCGGCCGGGACCACCTCCAGCACCCCGGGCAGGCCGCAGAGCCACGCCCAGTCCTCCTCGGGCCGGGCCTCGAGGCGCAGGCGCACCGGACCAGCGAAGCGGCGCACCAGCTCCGCCGGGGTTCCTTGGGCCACCAGCCGGCCCTCGAGGAGGATGGCCACCCGGTCGCAGAGGGCCTCGGCCTCCCCCATCTGGTGCGTGGTGAGGAGGACGGCCTTGCCCTCCCCGCGGAGCTCCCGGATGAGGGCAAAGACCGCGCGTCGGCCCTGGGGGTCCAGGCCGGTGGTCAGCTCGTCCAGGAACAAGGCCTTGGGGTCGTGGAGCAGGGCCAAGGCCAGAAAGAGGCGCTGCTTCTGCCCCCCGGAGAGCCGGGCGAAGGGGGTACGGACCTCCTGGGCGAGGCCCAGGACCTCCAGGAGGGGCCCCACCTCCCGGGTCCTGGGGTAAAAGGAGGCGAAGAGGGCCACGGCCTCCCCTACCCTGAGCCCGTCGGGCAGGGCGGATTCCTGGAGCTGCACCCCAACCTCCCGGGCCAAGGCCAAGCGCTCGCGCCAGGGGTCCCGCCCGAGCACCGAAACCCGCCCCCCATCGGGGCGGCGCAGGCCGACCAGGCACTCCAGGGCGGTGGTCTTTCCGGCCCCGTTGGGGCCCAAAAGCCCGAACACCTCCCCGGGCCCCACCGCGAAGGAGAGGCCGTCCAAGGCCACCTTGGCCCCGTAGGCCTTGCGGAGCCCCTCAGCCTGGATGGCCGGCTCCATCCTCCACCTCCTCTCCCCGCCCCTCAGGCCCGTTCAGGCCTGGGGCCAGGATGGCCCGAAGGGCGGCCAGGTGCTCGGCGAAGGCGTGCTGCCCCAAGGGGGTGAGGGCGAGGTAGGTACGGGGCTTGCGGCCCACGAAGGCCTTGCGGGAGCGGACGTAGCCGGCCTCCTCCAGCTTGAGGAGGTGGGCGCCCAGGTTGCCGTCCGTGAGGCCCAAAAGCTCCCGCAGGTAGGCGAACTCCACCTCGGCGCCGGGACGCAGGGCGCTTAAGGCAGCCATGATGCGCAACCGGGTGGGTTGGTGGATGAGCTCGTTGAGGGCGCTCATGGCCGGAAGGCGATCCAGAGGTAGAGCCCCGTGCCGAACAGGGCGCCGCCCCCAAGGGCGGCCATGAGCCAGTCGTAGTAGGCGGGGGCAAGCCACCCCCCGAGGAGGGCCAGGGCCGTGAGGAAGAGGCCCAGGAAGACCTGGCCCCGCCAGAGCCAGAGCCCTTGGACCACGTACCCCCCCATGAGCCCCACCACCAGGAACATGCTACCCTGGACGGGGTTTGCAGGGTGGGCGAGGAAGAGGAGGAGGGCCAGGTAGGCGGCGAAGGCCACCCAGGACCCGAGGAGCCTGAGGCCGTCCGGATGGGAGACGCGGCGGAAGTGCTTCCGGCCCAGGGCGACGCAGGCGAGCAGGGCGAGGAGGTCCAAAACCCCCCAAAGGGGACCCGCCAAGGAGGGGTAGAGGGCGCTTGCGGTAAAGCCCAGAGCCCAGACCGCCCCCCAGACCATGGCGAAGGGGGCGAAGGCATCCCGAAGGAGGGCCCGCCGTACCCTCTCCCGGGTGCGGTGGGCGAGGTCCAGGGCCTGGCGGGGATCCTCCAGCTGCGGGGGCGCTTCCCTGTTCATAGAGTCCTCTATGGTATAGAGTACTCCCATCCCCCCAGGGCGTCAACCCCGGGCCCGGAGCGGCCTTCCCCTAGAGGCGGAAGAACCCGGGCGGAAGGAGCGCCCTGAGGACCATCCTCCCGGGCCCCGGCCTCCCCTCAAGCCAGGCGACCCCGCCCTTCTTCAGGGGGAAGCGCCCCTCCAGGAAGTCCTGCACCGAGGCCCCCAGGAGGTCGCCCAGGAGGAGCCGGGCCAGAAGGGCCGTGAGGTAGGGCTCGTGCCCTACCAGGGCCACGCGGCCCTCCTTCGGGATCTCCGCCAGGAGCGCTTCCCCCGGGGGCTGGGCCAGGAGGGGCGTGACCCGGGTCTCCCCCTTGGCGAGCTCGGCCAAAAGCTCCGCCGTCTCCAGGGCCCGGCGCTTGGGGCTCGTCAGGACCAGGTCCAGGCTCACCCCCAAGGCCTTTAGGCCCCACACCACCTTGCGGAAGCGCCGGATGCCCTTCGCCGTCAGGGGCCTGGTGGCATCCGCTTCCTCCCCGGCCCCTTCCGGGAGAGGCGCGGCTAGGGCGTGGCGCACCAGAAAGAGCTCCGGATGTGGACCCCCTAGACTAGACGCCGATTTTGATGCAGGATGACCCCATCTGGGAGGTCAGGATGAAGAAGCCCAAAGCGGTACCCCCACAGGTTAAGGGCGAACCTACGCCTTCGGCGTGACTCAAGCCGCTCTGGAGGCCGTTAAGGGGGAAAAGAGCCTGGTGGAGCTCGCCCGCATCTACAACGGGAACGTGTTTGGCCTCCGGCCAAAGCAGCCACCCCAACACCATCGGCAAGCTACGGGCTCCGCCCGTGACGAAGTGGAAGGCGGAGCTCATGGGTCACGCCCGCAGGGCGTAGCTTGCAAAGGGAGCCACCCTCTTCTCCAACGAGACCCAGGGTCAGCCCGTCAGGGCTAGCTTGGGAAGGAGCTGGAGAAAAAGATCCGCGACCTGGGTCACGCGCCAGCGTAGCTTGGGCAGCTCATCGGCAAGTAAGGAAGGGGAGATCGCCCTCTTAAAAAAGCCGAACCTACGCTTCGCGTGACCCTCGGGCAGGGGAGGTGAAGCGGATGACCCGGAACCTAGCCTTCGGCTGACGGCCCAGGGTTTAGCTCCCCTGCCCATCGTCCTCAGTGCCCTGGAGTGTACTGCGGCCCTAAATTTGGACCACCTTACCCGTCAGTTTAAGTCAGGACTCCCACCCCCTTTCAACAGGCTCTCCGAAAAGGCCTCGGGCGTCATGTAATCCAAGGCCGAGTGAGGACGCTTACGGTTGTACACCTGGAAGACAAACCGCTCCACCGAGGTCCGTGCCTCTTGCAAGGTCCTATACTCCCGTAACGCCACCCACTCCTCTTTGATCGTCCGGATCAACCGCTCCGCGTGCCCGTTCTCCCAAGGCCTCCCCGTCCCCGCGTAACTGAGCCGCACCCCTAGCCCCAAAAGCCGCTCCACATACGCCCTGGAGGTGTACTGCACCCCCCGGTCCGAATGGTGCACCTCCGGACACCCCTCCCTCAAGGCCATCTCCAGCGCTCCCAGGGTCAGCCCCTGGGAAAGCCTGGGCCCCAGGGCCACCCCCAGCACCTTCCGGGTGTGGAGGTCCATCACCACCGCCAGGTAGGCCACCCCCTCCCCCAGGACCACGTAGCTCAGGTCCGCCACCCACACCTGGTGCGGGCGGGTCACCGCGAGTCCCGGCAGGAGGTTCTTCACCCCTTCCGGGAGAAGGCCCCCTGGGGAGGTGGTCCTGGGAGGGGGAGGCTTCCGAGCAAGAAGCAGACCCTCCTCCCGCATCAGGGAGCACACCCGCTTCTTTCCCACCTGGAAACCTTCCCCCCGCAGGAGGGCGGTGAGGCGCCGGTAGCCGTACCGGGGCCAGGCCTCCGCCAGGGCCCGCAGGCGTTCCCGGAGGGCCCTCTCCTCGGGAGGGGGGTCCTGGGGCCGGTAGTAGAGGGTGCTCCGGGGCACCCCGAGGACCCGGGAAAGCAGGCGGAGGGGGTAGGCTCCCTTGGTCACGGGCGTAGCCCGTACCTTGAGGGCCTTCACCAGCTCCCGCCTTTCCTTTGCCGGTAGAGCCCCGAGGCTTTTTTTAGGACCTCCACCTCCAGGGCCAGCTGGCCCGCCAGGCGCTCCAGCTCGCGGATACGGGCCTCCTGCTCCGCGCAGCCGGAGGTGAAGGCGGCGTGGGCGTTCTCCATGGTCAGCGAAGCTATCTTGTCTTCTCGTTGCCAGCGGTAAAGGAGGGACTCCGCCACCCCATAAGCCCGGCAGGCTTCGGCCACGGTCCTTTGACCCGACAAGACCTCCAACACAATTTTTACCTTTTCCTTCGCTGACCACCTGCGCATCTCGCTACCCCTTCAGACTACACCCCTTAGCCTCTCTCTTGGGGTGGTCCAAATTTGGGGCAGCACTTCAAGCCCCTTCTCACGCTCACCACCTCCCGGACCCAACCCTACCCCTCCCCTGTCAGGCCGCTGTCAAGGCCCCTAGGAAAACGGCGGGGCTTGAGAAGGCCCAACTCTAACTCCTGACCGGGGTGGGCCTCGAGGCGCACCCAGGCCTCCCCTTGGGGGAGGGAGACGCGGCAGAGGACCTCCCCCCGCACCTCACGCCTTTCCAGCACCCGGGCGCGGAGGGAGCCTCGCGGGTCTACCTCCTCGTAGCGGAAGGCGAGGAAGGTTTCTCCCTCGGGAAGAAGGTTTGCCCGGCCAAAGGCCAGAAAGGTAGTAAGGAAACGGGGGTTCTGGTAAAGCTCCCTGGGGGAACCCACCTCCAGAAGCCTTCCCCCTGCCATCACCCCCACCCGGTCCCCGAGAAGCATGGCCTCCTCGGGGTCGTGGGTCACGTGGAGGACGGTGACCCCTTCCGCCTTGAGAAGAGCCCGCACCTCGAGGCGCAACCTCTCCCGAAGCACCGGGTCCAGGGCGCTGTACGGCTCGTCCATGAGGATCACCTGGGGTCTCCTGGCTAAGGCCCGGGCTAGGGCCACCCGTTGCCTCTGGCCGCCAGAAAGCGCCCCAGGCTTCTTCCCGGCTTGTTCTAGGAGGCCTACCCGCTCCAGAAGGGCCAGGGCCTCCCTACGGTCGGGCCTCGGCATCACCAGAAGGAGGTGTTCTAAGGCGGTGAGGTGGGGCCAGAGGCCTAGATCCTGAAAGACGTAGGCTACCCCTCTCCTTTCCGGGTCAAGCCGGGTTACTTCCCGGCCGCCGATGAGGACCCGGCCCCGGTCGGGGATGAGGAGGCCCGCCACCAAGTTGAGGAGGGTGCTCTTGCCGCTTCCCGAAGCCCCGAGGAGGACCAAGACCTCTCCCAGCGCCACCTCCAGGTTCACCCCGAAGACCCCCATCTCGGGAGCGAAGGCCTTGGTGAGGTCTTCCAGCCTTACCATCTCCTGCCCCCTAGGGTAAAGAGGGCCAGGGTGGAGAGAAGGGTGAGGAGAAGGCCCACCGCCGCGGCCTCCCGGTACAACCCCCCGTTCAGGGCCCCCAGGACCGCCACGCCCACGGTCTCGGCTCCAGGGGCGTAGAGCAACGCGGAGAGGGTGATCTCTGAAAAAGCCAAGGGAAAGACTAAGAAGAAGGCGGCTCGAGCTTGGGGCAAGAGGAGCGGATAGCCCACCCGGAACCAGGCCCGCCCCAAGGACAGGCCGTGCACTCGAGCCACCACCACCTTGGCTTCCACCCGAATCCCGGCCTCTAAAGAGCGCAAAGCGAGGCTTGCGAAGTGGAGAAGATAGGCCAGAAGGAGTAGCCAGACGGTGGCGTAGAGGGGGGTGGAGGCCAGGAGAAGGATCAGCCCCAGGCCCAGCAGGGTACCCGGAAGGGTGTAGTGGAGGTCCAAAGTGGCCCGCAGTTGGCGTAGCGCGCGGGGAAAAGGGCGTAGGGCCATGGCCAGCAGGGTGACCCCTGCGGCTGCCCCTAACGCTAGCAGGAGGGAATTGCCCAGACCTTTTTGTACCAGAGGTAGGTTCAAAGCGGCCCAAAAAGCAGGCTCGAAGCCTCCGTTATAGGGATTCAGAAGGGCCTCCCGGAGTAGGCCCCAGGTGCTGAGTAGCAACGCCAGGAGCGCGTACAGGGCGAAAGTTAGCCGGAAAAGGGGTTTCGAGACCAGAGCCTCCCTGGGAACGGCCTCCAGCAGCGGCCTTGGCCGTAGAAGGAGAGCGGGCAGAGCGAGAATCCCCAGCGCCAGGCCCAGGGCCGCAGCCTCTCCCAACGGGTCCTGGCTCAAGGGGCTATTCAACCGGGCATAGGCTAGGGTAGGGAGCGTGTAGATCCGCGCGGGCAAGCCAAGCACTGCAGGAACGCCGAAGTTACCCAGTAGGGCTAGATAGAGCACACCCCCGACGGACAGAAAGCTCGGAAAAAGAGGCGGGAGCAGGACCCGCAGCCGCCGTATCCCCACCACCCCGTGGGCTCGGGCTGCCCGGAGGAGGGGAAGTACGGACTCCAGCGAGGGACGAAGTAGGGCGTAGGCCAGGGGAGTATAGTGCAGCGCCCAAGCCAGGAGAATCCCAGGTACCCCGTAGATCGGTTTTCCCAGCGACTGGAATGTGAAGAGCAGGCCCATCCCGGTAACGAAGGGTGGGATGTAGAACGAGAGCATGAGCAGGGCCTCGAGGCCACGCCCTACCCCGCCCAGGAGAGCCAGATAGGCCAGGACCCAGGCCAAGCCTAGCACCAGTAGGGTCCCCCCTAGTGCTAGCAGAAGACTTGCCAGGGCTACATCCCAGGCCGCGAAGGCCTGTACCAAGTGCCTAGCCCCGTGCACCGCCAGGACCACGATTGGCAGGGACAGGAGCAGGCTGAGGGGAGCGAGTATCCAAAACAGCGGGGCGGGCGGGCTTCCGTCATCGGCAAAGGCCAAAGCGCGCGTATGGTCACCTCCGGAGGCCCATGAGCTGGTTGAAGCGGTCCAGGGTAGCCGGGTCGGCGAAGCGAGCCCGGAGACCCACCACCTTCTCCGGCGCACCCTTGGGCTTGGGCGCATCCGGCATCACCGGGTAATAGCCCCGCTCAGCGAAGATGCGTTGGGCCTCGGGGGAGAGGAGGAAGCGAAGAAAGCGCCCCGCAAGCTCTGGGTTCTTGCTCCAGGAAGCCACGGCAATGGGTGTGGGCACGAGGATAGCCCCGTCTTTGGGATAGACCACCTCTAAGGGCGCCCCCTTGGCGGCCTCCTGCCGCAGGCCAAAGTCGGTGGTGATGCTCACTCCATACTCGCCCCGGGCTAGTTTCTGCTGTAACACCGGATTGGACTGCTCGATCTTGAGGCCGTTTTCCCTCAGCCGGACAAAATAGTCAAAGCCCAGGCGGGAGGCCAGGGTACCCACAGTGGCCAGCGCGGCTCCGGAAAAATTGGGGTCGGGCATGGCCACCATCCCCCGATACTCGGGGCGGAGCAAGTCCTGCCACCTCTTCGGCGGTTGGCGCACCACTTGGCGATTGACTCCAAAGACGTTGTAGAGCAGGCGCACCTCGTAGTAAAGCCCCCCGCCTGGGGCGTACTGGGCGGGATAGCCCGGGGTGGTGAGGGGTACCCGCCGAAGCTGACCCTTGGCCCCCAACTCCTTAAGAAAGTCCTCGTTGGCCAACCAGAGGAGGTCCGGCTGGGGATTCCCGGCCTCCAGCTCGGCCCGGATCTTAGCGACCACCTCCCCGGTTCCCGAGCGAAAGACCCTGATCTCCACCCCTGGGTTTTGCCGCTGGAAGGCCTGCACCAGGGCATTGACGTCCGCCAAAACCTCCGAGGTGTAGAGGGTAAGGCTTCCCTGGGCCAGGCCCAGCCCGGAAAGGAGGAACAAAGAGAACGCCTTGCTACGCATACACCGGCAGGCTACCCTTTTCCTGTCAAGAAACCGTCAGAGGCACCCCAGATCCCCGGGGCGCTCCCTTCCTCCCCTACCGCCCGCAGAAGGGGGCCAGGGCCTGGTCCACCCGGGCCTGGGCCTCCCTCGTGGCCTCGCGCACGTTCTTCCGTCCCAAGACCACGGCCTGTTCTGCCTCGGCAATGATGTCTTTCACCTGCTGGAGGTTGTAGACGGGGAGCTCCGCTTTGGCGTAGGCCAGCTGCTCCCGAGCGGTGAGGGCCTGGGGCCACTTGGCCACGTACTCCTTCATGATGGGCAGGTTCCAGCTGCTCCTCCTGGCCGCCACGTAGCCCGAGTCCACGCTCCAGCGGGCCTGGAGTTCAGGGCTCACCATGAACTTTATAAACCGGAGGGTGGCCTCCCGTCTGCTCGGATCCGAGCCCTTGAAGAGGTAGAAGTTGGCCCCGCCCGTGGGCACCCCAAAGCGCACCTTTTTGGGCTGGAAGGCGGTGCCGAAGGGGAAGCGGGCGTTGTTGCGGATGAATCCCAGGGAGCCCGTGGAGTGGTAGATCATGGCCACCTTCCCTGCGGCGAAGTCCCCGGGGGTGGTACCCCAGGCGATGACCCCCTCAGGGCTCACCTTATGCACCGCGGCCAGGTCCCGCTTGAACTGCATGGCCTGCCGCACGGGCTCCGTGTTCACCAAGACCTTGCATCCCCTCCCTTGGGGGTCGTAGAGCAGGCCTCCCGCCTGGATCGCCAGCCCCTCCAGGAGCCAGGTGGAGCGGTCTTCTGTGGGGATGGCCAGGCCGTACCGCACTACCCTCCCCTGCGGGTCGCGCTTGGTGAGCTTCCTGGCGTACTCCACTAGCTCGTCCCAGGTGGCGGGGGGCTTTTCGGGGTCTAGACCGGCTTCTTTGAAGGCCTCCTTGTTGTAGTAGAGGATGGGGGTGGAGCGCTGAAAAGGCAGGCTGTAGACCTTCCCGTCCAGGGTTGAGTTCATCATGAAGGCGGGGAAGAAGTCGGCCACCGCCCGCTTGAGCTCGGGGTCCTTGGCGATGTAGGGATCAAAGGGCTCAATGGCGCCCATGGAGAGCAGGGTGAAGAGTTGCTGGGAGAGGAGGATGGCCGTGTCGGGAGGGGTGCCCGCCTTGATGGCCGCCACCACTTTGGCCTGGTTCTCCTCGTAGCTCCCGCCGAAGACCGTCTTCACCTCTATGTCGGGGTTCTGCCTCTCAAACTCCGCCACGTAGCCCTCGATGAAGCGGGCGAGGGGCCCCGCGACCCCTACCGGGTAGTAAAAGGTGATGGTGGTCTTCTGGCCCAGGGCCCAACCAAGGCTTAGCAGGCCTACCCAAATCCACGTTCTCCACAGGTTCCGCATACCTACACCTCCTTCATCCCTTCAGCCCGCTCCGGGCGAAGGACTCCAAGAAGGCCCTCTGGAAGAGGGAAAAAGCGAGAAGGACGGGAAGGCCCACCAAAAGGGCTCCCGCCGCGATCAGCCCCCACTCCATGCCGCTTTCGGCGGAGCGGGCAAAGCTCGCGAAGCCCAAGGAAAGGACCCGCTTCTCCGGACTCTGCAGGACCACAAGGGGCCAAAGAAACTCGTTCCAGTGGTAGACCAGGCTTACCAGGCCGAAAGCGGCGAGATGGGGCCGGACCAAGGGGAGGAGGACCCGGGTGAGGACCTGCCAGGGGCTGGCTCCATCCACCACGGCCGCCTCCACCAGCTCCCTAGGGATCTGCCGGAACCCTTGCCGCAGTAGAAAGGCTCCCGTGGCCGAGGCCACGTAGGGAAGGGCCAGACCCACCAGGGAGTCTGTGAGCCCCAGGACCTTCAGGGTGAGGAAGTTGGGCAGGATAAGGGCCGAAGGGGGCAAGAAGAGCTGCAGGAGGACCAGGTAAAAGGCCAGGTTGTTCCCCCGCGCCCCCAGCTGGGCCAGGGCGAAGCCCGCGGTGGTGACGGTGAAAAACTGTACCCCAAGGAGCCCAAGGGCGAAGAGGGCAGTGTTCAGATAAAGCCTCGGAAAGTCGGCGGAGGCCCACGCCAGCATGAGGTTTTCCAAGGTAGGTGGGCCGATCTCCCCCCGGTTGAGGCTTTCCGTGGGGGTGAAGGCTGCAAGGAGGGTGAAGCCCGCCAAGGCAAGGAAAGGAAGGGCCACCAGGAGGGCAGGAAGGTCGCGGAGGACGTGCCCCGCTACTCCAAGGCGCCCTCCTCTCAAGCGCCCCGCCAGGCGGCTCATCCCCCTAAGCGTCATAGTGCACCCTCCCTTCCAGGCGGGGCAGGGCCAGGAGGGCGAGGAGGGTGAGGAAGGCGAGTAGGGCGAGGCTCAAGGCCGAGGCCGCGGGGAAGTCAAAGTACTCGAAGCCCAGTGTGTAGACCCGGTAGAGGAGGTGGTCCGTGGCCCCCACGGGGCCTCCCTTGGTGAGTACGAAGATGTGGTCTACGTTGCGCAAGGCCCCTAGGGCCGCCATCACCCCCACGAAGAAGGTGGTGGGGCTGAGAAGAGGCCAGGTGACCTTTAGGAAGGTGGCCACCCGGTCCGCCCCATCCACCTGGGCAGCGTCCAGGAGCTCTTTGGGCAGGTTCTGGAGGCCGGCCAGGTAGTAGAGCATGTAAAGCCCCGCATCCTTTAGAACCCCCACCAGTACCACGGCGAGGAAGGCTCCCAGGGGGTCCCCCAAGGGATTCTGCAGGCCTACGGCCTGGAGGAGTCCCCTTAAGGGCCCTAGGGGGTTTAAGAGGTAGAGGAAGACGGCAGCGAAGGCCACCGTGGGCAAGAGCACCGGGTGGAAGACCAGGGCCCGCAAGGCTTGCCGCAGGAAGCCTCTCCCCCCTAGGGCCAAGGCGGCCAAGAGGCCCAGGAGTATGGAAAGGGGCACGGTGAGGAAGGTGTAGAGAAGGGCCACCCGGAGGGCGTTCAGGTTCTCCGGGGCGAGAAGGCTGGAAAGGGCCGAAAGGCCCTCCACGGCTACCCGGAGGGCGGGGAGGTAAGTGAAGGCCAGGAGGAAAAGGGCCGTGGGAAGGAGAAGAGCCCAGGCTCGCACGCTTACGGTGTACGCCCTGCCTGTCAGGAGAAAGTCATCCCCGCCGGCACCCCTGCCCGTCCCTTTTCCCACCCCACAGGGGCTCCATTCCCTCCGGGGTGAGGAGGAAGGCGTTCCGCCCGTCCTTGAGCTGCCGCCTCAGAGCCCGCAGGACCTTGCCCTTTGCCTCCTTGTCCAGCACGGGAAAGAGGAGCTCAAAACGGTTCTGGAAGTTTCGGGGCATGGCGTCGGCGCTGGTGAGGTAGACCCGCCACTTCCCCCCGCTCCGGAAAGCCGCCACCCGGGCGTGCTCCAGGAAGCGACCCACCAGGCTTCGGGCACGGAAGCGGGGATGGAGGAGGGTGAGGGTGCTCCGCACCAGGAGGTCCACCCGGGCCCCCTTTTCCGCCGCCTCGGCCAGGGCTCGCAGCACCTGGGGATCGGTGAGGTGGTTGAACTTGAAGAGGATCCGCCCCTCGGGGTGCGCTTCCCCCTGGATGCCCTCCAGGAGGCGCTTTCGGATGGCTTCTCCCGTGGCCAGGAGGCGTAGCTCCGGCGCCTCCCCCTGGGCCATGGCCGAGAAGAAGCGCCGCACCTCCTCCACCACCTCATCCCGGGCGGTGAACAGGGAAAAGTCCGTGTACTGGCGGCCGTTTTGCGGGTTGTAGTTGCCCGTGCCCAGGTGGGCGTACCCCCCCTCGCGGGTGAGGAGGAGGAGGGCCTTGGCGTGGACCTTCCGCTCGGGAAGCGGCAGGACCCGCACCCCCGCCCGCAGGAAGCGCAGGTACCAGGAAAGGTTCAGGAGCTCGTCGAACCGGGCCCGGCCCTCCAGAAGGACGTGGACCCGCTTGCCCACCCGGGCCGCCCGGATCAGGGCCTCGGCCAAGGGGTTTTCCTCCCCGGTGCGGTAGAGGGTGGCCCAGACCTCCTCCACCTCAGGGGCCAGGGCGGCCTCGGCGAAGCGCTCCACGGCGGCGTAGTCCTCGCAGGGGTGGTAGAGGAGGAGGTCCCCCTTCCCGAGGCGGCCCAGGGGGTTTTTGAAGAAGGCCCTGGGCCTCGCGGGGCGCAAGGGGGAGAAGCGCCACTCGGGGGGCCCCTCGGCCACCAGGCGGTCCACCAGGGCCAGGTTCAGAGGCGGAGGGAGGGTGAGGACCTCGGCTTCCAGGAGGCCCAGGGCCTCCCGGAGCCGGGAGAGCCACGCGGCCGGGAAGCCCTCCTCCAAAAGCAAAAAGGTGGGGGTGCCCTCCTGGCGGGCCTCGAGGCTCTCCGCAAGCTCGTCCCAGTCCGCCCGGGCCCGCTCGCTTTCCAAAAGCCTCAGGACCCGGAGCTCGTAAAGGGGAGCCGCCTCCGGCAGGAAGAGGTCGCTCCTGGCCCGCATGAGGGCCCCCAGGCGCACGTAGGTGCCCTCCCGCCCCGGGACGGGCAGGAGGCGGGGGAGATCCTGGGGGAGGCGTACCAGGTGTTCCTCCGAGGCGAGGTAGAGGGCCCCGTGGCTGAGGTCGTAGGCCGCCTCCCAGGGGATAAGGTCCGTCTTGGGGGCCACCACCTCCGCCAGGTAGACCCGGAAGTAGAGCCAGTCCAGCTCGTCCAGCTCCCCGGGATTCAGCACCCGAAGACGGGGGGAGGCTTCCTCCAGAAGGCCCCGGTAGCGCTCCTGGGCCAGGCGGGCCTGGG
Source organism: Thermus sp. H19.2 (assembly GCF_054979525.1). Taxonomy (NCBI): domain Bacteria; kingdom Thermotogati; phylum Deinococcota; class Deinococci; order Thermales; family Thermaceae; genus Thermus; species Thermus sp. H19.2. Next base: position 236,735 of record NZ_JBUFDB010000002.1, read on the forward strand.
CCTTGGCCTCTTCCAGGAGGGCCAGGTGCTCGAGGCTTCCCCGGGCCTGCAGGAAGGGTTTGGCGATGCGGGCGGCGAAGAACTCGTCCAGGTTGCGGTTCCATATGGCGAGAAAGCGCATCCTCTCCAGGAGGGGGAAGTCGGGGCGCTCCGTCTGGAGGAGCACCCTGCGGTTAAACTGGAGCCAGCTCTGCTCGGGCAGGAGGTGCATTTGCTCCAGGTTATCTCAGGAGAAAGTCAGGAGGCGGTCAGGGCCCGGAGGCTTGCGGTGCTGGACCTGGGCTCGGGCACCTTCCGCCTGGTGCTCTTCGGCTACGGGCCCGGGCGGTCCTTCCAGCTTCTGGACGAGCTCCGGGAGGCGGTGGCCCTGGGGGAGGGGCTTTCCCGGGGAAGGATCGCCGAGGGGGCGCTGGAAAGGGGAAAGAAAGCCCTGAGGGCCTTCGCCGACTTCCTCCAGGCCCTGGCCCCGGAGGAGACCTTGGTCCTGGCCACCAGCGCCGTGCGGGACGCCGAAAACGGGCAGGCCGTGGTGGAGGAGGCCTTCCGCCTGGGCCTCGCCCCCAGGGTCCTCACCGGGGAGGAGGAGGCCCGGCTCGGGGTTCTGGCGGTGGCCAATGCCCTTCCCCTGGAGGAGGCCCTGGTGGTGGACCAGGGAGGGGGGAGCGCCCAGGTCTCCCTCATGGAGGGGCGCCGCTTCCGCTGGGGCCGGGCCCTCCCCCTGGGGGCCCTCCGGCTCACCGAGGCCTTCCTCCCCTCGGAGCCTCCCAAGAAGGAGGAGGTCCGGGCCCTGGAGCGGGCGGTGGAGGGGCAGCTGAAGGCCCTCCCCCTGGAGGGGGGCCTGCCCCTGGTGGGCCTCGGGGGGAACCTCAGGGCCGTGGCCCGCCTCCACCAGAAGCGCCGGGGGTACCCCTTGGACCTGATCCATGGCTACTACCTCCCAAAGGAAGCGGTGGAGGCTCTGGCCGAGGACCTCCTCGCCCTGCCCCTGAGGGCGCGCCGGGAGCTTCCCGGCCTCCAGCCGGACCGGGCCCACACCCTGCCCGCCACCCTGGCCTTCCTCCGGGTCCTCCTCCGCCGCCTCCGCGCCCTGGGGCTATGGGTGAGCGGGGTGGGGATCCGCGAGGGGGCGCTCTTCACCCGCCTCCTTCCCGAGCCCCACCTCCTCCCGGACCCCCGGGCCTTCGCCGTGGAGAACCTCTTCCTGCGCTACCCCTTTCCCGAGGCCCACCGGGACCGGGTGAAGGCCCTGGCCCAGGTCCTCTTCCGGGGCCTTAAGCCCCTCCACGGTTACGGGGAGGAGGAAGAGAGGCTCCTCCTGGAGGCCGCCCACCTGCACGACATCGGCATGCACATCGGCTACCACGACCACCACAAGCACGGGGCTTACCTGGTGCTTTCCGAGGCCCTCTTCGGGTTTTCCCACCGGGAGCAGGCCCTCCTGGCCCTCCTGGTGCGCTACCACCGCCGGGGAACCCCCGAGGCCGGCCCCTTCCGGGGCTTGCTGGAAAGGGGGGACGGGAAGCGCCTCAAGCGCCTGGCCGCCCTCCTGCGCCTGGCGGAAATGCTGGAGCGCACCCGCTCAGGCCGGGTCAAGGGGGTACGGGTGGAGGTGGGGGAAAGGGCCAGGCTTCTCTTGGAGGCGGAGGTGGAGCCCTGGGCGGAACGCCTCGAGGCGGAAAAGCAGGGGGGGCTCTTCCAGGAAGCCTTCGGCCTTCCCCTGGAGGTGGTCTGGCCGGGATAGAATGAATCCCATGGAGCTCTTCTTGGTGCGCCACGCCCTGGCCCTGCCCCCGGAAGGAGAAGGGGAGGAGGCGGACGACCGCAGGCCCCTCGCCCCCAAGGGGGTACGCCGCTTCCGCAAGGTGGTGCGGGGCCTGGAGGCCCTGGGGGTGGAGTTCACCTTCCTCCTCACCAGCCCCAAGCGGCGGGCCCTGGAGACGGCGGAGCTCTTGGCCGACCTCCTGGAGGGGGAAAGCCGGGTAACCCCCCACCTGGCCGCCCCTCCTTCCGAGGCCCTCCTGGAGGAGATCCCCAAAGAAGGGCGGGTGGCCCTGGTGGGGCACGAGCCCTACCTCTCCGCCCTCCTGGCTTGGCTCCTCTTCGGGGACTTCCTGGGGGAGTCGGCCCTCCTGGGGGCGGAGGGGCGCTTCCTCCTCAAGAAGGGGGGTGTGGCCTGGCTGGAGGGGACCCCGAGGCCGGGGGGCATGGCCCTGAGGGCCCTCCTCCCCCCCAAGGTCTTCCGGTTGTGAAGGGGCCGGCCCCTCTCCTGGACCAACTCCTCCGCCACCTCCCCCTGGCCCTCTCCGGGGAGGACCCGGAGGGGGTGCACGGGGTGCGGGTGGTAGGGCGGCGCCTGGGGGTCTACCTCTACCTCCTGGGCTTCCGGGTGCTCCGGGACGACCTCCGCCTCCTGGTGCGGGGGGCGGGCCGGGTCAGGGACCTGGAGGTGGCCCTTTCCCGCCCCCTCCCCGAGGGGTTTGGGGCCCACCTTCGGGAGGAGCTCCGCCTGGCCCGGGAGGAGCTCGAGGCCCTTCTCCGGTCGGCCTGGCTCCCCGCCCTGGTGCGGGCCCTAGGGGTCCTGCCCCCCCTGGAGGAGGCCCGGGCCCGGGCGCGCCTGGGGCGCCTGGAGGAGAGGCTCGCGCGGCGCTTCCGGGAGCTCGCCCGTAGCCCCACCCCCGAGGCCCTCCACGCCTACCGGCGGGCCCTGAGGCGGGTGCGCTACGCCAAGGAGCTCCTGGGGTTTCCCGCTAAGGGGGAGAAGCGCTTGCAAGAGGTCTTGGGGGCCTTCGGGGACCTCGAGGTCTTGCGCAACTTCCTCCTGGCCTACCTGGCCGGGGGGCGGGACCTCGAGGCCCAGGCCTTCCTCCGGGAGGTGGAAAAGGAGCGGGAGAAGGCCTGGCGCCGGGCCCTGCGCGCCCTTGACCTTGGGCTGACGGAGCTCCCCTAAGCTTCCCCGTATGAAGAGGATCGCCTTGGCTTTTATAGCTCTTGGGTTGGCCCAGGCCCAGGAACCCCGCCTGGTGGGGGTCTACACCCTGCCCCCCACCCCCATCCAGGCCCTAAACCCCTTCCTCTCCCCCCAGGAGGTGGAGGGGGCCCTGAAGGCGGGCTGGCCCACCGCCGAAAGGCCCTCTCTAGGGTCGGGGCTCTTTTACCTGGGAAACGGCCGCTTCGTGGGCCTCACCGACCGCGGCCCCAACGGGGACTGCCCCGGGGGCAAGTTCTTCCCCCTGCCCCGCTTCGCCCCCACCCTGGCCTTCTTCCGCCTCGAGGGGGAGGCCCTCCGCCTGGAAAAGGCCCTCCCCCTCAGGAACCTGGGGGGCAAGCCCATCACCGGCCTCCCCAACCGTCCCGGGGAGGACATCCCCTTCGCCGACAAGGCCTGCCGGGAAAGGCTTCCCCTGGACCCCGACGGTCTGGACACGGAGGACGTGGCCGTCACCCCTTCTGGGGACTTCTGGCTGGTGGAGGAGAACTCCCCCTCCCTGGTCTACGCCGACTCCCAGGGCCGCATCCTCATGCGCTACACCCCGAAGGGGGTGCGCCTGAACACCAGCTACCCCACCCGCGACCTTCTCCCCGCCATCCTGGCCCTCAGGCGCAACAACCGGGGCCTGGAGAACCTGGCCCTCTCGGGGGACGGCAGGACCGCCTGGATCGTCCTACAAAGCCCCATCGGCCCCACCTCCGACTCCGGTTTTGACCAGAGCCTGGTGGCCCGGGCGGTGCGGCTGGACGTCTCCGATCCCTTCCGGGCACGGGTAACGGGAATGTACCTGGTCCCCTTCTCCGACCCCGGGGCCTACCCCAAGCCCAACCGCCCACGGGACCTGAAGTACAGCGCCGCCGTCTGGCTCAAAGACGAAGAGGTCCTCCTCCTAGAGCGGGCCGAGGGCGGGGCCCGGGTCTTCTTGGTGGACTTCTCCCGGGCCACCAACCTCCTGGACCACCCCGAGGGGGAAAGCCCCGAGCTGGACAAGGCCGGAGTGGACTACGCCGCCAAGGGCATCGCCCTTCCCGAGAGGCGGCTCCTCCTGGAGACCTGGCGGCTTCCCGGGGTGGACACGGACAAGCTGGAGGGCCTGACCCTTCTGGAGGACGGCCAGACCCTGGCCCTCATGGACGACAACGACTTCGCCATCACCGGCAAGGAAGGCCCCAACCGGCTTTGGCTGGTGCGGCTTGGGGAAAGGCTTCGCTGAAGGTTAAAGGCTACGAGGTCTCCAGGGAGCTAGGGTGGGCGCATGAGGGTCCGAAGACTGCTGGAGGGGCACCCCCCTGGCCCGTTGGAGATGACCGAGCCTGCCCTAAGCCCTTGGCCCCTCTCGGGGCGTACCGCCTGGAGGTAGCTCCGGGGGCCCGAGCCTTTTTCAACCACCCCCGGCGCCGAGGTCCGCCAGGGCCAGGGAAAGGTGGTCCTTGAGGGCCAGGGGGCCGAGGCCGTGCTTGGCCCGTAGCCTCTCCAGGTAAAAGGCCCGCTCCTCCCGCCGGGCCCCGTAGCTCTGGTTGGCCCCGTGGACCCTCACCCCCAGGTTCCGCCCCCGGAGGTAGCGGAAGGGAAGCCCCGCCCGGTAGGCCCTGAGCCAGAGGTCCCAGTCCCAGTAGTCCCCCATCCCCGGGTCCAGGCCTCCCAGGTCCAAAAGGGTTTTCTTCCGGAGAGCGGTGCCCGAGGCGAGGAGGCGGTTGTCCCGCAGGAGTTCCTCCCCCATGGGACCAGGGCGGAAGGGCACCTCGCCCTCGGGGAGGAGGAGCACCCCCTCCCCGTAGACCACCGCCTCCTCCCGGGAGAGGACCCGCCAGACCCGGTAAAGGTAGGCGGGGTCCAGGAGGAGGTCGTCGTCGTCCAGGAAAAGGACCGCTTCCCCCCGGGCCACTTCCAGGGCCTTTTGCCGCGCCTCCACCTGGCCCCGCCCGGGGTTGGGGAAGGCCCGGAAGCGGGGGTCTCCCGAGGAGGCCACGACCTCGAGGCCCTCCCCCTCCCCGTCGTCCACCACCACCGCCTCAAAAAGGGGAAAGGTCTGGCGCTTCAGGGAGCGGAGGGCTTCCCGGAGGAGGCCGGGCCTCCCCCGGGTGGGGACGAGGACGCTAATCATGGGCCAGGGCAGGCTGGAGCCTGCTTTCGTCCGTGAGGTCTAGCCGCAGGGGGGTAGCGGCGATGAAGCCCTGGTCCACCGCCCAGCGGTCCGTGCCCTCCTCCGCCTCCCTCACCGGCTTGGCGGCGAACCAGTAAAACGGGCGGCCCATGGGGTCCTCCCCCGGCACCACCACCCCCTCGTAGGCCCGCACCGACTGCCGGGTCCAGAGGAAACCCTTGGGCCTGAGGGGAAAGTTGACGTTCACCAGGAAGGGGCGCTCCAGCCGGAGGAGGGTTTCCAGGGTGCGGAGGAGCCAAGGGCGCAGGGCCTGGAAGTCTGGGACCTCCCCGTTGAGCCGCACGCTGAAGGCCGCCGCCGGGAGGCCGAAGAGATACCCCTGCTTGGCGGCGGCCACGGTGCCCGAGTGCCAGATCTCGTGGCCCAGGTTGCTCCCCAGGTTCACCCCGGAAAGGACCAGGTCCAAGGGGCCGAAGAGGTGGAGGCCCAGGGCCACGCAGTCGGCGGGGGTACCCCGCACCCGGTAGGCGGGGAAGTGGGGGCCCTGGATGGGCGAGGGGTGGGGGTAGGCCCGCACCGGGTGGGCGATGGTGATGGCGTGGCCCGTGGCGCTCTGCTCCGTGTCGGGGGCGGCCACGAAGACCTCCCCGAACCGGCTCGCCGCCTCGGCCAGGGCCCAGAGGCCCGGGCTATAGATGCCGTCGTCGTTGGTCACCAGGATCCGCATACCCCCACCCTAAGGGACTTTCGTCAGGAGGAGGTCATAGCGGCCCAAGCCCAGGCATGGGGGCTTTGTGGGTCGTTTGCACCGAGACCCCCCATGCTGACCTAGGCCGGCATGGGGGGCATCCAAAGGGGGCCCCTGGGGCCCACAGGGGTCCCTAGCGGGCGGCCACGCTCCGGTTGTAGCGCTCCAGGGCGGCGTCCGCCTTGGCCTTAGCCTCCTTGAGGGCTTCCGCGGCGGGCTTCCCCTTGAGGACCTCTTCCCAGGCTGCCTGTACGTACTGCCGGATCTCGGGGAAGGAACCCATGACGCAGCCCGCACTGGCGGCGTTCACCTTGCTGGTGGCCAGCTGCTGGATGGCCGTGGTGTAGTTGGGCTGGCGCACGTGGGCCTGGCGTATCTCGGGGAGCTCCGCCACCCCCTTCACCACGGGGAAGTACCCGGTGGCCAGGTGCCACTTGGCCTGGGTATTGGGCTCCAGGAGGAAGCGGACGAAGCTCCATGCGGCCTGGATCTCCGCCTCGGGGAAACCCTTCAGGACGTAGAGGGCCGCACCGCCGATGGCCACGCCGTTGCGCTGCTTCAGGTAAGGGTAGTAGGCGGTGCGCAGCGGGAACCGGTTCCCGATCTGGCGCAGAACCCCGGTGAGGCTCGCCGTGGAGTAGGCGGCGATGGCCGCCTGCCCCTGGGCGAAGAGGCTCTGGGAGTCCGCCCAGTTGCGCCCGGTGTTGGCCGCCACCCCCTCCCGCACCAGCCGGGCGTACATGTCCAGGAATGCGGTGGCGGCGGGGTTGTCAAAGACCACCGCCGTGGCCCGGGCCTTGCGTCCGTTTTCGTTGTTGCAGAAGTACTCCCCGGAGTTGTAGGAGATCTGTTCCACGAACCAAGAGTCAACGGGGATGGAGAGCCCGTAGCGCACCGTGCGCCCCTGGGCGTCCTTCTTGGTGAGCTTGCGGGCGGCCTCCTCCAGGTCCTTCAGGGTCCAGGTGGGCTTGAATGGGATGCCCGCTTCCTGGAAGGCGGACATGTTGAAGTAGAGGATGGGGTTGGAGGAGTTGAAGGGAAGGCCGTAGAGCTTGCCCTCCAGGGTATAGTAGTTGCGGGGCTGGGGCAGGAAGCGGTCCAGGTCGAACCCGTCTTTGCGGGCCAGGTCCTCCAGGGGCACCACGGCCCCGGAATCCGCCATGATCCGGGCCCCGATGTCGTAGACCTGGATCACGTGGGGGTAGCCCCGGCCCGCCCGGAGGGCCGCCAAGAGCTTGTTGATGCCGTCGTCGTAGCTCCCCACGTATTGGGCCTTGACCTGCACCCGGTTCTGGCTGGCGTTGAAGTCCTTCACCAGGGCTTCCGTGGCCTCCCCCAGGACCCCGCCCATGGAGTGCCAGAACTCCACGGTGACCTTCTGGGCCTGGGCCGCGCCTAGAAAGAGGGCCGAGAGCAGACCTACTTTGAGCCAGGGTTTCGCCATACCGACCTCCTATCCCTTCAGCCCGCCCAGAGCGATGCCCCGAACGAAGGCCTTCTGGGCGAGCAGGAAGGCCAAAAGGGTGGGTAGGAGGACCAGGATGGCCCCCGCGGCCACCACGTTCCAGCGGGCCACCTCCTCGTTGAGGATGAAGTTCACCGCGATCTGGGCGGTCTGCATCTCCCGGCTTTTGGTGACCACCAGGGGCCAGAGGTACATGTTCCAGGTGCCGATGAAGGTGAGGGCGGCCAAGGCCCCCAGGGCCGGGGCGGTGAGGGGCAGGGCCAGGTGGCGGAGCATCTGCCAGTGGCCCGCCCCGTCGATGCGGGCGGCGTCAAAGTAGTCCTCGGGAATGGTCCTGAGAAACTGCCTCAGGAGGAAGACCCCGAGGGGGCTCGCCAGGAAGGGTACGGCGAGGGCCAGGTAGGTGTCCAGCCACCCCAGCCGGTCCACCAGGAGGTAGAGGGGAAGAAAGGTGGCTTCCCCCGGCACCAGGAGCAGGGCCACCGCCAGGCCGAAGAGGGCTTCCCGGCCGGGGAAACGCATCCGGGTGAGGGCGTAGGCGGCGAGGAGGCTGGTGGCCAGGACCCCTAAGGTCACCGCCGTGGAAACCAGGAGGCTGTTTAGGAGGAAGCGGGAAAGGGGGTACTTGGTCAGGGCCTCCCGGTAGGGTTCAAGGGTGGGGTTCGAGGGAAGGAGGCCCGGGGCGTACAGCTCGGCCTCGCTCCGCAGGCTGGCGGAGAGGAGGGTGAGGAGGGGGAGGACCAGCAAGAAGGCGTAGGCGCCCGCCAGGAGGTAGGTGGGGAGGAGCCGCTTCAGGCTACGCATAGTGCACCCTCCGGCCGAGGAGCCAGAACTGCAGGGCGGCGAGGAGGAGGAGGGCCAGGAAGAGGAGGAGGGCTTCGGCGGCCGCCAGGGGCACCCGGAAGTTGAAGAAGGCATCCTGGTAAACCCGGTAGATGAGGACCATGGAGCTTTCCGCCGGGCCGCCCCGGGTGAGGAGGTGGATCTGGCCGAAGGCGGTGAGGCTTTTCAGGACCAGGAGGAGGCCCACCAGAAAGAGGGTGGGTGAAAGAAGGGGGAGGGTGATGCGGAAGAAGCGGGTGAGGGGCCCGGCCCCGTCCACGGTGGCGGCCTCCAAGACCTCCTCGGGGATGGCCTGGAGCCCGGCGGTGAGGAGGATGGCGGTGAAGCCCACCCCCGCCCAGGCGGTGACCACCGCCAGGGTGGGAAGGGCGAGCTCGGGGGAGGTGAGCCAGGGCTGGGGGGGAAGCCCCAGAGCCTTCAGGACCTGGTTGGCCCAGCCGCCCACGGGGTGGAGGAACCAGCCCCAGGCCACGGCCGCCACGGCGGTGGGCACGGCGGTGGTGAGGAAGAAGAGGGTGCGGAAGAGGGCTACCCCGGGGTAGGGGCGCCATACCAGAAGGGCCGCCAGCAGGCCGAGGAGGAGCTCCAAGGGGGCCACCATGAGGGTGAACTTCAGGGTGAGGAGGGCGCTCTTCCAGAACTCTGGGCGGGAGAGGGCCTCGAGGTAGTTCCCCAGCCCCGCCCACTCCCGGCCCCGCCCGAAGAGGTTCTCCCGGTGCAGGGAAAGCCAAAGGGCCTCCAGCACCGGGAAGACCATGAAGAGGAGGAAGAGGCCGTAGGCGGGGAGGAGGAAGGGGAGGACTTCGAAGGAAGTGCCTCCTCCTCGGCGGCTTCTGCTTAGGGCCAAAGCCATACGGCCCATACTCTATGGAACCTCTGTCAGGGAAGCGTCATACCGCCCGGCGCCAGCCCGATCCCGCGCAAGCCCGAAAGAGCCTCCGCGCCTGACCCCGGCCGAAGCGCCCGGTACCAAAACCCAAACCCCGGGGGAGGGCCCCCGGGGGGTGGAGCGGGTCTCCTTCAGAGGGAGCGGCGAAGTAGGTCTTCCCAGGCGGGGTTTAGGGGGATGGCGCCCAGCTCCTTCACGGCGCTCTGCTTGCCGTCCTTCACCGCCACCTGCCACAGGCGCACCACCTTGGCGCCGAGGTCGACGGTCACGGCGAAAAGGTTGCCCTTGCCCGCCAGGTACTGGGCCACCTTGGGGTCCTCCTGGGCGGCCTTGGCTACGAAGCCCGGGGCCCAGACCCGGAGGTGGAAGAAGATGGCCCCGGGGTAGTCCGCCTGGGCCAGGGCCCGCAGGGACTCCAGGGTGAGGCCGTAGTTGGTCTCTGGGGTGGCCTGACCGCCGTAGATAAGGGCCACGGCCTCCTCCTTGGGGGAGAGGGGGGGTACCTCTGCGGGGGCGGAAAGGACGGTCACCGCCATGCGCCGCTTGTTCTCCGGGTCCAGGTAACCCGCCCCCATGGCCCCCACCAGGGCGGAACAGATGGAGGTGTTGTTGGTGAGCACGTGGACGCTCTTCAGGCCCAAGACCTCGGCCATGGCCTTGCCAAAGGCTTGCCCGGTGTAGCCCCGCAGGACCAGGTGCTCGCCCAGGGAGAGGCCCTGGGCCTGGGCACTGCCTAAGGCCAAGAGGAGCAATCCTAGGGGTAGTCCTATAATGCGCTTCATGGATTCCTCCTTTAACGTGGGGACTTTTGTCCCTTTTTGGTTATACCCTACCCCCGTAGGGTAAATGTGCCCCGAATCACCCTTCCCTCCTCTCAGGAACGCCCCCCCTCCCCGCTATCTCCTCTAGGGCCCGGAGGGAGGCCTCCGGCCCTCCCCTCACCTCCAGGACCAGGGGCCGGTCCAGGTAGGGGCCGAGCCAAGCCTCGTGGCGGAGCACCCCCTGGCCCACGTCCCAGTGGCGGTCGTAGACCCCGTCCGTGTCGTTCAGGTGAAGGTGCTCGGGGCCGAGGGCAAGCCAAGGCCCGGGGTCGGGAGTCTGGCTGAAGACCCGGGCGTGGGCGGCGTCAAAGCAGAAGCCGAGCTCCCCGGGGTAGGCCTGCAGCACGGCCCGGAGGGCCTCAGGGTGGGGTTCGTGGGTGTTCTCCAGGAAAAGGCGTATCCCCAGGGCGCGGGCCCGCCGCACCACGGGCCCCAGGGCCTCGGCCAGGGGTAGGGCGCGGGAGAGGGCTTCTTCCGGGGTGCGCCCGTGGGGGATGCCGGAGTGGAGCACGGCCCGGTCGGCCCCGAGCTCCGCCGCCCGGTCCAGGCCGAAAAGGAGGCGCCTCAGGGTAAGGCCCCGCACCTCCGGGTCCGGGGAGAGGAGGTCCAGATTCCAGAAGGGGAGGTGGGCCGATAAGGAAAGGGAAAGCCGCCCCGCCAGGTCCGCGAAGAGGGCGTCCTCCTCCAGGAGGGCGGGCTCCATATAGACCTCGGCCCCTAGACCCAAGGCATCCAGGCGGGAGAGTAACCCCCCCACCTGCGACAGGGGCACGGCAAGCCGCACGTCCACGCCCCTAGCTTGGCCGGGAAGTGTCAGAACCCGGTCAGCCGGCGCGCGCACGGGCTTTGCAGCCTCTGCTTCATCGCACCCGATGACCTGCCTCTCCGGCGGTGGGCGGCAGAGGGCACCGGGGTTCGTGGCCTAGGGCACACCTGCGCCGTCGCCAAGTACACGGAAACCGGTTATAAGGGTCACGGGGACTCTGGAGTCCAAAAGCCCTCCCTCCGGCTACAAGAGCAGGCCCTCGTGCGCCTCGAGGGCGCACACCTTCGCTCGGTCAAGTAAAGCGCGCATCGGTGCGCTCCGGGGGGCTCAGAGGGTGATCACCTGGTCCACCTTGCCCTCGAGGGCACGGTACAGGTCGGGGAAGCACCCCACCTCCACCCCCTCCACCACGTGGGCCGCCGTCCGGCAGTCCCCGGGGGTGGTGCGCCCCTCCCCTTCTGGGGTGCACCAGCGGGGCTCCCCCTGGGCGAGGCCCCGCTCCAGGGCGCAAAGATCGCACATCATAAGGAGCATCCCCTTCTCCTTGGCCACCTTGGCGAGCCTCTCCCCGAGGGGGTTGCCCTTCTGCAGGATCATGGTGTTGTCGTCAAAGAAGAAGATCCCCGCCACCTCCACCCCGTGGACCCCGGCCTCCAGTTGGGGCAGGATCATCTGCCCCAGCTTGTGGCTTGCGGCCCGCGGGCTTGCCAGTATGTAGGCCACGCGCACGATGCACCTCCTTTGCAAACTTAACGATAACAGGTTCTCATGTTTTTGTCAATAAAGTGGGGCGGTGGACACCGCCCCGTGGCCTGCGAGTGGGGTACTTAGTGCTTCACCCCTTCCACCTGGAAGAGGGCCACCCTCGTGGGCTTACCCCCCACGGGGAACCGCCCGGTGACCTGGAATTCCTCCAGGTCCACCCGCACCACCTCTCCCCGAGCGGGGTCCGCGAGGAAGGCCAGCCCGTGGCCCACGGCGAGGCCCGGGGTGGGGGCCCCTTGGGCCAGGGGGCTCACGGCCTCGAGGCTCCCCGCCACCTTTCCCGTCTTGTCCAGCCGGTGGAAGCGCCCGTCCTCCGTGAGGACGTAGAGGGCTTCCCCCTCGGGACCGAAGGCGAACCTGAGGGGCCTTGCCGGGAGGGGAAGGGGCTGGAGGCGGCCCTCCCCGGGGTGAACCAGGAGAAGCCCCTGGCCGAAGCTACCCACCAGGAAGGGCCACTGAGGGTGGGAGGCCAGGGTCCCTACCCGCACCCCCTCCGGGGTCCCCTGGGGGTAGGGGAGCTTCCGGCCCGAAAGGCCCCGCCCCCGCTTTTCCACCAGGAGGACCCCGTCGGCGCAGCCGAAGGCGGCCACGTCCCCCAGCACCGCCTCCCCGTGGAGCCTCGGGCAAACCTGGGGAAGGGCGAGGACCCGGGTCCCGCCCAGGGTGTAGGCCTCCACCCGGCCCCGCTCCAGCCCCCCCACCAGCAGGGTCTCTCCCAGGAGAGCCACGGCCCCGTGGTCCGCCCCCCCGGTGGGAACGAGCCTAGGGGTGAAGTCCACCTCGAGGCGGCGGAGGTCAAAGAGGGCCACGCTCCCGTCCCCATCGTGGAAGACCGCAAGCCAGGGCCACCCCGCGAAGGGGTGGGTGGGCCTGGGCCCGGTGCGCAGGGTGGCCGCCACGTAGGGGTTCTCCTCCTTCACGTCCTGGTGCTCCCCGTGGTCCTCCAGGGCGAAGCCTCCGTAGAGGAAGCCCAAGGCGTTTCCCTCCCTATGCACCATGAGGACGTACTGCCCCCCGGGAAGGGAGTAGAGGGAGGCGGGAGAGGGCACGGTGAAGCGCCCGAGCTCCCGCCCCTCCTGGTCCAGGACCAGGACCAAGGGCCTCTCCCCGTCGGCCACCGCCACCCGGGTGAAGACCTTCTCCCCCTCGTGGGTCCCGTGGCCGCTGGCCAGAGCCAGGGCCGCCGCAACCAGAGCCGGAACCAACCCTTTCCTCTTCATCCTCGCTCACCGCCTTTCCACTGCTTCGCAAAGCTTTTCCCGGTTCCACCGGAGGAGGTCCAGGTAGGTGGGCACCCTCCGGTCCAGGGTATCGGTGTAAAGGACCACCAGCCGCGTCCCCAGCTCCTCGGCGATGCGCCTTAGGGGGCTAGGGTCGTACTGGGGCTCGGCCACCACCAGGTCCACCCCCCTTAGCTCCGCTTCCCGCACGAGGGCGATCCGGCCGCGCACCCCCGTGTCCTGGCCCAGGGTGTCCCGCAAAACCCCCACCACCTCCAGGCCGTAGCGCCGGGCCAGGTAGGAGAGGGAGAGGTGGGCCACCACCACCCGGAGCCTCCTCCCCGCGAGGCAGGCCTGGAGGGCCTGGTCCTCCGCCAGGGCCCGCTCCCGAAACCGGGGGAGGTTCCCTCGGAAGGTCTCCCTTTCCCCGGAGAAGAGCCGGGAGAGCTCCTCGGCTATGCGCTCGGCGTAGCGCACCCCGTAGGTGGGGTCCAGCCACAGGTGGGGGTCGCAGTCCCCGTGGAGGTGAACCCCCTTTTCCCTAAGCCCGAGGAGGCCGCAGACGGGATCGGGCATCCCCGGGGCCAGCTCCACCACCCGGGCCCCCGGGGGCAGGAGGGCCCGGAGCTTGGGAAGATAGGGCTCCAGGCCGAGCCCGTTGGCCAGGAGGAGCCTGGCCCGGGAGAGCTGCAAGGCGGTGGAGGGCCGTAGGTCAAAGGCGTGGGGATCGGCCCCCGGCGGGACAACGCTTTCCACCCGGAGGCGGCTTCCCGCCACCTCCTGGGCCAGGCTGGCCAGGATGGGGGTGGTGGCCACCACGGGGCCCTGGGCCAGGGCCCAGGCCCCGAGAAGGACGCCGAGCCAAACCGCTCCCCTCATGCCTCAAAAACCTCCTTCCAGTCCCTCAGATGCCTGCGGGCCGCAGAGGGTAGCCGCCTCAGGAATCGTCCCCGCCCCTCCCCGCGCAGGGCCGCCACCCGGGCCTCGTACTCGCGGAGGAAGGGGAGCAGGTGGGCGAGGCCCTGCGGGAAAGGGAGGGGCTCGGCCCCGGGGTGGACCTCCGGCGGGTAAGGGGGAAGGGAGGCCCGGTAGAAGCGCTCCTTGGGCCGGTGGTAGAGGACCCCCCGGTACCAGATCCCCGTGGAGTGGAGCACCGCCTCCTCCCCCAGCAGGTAGAGGCTGGAGCCCGTCCCTTGGGGATGGGGCCTCTTGGCGAAGCCCAGGTCTTCCAGGAGGCCGTGGGCCGCATCGAGGCCCATGAGGTACATCTCCACGGGCATGGGGTTCATGGCCGCACCAGGACCATGCGGGCGGGGCTCCCTCCGGTGCGCAGGTAGCGCACCACCCGCCCGCGCTCGGCATCCACCTCCGCCACCAGGCCCAGGTGGGGCAGGCTCACGTAGGCCAGGCCTCGGTCGGGCCAGAGGGCGATGTCGGGGTAGATGGCCCCGCCCGTGTCCTCGTCCAGCTCGGGGAAGGGCTTGGCCGAAACCCGAACCTGCCGTAGAAGCCTGCCCTCCCTCGCCTCCCGCACCTGAAGGGTGCTGTCCGTGAGGAGAACATACAGGCGTTCCCCGTGGGCGGCCCCCCGGAGGAAGACGCCGCCCAAGGGAAGGGGGGCAAGGGCTGGGCTCGAGGGGTCCAGACGGTAAAGGTGCCTCACCCCATCGCTGTAGCCGAAGAAGACCCCCTCGCCTTCCAAGAAGGCGCCTATGCGCTCCCCCTGCACCGGGTAGGGAAGCCGGGTGAGCTCCCTTCCCTCTTGCAGAACCAGCACGTCGCGGGCGCAGGCGAAGAAGCTACGCCCCGTCTCCTGGTGGAAGGCCTCCCCGTGCTCCACGGGGCAGGAGAACCGGCCCCCTTCCTCCCCGCCCAGCCCCTTGGGGTAGAGGACCACCTGCCCCCGGGCGAGGAGGGTCAGGTAGGTGCCCTCCGGGGCCTCCACCACGTGGTAGTGATCGGGGTTCGGAAGGCGGACCCGCTGGTGGAGGAAGGGCGCCTCAGGGCGAAGGGCCTCCTCGTCGAAGAGAAGGGCTTCCCCGGTGCGCTCGGAAAAGGCCAAGAGACGGTCTCGGTGGGTATAAGGCTCGCTCCCGTGGCCGATGTTCCAGCCCCTGCCCAGGAGGAGGCTTTTGGCCACCACGGGGCGGCTCCAACGGCCCTCTTCCTTCCCGGTCCAGACCACGGTAAGCCACTGCCGGTCCGTGTCCCGGCCGCGGGAGACCAGAAGGTAGCGGCCCGAGGGGGTGGCCACCAGGCTCATCCCCTCGGGGGGCAGGGAGAGCTCGGCCACCACCTTCCCCTGGGGCAGGTCCAAGGCCAGCAGACGGCTTCCCGCAGGCCCGTTGTCCAGGACAAAGAGCCGGGCCTCCGCCGGAAAGGCTTCCTCCCGCTCGGGCACGGGGGCGTGGGCCCGGGCCGGAAGGAGGGCCAGAAGGAGTAGGACCAAGGCGATGGGGTTGGGTCGCACAGCCTCACCTCCCAGCAAAGATATTGACACTTCATTTTCATTAAGTCAAGACGGCCGGGGCGCAGAGGCGGCCCGGGTCCAGGGGGAAAACGGTATACAGGGGCCTGTGCGGATCTCACAAAGCCAGGGCCACGGCAAAGCGAAAATTGTCCTCCGCTATGTTTTGGCGGCGCATGGGTCCCGAGGAAGCCCGGGCACACCTTCTCGCCTTGAGGGAAGAGGTGCGGCGCCAGGTGGCGGGCCTCGAGGCCCGCCTCGCCAAGCGCAAGGCCCCCCTGGAGAAGGCCCTAGAGGAGTACCGGGGGGTGATGGAGCACCTCCGGCGCCTGGAGGCGGAAGGGCGCTACCCCGAGGCCGTCCTCCGCCCCGCCCTGGCCCGGGAGGAGCTCCGCATCCGCTACGCGGAACAGGAGCTCGCCCGTCTCGAGGCGGCCCACCGGCAAGCGGTGGCCCAGATCACCACCAAGGCCCGCCTCCAGGCCGCCCGGCTCGCCGCCTTGGCCCAGATGGAGGAAGCCTTGGACCGCTTCTTCCCCCTGCCCCAAAAGGAGGACGCCCATGCTTAACGGCCTTAGGGTGCTGCGTTCCTACTGGGTGGGCCGCCGGGATGGGAAAGCCCTCTCCCGGAAGCACGCCGGCCTCGCCTACCTCACCCCGAACCCCTACCCCGAGCAGCTCAAGGAGTGGTTCCACCGCTGGATGGAGGGCCTGGCGCGCCGCTACCTGGCCAGGCGGGCCCGGCTGGAGGAAAAGCTGGCCCTCTTCCGCCACCAGCGCAAGGCCCTGGAGAAGGTGGTGGGGCAGGACGCGCCCACCCCCGAGGTGTTCGGGGGGTACGCCTTCCGCCACGGCCTCCTGGGAGCGGTTTTCCTGGGGGAGGCCTACTACAACAAGATGGCCATGGACACCCTGGAGATGAGCCAGCTGGAGGCCTTCTTCATCGGCGCCGTGGCCACCATCGCCATGTTCTGGATGGGGCACGCCGCCGGGAACGAGTACCGCAAGGGCAACTGGCCCCTCGGCCTCCTCCTAGGCCTGCCGCCCCTGTTGGTGGTGATCCTCTTCGCCGCCCTGCGCTTCTCCTGGACCCAGCGCATGGCGGCCATCCACGGGAGCCCCGCCCCCTCCTCCTACGGCCTGCTGGCCCTGATGGCCGTGGGTCTGTTGCTGGTGGGCCTCACCTTCTACCTGGGCTACCGCAGCCCCCACGAACGGGAGGTGCTCCTCCGCAGGCTCTTCCTCACGGCCCAGAAGGAAAGGCGGCTTTGGGAGCGCCTCCGGACCCTACAGCGGGGCGCCGAGCGCGCCCTAGACCACCTCCTCGCCCACTACCGGGAGAACGTGGCCGCCTACTGGCGGGGCTTCGCCCGCTCTTGGCCCCAGTGGGACCCGGCCCCCGAGTTCGTGGGCCACATCCCGCCCCTGAACCGGCCCGCCCTCCCGCCCCTGGACCTCGAGGCCCCCACCGACCCCCTCACCCAGGAAAGCCCTCATGACCGCATGGCTCCTGAGCCTCGCCCTTAACCTCCCCTTCGTGGGAGGGCCCCAGGAGTACCAGGTCCTGGTGGCCCTGGGGTGCAGCGCTCCCCGGCACGTGCAAAACGGCTACCGGGAGATGCTGGCCCACGAGGTCCTCCCCCGCCTTCTGGCCAGGGTGACCGACACCCAGATCCGCCTCACCCTGGCCCCCATCACCGGGAGG
This sequence comes from Thermus sp. H19.2, assembly GCF_054979525.1. Taxonomy (NCBI): domain Bacteria; kingdom Thermotogati; phylum Deinococcota; class Deinococci; order Thermales; family Thermaceae; genus Thermus; species Thermus sp. H19.2. The sequence continues at coordinate 253,517 of NZ_JBUFDB010000002.1, forward strand.
AGCTACACCGCCCCCGCCCGGGTCCTGGAGAGCCCCAACCCCCTTTACGCGGGCCGCTTCCAGCTGGAAGAGTTCAAGAAGAGCTTCCAGAAGGAGGCGCTTAGGACCTTCGACGAGCTCCGCAAGCGGGCCGCCGCCGAGTGCAGGCGGGGGACGGAGATCATCGGGGCGCTCAAGGCGGCGGGGGAGCGGGCCCGTGGGCCCGGCCGCATCCTGGTCCTGGCCCACGGGTTTGAGCAGTCGGAGCTCATGAACCTCTACGACTACCGCCTCAAGCTGGAGAAGGGGGAGGTGCGGCGAGACCTCCTCCAACGGGTAAAGGGCCGCCTGGGCCTTCCCAGGCTCAAGGGCCAGGAGGTCTGCATCGCCGGGATCACCGCCGGAAACGACAACAACGCCAACGCCCGGCTGACCACCTCCATCAAGGCCTTTTGGGAAGAGCTCATCCAGGCCTCGGGGGGCAGGCTGGTGGGGTACGGCACCACCCCCCGGGTCTGCCCCTTCCTCTAGAGCCATGGAAGCCCTCTGGCAGCGCACCGGCGACCCCTTGGGCGACTTCATCCGGCTCGTCCTCCTCTTGGAGGAACTCTTGGAGCGCCTCGGGGCCCCCAAGGAGGACACCCTGGGGGCCAAGCTCCGCTCCGGGGCGGTGGAGGCCTTCTTCCAGAGCTACCCCGACGGCCCCATCCTCCGGGAGAGGCTTTGGCGGCTCGTGGAGCTGAGGAACGCCGTCTTGCACGAGAGGGCCGAGGTGCCCCCCTGGGCCTTCCCGGAAGGAAGGGCCCTTGTGGCCCGGCTCCTCGCCGCCCTGGAGCGCCAGAGGTTCTACAGCCGGGAGGAGTGGGCGGCCAGGATGGCCTTCCTGGAGGCTCCCGCTCCGCCCACCCCCCAGGCCTTCCCCGAGGTCATCCCCCCGGAAAAGGCCCGGGCCCCGGAGGCCAAGGAGCGCCCCCCGGGGGCCTGGAAAACCCTTCCCCTCCCCCAAAGGCCCCTAGGGAGGAGGGTCCTACCCCTGCCTCGGCGCCGAGTTCCCTGAAAGGGCCTCCTCCAAGGCCTGGGGGAAGCGGTGGACCCCCTGGCCTTCCCCGCCCTCCAGGGCCATGTAGACCAGGTTGGGTCCCCGGGGCGGAGGGCCCCCCTTCCAGGCGCGGGCCACCATGAGCCCCCTGGCCTCCCTCCCGCCCACGGAGCGCACCAGCTCCGCCATGAGGGGGGCGCGCTCCCTCAGGTCCTTGTCCGTGGGCTTGCACTCCACGAACCAGAGGGTGCCCCGGTAGAAGAAGACCCCGTCCACCTCGGTGAGCTGGGAGGCCAGGGCCTCGTACTCCCCAAGGGGCACCAGGTGCCCGCCCATGGCGGCCACCCCGCCCCTCGAGGCCAGGTGCTCGTGAAGGTGGAAGTAGACGAAATACTCCAAGGCAAGGCCCCTGAGGCTCTCCCGCTCCTTCGGAGGAAAGGCGCATCCGAAGCGCCGGGCGAAGAGGCGGAGAAACTGGTCCACCACCGGGGAGGTTTGCCAGGAGTCCTGGACCTCGGCCCAGCGCCTCAGAATCCCCTTGGCTGCGGCCAGGACCTCCGGGTCGGGGCGAAGAGTAGGACACCTCTCCTTCAGGCGGTAGCCCCGGAGGGCGAGGAGGTCTTCGGGCCTCCCCTCCTCCCAGGGCACCGGGGCTTCTCCCCCGTCCAGGAGGAGGAGGCGGTCCCCTTCCAGGTAGTGGGCCCGGGCCCCTTCCCTTAGGGCCAGGTAGAGCCCCAGGGCCATGGCGTGGGTCCCGCCGTTCAGGTTGGCGTGCACGGGGTGGCCCCGCCGAAGGGCCTCCTCCACCACCGGGGAAAGGAGGTCCCGCACCTCCCAAAGGGCCCAAGGGCCGGGGAGGAGGCCCTTGCGCACCCGGACCCCCTTGGCCCGGAAGAAGGCCTCCGCCCAGCGCAGGCGGTCTTCCATCTCGGGCGTGGTGAGGAGGTAGGCCTCCTTGGGGCGGGCGTGGAGGTAGGCCCCGTAAAGGGGCGCGGCCTGCTCGGAGACCAGGGCCAGGAGGACGGGCCCCTCCTGGGGCAGGGGCAGGGCCTTTTTAGGAAACTTACCCTTGAGGAAGGAGGCCACCGCCTCCTCCAAGGGAGCCCCGGGGTCCACCAGGAAGACCCCGTACTCCTCGGCCCAGACCCGCCAGCGGGCGAGCACGTTCTTCCGATTGTGAGGGTGGCAGCTTCGAAGGTTGGCGGCGTGGTGGGGCACCACCGGGAGGCAAAGCTGGCCCCCAAGCTCCCTCGCTTCCTGGGCGAAGCGGGCGAAGGCCTCCCGGGGCATGTCCCCTTTCTCGTCTTCCAGAAAGGGCCTAGCCCAGTAGGGCCGGCCCCGGTAGACCACGAAGAACCCGCCCTCCCTTCGGGAAAGCCGGGCCGCGCGGGCCCCCGGGGGGAAGGTCGGGGGCGGGGCCACCTCCGCCCAGGCCTCGCCCAGGGGCTCCAGGTAGAGCCGGGCGTACTCCTCCAGGGTCAGGGCCTCCGCCTCTAGGGGAAGGGCCTCCTTCTCGGGCCAGAGGAAGAGGGCGCGGGGGGCCTCGAGGGGGCGGTGGGCCTCCAGGGGAAGACCCGGGCCCCAGGACGCCGCCAGCGCCCAAGAAGGCGCACCGCCCAGAGCTTCGGGCCGCCCGTGAGGTTGACCCAGGCCTCGCCCTCGCCCTCCTCCAGGGCGGGCACCTCGGAGAGGAACCGGGTCTCGTAGGGGATGCCCTCTTCCTCCAGGAGGGCGAAGAGGGCGCGGCGCTTAGCCTCGTAGCCCTCGTTCCAGGCCGGGAGGGCGTAGAAGATGGCCTTCACCACGCCCCCCGCCCTTCGCGCCGCCATCTTCAGCCCCAAATAGGCAGGGGCCGGGTCGTTGCCCAGAAGGGAAAGGTAAACCGGGTCTCGCGCCATGGCCGCTTTGAAGGCCCAGTATACCGCCCCTTCTTCCGGGGCGAGGCCAGCGAAGCCATCACGAGCGAAGAAGCAGGCCTTGGTGGCCGTGGCCCACAAGCTCCTCGGGCGGATGATGGGGCGGCTCAGGGAGTACTACGCCACTCGGTTAGCCCAGGGGGTGGCTTGACGCTCAAGACAGTATCAATCCCCTTACGGGGCTAAGTGGTTTGCAACTGTACCCCCCTAAGAATCCCGTTCTGGACGAGGCCGCCAGAGGGGGGGGTTTGTGAGAAAGATGAAGCTTGGAATATGCGCAAGGCGAATAACGGGGGTTTTCGGGAGTTTGCGCCCATGAAAAGCCACAGGAGAAAGGGGCGATGAGAAGAGGAAAACGCATATTGCCCATCCCCAAGGGAAGAACTGGCTTTCAAGGTCCTCACCCGGAGGTCCGGGTTAGGGGGAGTATAGCACACACCGCAACGTTGGGCCAGGTCAAAATTTCGGCGAAGAAAGGGCTCCTGGACTGAACTTCGCTTTTCAAAGTTCAAAGAAAGCCAGTTGCATCGTAATCTTGCTGACAAGTATAGCAAAGGCCCGCCCTATCGCCAGAGGTAAAAGGGGGTGTAGCGCCCCCGTCCCAAAAGGGCGGCCTTCAGCCGCTGGGCCTGGAGCTCTATCACCTCCCCCAGAGGCTTGCGGAAGCCCAGAGGGTGGGCTACCGCTTCCAGAAAGCGGGCCTCCACGAGCTCTATGAGCCGCCTCCGGCCCTCCTCGTTCAGGTACACGCCCCCCTCCCGCCCCTCGGCGTGGACCGGGGTGAGCTGGCCCCTCCGAAAGGCAGAGAGAACCACCTGGTCCACCACGGGCACCCGGAACTCCTCCATGAGGTCCAGGGCCAAGGCGGGGCTCCGCCGCCCCTCGGCGTGGAGGAAGCCCACCTCGGGGTGGAGCCCGGCAAGCCGCACCGCCACCATAACCCTCCCCAGAAGGAGGGCGTAGCCGTAAGAAAGGGCGGCGTTCACGGGGTCCTTAGGGGGCCTGCGGGCGCGGCCCGAAAACCCATGGGCGGCGAGGAGGCGGCCGAGCCCCTGGAAGTAGGCCCGGCTCCCCTCCCCCTCCGCCCCCCGGAGGCTCTCCAGCCTTTGGACCTCCTCGGCCCGGGCCAGGGCCTGGGCCACCCCCTCGGCCTCGGGGAGGCCGTGGCGCTCCAAAAGGGCCACGGCGGAGCGGAGCTTCCCCACCACGAAAGCCCGGGCCAGGGGAAGGGCCTCGGCGCCGAACTGGGCCCGAAGGTGGTTCGGGTGGGGGTCGGGGAAGGCCCCCGCCACCCCGTGGAGGAAACCCTCCAGGGAGAAGAAGAACACCGGCACCCCCTGCCGGAGAAGAAAGACCAAGGCCGGCGTGGAGAGGCGCACGTTGCCCCACACGGCCACGCAGCGGACCTGCCGCGCCGGAAAACTCGCCACCTCTAACCCCTCCTCCTCCAAAAGGAGCCTCCCCCGCCGCAGGCGGAGCACGGCCCCTTGACGGGTAAGGTGGAGGTCCATCGCCTAAAACTTGGGCCAGGGAGGAAGGGGCCTCAGGCGGTCGTCCAGGCCCGCGAGAAACTCCCGCAGGCGCTCGTAGTCCTCCCGGTCCACGGGCCTGGTGCCGTGGGCCAGGATGCTCCCGTGGCGCTTCTGCAGGAGGGCCTGGAGGCGGTTCTTCTCCCCGTAGAGGCGCTGGGCCAGGGTGCCCTGCTGGCCGAAGGCCAGGTCCAGGTCAAAGGCCGCGTCCAGCAGGTCCATGAGGCCCCGGGGCTTCAGGATGCGCTCCCGCAGGGAAGGGGGGAAGCCCTCGGGCCAGGTCTTGGGGTCCTTCAAGGCGAAGCCCAGCCGCTCCTGCACGTCCGCCTCCACCGCCAGCTCCAGCGCCCGGTAGAGCCTGGCCAGGGCGTCGTCAAAGCGGCCCAGCTCCGCCCGGCGCTCGGCGTTGGCCAGGAGGTCCTGGAGGAGGGCGAAGGTGGGCTTCTCGCCCGCCTCCACGATGGCCTGAAGGTGGGGCAGGAGGCCTTCCAGGCCCTGCAAGACCCTGACCTTGCCCCCGTGCCCCCAGGCCTCGGCCACCGCCAGGGCCACGGGCAGGTGGACGGAAAGCCTTTCCCAGGCCTCCCGGTGCCGGAAGCGGTCCCACTCCATGAGGCCTTGCACCACCCCCTTCATCGCCCCGTAGAAGCGGGCCTCGGAGGGAGAGAGGGGGCGCCGCAGGAGACCTTCCAGCTCGGCCAAGGCCATGCCCAGGTTCAGGGCGTTCCAGGCCCGGGTGAAACCCTCCCACTCCCGGAGGCCGAAGCGGGCCGTGGGGTCTTCCAGAAGGCGGAGCCTCTCGTGCCCGGAGAGGACCCGACCCGTTTCTGGGTCCCGCTTCTCCCCGCCCACGTAGCTGAAGACCACCCCCCGCCCCGTGAGGGCCAAAACGAGCCCCGCCGCCATGGGCTTGGTGCCCCCCGTGAGGTCGGCCACGATGGCCCTGGCCTCCCACTCCAGGGCCTTTCTCAGGGCGAGGAGGGCCTTCTGGTAGGCCTCGAGGAGGCTCTCCGCGTCTTCCAAAAGCAGGGTATGGTGGCGAAAGCCCTCCCCGTAGTCCCTTAGAAGCTCCGCCACCACCGGGTGGCTCTGCTGGCTGGCCAGAAAGACCACTCCCTGGGGGGCGTGCTCGGCCAGGGCCACCTCCAGGGGCTCCTGGGTGCCGCCCACGGTGAGGATGAGCACCTTCATGGCCCCATTATCCCCGGGGGGAGGGCCTAGGGGTCCAGCCGCAAGAGCCTCTCCCCCACCTCCCGGTGCCGGGGCCTGGGGGCCCTTTCCCTCCGTAGCGCCTCCCGCACCCTGGCCTCGAGCTCCCGCAAGGAAAGCCCCGCCCTGGCCTCCTCCAAGAGCTTTCGCCTTCTTGAACTCCAGGGCGGCGGTGTAGGGAATCGCCCCCTCCTCCAGGGCCGCCCTCAGGTCCTCGGGGAGGGAGAGGAGGGGGAGGCGGTTTTGCACGAAGGACTCCCAGGTCATGCGGCCGAGGGCCCGGAAAACTTCTTCCACCTTCTGTGCCTCCGGGCTCCCCATAACGTTATGGGGAACCTTGCCCCGGGCTTCGTCCCGCATCCGGTGGAGGAGCCCCACCACCCCCTCCCGGCTTTTCCCCAAGTCTTCCGAC
>NZ_JBUFDB010000003.1:0-89453 GCF_054979525.1 Thermus sp. H19.2
CGGCGTAGTACTCCCTGAGCCTCCCCATCATCCGCCTGAGGAGCTTGTGGGCCACGGCCACCAGCGCCTGCTTCTTCGTTTTTCCCCGCGAGAGCAGGCGGTGGTAGAAGGCCCGCATCTCCGGGTCATGGCGCACCGCCACCAGGGCCCCCATGTACAGCTTCCGCCGCAAGAGGGGAGGCCCTTTCTTGGAGAGGCGGCTCCTCTCCACGCTCTTTCCCGACTCCTCCCGCTCAGGGATGAGCCCCGCGTAGGAGGCCGCCCTCTTCGCCCGGCCCCAAAGCTCCGGGGGCAGGAGGGCCAGCACCGCCGCCGCCACCTGGGGCCCCACCCCGGGCAGGCCCATCAGCACCTCCGCCTCGGGGAGGGCGGCGAGGAGGGCCTGGACCCTGGCCTCCACCTCCCCAAAAAGCCCCTTCACGCACGCCAGCTCCCTCTGGAGGAGGGCGAGGACCTCCTTGCTCCCCGCCCATTCCGCCGCCTCCAGCTGGTTGAGGATGGCCCGCTCCCGCCCGGCCAAATCCTCCCGGTAGCCCACCAGGGCCTTGAGCTCCTGGAGGGCTTCTGGGGGGAGGGTGTAGGCCCGGAGGCTTTCCCGGTAGACCCGGGCGTAGTGGGCGAGGAGGAGGGCGTCCTGGCGGTCGGTCTTGTGGCGCTCCCCCGCGGCCCGGCGGAAGGCGGCCAGGTGGTAGGGGTTGACCAGGGCCACCTGGAGGCCCTTCTCCGCCAGGAGCTTGAGGAGGGGGAGGTGGTAGGCGCCGGTGGGCTCCAGGGGCACCCAGGCGGGGCGGAGGTGGGCGAGGGCGGCGAGGAGGGCTTGGCGGTGCCGGAGACCAGGGCCAGGTCCAGGTGGGGCTTGCTGACGTCAATACCTGCGCGGAGCATGGTCTTTCTCCCTTGGGTAGACTGAGGGAGGTGGCCACCCGGCCCCGTGGGCCTTCCATGTGGATGCGGTCTTTGACGACCGGGATACTGTGCGGCGGGGAGGCCGGGGCGGGTGGCTACCCATCAGCCCTGCGGGCGTGGTGGCCCGGTGACCGGAGCGGTAGGGCCTCCCTCAGGGGGCAAGATACATGCGACATGAACTCCAGGGGCGCGACCGTTGCGAGGACGGCGACCCCGGTTGCAAACCACTTAGCCCCGTAAGGGGATTGCGACGAGGGCCCTGAGACCTCTTTGTGGGAAGCCTTGAAGGCGAAGCCGTCCCGCCTCGAGGACGAGGCGGGCCGCCTGCGCTACCTGGTGGCCCAGGGGGCGGAGGCCCCCCTGCGGCTCGCCGAGGCGGAGGCCCGCCTGGAGGAGGCCAGGGCCCGCCAGACCCGCCTGGCCCTGGACTGCGCCGGGGAGAAGGCCCGCCTGGAGGAGGCCATCCGGGAGGCCCGCCTGGCCCGGGCCCGCCTCCTGCGCCGGAAGGAGCGGACCGCCGAGGCCCAGCTCGTGCGCTCCCCCGTGGCGGGCCGGGTGGTGGAGGTGAAGGTGCGGGACCTGAGGCCGGGCGAGGTGGTGGTGGAGGTGGTGGTTCAGAGCGAAAGCGAAAGGAAGATTCCGTAGTCGTTGGGATAGCTGTTGGGGATGAGGCTTTGCCCCCCGGATCGGGGGGGGAGCTTCTGCTGAATCTCTGGGATCAGCTCTTTTCTGTGAAGAGGCCATAAGTGTGCGAAGACTAGAAGGGAGAAGCGTCTCAAGTCTAGGTAATCTGAAACAGCTATGCGGCAATCCTTGTCAAAGATGGTTGCGTGGCTTTGAGGATGACTTGCTGAGTTTTGTGAGTTGGCATTGTAGTCCAGCCTAATGCCATAAACCCATGTGAGTTCTTGCCAAGCCTTTTCGCCGTGCTTTGAGAAAAGCGTGCCGTGATCCTCGCCTTCTAAATAATCAGGGAGGGACTTAAAAATCTCTATAAGGCTTCCTCGGTCCTCCAGAAAGCTTTTGAGTCTGGCAAGAGTAGGCCGGAGGGTAGGTAGGGACAAGGGCGAGAAAAAGAAAGCGAGCTTGTGGGAGATCACCTGTTGCTGGCCATCAAATTGGTAGCCGATTTGTATGGAAGAACCGTCATAGAGGAGAAAGGTATAGTTTCTTTCCTCCAGTATTTGCTCCACATACTCGTTGAGGGTCAGGGGCATTTGAACAACGGGGAAGGTTTTGCTTACGTTTTCATCTAAGTCTATGAGGAGATTTTCCCCAGCCAAAATTCCCGCTAAAACCTTTAGGTCCTGTGCTAAATGCCCCCGCCTCATGTTTCGCTTTCCCCCTCCACGAGGCCGCCTTTCAGCCACAACCTTTTAAACATTTCTTGGGCCTTTCTAGGGCCATACTCCTTTTCAAGGCCTTTGTAGATTCGCCTTGCCTCGGGACTTTTCTCCAGTAGTTGGTAGATTTCGGCAAGATCTTCCTCCTCTTTCATCGCCTTTACGCGTATAGCGTGCATCTTCTCTACCTCACTCTTAGAGGGATACACAAAGTCAAAAGTGAAATCTTTTTCCTTTAGTCGGTTGAATTCCTTGCGCAGAGCCTCAGCCTTTTCGCCGTTGCCGAAGATCCGCACCCACCCATGGGCTCGGGTTATGGCTGTGAAGATGAAGTTCCTTCTCCGCACGAGGTCCGTGGTGAGACCGGAGATGGCAAGACCATCTGAGGACTCGGCCTCCTCGCAACCAACGACGTAGACAATGGGCGCTTCTAGCCCTTTCGCGCGATAGATGTGCATTACTGGTATGGAATCCTCTTTAAACACCTCCTCTGGGGGAGTTGTGTCGCCCACTAGGTGAAACCTTATGCTTCCATTCATCGCATGTACCGCTAGGAGATTGTAATATTGCCTTGCGTCCGCTGGCTTGTAGGCTACTATCAGGATATTGCTTGGTGATACACGTTCTTCCAGGTCCTTTTTGAGCTGCGTGAGCACGCCTTGCGCCTCTTCTTCTCGTTCCTTGAAGACGCGAAAGCGGATAAACTCATCAACCTTTTCCTTGGGAAAGAGCTCTTCTGAGAAGGAGTCGTGAGCCTCCCGCTTTCTCTCCAGAACCACCCTTTCCCCGAAATCCAACTTGCCCTCTTTTACTTTGTACCCAATTTTGACCCAAATGTTCGGCGGGTCAAACGCTTGGATCTGGCCCCCTTCCCGGTAGATGCCAAAACCTAGAGCGTGAGCGGTGAGGAGAACGAAGCGGTTGGTTCTGTACACTTTCTCCAGCCAAATGTCGTTCTCCCCTTCCTCTTGGAAAACCACCTCTTCACCGAAAAGCTCTCTGGGCCCCGGGAGGCCCTCCCCCACCAGGTTTTGCATTTCGTCATAAGCATACGCGATGCGCTTTGGTCTTTTGGTGGCCAGCCAGACCATGCGGAAAAACTCCTTGGGCATGTCCTGGGCTTCGTCTATGAGGATGGCATCATATTCCGGCTTGTACTCACCTTTCTTTAGCTTTCTTTCTAGGTTCGTAACCAGGCGTCTAACCGCGCCAGCGAAAGCTTGTTGAGGCTCTCCACCCCCGGACAGGAAGCGGGCCATGGAAAAGGTCTCCGGCTCCACGCCAATTCGCTGAGCGAGGGTGTAGTAAAGCCCCGCTCGCCCTCTTCCCCCCCAGGCATGCATCACGCGGATCTTCTCAGGGTTAATCTCCCTCTGGAAGTAATTGGCGAGATCATTTAGGATTTTCTCAAATTGAGCGTAAAGAGATCGGCTGTAATAGGTGATCACAATGTTCCATTCAGGATGTCTATAGTGCATGTGGAAGGCTTTTAGGGCCAGCGTTGCGGTTTTCCCAGAGCCTGCCAGCCCCCGAATCCTCTGGACGCCTTCCCAGTCCCGTAGGAACGCCGTAAGTAAGCGGTGATCGGAGGCGGAGATGTGTCTTTGGAGGTTTCGGATGATGTCCCCTATAGATCCTTCAGGAGGAAGCTTTTTAGGGGCTTCTATTCTTTTGCGGACCGTTACTGCGCCTGTAAGCACTGAGCTCGTGAAATTTAGCTTTTGACGGCGCTCTTCCTCGGATAGGGCGTTCCAGCTTGATTTAGACGAGGAAACAAATTCTTTTATCTTTTGGAGAAGCTCAACGCTCAGATCGCCTTGATAAAAAGGTTCGCCGAGGTCACCTCCGGCGAAACCCTTAAGGATATAACTTACTGGCAGGATGAGCTTGCCGGTTAAGGGATCTTCTACCAATTCATCGTTTCTCAGTAAATTTTCTGTCTTGAGCTTGATGAGGCCGATGACTGCAAGGGGTGAGTTGTCAAGAGGATTCTCGGAAGAGCGTTCCAGCGAGTCCTCAAAGAGTTTGGCATCGTGAATGAACACGATGCCCAACTGGGGATGGCCAATGGTCAAAGCCGCCCGGTAATTGATTGTTCCCTGGACATCCAGGGGAGGAGCCTCGGGCAAAAGCAAGAGGTCCGGGCTCTCCTCAGGGGTTTCCCCGTCCTTAAGGAGTCCTATTTCACGAAGTGCAGAGATGGCATGCTCTTTTAAGTCGCTAGTGTAGGATCCCATGCTGGATAGTTTAATATAGGTGCGCCTTAGAGGCGGCCATTTTCTCAATACAAGGGCAGGGCCGGGTCCTTTCCCTACTAAAGTTCCAGAGTTCCAGGCCGAATATCTTGCCTCCTGTTGCAACGTCTACTTTCTTCCGGGCCTCGAGGCCCCCCCTCCCCACATCCCCAGCCCCCTCGCCCTGGCCTCCCGCGCGGCCTCCAGGTAGAGCGAGGCGTAGCGCACATTGGGGGGCACGGTGTAGGGCTCGGCCCACCCCGCCCGCACCAGCTCCAGGTTCACCTGGAGGAAGCGCCTCCCCCCGTGGATCCAGTCCCCCCGGGGATCCTCCAGGTACAGGTAGGCGAGCGCCCTCCGGTAGCGGTCCCGCTCCTGGAGGTCCAGCTCCACCCACACCCGCTTTCCCCCGACCAGGCGGGCGAGGAAGGCTTTGGCCTCGAGGCCGAGCTTCACTTCTTCAGGGCCCGAGGCGCGGCGGTTGTAGGTGCTCTCCGGGGCGTCCACCCCGATGAGGCGCACGGGCCCGAGGCCCGCTAGCTCCACCGTGTCCCCGTCCACCACCTTCAGGACGGCCACCGGGCCCTGGAGCCCGCCCTCCGGGGAGAGGGCGAGGGCGGGCAGGAAGAGCAGAAGGAGCAGGGCGAAGAGCCTCACCCTTCTCATCCTACCCGCCCTTTCCCTCAGCGCTTCACCGCCTCCCCGTTGGCGTTGAGCCGGATGACCTCGGGGAGAGGCTTCCCCGAAGCCACCGCCTCGGGAAGGCCCTTCAGCCTCTCCAGGACCTTGAAGGGGATGTAGCGGTGCTCCCCCTCGATGACCACCCGGGGATAGGTGTAGAGCTCCCGCCCGATGCCCCAGGCCACCGCCGCCCGCTTCAGGGCTCCGCTGATGCCCCCCTTGAAGGGCTCCAGGTCCGTGGCCCCCGAGCCGTCCTGCTTCTCCACCCACTCCCCGGTCTCCGGGTTCTTGATGGCGATGCTGGCGATGACGCCGTGCTCCTCCCCCACCTGGGCCGGGGTGTAGCGCACCTGCCACCCGAAGGGCCCGAAGGCCTCGTCCAGGCGGGCCATCACCGCCCGGGCATCGATGAAGGGCGCGATGGTGGTCTGCCCGTTCTTGCTGGCGATGATCTTCCACTCGATCTCCTCCGCCGTGAGGGGCCGGGTGAGTTTGGCGATGGCTTCCTGTACCGTCATCCTTCACCTCCTTCGCTTCCTTCCGGGGGGGCTTTAGCCCCCCAAGCCCTTCGTCCGTCTTAGCTACACGGGAGGGGGAGGAGGGGTGAGCGTGTAGCTAAGACAACCCCCTCCTTCCCCGGGCTCCCTACCTCGGCTCTTTCAGGGGGCCTCCTCCCCGTAGATCAGGTAGAGGGCGAGGGCCACGGTCAGGGCCAGGGCTTCCACGGCGAGGATGGCGAAGTCCAGGACAGCCAGGACGACTTGAAGGACTTCCATAGGCCTCTCCGTCTGGGGGGCTTCAGCCCCCCAGGCCCTCTACTTCTGCCGGAGGGGGCCGCTAGGCCCTCCAGTCCTCCTCCTCAAAGAGGTCCCGGAGCCACCGGTAGCGCTCCGGGTCCTCCTCCTCGGGCCTGGCCACGAGGCCCGTCTCCTCCAGAAGCCCCACCAGGAGGGCGAGGGCGATGAGGGGCCCCACCAAAAGCCCAAGGAGGAGAAGGAGCTCTACCATCCCCTCCTCCCCCGGGGCCTGCGCCTCCGCCCCGCCCTGAGCCGGGTGAGCGGAGGAACCGGGGCCCGGTCCAGGGGGTCCTTCCGCATGCCTGCTAGGGCCAAGGCCTGGAGCTTGGCGCGAAGACTCACGCGGCCCTCCTCAGGTAGGCAAGGAGAAGAGCTCCTTGAACCCAAAGCAGGACCGGGACGCCCCAGGCCAGAGCCGAAGGGGCCCCCTCCTGCCACCGGAAGACGAGCCACAGGGCGGCCAGCACGTTCCCCCAGCCCGCCAAGCGTCCGATGAGCTCCCACATGGTTCCCTCCGCAAAAGGCCGAGGGGCGGGTCTACCCCGCCCCCCTGCCCTTGTCCCCTCTAGGCCACCGGGCGCTCCCCGGGCCGTACCCTGGCCTGCCCCCGCTCCCGCTTCTCCTGGAGCCACAGGGAGAGGACCGCCGCCACCAGGTGCTTGCAGGGCCGGGTCTTCCCCTGGGCGTAGGCCGGGCAGGTGCAGGTCTCGGCCTCGAGGTCCACCAGGTAGCGCTTGCCCGGCTCGCTCCCGCTCTCCACCACGAAGAGCCCGTCCATCCCCGCCACGGGGTGGACCTTCCCGAGAAGGGCCTTGGCCTTTTCCAGCTTGCCCAGGACCTCAAAGAGCCTCTGCTTGAGGGGCATCCCTCACCTCCTTCGCTCAATCCCGTGGGGCCGCTGTCAGCCCCGGAGGGGCTACCTTGCGGCCCCCAGGTCCAGGAACTCCTCGTCCACCTCCCCCCGGAGGAAGAGCTCGTCCACGAGCTCCCGGAAGGCGATGTCGGCGTCCACTAAGAGGGCCTTGGCGACCTGCATCTGGCCCCGGTCCAGGGCCTCGAGGGCCTGCAGGATCCTCGCCTCTATCCTCGCCAGCGTCCTTATGTCCACAGCGCCTCACCTCCCCGGGCTCCCGGCCAGGCGGCTCCCCTCAAGCGCCGCCCAGCCGGGCCCCGTTCACCCCTAAGCCCGGTACAGCACCTCCACGGGCTCCTCCAGGTAGGGCACGAAGCGCCGGAGCCCGTAGACCGCCCGGTACTCCCCCTCCCCTACCTCCACGAAGAGGGTCGGGTACTCGGGGTAGAGCTCCTCAAGCCCAAGCCCCTCCAGGACCGCCCGCACCTCCTGGGAGTCCTGCAGGAGCACCGCTTCCTGGGGAAGGTCCTTCACCCTCATTCCCCACCTCCTTCGCCCTTCCCCGGGGGGCCCTTGGGCCCCCTGGCCCTCAGAAGGGCAGGGGCTCGGCCACCTCGTCCTCCGCCGCCTTCCTGGCCTCCTCGGGGGAGAGGCCCCGCCGCCTCGCCTCCCGGTAGGCCCGCACCCACTCCGCCCGGAGCTCGGTCCCGTCCTCCAAGGGCTCGGGGCCTGAAATCTCCTCGAGGACCTCCGGCGCCTCCCCTACCCCCTCGCACTCCGGGCACTCCGTGGCGCTCCAGGAAAGGGGTTTACCCGCGAACCACTCGGTGTAGACGAAGCCCGTGCCCTCGCACGCCGGGCACGGCACCTTCCGCTTGCTCTTCACCCGCACCACCGCTCGGTTCATGGCGAAAAGCTCGGCGGGGGCGGGTCTTCCCCGCCCCCCTGGCCCTCGTCTTAGCTACACGCCGCCGGGGAAAAAGGGGACCTTGTAGCTAAGACGACGCCTTCTCCCCCACCGCGAGCCCCACCAGTAGCCCCACCTCCTCCGTGCGGCTACGGGCGGCCTCCAGGGCGGCCTTCGCCCGCTGGTGCCGCTCCTCGGCCTGGGCGAGGGCGGCGTAGAGCTCGGCGTAGAGGACCCTCGCCCGGGCCTCCCGCTCCTCGGCGTTCTTCCCCTGCACCTCCCCGGAGAGGAGCCCCCGGGCCGCGGCCTCCTCCAGGGCTTCCTTGGCCTTCGCCCGCTCCAAGGTGGCCTCCAGGTGCTCCTCCAGGGCCCTCCGGTAGGCGGCGAAAGCTTCCTGAACTGCTTGCTCCAACACCGTTCCCACCTGCCTTTCAGCAAAGGGGCCACACCCTCTAGGCGCGGCCCCCCTTCTTCCTAGACCTCCTCCTTCTCGGCCTCCCGCAACAGGGCGAGGAAGGCCTCGAGGGCCCCCTCCCCGGCGGGCGGGTTGGTCCTCTTCCAGGCCTCGAGGGCCTGGGCGATGCGGGTGAAGTTGTGGGGGAGGAGGTCGAAGCTCTCCTCCGGCGTCCCCGCCTCGCCAGGCCCCCCGGAGTCCGGCCCGGCCTCCAGGGCGAAGCCCCCCAGGACCCGGGCGATGTCCCAGATCTCGCCCTCCTTGGTGATGTAGAGCTCCAGGAGGAGGTAGCCGTCCTCCTGGGAGAGGACCGCCGTTCCCTCTTCCAGGCGCTCCGGAAGGTCCGGGACCTCTTCCAGAAGCGCCCGTACCTTGCCCCGCTCAAGGGCGGGAGCGCCGAAGATGGCCGAAGCGTTCGCCGAATAGTTCATCCTTCCGCCTCCTTGAGCCAGAGAACCTGCCCCGTGGCGAAGGCGAGAAGGCTCCCCTTGGTGGAGTCCAGGTGCTCCGGCTTCACCCGGACCTCCACCACGCCCCCCGTGGTCTGCACCCTCACCCTCTGGCCCAGGAGCTCCACCATCACGATGGCCTCCCGGGGAATGACCTGAATGACCTCTTCGCCGCTTTCCCTCCGCTGGATAAAGATCATTCCTCACCTCCTTCGCTCGCTTCCGGGGGGCGGGTCGCCCCGCCCCCAAGCCCTACGCCGCCCAAAGCTCCGGGAAGAGGGGCACCCGGAGATCCCCCCCCGCTCCCTCCTCCGCCGCCTCCCTCCAGGCCGGGGGCAGGGGAAGGGGAAGAAGGGTCTTGGCCAGGACCGGGCTCTTCCTCAGCCCAGCCAGGACCAGGGCTTCCGCCCTCCTTCCCTCCTTCCCGGCGAGGAGCTCCTGGAGGAGGCGGCTATCCAGGAAGGAGAGACCGAAGAAGGCCTCCTCCAGAAGCCCCCGGAGGATGCGGTTAGCCCTCGCCTCCGGCGTCCTTGGGAGGGCGTAGTCCGGCGATAAGGCCGTAGAAGCCCTCATCCCTCACCTCCACCAGGGGTACGCCGGGTCCGGGGTAGAGGAGCACCCGCACCTCCTCCTTCCTCACCTCCTCCAGGGCGTCCACCAGGTAGCGCCCGTTCACGACCACCTCCCCCTGGCCCTTCCCGGTAAGGACCTCCTCGGAGAGGGGAAGGAGGCTCTCCCCCATGGCCTCCACCCGCACCCCTTCTCCATCGGCCCGGAGGCGCACGGGGTGGTTCTCCGGGTGGGCCACCGCCAGGGCGCGCTTCAGGGCCTGGAGGAGGGCCTTCCGCTCCACCCACACTTCTCCGAGAGGCGGGGCGCTGGGCAAGGCGTTGCGGTAACTGGGGAAGCCGCCCTCGGCCAGGGGGAACCCGGCCCGCCCGTTCTCCGCCACCGCCACCAGGGCCTTGCCGCCCCAGGCCCGGTGGAGGGTGAGCGCCCCCTCGAGGGCCCGCAAAGCCCCCTCCGCCTGGACGGGGAGGAGGTAGGCTCCCTCCTGGAAGACCTCCGCCTCCAGGGTGTGGAGGTGCAGGCGGTAGCCGTCCGTGGCCACCACCCGCACCTTCCCCTCCTCCGCCTCCACCAGGACCTTGCCCTGGTGGGAGGTGAGCCTCTTTCCTAGGGGAAAGGCGTTTTTCAGGACCTCCAGGAAGCCTTCTCCTACCCGGAAGGCGGGGTCCTCCACCTGCTCCAAGAGGGGTTGAGGGAAAGGGTCTGCGGTGAGGAGTTCGGCCTGGAAGCCACCGGCCTCGAGGCGGAGCCTCTGCTCTTCCAAAGTGAGCCGCACCTCCCCTTCCGCCGCCTCCAGGAGGTCCAGGAAGAACCTGCGGGGCAAGGCCACAGGGGGAAGGCGCTCCTCCCCCACCCGGGCCTCCACCTCCACCATCCCGCTGGTCCACACCCTGGCCCCGTCGAAGCTCACGTAGTCCGTGGGCTGGGGCACCATGCGCTTCAAGGCCTCCCTGAGCCTGGCCGCCTCTAGCACCACGTCTTCACCTCCAAGAACTGGCCGGGGGGCGGCCTCCCGCCCCCCAAGCCCTCCAGGCCTACCTAGAAGAGGTCCTCGCCTTCCTCCTTGGCCTGGTTAGCCAAAGCGCACATTTCTGCGCGCCGACCCCCCACCAGGTAGGGAGCCTAGGCTTCCCTTCCACCTCTCCCACGGTCCCGCCAGGTGCAGGACGGGCTTGAGGGGCGAGAGATCCCTCGGCACCTCGCGCCCAAGAAGAGGAAGGAAGAGGCCTGCCCTCAGGACCCGCCAGGGATGGGTGCCCAAGGAGTTCCTTCCAACGGTTGACCCCTTCTGGCTCCCTGGAGAGCCCCGAAAGCTCAAAAGGAGAGAAAGTGCGGCTTTGGCCTTCCCCATCTCCCGGGAAAGCCTCCGCCTGAGGTAGGGGTTCCCCTCGGCCTCCTTGAGCTTCTTGAGCTCCTGGAGGCGGCTTTGGTGGAACCCCTCGGCGTGGGCGAGGAAGGATGGGTCGCGGAGAAGGGCTTCGTACCCTTTGGGAAGCCTCTCGGCAAAGCCCAAGGCCCGCCTCCCTATGACGAAGGCGGCGGCCACGTCCTTGGAGAGGGAAAGCTGGGGGGCGTACTTGAGCGCCCCGATGGTGGAGGTGTCCTGGGGGTCCACCTCCACCACCTCCACGCCCCGCTTGCGGGCCAGGGAGTGAATCTTCTCCAGGAGGGAGCGGTAGGCGAAGCGGTGCTGCTTTTTCCGGAACCACCGCCCGGAGCCGTCGCCCCTCCGGGACTTCCTGAGGTGCTTCAGCCTCTCGGTGGCGAGGGCTACCCCGTGCTCTTCCGCCAGGGCTACCACCTGGTGGGCCATCTTCCAGAGGACGATCTCCTTGGCCCCCTTGTTGGGGGCGCGGTCCACTTCCTCCAGGGAGAGGGTGATGTGCCGGACGAGGTTTCCGTCCTTTCCCACCACCGCGAGGGCCAGGTGGTAAGGGTCGCCGTTCACGTCTATCCCCAGGACCCCGTTCGCCCTGGTGTGGACGGGAGGGGGAAGCGCCTCGCCCCAGGAGAGGTGGGCGTAGACCTTGCCCTCCCGCAAGGAGAGCTCCACGTTGTAGGGCAAGGAGGCGTAGACCCTCTCCAGGAGGAGGTTCAGATGGGGGTGGCCCGTCTTCACCAGGGCGTAGGCATGGCTCCCGTCCCCCAGGTTCACCCGGAGCCACAAGGCTCCGTCTTTGACCTGCAAACGCAGGTTGAGGTTGCCCCCCTTGGCCCCGTCCCCTCGGGAGTAGAGAGTACCTTGGCGCTTCTCCTTCCACTCCCGCTTGAGGGCTTCCAGGGGTTTTCCCGAGAGGTGCTTGCGCTTGAGCCGCTCAAAAAGTCCCCTCCCCCCGAAGACCACTTTGCGGGGGTCGTTTCCGAGCTCCAGGGCAGAGTCCAGGACCGCTTTCGCCTTGTCTATCGCCCCGTCGGCGTAGCGGGTGTTGAGGTGGAAAAGGGTGCACAAGGGGCCGTCCGCCCGCTTGAGCTCCTCGCGGGACTTCCCTTCCAGGAGGCGGTTGTAGGCGAACCTCATGGCGCCGGAGAAGCGGCGCATCAGGTCCAGGACCGCTTTCTCGTCCTTGGGGTCGGGGAAGACCAGGCGGACGTGGACGCCGAGGTAGAGCTTGGTGGCTTTGGCCTCGGGCATCCTTGGTTTCATTTTACCTCCCCCCTGTCCCTTTCGCTCCCCTACGTGGGGTTTTATGCTCTTGGACAAACTGGAAACGAGAAAGAGGAAGTATGTGGATTTGTGGGCTATTTTTCAACTGTTTGCACCTCCCTTCCTGTAAGCGCTCCTGCCTATCCACCTTCCCGGAGGCGGGGGGCCGGGAACGGTGGTGCCGGAAGGAGCCTCCGCCGGGCGCACCTCTTGGGCCCGGTCGGTCCACCTTCCTGGGGCCACGGGGGCTCCCCGGTAGGCGGTGGGCTCCCCCGTCCCCGTGTAGGGGACCCCCTGACCCACTCCGGGGGCGGGGCGCACCGTCACGGGCTCCACCCCCTCCCCGTACTGGGCGCGGTGCATGTAGGGCGCGGGAGGGCTCCCCACCTGGACGGTGTTGGTGTAAGCCGGGGGCACCTCTGCCCCCCCCGTGGTCCCAGAAGGGGTCCCGTAGGGGGGGCCGGAAGTGGGGGGGCTGGAACGGCCTCCGCCCAGGTATCCCGCCGCCGCCCTACCCGCTCCCGCCATGCCCTCCAGGGAGCCCATCACCATCCCGCCCGCTCCCGCCACGCTCCGGGCGGCCATCCCCGTGGCGTAGCCGATGGCCGCCGCCGTCACGGCCAGGGAAAGCCCGCCGAAGAAGGTGGCCACCAGGCTGGAGAGGTAGCCCGCGATGAGGAGGGCCGCCGCCATACCTCCCGCCGTCATGAGCAGGGTCTGGCCCCAGGCCTGGAACATGTCCACCAAGCCCTTGCCGATGCCCAGGACGAAGGTGCCCATCTGCCTCATCCCCTGGCTGAGGGCCTCCTTGGTCATGGTGCCGCAGGCCACCGGGGAAAGAAGGGCCTTACCATCTGGGGGAACGTTCCGGTAGTTGAGCTTCCCGTCCGTGTCCACGAAGACCTCGAAGCCGCACACCCTGGGGTCCCAACCGTTCTGAGCGGCAAGGTTGTTCAGGGTCTCGGCGAAGATGCGGCGGTTCTCCCGGAACTGATCGGTGAGGGTCCTCACCGTGTCCTCCACGATGGTCCTGGCCTCCGAGGCGATGTAGGCCGCGGGCCGGGAGACCCCGAGCTCCAGCCCTCCCCGCACCACGAAGGGGCCGATGGCCCCCATGATGAAGGCCCAGACCACGGCGGAAAGCCACCTGCCGAAGAGCTGGGGCCCGAGGCCGATGGGCAAGGCCAGGCTCCCCGCCACGATGGGCCAGAAGGCGGCGGCCAGGAGAAAGATGGTGCTGATGACCACGGTGAGGACCATGGCGATGACGACGAAGGGAATGAGGAGGAGGCTCGCCGGGTTGAGGAGCTGGGCCGCCGTCCCGATGCCGGAGAGGATCTGCTGGGCCCAGCCGGGCATGTTGGGGGCGTCGTTGAGCCCCGTGCCCACGAGGTGCACCACCCCCGCCTCGAGGATGGCGATGAGGGTGAAGAGGGGGTTGATGACCGCCCCCAGGGCCTTCAGGTTGTTGGAGGCCTCCGTCATGGCCTCGGCCAGCTCGGTGCGGAAGGTGTTGGTGATGGCGTAGTACACCCCGTCTATCCCGCCGAAGCCCTCGTCCAGCACTTCACCGAACCACAAAAAGCCCCCCGCCAGGACCACCCGGGCCATGGCCCCGAGGATTTCCTCCAGGCTACCGTAGTAGACCGCTCGGATGAGGCTCCACACGAGGCCCACCACGATGAGGCTCCGCCCGATGGTGTAGGCCCCGGCCTGGAAGTCCCGGAGGCTGGCCTTGAAGAGGGCGATCCAGTCGTTGAGGTTGAGCATGGCGGAGAGGATGCCCGTGATGAAGTCCCGCACCCCCTGGTCGATCTGGGCCTGGGGGGGCGGGGGCGGGTCGGCCAGGGCCAGAAGGAGGAGGAAGGGAAGGAGGGCAAAGGTCAGCGGGGCGAGCCTCACGGGCTACCACCCCCATTCCCCCCTCCACCCGCCGGGGGCGTGCCGCTCTGGGCCCTCCACTGCCGGGCCAAGAGGGCCATGGCCTCCCCCATGACCACGTACCGGGCGGAAGTCTTCTCCGCCTGGGAGGCCACCTGGGCCATGAGGGCCCGGAGCTGGTCCTGGGCGCTCGCCTCCTGCTTTTTGATGAGCTCCACCAGGTTCTGGTTCACCTGGGTGAGCTGTTCCACGGTCAGGGCCTGCTGGGCGGCGAGGTTCTTCATCTCCTGCACCGCCCGGAAGGAGTCCTGGGCTTGAAGGCGGAGGAGCTCAGCGAAGCCCTCCACCACCACCTCCATCACCTCCCGGGTGGAAGGAGCGCTCTGGGCCTCGGCCACGAGGCGCTCGGAAATCCCGGGGTCCATGACCGAGCCCGAGGACCCCGAGCCTCCCGCAGCCTCCACCTGGCTCGCCTGGGCTACCGCGTTCATGGTCGGGCTTGCGGGGGCTCTCGGAGCCGCGCCCCCGGGAAGGGACTGGCCCTGAGCCACGCTCGCCCCGGAAAGCCCCCCGGTGAGCGCGGCCCACCCCCTCTGCACCGCCTCGGCGATGAAGTTCCAGGCGGCCCCCAGGGTGTCCCACAGGTCCTGCAGGGTGTTCTCCAGGCTCAGGTTCTCCTGCTGGTTATTCACGTTCTGGGCCACCCGGGACTGGTTCTCCAGGAGCTGGGCGGTGCGCTGGAGGTCCTTCAGGCTCTGCACCGTGGCCTCAAAGCCCAGCTGGGGCACCACCCCGGAGATGAGGCGGGTCCACCACTCCGGGCCCCAGTAGAGGGGGTCGTCCCCCGGCTTCCAGGCGTCCAGCTCCCGCAACTGCTCCGCCCGCGCCCTGGCCAGGGCGTTCAGGATGGCGTTCTTCTGCCTGCGGATGTCGCTCATGAAGTCCGTGAGGGCCTGGTCCACCTGGTCCACGATGGGGTTCAGCTGGTGGAGGCCCAGGCCCTTCCCCAGCCAGTCCAGGGCCAGCCCGGTGCCGTAGTAGATGGCCTGGTTCTTGAAGTCCTCCCACATGTCCCCGAGCTGGTTCCAGTAGTTCACCGCCTTCCTCACCGCGCGGTGGGCGGTGCAGAGCCACCGCACCGAGGCCAGCTCGTAGAAGCCGATGAATCGGCAGGCCTGGGCGACGAAGTTGTCCAGGTCCTCCATGAGGCCCTGGGCCTGGAGGTTCTGCCCGGAAAGCCCCGTCCCCTGGACGGCCACGGGGAGGAGGGCGTAGGCGGTGCCCGTCTTCTTTCCGGTGTACCCCACCTCGAGGCGAAGGGCGGTGGTGCCGCCAAAGCCCTGAGTGTCCCAGTACCGCTCCACCACCCCGCCCGCTCCTCCGGGTTCGGCCTCCAGGACCCCCTTCCCCGAAGGCAGGGCCACGGCCCGCGCGGAGAGGACCCTCTCCCCCTCCTCGGGCACCACCCGGACCGCCACCTTGAGGATCCGCCCCTCGGGGTAGGCCCCGGGCCTAGGGGAAAGCCACTCCACCCGCACGGCAAAGGCGGGGAGGAGGGCGAAGCCCAGGGCCAGGGTCAGCGCTAGCCTCACGGCGCCCTCCCCTCGGCGAGCTCCACCACTGCCCGGAGGACGTCCCCGTACCGCTCCGCCAGGGCCTTCCTCCTGGCCGCCTCCTCCTGGGCGCTGGTGAAGAGCCAGTAGTCGTAGGGCGTGGGCCAGAGCTGGAGCACGTCCCCCTCCTTCCGGTCGTCCCGCACGCACCACACCATCACCTCCCCGTAGAGCCCCTTCACGCCCCCCAGGGAGTTCCACACCGCCACAGCCCGGTCGGGGAGGCCGAAGACCCTCCTCACGTGCTCTTCCTCCCCCTGCACCTTGAAGAGGAAGACCCAGGTGGTGTTCTGGAGGATCCTCCCCGCGCTCTCCCCGCTGAAGTCCAGGAGGCTCTGGGTGATGCTCCAGATTCCGCCCCCCAGGTGGCGGAACCTGCGGTAAAGCTCCTCCACCAGGCTCGCGGCGTAGGGGTTCTTGAAGACCTTCCACGCCTCGTCCAGGACCACCAGGACGTTGCGCTCCTCCCCCCGCTTCTTCCCCTCCTTCGCCCGCTTCCAGATGAGGTCGGCCATGAGCACTGTGCCCACCACGTCCAGGCCCTCGTACTGGTCCAGGCCTTCCAGCTCGTAGCACACCACCCGGGCCGTGCTCACCGGGACGGAGGTGGGGCGGTCCACGAAGGTCCCCAAGGGGGAGTCCCCGGTCCAGGACTGGAGCCTCAGGGCCAGGCTCCGGGCCACCTCCTTCTCCGTGGGGGAGATGCCCCGCCCCCCGACCTCGTCCAGGGTGAGGAGGGTCTTCACCAGGTCGGAAAGCCTCGCCCCCAGGTAGCGCTTCACCTCGGTGCCGTCCTCGAGGAGGTCCACCGTGGTGGCCCGGGCGTAGGTCTGGGTGATGGCCGCCTCGAGGATGGCGTTCTCCACGGCCTCTGCCGTGGAGTCCTCCCCCGGGGGCACCATGGCCCGGAGGAGCTTGAGGAGGTCCCCCTTCTTCTCCGGGGTGGGCTCCACCTCGCCCTCCTCGAGGTCGAAGGGGTTGATGGAGGTGCCCGCCCCGGGGCGGATGTCCACCATGGCCCCGCCGAAGGCCTCCACCAGGGCCTGGTAGTTCTTGCCCCGGTCCAGGATGACCACGCTCACCTTGTCGTCCCGGAGGAGCTCCGAGAGGAGGTACTGCACGGAGAAGGTCTTGCCCGAGCCCGTGCCGCCCACCACGACGCCGTTGTAGTTGCGCATCCTCTTGTCAAAGGGGTCCAGCCCGACCAGGGCCCCCTGCCGGTTCCGGAAGAGGGCCACGGGCCTGGGGCTCCCCGCCCAGGCCCCGGTGGTGGGGAAGAAGTGGGCGGCGTTGGTCTCCAGGAGGTAGACCCGCTCCTCGGGGATGCCCCCGGAGAAGGGGGCCAGGGTGAGCCAGGAGGTGAGGAGGCCGTTCCGCAAGACCCGGAAGGGGTTCCCGGGCACCTGGCTCAGGGCGCTCATCGCCTGGGCGATCCGCCCTTCCAGGACCTGCCTCTCCCGCTCCAGGAGGACCAGGCTCACCCCCACCTGGAAGATGTGGTCCCCCGTCTGGGAGACGTGGGTGATGGCTCCCTCCGTCTCCGCCTGCCCCACCCGCACGTTGGGGTCCACGTAGGTCCCGGACTGGGAAGCGGAATAGTACCGCCGGGCCCGGGCCTTGAGCGCCCGGATGGCGATCTCGAAGGGCTCGTGGAGGAAGTCCATCACCAGGTAAAAGCGGCTTCCCCCGGCCCGGGCGAGCACGTCCCCCATCTCGGCGTAGGTCTCGTCGGGCACGGTGTAGAGGGAGAGGATCCCGGCCCACATACCCCCCAGGTAGAGGGCGTCCCGGTAGGAGTTGTCCACCTCGCTCCGGGCCACCTGAGCCCTCAAGGTGGGGGGCCTCAGGGAGGGGATGCGGCGGATGGCCTCCCGGGGGTAGCGTTGCCAGGTCTTCTGGTAGCGGGGCACCTCCGCCAGGGCCAGGGCGGGGTTGAAGTAGCGGTAGATGGCGGCGAAGAGCTCCTGGTCGTCCATGGGAAAGGCGGGAATCCGGTAGCTCGAGGCCGTCTGCACCAACCGCTCCCGCACCTTCACCGCCTCCCCCACCACCTCCTTCCACTCCTCCGGGGTGAAGGGCACCCGGCGCCGCTTGTGCCGGGGCTTCCCCAGAAGGACGCTCAGGTAGACCCGCCTCTCCAGCACCTCTCCCCGGGCCCACCGCTCCTTCCAGGCCTCGTGGCGCTTCTCCTGGAGGAAGCGAGCCACGGGGTGGGAGGAGGGCATCTCCTGGTAGCGCTCCACCCGGGAGGGGTGAGCTGGGGAGACCTCCACCACGAGCCTCGCCCGGCTCCCCTCGGGCACCGCGCTCCGGAGGAGGGCCTTCACCACCCCCACCAGGCCCTCCATGTAGGAGGTGGAGACGAAGAGGGTGGGGGGAAGCTCCAACCGCACCCCCACCTCCACCCGCCCGTCGTTCAGGACCACCAGGCCGTCCTGGATCTCCCAGTAGGGCAAGAGCGCGGTGAGGGAGTCCTCCCGCGCCCGGGAAAAGGGGCTAGTTCTGGAAGCGGTCGTCATAGATAAGGGGCGTGGTGTCCTCGTCCCGGTCGGGCCTGTAGCGCTCCTTCTGGGTGATCCAGGCCAGCTCCTGCCACAGGCTCGCCCCGGGGAAGCGCATCCGCAAGCGATCGGAAAACTTCACCGCCAAGAACCCCGCCGTGCCTGCCAGCACCAGCCCCAGGGCCGGGTGTGGCAGGGCCCCACCCACCTGAAGTCCCAGGGTCATGGCCACGGCACCGATGAAGAGTTGCCACAGCTCCAGCCCGAGGAGGGTCAGGGGCTGGTAGAGCCGCCACACCCGGAGCCTGAGCATGGTCAGTCAGAGGATGTTCGTACAGGCGGGGGCGTTGCTCACGGTGCCAGCGCTCCCGAAGAACATCTTGGCGAAGTAGGGTGCGGCGGCGATGATGATGCCCCCGATGCCCGCGCCGATCATGAGGGGCATGGCGTTGCGCCCGCCGATGGCGAGGCTGATGCCGCCCACGGCGAACATGAGGACGATGATCCCGAGGCCCACGGGGCCCTTCAGGTAGCCCACGATGGTGCAGATGGCGTTGGCCACGTTGCCGAAGGCCTGGTCGGCGGGGTTGTTGGCCTGCGCCTCCGCCACCCCGAGGAAGAGCGCGAGGCCCGCCGCCAGGGCCAGGGCCAGGAACCTGGCGTGCTCCGTGCCGAGGAACCGCTTCGCCTTCGCGAGAACCGCCTTTGCCTTCACGCTGAACCTCCTTGCCGCCTACCCTGAGCCGAGCCTCCTGCCTTGAACCTACGAACATCCCGCTCACTCCAGGCTCCCACCCCCTTTCACCTCACGCTACTGCCACTATAGCACAAAACCACCCCTTTATGGCAACATGAGGGCGTGAGGCTCAGACCCGAGGTGCGCAAGGCGGCAGAGGAAAAGCTCAAGCGGCCCATCCCCGAGCCGGACGAGCCCGGCTTCTACGCCCTCCTGGAGGAGGTGCGGGTCTCCGACCCCGAGCTCGCCGCCCTCCTGGAGGAGGGGATCGAGTTCGAGCAGGTGAAGCCCCCCGAAGAGGAGGTGAGGCAGGAGGTGAGGAAGCGGGCCCTTCTCCGGGACCTCTACAACCGCCTCCTCAACCGCTACGACGAGCTCACCGGGGAGTGGGTGCCCTCGAGGCCCAAGCAGATCCTGGTGGGGGTGGGAGCCCTTCTCGGCCTGGTGGTCTTCATGTGGTCCATGAACTCCCTGGGCGGGCACAAGCCCAAGCGGGCCGCTCCTGCCACCGCCACGGCCTCCCAGGTGGCCCCGGCTCAGCAAAGCCATCTTGAGGCTCCGGCGCCGCCCCCCCAGGGTCCGGTGGAGGGGAGCGCCGCCTCGCCCCAGGAGGAAAAGGGCCCACAAGGACCTTCCCAGGGCGGAGCGGCTGGGGGGCCCCCCGCCCAGGACCAGGCGCCTGGCCAAAGCGCCGCCGGGGCTCAGGACCTCGCCGGGTCCGTTCCGCCCCCGCCCACGCCCGCCCCTACCGGGGAGGTCCCACCTCCTCCCGCGCCCTCGGGGACGTATCCCGCTGGGGCTAGCGTGGCCCAGGCCGACTTCGCCCCGGCCATGACCCTCTACCTGCGCCCGGCGGCCCAGGAGGGAACGGCCCCCGCCCCTGGCCTCGCCCTCTACGCCCGCTCCGGAGGGGGGGAGGAGGGGGCGGAAAAGGGCCCCACCCTGGCCATCCCCCTCTCCGGGGGAGGGGGAGGCGCCCAGGCCCAGGCCCAGGCCCTCGCCCTCTACACCCGCTCCAGCGAGGACAAGGGCCAGGTGCCCCCCACCACCTCCTTCGCGGCCTACCAGAAGCGGGAAGCCCCCCAAGCCCAGGCAAGCCAGGCAAGCCCGCCTCCCCCTCCCGCGGCTTCCGGGCCAGGCCTATTTGAAAGCAACCTGCCGGAGGTCTTCGGGCGGGGGCAGGGGGCTCCTGGGGCTCCCCCCTCGGGGGGGACAAACGGGGCGGCCCCAGGGGTAGCGGTGGCGGCGCCCTACCTCCCCGGCACCCGCCTTCCCGGGAGGCTGGCCGTCAAGCTGGTGGTCCCCGAGGGGCAGGAGGTTCCCGTGGCCCTGGAGACGAAGGACGGGGCCACCTTCCTGGGCAAGGCCAAGCTCTCCCCCACCCGCCGGGTGGAGGTGAACCTGGACCAGGCGGTGCTGGCGGGAAAGGTCTACCCCCTCAAGGCCGTGATCCTGGGAGCGGATCTGGCCCAGGGCCTGCCCGCTCAGGTGCGGGAGGAGGCCCCCTCCCTCGCGGCCGACCTGGTGCGGGGCTCCTTGAGAGGGCTTTCCGACTACGTGCGGGCCCGGTCGCAACAGACCACCGTCACCACCACGCCCTCGGGCACGGTGATCCAGCAGGGCCAGGCCCCGCCCCTGGAGCTCTTCCTGGGCGCGGCGGCGGCGGACCTCTTCTCCGTCCCGGAGGGCACGAGGGCCGTGGTCCGGGTGGCGGAGGTGGCCGAAGGGACGCCCCTCACGGTCCTGGTGCTGGGGGCCGGGCAATGAGCGTGAACCCCCTCGCCGTAGACCTCGCCTGGTCGGAGGAGCAGGCCCGGCGCTGGGGCCTCATCCCCCCCGAGGAGGCGGTGCAGGTGGAGGGCTACCTGGGCCTCACCTACTACCGGAGGGAGGAGCCCGTGGCCTTCTACGCCCACCCGAGCGTGGCCCGCTACCCCCTCACCGCCCTCCGCCACCTGGCGGGCCTGGCGGAGATGCGCCTCCTCCTCGGGGTGCCCCCTGACCCCCAGGTGTGGCGGGTGAGCCCCAAGCCCCGCCACCCCATCGAGGAGCCCGATGGGGTCTGGCTCACTCCAGAAGGCCCCGTGGCCCTGGAGTACGACGCCGGGACCTACGCCCGGGCCCGGGTGCGGGCCAAGGGGAAGGCCTTCGCCCTGAGGTTCGTGGGACAGGTCTGGGGGGCCCCGGTTCCCGAGCGGGTGGCCTACCTGAGGCGGTTCCTTCCCGAGGGGACGAGGGTCCTCCTGGCCCCCTGGACCTAGCGCACCACCACCACCTCCACGCCCGGCACCACCCCGGCCCAGGTCCGGTCCGCGGTGAGAACGGCTAGGCCGCGCACCTTCCCGGCGGCCAGACAGGCCCGGTCCCCCAGGGAAAGGCCCAGGGGCCGGGTCAGGGGGTCCAGGGCGCCCGCTTCCAGGGCCTCCTCCAGGGTGAAGGGCAGGACCTCGAGGCCCATGGCGAGAAGCCGCCTCACGATGCGCTCCGGGTCCTTCCCCCTGGCCTTGAGCTTGCCCGCCACCTCGGCGAGGTTCACGGCGCTGATGGCCGCCCCTTCCCGGAGGGCCTCCCGCACCGCCAGGAAGCCCGGCTCCCTCTGCAGGTAGGCGAGGAGGGCGGAGGCGTCCAGGAGCTTTCGCGGCCCCTCAGGCATCCTTCTCGGCCTCCAGGCGGCGCTCCCTCAGGAGCTCCTCGGCGAGGCTTTCCTGGAGGTCGGCGAGCTCCGCCCAAAGCTCCTCTTCCGCCCGCTCCCAGGGGGTGAGGACCAAGCGCCCGTCCTCCACCAGGGCCACCAGCCTGGCCCCCGGCCCCAGGCCCAGGGCCTGGCGGAGGGGGCGGGGGAGGAGCACCCTTCCCTGGGCGTCCAGGGTGAGCGTGGTGAAGTGCGTCGCTTTCACCATCTAGCTTATTCTACACCAAACCCCTCAGGACCCCCCGCACGAGAGGCCCTTCATCGGCTTTTCCTCCGGGCTGGGCCTGTAGGAGGGAGGCGGGCCGATGAAGGTGCAGGCCCCGTACCCCCCGGTGAGCATACGGATCAAGGGGTAGAAGGCCGCCGTCTTTCCGCCCTGCCCGTTCGGCACCGGGGCGAGGAGCCCCGCGAGGAGGATGAGGGCCGCCAGAGTCCACTTGGCCCGCTGAAGGTCCCCCATCACCACCCGGTACCCCAGGAGGACCACGGCCAAAAGGACCAGGGCCCCCACCAGGACCACAGGGGGGGTGAGGGCGCACACCAGCCGGCTCACGCTACACAGGACCTCGTTCATAGGCCTACCAGGGAGAGCAAGCTCTCGGCGTGCCAGGCGAGGATCCCCCCAAGGAGGGCGGCGATGAGGTAGCCCACTCCCCGGCCCCGCTCCCCGATGGCGATGAGGAGGCCGCCCAGGACAAGGCCCAGGGTGGCGATGGCGAGGATCAGCGCCTTGGGGGGCACCAGGCTCAGGACGAGCCCCCTCATGGCGTCAACCGCTCCCAACCCCCACCTCCCTCACCTCTACCCGGGACCGCTTCACGGCCCCCTCGGGGACCAGGACCACCACCCGGGTGGCGGTGGCCTCGAGGTCGTCCTGGGGCTTGGGCCGCCTCCCTAAGGGCCCACGGCTCCCCACCAGGAGGACCCGCTCCCCGCGCCCCTCCAGGATGGCCCTCGCCCCCTGGCGCTTAAGAATGCGGTAGCCCTCCCTCGCCATGGCTTCCGCTTGCCGCCGCACCAGAAGGGCCACCTCCAGGGGCCCGGGCCTGGGGGTGTAGTACCGGGTGAGGCCGAGGAGCACCCGCCCCCGTCCCCCGGGAACCAGGACAGGCCCGAGCCGGGTCATCACCGGCTTCAGCACCCGTTGCCTCAGGGCCTCCCCCACCAGGGCCTCCCCGTAGCGCTCCAAGGCCTCCTGCAGGGTGTAGGGGCCCTCTCGCCAAGGAGCGAGAAGGTCCACCTCCTACCTCCCTTCCGTCTGGACCTCGATGGTCTTTCCCAAAAGCCGCCTCTCCAGGAAGAAGCTTCTCCCGGGCCCGAGCTCTACCCCCCTCCACCTGAGGAGGATCTCCCCGGGCCTCGCCCCGTGGACCACGATGACCCCGCTCTGCCCCTCCCCGGGGTGCAGGACCGCCTTCAAGGGGTCCCGGCGCATCTCAAACCGGAGGGGCTTCCCCTCCTGCAAGACCTGGAGGTCGTTGATGGCGAAGCTCACGGGATGGCTTCCCCTGTTCTCCAGGGTGAAGAAGACGCTCACCTTCCCCTCCTCCCCGGAAGGGGCCTCCACGGTGGTGGTGAAGTGCACCGCCGGGGGCTGGGCCGTGGGGGGCTCGGTCTGAGGGCGAAGGGCCGGGGCGGGAGCGGGGCTAATGGTCGGGGCGGGAGGAACCTGAGAGAGAGGGGCGTAGGTACCCCCCTGGGTCCGCTTGAGGAGGATCTGGTAGCGCCTCGGGTACTCCCCCGCTCCGACGCGCACCGTGAAGAGGAGGGTCCTCCCCCCCACCTCCACCACCAGGTCGGTCATCCCGCTCTTCACGGGCACGGCCCCCGCCTGGGTGGTCATCATCCCCGTGGAGAGGAGGAGCCTAGACCCGCCGCCCTCGAGGCGTAGGAGCTCCCGCCGGGCGGAAAAGGCCGCGTCCACCGTGTCCCAGAAGTCCAGCACGGTGGTGAAGCCGGGGCTCACCTCGATGAGCCCGGGGGTCTTCACCAGGTCCTCGGCGTAGTAGGTCTTCAGCACCACCTGGGCCTGCACTGGAAGGGCCATTGCGAGGGCGAGCAACACGGTACGCCACCGCATGCCCCCATGTTGCCACATATTGGATAGATAGGCAAGCTTTTATTGCTAGTCCTCCTCCAAGTACCCCCCCAGAAGGGCCAAGAGGCCCAGGGCGGCCAGAACGAGCCCCAGGGGCACGGCGTAGAGCAGGGCCAGGGGGGCGAGGAGGGCGGCGGGCCCTAGGGCGTCCCCCACCGCCTGGGCGTAGAGGCGGGCGGGGCGGCCCAGGGGAAGGGGCCTAAGCCCGGCGGCCACCCCGTAGAGGGCCGGGAGAAGAGCCCAGGCCAGGCCCCCCGCCAGGGAGAGGAGGACGCCTAGGGACCCTCCCCCCAGGAGGACCACCAGGGCCAACCCGAAGAGGAGCCCCTTGAAGGCGCCCACGTACTCCCGGGCAGGCCCCCCGCGCTTGAGGAGGCGGTCCTGCACCATGACCAGGTTCAGGGCGGGGAAGAGGGCCAGGGCCCCGGGAATGGCCCCCACCCAGGCGGGGTAGAGGACGAGGGGAAGGGAGGCGGCGAGGAGGAAGAGGGGCACCAGGGGAAGCCGCCTCTTCCCGAGGGAAGAGGGGATGGCTTCCCGCTCCCGGGTGAGGACCCGGGGAGAAGCCACGCCCGCCTTGGGAAGCGAAGCCCCCTCGTCGCTTTCCTGCCGGGGAAGCCCCTCGAGGCGCACCTCCCGCCTCTCCCCTTCCCCGCCCTGGGGCGGCGGGGGCGTTCCGGCCCGGGCATTCTCTTCAGGAGGCGTCTCCTGTGGGGTTTCCAGGCGGCCCGGCTCGAGGAGCCGCACCTCCGGCCTCTCCCCTTCTCCCCGGAGGAAGGCGGCGATCCGGTCCACGTCCACCGGGGAGAGGATCCGGGGCAGGCTCTGGAGGTGCCCCTCCAGGGAGGCCACGTGGAGGACCCCCTGGTGGTACCCCTCCCGATAGCTCCCCACCACCAGGGGCACCACGGGGAAGGCGAGGCGGGCGTAGGCCTCCCGGCCCAGGGCCTCCGCCTTCTTCGCCTCTCCCGCCAGAGCGAAGACCCCCGCCTCCGAGACCAGGAGGTGGCCCTCGCCGAAGGGGATGAGCTCCACCTTCATGGGGTCCATTCTATACACCCGACTCCAGGAAGGCCTCCGCCACGCGGGCCAGGACCTCCTTGCGAAGGACCTCCCGCCCCTTCTCGGAGGCCACCTCGCACGCGTCGCCGCCCTCGAGGGGGACAAGCAGGTAGCCCCCGAGCTCCGCCCGCCACCTCTCCCCCGCCCTCCTCCCCGCCTCGTCCCCGTCCAGGAGGAGGAAGGTGGGCCTGCCGTCAGGCTTCGGCAGGGTGCCGTTCACCCCGGCCACCCCCACCACGTCCAGGAGGTCCCCCACGGCCAGGTAGAGGGCCACGGCGTTGAGCTCCCCCTCCACCACCAGGACCCCCGCCCGCTTCCCGTAGCCCGGGCCGTACCAGGGCGGGGTCCCGCTCCCCCGGGTGAGGTAGCGGTAGCGCTGGCCTTCCTTGGGTTCCCGGTGCCGCACCTTCACCGCCACCAGCCTTCCCTCGGGGTCGTGGATGGGGAGGTAGAGGTCCCCCTCCGGGGAAAGGCCCATCCCGAGGAGGACCGCCTCCCTCAGGGCGATGCCCCGCCCCTTCAGGACCTCGGGGAGCCCGGTGGACGCTTTCAGCCGGGCCTGCGCCTCGGCCAGGGCCTTCTCCAGGTCCAGGGGCGGGGGCTTGGGCCTCTCCCGCCTCTCCCGTCTCGGAGGCTCGGGAAGCGGCCTCTCCCCGAGGAGGATGGCCACCGCCTCCTCCTTGGAAAGGCCCGCGGCCAGGAGAAGGTGGTAGGCGTTGCCGCTCTCCCCGGTGGCGTGGTCCCGGAAGAACCACACCCCCCGGGACTTGAAGAGGGAGAGGGAGGGTTTCCTGTCCCCCCGCCAGGCCGCCCGGTAGAGCCCGGGCCTTCCCGGCTTTGCCCCGGAGTCCGGGAAGAGCCGGGCCACGAGCTCCGGAAGGTCCACGCGTTCTATGGCCTCGGTGAGCCGATCCACGCCCCTTACCGTGGGGCCGCTAGGCCCCCGGGCCCTTAAACCACCTCTTCGGGTTCCAAGAAGGCCTCCAGCACCACTCCTGCTCCGTCCAGGTCCAGCCTCGCCCAAACCAGGGGGATCTCCTCCTGGAGGAAGAAGACCTCCGCCGCCACCTCCCCCTTGGGCCGCCTGAAGGTCCGAGCGTAGCCCAGAGTCTCCAGCTGCAGCCGCTCCTCGGGGAGCAGGCTGGCCATGGACACCACGCTGGCCTCGCCGTGGGCCAGCCTACGGAAGGAGCCCTCGGGAAGGCGCAAAAGCTCCTCGAGGGCGCTTTCGCGTAGAACCACCACCAACCGCTCCCGCGAGGGGAGCAACCGCAACAGCCGGAACCCTGACCTCCCTTCCTCTTCAACCCGAACGCGGAAAAGGGCTTCAGTGCTCATAGCTCCACCTCAAAAGAAGCCGCATCGCCTCGAGGGCCTCCTGCCCCCGGAGAAGGAAGCGAAACACCCCTTGGACCTCCACCTCCGAAGCGGGCAGGCGCAGGGTGGGATAGGCGGGATTGTGGGGTTTGAGGACCACCATGTCCCCCTCGGGGTAGATGTACTTGAGCGTGGTCTTCCCCTCGTAAAGCACGGCGGCGATCTCCCCTCGCCTCGGCCTCACCCCGCGTTCCACCACCACCACGTCCCCCTCCAGGAGGTAATCCGCCATGCTGTCCCCTTCTACCACGAGGGCGAACAGGTTGGGGCGTGCAGGCAGAGGGATGAGGCCCTCTACCTCCTCCAGAGCCTCCTCCAGGGGCCCCGCGGGGATCCGCCCCACCACGGGGATGGCCAGACCGGTGAGAAACCTCCCCTCCGGCGTGAGCTCCACGTGGGTGGGGCGGCCGTGCCCTTGGGGGTGGAGGACCACCAGGCCCTTCCGGGCCAGGGCCTCCAGGTGCTGGCGCACGGTCTGCGGCCGCAGGCCCAAGGCCCGGGTCAGGTCGTGGGCCGTGGGGGAAAGACCGTGGCGCAAGAACCTGGCAACTTCCAAAAGAACCCGTTTCTGCCCTTCCGGCAAAGGGGGTGCCATAGGTCCTCCTATACCTGTTTTATAACAGGATACCCAGGGACGCAAGCTACCCGCCCCATAGTCCACGTGGGAACTCTCCTCCTACGGGCGGAACTGCGCCCTTTTTGACCGCCTCAGGGTGGAGGCCTACGGGCAGGCGAACGCCTTCCGGGGCCTCACTAGGGGCTGGGAGGCCTTCCGGACCTGGGTGTACCAGCGGGCCCACGCCCTGAACCACGCCCTCTCCCGGGACCACCCCAAGGGCCCCCTGGACCCCCGGGAGGTGGGGCACACGGCGAAGAGCGTGTCCGGGTGGACCTGGAAGAACTACCGGGGGACCCGGGTGTGGCCGACCTCCTCCACGGGAAGGCCGGACCGGAGCCGGCTTCCCCCGGAGGCCCGGGCCCAGATCCCGCCCCTCCAGGGCCAGGAGCTCCGGGAGGCGGTGAAGGCCGGGGCCTCCCTTGGGGGGCGGAAGCGTGGATCCCAGCGCCGCCAGGAGGCCGAGGCCCCGGAGCTTCCCGTCCGAGCCCTGGACGGGGCTCCCCCTACGGGCGGAGGCCCAGGAGGCCGGGGGTCTCCTCTGGTCCTGGCGCCGGGGGGCGTTTAAGGTTTTTGTAAGACCTCCTGGGTGAAGATGGGAAAGAGAACTTCAAGGTTCCCGGAAGGAGACGAAGCATGTTTCGGAAGGTGACGATAGGAGGTGAGGCATGCCCAGGTGGATTAGCCTCGGTCTACTGGCGATGCTGGGGGTGATCCTGACGGCTTGTCCATCCCCAGCTCCCGCTCACATCCTCCTTCTGTACTACCCGCAAAGCCCCAGCCTTTGTCCCGGGGGCGTGAAGATGGTCAACACCGACGAATACTACCCTCCCATCACCCTCCAGCCCACCACCAGCCCTCCCACGCCCCCGGCACCTGGAGAGGTTCTACCTAGAGGTGTGGTAGTCGAACCCGCCCAGTGGAGTTTTCCCGTTCCGCTTGCAGCCACAGAGCGGTACGGCTCCGCATTCTTTTGTGAAACCGGAAATGGGCGGTTGACTACCCCGGGCCCGCGCTTGATGCCCCGGGACATGTATGAGGGCAAGGGACTGAAGGTGCTGGTCGTCGTGGAAGACCCCAACGAGGCGGGCTACCTGAAGTGGTACTGGAGCTTCCTCCCGTGAACCCAAGCGATCAGGCGCACCGAGCGCCCTTTAGGTCCTAAGGCCCTGCCCTGGCGGGGCTACTCCCTTTCGCTCCAGCCCCAGAGGCCTTTCCGGGGAAGGGTGGGACCGATGGTGGAGGCCAAGCCCCTGGACTGAGGGGCCGAGGCCCTGGCTCCGGTTCTTGGAAGGAGGGGGTAGTGGACCTCGAGGCCCTGGAGCTTCCCGGGCTTCTCTCCCGCCTCCGGGATCCCGACTTCTTCGCCCGGGTGCGGGTGGACCCGGAGCTCGGGGCCCCGGTGTGGCCCGGGGGGCTGGACCTGGACCCCCTGGTGCTCTACGCCCGGGCCCTGGGCACGGGGCTCCCCTTACAGGCAGAGGCCCGGGAGGCCTAGGGCCCCTTCTGGCCCTGGTGGAGAT
Source organism: Thermus sp. H19.2 (assembly GCF_054979525.1). NCBI lineage: Bacteria > Thermotogati > Deinococcota > Deinococci > Thermales > Thermaceae > Thermus > Thermus sp. H19.2. The sequence goes on from NZ_JBUFDB010000003.1 coordinate 27,938, forward strand.
CTGACTCAGGTGGGCTGGCGGGCCCCTCCTGGGGCGGGGTGGGGACCTCATCAACCCTGGCGGGAGGCGGGGGAAGGGCCTCCAGCTCCTCCACCACCAGGAGGCCCGAGACCACCCGCCCCTGCGCCCTCAGGGCCAGGCCTTCCCCGGGCGGGGCCACCTTGGGGCGGAGTTCCTTGGGGACCAGGACCTCCAGGGGGAAGGGCTTGGGGAGGAGGCCCTGGGGGTTGGGGCGGATCTGCAGGACCAGGTAGCCGGCCACCTCCTCCCAGGCCTGGGGGATTCCCAGGGCGAAGAAGCGGCCGTAGACCCCCTCCCAGCGGGCGGGGTCTTGGGAGAAGCGGGGGAGCTGGAACCTGGCCAGGTCCAGGCGGCCCTCCTTGGTCTTGGGCCAGAGGTGGGCGCCCACCTCCAGGCCTTCGGGGTGGGCGGCGAGGACCTTGGCCAGGGCCTTGCGGGTCTTGGGGGGGAGGCGCTTGCGGGTGAGGGGGACCTCCCCGCCCAGTTCGGGGAGGGAGAGGACGGGGGGCGCCTTGGGCTTCTTCGGGGGCAAGAGGGTCCCCCGGGCGTAGAGGGTGGCGTAGTAGAGCAGGGGGGCTTTGGCTTCCACGGGGGCATGATACCCGAGGCCTAGGCGGCCCCGGGGGCCACCTCCACCTCCTTGTCCTCCATCCCAGGGCTATCCCGGCGTGAAGCGAAACCCCGGCCCCAGCGGGCCGGGGTTGGACCAGTTCTCCCCTAGGGCAGGGTGTAGGAGGGCCCGGTGAAGGACACTCTCCTCTGGGCCCATGAGACGTCCAGGCCCGCGAGGAGGCTTTCCGTAGGTGTTCCTCCGCCAAAGAATATTCCCGCCTGGGTCATGTTCCCCAAGAAGGCGTTGAGGGTCAAGTCTACCGAGCGGGCGTTTGGATCCGCGAGGGCGTAGTTCAGCCCCGGCACCACGGGGAGGGTGTAGGTGGTGGTGGACCCACTTGGGTAAACGGTGATCTGGGTTTTCAGGTCGTAGCTGGAGGTGCTGTCCCGGAGAAGCCCGGAGTATGCAAAAATTTGGTACCCCTGGGCCCCGGGGTAGCTCAAGGTGAGCTGGTCGCCGTCTACGCTGAACTGGCCCGCTCCCCAGGGGCTGGGGAGGCTGGGAGTCCAGTCGTTGCCCCCGGTGTCCTTGAGCGCAAAGAGATGGTTGGAGGAATCCGATACGTTCACCACGCCCATCCCAGACTTGGCTGATGTGCGGGCTCAGGGTAAAGAAGGGGCATGACCCTACGCGAGGCTTTGTCCCGAATCCCCGACCCCCGGGCCCGAAACCGGCGGTACCCCCTGTGGGGCCTCCTGGCCCTCATCCTGGTGGCTTTCCACAAGGTGTTTCCCTGACGGGAAAGCAGTTCCGCGTGGACTCCCTGAGGGGCGTGGAACGCTTCGCCCGCGCCAACCCTCACCTCTTGCCCCACCTCGGCCTGCGCAAGCCCCCGGGCCACACCATCCTCACCCTTCTCCTGCACCGCCTGGACCCCCATAAGCTCCAGGAAGCCCTGCTCAAGGTCTTTCCCGAAGTGGAGCTGGGGGAGGTCCTGGTGGTGGACGGGAAGCACCTTCGGGGAAGCGGCAAGGGGAAAAGCCCCCAGGTCAGGCTGGTGGAGGTCCTGGCCCTGGGTCTGCGGACCACCCTGGCCCAGGCCCAGGCGGAGGGGAGGGAGGATCAAGCCCTCTTGGAGCTCCTGGACCGCCTTGGGGCGGAGGGGCTCAAGGGGAAGGTGGTGGTGGGGGACGCGGGGTACCTGTACCCGGAGGTGGCGGGGAAGGTGGTGCAAAAAGGGGGGCCTACCTTTTCCTTTTGAAGGCCAACCAGGGGGAACTGCTGGAGTGGGCTCTGGAGGTGTTCAAGGGGATGGAGGAGAGGCGGCTTCCCGGGGAGACCGAGGCGGTGTGGAATCTGGCGCGGGACGGGGAGGTGTGGACCTACCGGGTCTGGGCCTCCCCCCACTTGCCGGAAGAGATACGCGCCTTTCCCGGGTGCCGGCAGGTGGTGCGGCTGGAGCGGGAGGTGGTGCACAAGGGGACGGGGGAGGTGCGGCGAAGGGTGAGCTACGCCCTCACCAGCCTGGGGCCGGAGGTGGCGGAGGCGAGGCGGCTTGGGGAGCTTCTCCTTTCCCGGTGGGAGGTGGAGAACCGGTCCTTTTGGGTGCGGGACGTTCTCTTCCGTGAAGACGCCTGCCAGGTGCGGGGGGTGGGGGCGCGGGTCTTGGCGGTCCTCCGGGCCTTTCTGGTCTCCCTCTTCCACCGCCGAGGGGTCAGGGAGAAGAAGGCGGCCATGGAGGCCTTCTCCTTCCATCCCCTCTCCGCCCTCAAGTTCCTGGGGCTCTATGCAGTATAGCGGTCAAGTTTGACTCCCACCCCCATTGACAGGGTCTTCCCTCTCGGCTACCCTACTAATTAGGGACTGGGCCCGGGGTTTCCCCGGGCTTAGTACGTTAGGGAAGGACCCAAAGCCGCTCCCGTGAAGCCGGATCCTTCAAAAAGACGAACACTTCGGAGGTCACGTCCCGAGTAAAAAGGCGGTCTTCCAAAAACTCCCTGAACCACATTCCTATCTCCTCTCGAGGGGGCTCCCACCCGCTTTCCGCCTTGAGGTACCGGCCGTAAACATAGGCCGGAAAGTCAGCCGCAGCGCCCATCTGATGCCGCTTCCCTATCGGGCCTGGGACGCCGAGAACCCTCAGCTTTCCCTCCCGCCTGAGGGCCTCAAAGGGAAGGACCTCGAGGAACCCCCCGAAATCACGGGGATGGGACGCTTCGAAGAAGACAAACCCGTACCCTCTCGCTTCCCTAAGGCGGACCTCAACCTCACGAAGCAGGAGGGCGAAAAGGGCCCCACGCAGGTCCATCCCCGTGATTTTCGGGCTGGACTTGGACTCACCCGCGAGAAACTCTGCCAAGGTGGGCTTCTCCACATGGACCGCCACAAAGGCTTCCGCCTCCCTAGAAACCGCCTCCAAAACGGAGCGGAACCAGAGCATAGCCTCGGCCACCTCTAGGCCGCTCCCACCTCTGGCGCGGCGGTAAGGGCCTTTGCGCTGGTAAAGATCCACCGCATGCAGGGAAAGACCCCCTTCCAGTCCCAAAAGAGTGGCCAGCTCCCCCGCAATCCGGTGGAGTTCCCTTTCCAGCTGGAGGTAACGAGGCCCCGCAGGAATCAGCGTGGCCAGGAAAACGTACAGGGGCTGTTGCGCCGAAGTGAGGTCTGCCCCCGTCTCCCCGTACTCGTCCACGTAGATCGCGAACGTCGGCTCCACCAGGGACAGCTTATCCTGAAGAGTCCGCACAAACCCACTTTTGCAGCCGCAAAGGGAGCCTTCCTGCCTTGAGCGCTCCTCAGTATTGCTGTTGCACTAGGAAAGAACAGGCCGTATCGTGTGGCCATGCCACGCACCAGCAAACGCCCTCTCCCCCGCCACGTCCTCCGCATCGGCGAGAGGCGGCGGGAGCTCGGCCTCACCCAGGAAGAACTCGCCCGCATGGCGGGCTTCTCCACCAGCCTCATGGCCAAGATCGAGCGGGGCGCCGTGGACCCCAAGACCCTCTCCGCCCAGTACCTGGTGGGCCTCGCCCGGGCCCTCGGCCTCACCCTCTCCGAGGTCATGGGGGAGGAGGTCCCCGGGGACGACCTGGGCTCCGTCCCCTTCACCCTCCCCGTCTACACTTCCCCCGAGGAGCTGGAAGAAGGCAAGCCCGCCTCCCGGGCCTTCCTCGCTCCGGCTGAGCTTCCCCGGGGGGCGGTGGTGGAACGCCTGGCCTTCCTGGAGGTCCCGGGGAAGTGGCTCGCCACCCTGGACCTCCCCTTCCCCACCGCCCGGAGGGTCTGGGTCCTCACGGAGCTCAGACCCCTCCTCCAGCCCCAGGCCGTCTACCTGGGGAAGGCCCAAGGCCACGCCGCCTTCTTCCCCCACGAGGCCCTGGAGAGGGACCCCCTGGCCCTCTACCCTCTCCACCCGGAGCTCACCACCCTCTGGCTCAGGGAGGAGCGCCCCGAGGTCCTGGGCCTGGTACGGGGATGGCGGGTGTTGTAAAAGCCAGGTATTGCCAAAAGACTTAGAGTCTGCTACCCTTTGGGTGAGGGTAGCCAACCCTGGGGGGGACGTGCTAGACTCCAGGGTTAAGGAGGTGAGAGGTCAGGTAGGGACTTCTCGAGGTCGCTAAAGCAGAAAGTCCGGGGTTTCCCCCGGGACCCTCGCAAGCGTCTTGGTACCTTTGGCCACACCTAACCCAAAGGTAGCAGGAAAAAGGGGAAATGTCAACCCGGGTGGGAGCCCCACGGGCCCCAGGGCCGGGGGTAAGCGGCCCAAAAGGCAACCGTGGGAGCGCGAATCGGCTGGACCCATCTGGAAGCGCCAAACGGATTCACCCTCATCCCCAACCTCCTCCTCAACAAGCTCTTCGGTAGCGGCCTCTCCGACAGGGAGATCGCGGTCTTCCTCGCCCTCGCCACCCGCAGGAACCTCCACCACAAGAAGGCCTCCACGAAGGACCTGGCCCGCTTCCTCAAGCGGGACCCCCGCACGGTGGAGAAGGCCCTCCTGGCCCTCTGGGAGGCGGGCCTGGTGGAGCGGGACGCCACCGGGTGGTGGCTTTCCTCCCTGGATGGAGAAGATCTCTCATCCACCTCTCAGCAAGCCGTGCAGGCCTCTCAGCAAGGTTTGCAAGGCGAATTGGGGGAAAACGTCCTCCAGGACGAGCTTGGCTCCGAGCCGGAAATAAAGAAAGAGAATCAAACCTCTGAAGAAAAAAATCCTGCTCACCCTCACGCCCAGGCGGCGGAGGCGGAAGAGGCGGAGACGGACCTCGAGGCCCCAGAGGAGGAGACGGTCCCCGCTCCTCCGCCAGGGAACGGATTAGGAGCGGCCTTTCCTGCCCCTTCGCCGTCTCCCGGCTTTTCCTCTCCCTCGAAGCCTTCCCCGGGGCTCGTGAAGGATGGCACAAGGCGCCCCCTCCAAGAGGCCTTGAAGCGGGCGGGCCTCTGGCGGGACTTCTACCGGGTCTTCCGCCCGGGCTTCGCCCACCAGGGCCTGTGGCGGGCCTACCTGGAGCGCCTGGAGCGGGAGGCCCTGCCCTTGGGGGAGGGCTTCCTCCTCGCCCTGGACCGCACCCTGAAGGGGGCCCTTTTGGGCACGGTCCGCTACCCGGCGGCCTACCTGGACTGCCTCCTCAAAGACCTCGCCCCGCCCGAGCGCTCCTCCCCTCCCCCACCCTCATTGGAAGAGGTACCTAAGGACGCCCTTCTCCTCTTTCCGGACGGAAGGCGGGGGTACTTCGCCGGGTGGACCGGGGGCGGGGCCAAGGCCTTCGTGGAGGTGGACGGGGTGGCCTACCTGGTGGAGCGGGAGCTCGTCCTCGCGGCCCGTGTGGTAGGGTGAAGGGGATGGTCAGGGCCGAGCCCATGGAGCACCAAGGGCACGCGCCGGCGCATCTCGCGGGCGGGGGTTCTAAGCGCCCGCACCACTACTCCGCCGTGGTGCTGGCCGTGGGCCAGGTGGCGGTGAGGGAGGTGCGGGCGGAGAACGGTCAGATCTACACCTTCCACCGCCTCCGCCTGCCGGACGGGGCTTCCTTCCCCCTCCCGCGGGTCCACCGGGGGCGCCCTCTTTCCGAGCTTATCGGGGAGCGCCTTCTGGTCCACTACTGGCCCCGCACGGACGCCAGAGGCCTCCTGGAGAAGAAGCCTCTTTTGGGGAAGCTCAGGCCCGCCGGGGAAGAGGTCCTGGAGAAGCCCCTCTTCTGGGCCCAGGGCCGGGTGGCCTTCGTGGACCGGGAGGAGGGGAGGTTCGGCCTCCTGGTGCGGCCCAACCCCGGAGGGCGCCTCAAGGAGCCCTTCACCCTCACCCTCTGGGCTTCTCTCAGCCTCCTGGAGGGCCTCAGCGTGGGGAGCGGGGTCTACGTGGAGGGGGAGGTGCGCCTCGCGACTCGGCGCCTGGTGGTGCGGTGGGTGGAGCCGGTCCGCCTGTGGGACGACTCCGCCTAGGCCACCGGGCCCAGGTCCTGGGGGTGGCCCACCTCGCTCCCCTAAGGGGGAGGGCGAGCCTCCGCCTCGAGGCCCCCGGCCTCTTCACCCAGCGCCTCAAGGCCCCGGGGGGCTTGCGCAAGGGTCTGGTTCCTGAGCTTTATCGGGTGGTCCTCCACCCCAGGACGGACCGGGAAGGGTTCCTCACGGGCCTCTACCTGGCCCACGCCGCCCTCCTCTCCCCCGCTCCGGTGGGGGCGGTGCCCGGGGAGCCCCTCCGCTTCCTCCTCTTCGGCGAGTGGCTCGGGGCCTTGGAGGGCATAGGCCGGGTGCGGGTGGTGCCTCAGGATCCCGTTCAGGTTCCCCCCTTTGTGGTGCGGTTTCTCCTCCGGCGCCCCCAGCTGGCCCCGGCTCCCGGGGGCTTGGCCCTGGTCCTGGGCCGGGTGGAACGGGGGAGGCTCGTGGGGGAGGTGCCGGTGGGGCTCGCCTTGGGGAGGGAGCTTCCGATCCCCTTACTTCCGGGGGCGTGATGGAGCACACGCCCCGTGGGATTTGACACACGGGGGCGATGGGGTTATAGTGCTTCCAACATGACCAAGACCATCCTGGTTCCCCTCAAGGAGTGGGCCTTGGAGCAAGGGCTCTCCTACTCCGGCGCCCTGAAGTATATCCAGGAGGGGAGGCTCAACGCGCGGCGCTTAGGCCGGTACTGGTACGTGGTGAAGGAGGTGGAGGCCCCTGGCGGCGAGGGAGTGGTCCTGACCTTCTTCACCCACGCCGGGGGGGCAGGGAAGACCTCTCTTGCCCGGGACCTGGGGTACGAGATGGCCTCCCGGGGAAAGCGGGTACTCCTCGTGGACGTGGACCCCCAGGCCAACCTCTCCGCCTGGCTCGGGGTGGAGGACGCTCCCGTGGAGGAAACCCTTCTTGGGCTTCTAGAGGGGAAGGGACGGCTCAGGCCTCGGGAGGTCCTGCCGGGCGTGAGCCTCGTTCCGGCCCACGTGGAGCTCGCCCGGGCCGAGCTCGTCCTCATTCGGGAGCCCTACAAGATGTTCGCTTTGAGGAAGGCCCTGGAGGCTTTCCGCCAAGAGTACGACCTCATCTTCGTGGATTCCCTTCCTTCCTTGGGTTCTCTCGCGGGCGTGGCGGGCATGGCCGGGGACGGCCTCCTGGTTCCCGTGGAGGCCTCCCCTAAGGGGCTTCAGGCTTTGCCCACGGTGCTTTCGGTCGCCCGCGATTACGCGGAGGGGCTGGCCTCCCTGGGGATGTGGGGCGGAACAACTTTCGTTCGGGCCCTCATTCCGAACGGCCTCGAGGGCACGGTCCGGGACCGGGAGGTCCTTGCCCAGCTGGAAACCATCGGTGGGCGGATCCCGCTCGCTCCGCCCCTGGTGCGCCGCCCGGCGGTGTACCGGGAGGCCCAGGTCCAGCGGGTGCCCGTACAGGCCGTGGGGGGAGAAGAGGTGCGCCGGGAGATGCGGGCTCTAGGGGACTTCCTGGAGCGGGTTCTGGAGGATATTCGGGTTGACCTTCACAAGGAGGTGGCCTGATGAGCCGCAAGCCGAGCCCCATGGACCCCTTCCTGGCCCGGGCGCTTTCCGCCCTGGAGGAGATGGAGAAGAAGCCTGTGCAGGCTGGCGGGAAGGTGCTTCCCCTCGAGGTCCTCGTCCCCTCCCCCCAGCCCCGCAAGCGCTTTGAGAACCTCGAGGCCCTCGCCGAGAGCGTCCGGGAGAAGGGGGTCCTCCAGCCCCTCCTGGTGCGCCCCCTCGGGGACGGGAGGTACGCCGTCGTGGCCGGGGAAAGGCGCTACCGGGCCGCCCTCATGGCGGGGCTTTCCGAGGTCCCGGTCCGGGTCCTGGACCTCCCGGAGAAGGAGGCCCGCCTCCTCGCCCTGGTGGAGAACCTCCAGCGGGAGGACTTGAACCCCTACGAGGAGACCCTGGGGGTGCTGGACCTCCTGTCGGAAGACTTGGGGAAAAGCCGGGAGGAGGTGGTGGGGCTCCTCCACAGGATGCGCAATGAGGTGAAGGGGAAGATTACCCGCAACGTTGCGGGTACCCCCGAGGCCCAGAGGGTGGAGGAGGTCTTCCGGGCCCTGGGCCGGATGACCTGGGAGTCCTTCGTCCGCCACCGCCTCCCCCTCCTCTCCCTCCCCGAGGACCTGAAGGTAGCTCTGGAGGAGGGGGCGATTCCCTACACCGCCGCCCTGGAGCTCAAGAAGGTGCGGGACGAGGCTCTGAGGCGGGCCCTCCTGGAGGAGGCCAGGGCGGGGCTTTCCTTGCGGGAGCTCAAGGCCAGGGTGCGGGAAGCCTTGCGGAGGCAAAGGGCCCCTAAGCCCTGGCACCGGGAGGTGGGGGAGAGGCTGGCGAAGCTCGACCTGGAAGTCCTCCCTCCCGAAAAGCGGCAGGCTTTAGAGCACCACCTCGAGGCGATTCAAAAGCTCCTGGAAGGCTAGGGGGTGGTCTGGTGGACGGGACCAAACTCCGGGAGGCTCTGGCTCGCATCCGGGAAGGCCTTTCCAACGTCCATACGGAGGACGAGCTTGAAAAGCTCTTCCACGGTTCGGGTTTCTACGAGGCTTTGGGTTACACCCGGGTGGGCCGGGACATTCGGGGCAAGGTTAAGGGCAGGGGTGGAATCCCCGACGTGCTTTTGCTCAACGACGACGAGTCCATTCAGGCGATTCTCGAGTTCAAGAAGCCCGAGGTGGAGCTCGCCGGCCATTCCGAGCAGCTGGCGCGCTACAGGATGGAGCTGCGCCCCCTCTACGGGCTCCTCACCAACGGTAAGGTGTTCTGGCTTTATCGGAGAAGAGGCCTCGTCTGGGAGGGGCCCGAACGGCACACCCTAGAGGACCTTCTGGATGACCCCAGCCCCTTGGAGGGCCTTGCAAAGGTCTCCCTGGAGCTGAGGGAGCAGCAGCGGGTTCTGGAGGCCCTCAGCCACACGGAGGCAGATCAGATCCTTTTGGAGGATCCCCAGGGAGAGGGCGGGCGTCAGTTCATCCACGCCTTCGGACTGACCAAGGAGGGGGGTGAGCCGGCCAAGGATCTGGAGGAGCTCGGTCCCTTCGGGCGGTTGGTCCACGCCACCCACCGCCTGGTGGGTGCCTTTTCACAAAAGAGCCGCTTCCTGCAGGGAGCGTACTCCTTCTGGCGCAAGATCTACGCCCACGAGCCCGAGAGTCTCCCCAAGGCCTGGGAGGTTTTCCGCCCCGTGGGTGAGGATGAGCCGTACCGCTTTATGTTTGCCCTGGAGACCGCGTATGCCCTCACCGCCCGGCTCATCCTGGCTAAGGCGGTGCAGGATCACGGCGGGGAGGTGTCGCCTCTGCCTTCCCTCGCCGCCCACCTGCGGCGCGTTATCGGCCTGGACCAGTACCGGATGGGGATTCCCCCCACCGCCTACACCCGGGCCGTCGCAGAGGCCTTCGAGGCCTATGCTGAGAGGTTTTTAAGCTCCCTCTACGCCTCCGACCTCTTTGACTGGTGGCGGGAAGCTACGGGGGACAGCCCGGAGGAGAAGGCCTTCGGCGAGGCCCTGGCCCGGGTGATCCTTGCCCTCTTCCGCTTTAACTTCCGGACGCTTAGGGGCGACTTCCTGGGCGAGCTCTACCAGCGCTACTTCGACCCCGAGACCCGAAAGGCCCTGGGCGAGTTTTACACCCCTCCGGCGGTGGTGCGGTACATCCTGGACGAGGTGGGCTATGCGGGGGAGGGGCGCCTGCTGGATCCCGCATGCGGCTCGGGCACCTTCCTCATCGAGGCCCTCCGCCGCTTCCTGAACCACGAACGCCAGAGGGGCGTTCCCGATCGGGAGATCCTCCGCAAGCTCACTGAGGACTACGTCCTGGTGGGCTTCGATATCAACCCCTTCGCGGTCATGATGAGCCAGGTCAACCTGGCCTCGCACCTGGTGGGGGCTTATCTCAAAGCCCTGGAGGAGGACCCTGAGTTGGTCCTGCGGCATCTGCCCGTGGTCCAGACGGACTCCCTTCGACAGGAGCTCTTTGAGGGGCGAAGGGAGGAGCGGCACGCCCAAACCGGTGTCCAGATGGGCCTGGACTTCGGCGAGAAGGAGATTGCCCTCAAGGTACCCCTACCCCTTAAGGCCGAGAAGGGCGAGCCCGTGGCCGAGGTCACCTTCCCGAACCCCGACTGGGCGGTAAACAACGGCCTGGTGCGGAATGAGCGGGAGTGGATTTTGGCTCTTGAGGCTCTCTTTGATGCGGTTTACTGGCAAAACCGCAACGAGGAGCGGTATTTCTACTCCGAGCCCTGGTCCGAGCTTTTGCGGAAGACCGTTGGGCGAGTTGGGCTGGATGCGGCTTTGGCAGACCGCCTTCGTCCCTACGCGGAGAAAGTCTGGCAGGTTTTGCAGGAACTTCGACCCAAGCACGGGGATGGCCGTTTCCTCAAGGCCCTCATGGACTTCGCCCTGGGCATGGTGCTTAAACACGTCCTCAGGTACGACTTCGTGGTCGGTAACCCGCCCTACGTGCGTATCCAGAACCTGCCCGAGTTTCAAAAGGCCCACTGGAAGGATCACTACGCCTGGATGGAGGGGAACTTTGACATCTACATTCCCTTCGTGGAGCGGGCTCTCCAAAGCCGACGGGGCGAGCGCCCGGGCTGGCTTAGGGAGGGGGGAAAGTTGGGGTACATTACCTCCAACCGCTTCCTTACCGTCAACTACGCGGCCCCTCTCCGGGAGGAGCTGCCCAAAAAAGCCACCCTAGTCTCCTTGACAGACCTAGGGGCGGCCATCTTTGAGCCGCCCGGGGCTGACGAGGCCACGCGGCTCTTCAGGGAGGTCATGGTCTACCCGGCGATCACTGTCCTGGAGAACAGGACGCCCGAGAGTCCCTACCGCTTCAGGGTGGCCCGCTTTTTACCCAGGGCCTTGCCTGTCTCCCCCGGCGAGGCCCTAGAGGCTGTGCGCTCAGGGTTCGCCTCCCTCTCCCCGAAAAAGCCCCACCTGCCCTTGTCCTTGAAGGGGAGCGACTGCGGGGACCTCTTCCTGGCCGAGAGCGAATGGCTCTGGCGCCGGGGGTGGTACCTCATGCCCCCGGACGAGCGGGCGGTCTGGGAGAAGCTGGACCGGGTGGGGCGCCTACCACAGATCCACCCTGGTTGCGATCAGATCCCTTCCCAGGCCCGTCGGCTGTTCAACTTTACGGCCACCCGGGGAGGCGGTTTTCAGGGCATCGCTACCGGCCTCGACGAGGTCATGGTCCTGAAGCAGGTGGACGAGGACAAGGACCGCGGCCTGCTTTACCTGGTACCCAAGGGCAAGGAGGGGGACCCCGACGCCTGGAAGAACCCGGTGGTCCTAGAGCGGGAGGTCCTCCGCCCCTTCCTCTTCGGGCGGGATGTGGACCGGTGGTACCTGGACTGGAAGGGGTACTGGGTCATCTTCCCCTATTGGTTCGGCGTGGTCACCAGGGCTGATGGGGAAGGCAGGACCAGGGAAGACCCTGGCTGGCACCTGATCCCCCATAGTGGGAACCTCCACTACCGGCGGGAACGGCCAAGGGGAAGGGGGAAGGTGGAGGTCTTCCAGCCCTTCGCGGGATGGCCAGAAGACGCCCCGCTATTGGACAGGGACTACCCCCACCTTTGGGCCTACCTGAAACGCCACGAGGAGGAGCTCCGGGCCCGGGAGGGGGGGCGCTATCGGGAGGGTGAGGAGGACGAGTGGCGGTGGTATGACCTGGCGAGGCCGCAAAGCCTCGAGGCGGCCACACGGCCGAAGCTCCTTGTACAGCTCCTCGCCTCTTCGGCCAAATACGCTAACGACGGGCAGGGTGGGTTTCTGTTTCAAGCAGGAGGCAAGGGTGGGGGTGTCTACGGGATCAGCTTGAAAGACGAGGCTCTGGCGCCAGTTTTTCTGGGCCTTTTGAACAGCTCGGTTTCGGACTTCTATCTAAAGCAGATAAGCAGCGTTTACTCGGGGGGCTTTTGGTCCTATGCAGACGCTTTCCTTAAGTGGATACCTTTTCCTGAGGCCACCGATGCGCAGAAAAGGCGCCTGGCCGATTGCGTCGACAAGCTCACCCGAAGGACGGCTGAGTACCGCCGGGTGAAGGAGGCTCTGGCCTCCTTCCCGAAAGACTACTGGGAGGAGCTCAAGAGGTCTGGAAAGGCCCCGCCCAGAGATGCGCTTAAAAACCTGGCCCGGTGGGGCGGCCTAGCCCAAAAGATGGATGCGGAGCGCGCTGAAATCCTGACCGACCTCCAGGGCCAGGCTGTCCTCAGGGTGGGCAGGGGTGAGCTCATTTTCCCCCACGAGTCCCATGCCCGGTTGGTTCTCGAGATCCTGAGGGAGCGCCGGGTCGTTTCCAGGGGAGAGTTTCTGGGGTGGGAGCTCCCTCAGGATCCCCGGGATGCCGAAGCCTTTTTAAAGGTCCTTGCGGACCTCCGTGACCGCTACCGGATCCTCGAGCAGGAAATACGAGCTCTTGAAGAGGAGCTTGATGGAGCTACTTTTGACCTCTTCGCCCTTCACCCGGAGGAACGGGAGACGATCGTCCGGTTTTTGCGCCGCTCCTCCGAGAGATAGGTCTGGGAAGGGGGTGGATGGTCCGAGAGCGCTTTGGGCACGTGGCCCTCGAGGAGCCCCCGTGGGGGTAGACGCTGAGCGCGTGGTGGCCTTCAGTGTTGGAGCGGTACCAATTCTCGGTCTAAGAGGCTGTCGTAAAACTCCTACACGGCCAGCTACGCGGGTCGTGTAAGGATTTATGTGTAAGAGTCCGTGTTTAATAGGGGGGCACCTCCTCGTTCCAAGGTGTGCCCCCTGTTAAACAGGGATTCTTAACACTTAAATCCTTACACACTTAAATCCTTACACGACCGGGAGCGGGGATACCCCGCTTCAGAACTGAGCGCGGAAGTGGGCATCTAGGGCCCTCCAGGCGTTTCGTATGTGGTGGCGCATGCGGGCTTCGCAGGCCTCGGGATCGCCGGCGGCGAGGGCCTCGAGGATCTCCCTATGCTCTTCCAAGGCCGAGGGAAGCCTCCCCGGCACCGCGGCCGAGGTGCTGATGAGAAGGCGCACCTGGCCGTCCAGGCTTTCCGCTGCCCTAAGGAGCCTGCGGTTCTTCGCGGCCTCCCATAGGGCACGGTGGAAGGCCAGGTCCAGGTCCCCGTAGCCCTCCAGGTCCCCTTCCTCGGCGGCCTGCACCTGCTTCTGGTACAGGCTGCGCAGGCGTTGGGTGAGCTCCGGACTCGCCCGCAAGGTGGCGAGCCGGGCGGCGAGGCCCTCCAGGACCTCCCGGAGCTCGTAGATTTCCCGGATGGCCTCGAGGTCGGGCTTGGGGACGATGTAACCGCGGTGGGGGATGGCCTGGACGAGGCCTTCCTTTTCCAGGGCGGCCAAGGCTTCCTTGACCGGGGTGGGGGAGAGACCCAGGCCCTCGGCGAGTTCGCGGACCACGAGCTTCGTACCGGGGGGGTACGTGCGGTTGAGGATGGCCCGGCGCAGGGCCCGGTAGGCCTCCTGGGTGAGGGTGGTCCTGGGGATGGCTTTCTTCATCTGGTTTAAACATACTGGACAGGACTTGACGGGTCAAGATTTTAGATTTAAAATCCCGGACATAAGGAAGGAGGCAAAAGGTATGCGCAAGGCGGCGGCGCATCGGCGTGAGGATCACGTGGCCGTGGCGGTGGCGGACCTAAGCCCGGGCGAGGAGGTGGAGGTGGCCGTTCTGGAAGGGGGTGAGCCCCTGCGGGTCCAGGTGCTGGAGCCTATTCCCTTGGGCCACAAGGTTGCCCTCAAAGACATCGCCGAAGGTGAGGTGGTGCGGGAGTACGGGGAGCCCATCGGGCGGGCTACCCGGTCCATCCACCGGGGCGCCCACGTGCACACCCATAACCTCCGCAGCCTGCGGTGGGACTTCGGGGGTGGACGATGAGGCTCACCGGCTACCGGCGCCCCAACGGGTGGGTGGGGGTGCGCAACCACGTGGTGGTTCTCCCCGTGGACGACCTTTCCAACCGTGCAGCGGAGGGCGTGGCGGCCCTGATCCCCGGCGTGGTGGCCCTGCCCCACCCTTACGGCCGCCTGCAGTTCGGCGAGGACCTGGAGCTCACCTTTAGGACCCTTTCGGGCCACGGGGCGAACCCCAATGTCTTTGGAGCGGTGGTCATCGGTATAGAGCCCAAGTGGACGGAGCGGGTGGCCGAGGAGATCGCCCGGACGGGGAAGCCCGTGGAGGCCTTCTCCATAGAGGGGTACGGGGACCTAAGGACCATAGAGCAGGCCTCCCGGGCGGCTTACCGCCTGATGCAGGAGGCGAGCGAGCTGGAGCGGGAGCCCGTGGAGCTTAGGGAGCTTGTCCTCTCCATCAAATGCGGGGAGAGCGACCCCACCTTGGGGCTTGCGGGGAACCCGGCCTTGGGGCGGGTGGTGGATCGGCTGGTGGACGAGGGGGCCACGGTGATCTTTGGGGAGACCAGCGAGCTCACCGGGGCGGAACACCTCATCGCCGCAAGGTGCGCCACCCCCGAGGTACGCGAAGCCTTCCTGCGGACCTATCGGGATTACGTGGCCATGATCGAGGCCAAGGGGGTGGACCTTCTGGGCTCCCAGCCTACCGAGGGAAACATCCGCGGGGGGCTCACCACTATTGAGGAGAAGGCCCTTGGCAACATCCAAAAGACGGGTACCAGGCCTGTCCGGAGGGTGCTGAGGCCAGCGGAACCCGTGGGGCCCGGGGAGGGGCTGGTGTTCATGGACTCCTCCAGCGCCGCCGCGGAGATGATCACCTTGGCGGTGGCGGGGGGAAGCGTGCTCCACTTCTTCACCACGGGGCAGGGAAACGTGGTGGGCCACCCTCTTGTACCCGTGATTAAGATCTCCCCTAACCCCAAGACCTGTGAGACCATGGCGGAGCACATCGACGTTCCTCTGCCGGATCTGCTCCTGGGGGAGATTGGCCTGGAGGAGGCCGCAGCTAGGATCCTGGACGTTTTCGAGCGGACCGTGCGGGGAAGGCGCACCGCGGCGGAGCTTTTGGGCCATGCCGAGTTCGTCCTGACCCGGCTTTACCCAAGCGCCTAGGAGGAGGACATGATCCTCGTGGCCGAGGAGCTAGACCCAAGAGGCTTGGAGCTTCTCCGGGGAGTAGGCTACCCTCACCGCTACGAGCCTGATCTCTGGCGCGACCCGGGGAGCCTCAAGCGGGCCCTCGCCGAGGCCACGGCCTTGATCGTCCGGAACCGCATCCGGGTGGACGGGGCCCTCCTGGAAGGGGCTTCTCGCCTCCGGGTCGTGGGGCGTTTGGGCACGGGGCTGGACAACGTGGACCAGGAGGCCCTGCGGGCGAGGGGCGTGGCCCTGGTCTATGCCCCGGGGGCCAACGCCCTGGGCGTGGCGGAGTACGTGCTCGCCGCCCTCTTCCACCTAGCGCGAAACCTACCCCGGGCGGCCCAGGGAGGGGATCGGTTGTCCCTCGGCGGGTTCGAGCTTGCGGGGAAGACCCTGGGGCTTGTGGGCCTCGGGGAGGTGGGTCTACGGGTGGCCCAGAGGGCGAGGGCCCTGGGTATGCGGGTGGTGGGCTACGACCCCTTGCGGAAGCCTTGGGAGGCGGCCCTGGAAGGAGTGGGGGTGGAGCTTCTTCCCTTAGAGGCGGTCTTTTCTGAGGCCCACTTCCTCTCCCTCCACGCCCCCCCTACCCCCGAAACACGGGGCCTGGTGAACCGAAGAACCCTTGCCCGCATGCGTCCCGGCGCCTACCTGATCAACACCGCCCGGGGGGAGTTGGTGGACCACGGGGCCTTGTACGAAGCGCTCCGGGAAGGACACCTTGCTGGGGCTGTTCTGGACGTGACCTATCCTGAGCCCCTTCCCGAGGACCACCCCTTGCGTGGGCTTGAGACCTGCCTAATCACCCCCCACATCGCCGGCCTCACCCGCGAAGCCCAAGCCCGGGTAGGGGAACAGGTGGTGCGGGGGGTCTTGGAGGTGCTTCGTGCGGCTTAGCCCGGAGGAGCTTCGCCACGCCCTGGAGGCCCACTTCCTCCGCCTCGGCCTTCCCGATGAGGGAGCGAGGGCCTTTGCGGAGGTCCTCGTGGAGGCGGAGTTGGAGGGGCTCAGAAGCCACGGCTTGGCCCGGCTTCCCATCTACACCGCCCAGCTGGAGCGGGGGGGGCTGAACCCCAGGCCGAGGATGGCTCTCCGGTGGGCCCGGCCCGGATTGGCTCTTCTGGACGCCGACGGGGCTCCGGGGCCTTGGGCGGCCCTGGAGGCGGTGGCCGCTTTGGTGCCCGTGGCCAAGGAGCAGGGCCTCGCTGCCGTGGCCGTGCGCCGGGCGGGGCACGTGGGCCCTTTGGGTCCCTACGTCCGGCGTCTGGCCCAGGCAGGCCTGGTGGGCTTGGCCTTCGCCAACACCCCGCCTGCCCTGGCCCCGGGACCGATCTTGGGAACAAACCCCATGGCCTTGGGGGCGCCTATGGAGCCGGAGCCCCTTGTGGTGGACCTGGCCCTCAGCGTGGTCTCCCGCGGGAAGATCTTGGAGAGGGCTCAGAGGGGAGAGCCTATCCCCGAGGGTTGGGCCGTGGACCGGGAAGGGCGGCCCACGACCGATCCCAAGGCGGCCCTGGAAGGGGCGTTGCTTCCCATAGGGGGAGGCAAGGGGCTTGCCCTAGCCGTCCTGGTGGAGGTGTTGGCGGGTGCTTTGGCGGGGGACGTGCTCAGCCCCGACCTCCCTCTTCCTTGGAAGGCGCCGGAGGCTAAGGCCTTCCCGGGATTTCTGCTCGTGGGGATAGACGCTGCTTGCCTTTCCCCCAGCTTACCCCATCGGCTTGCCCAGTTGCGGGGGCACCTGGAGACGGTGGGTGGCCGCCTTCCGGGCTCGAGGCGGGCCGAGAGGCGGCTTGAGGGGCTTCAACAAGGCATCAAAGTGCCTCAGGAGGTCTGGGGCACTTTGATTGGGAGGTGATGGGTGATGCGGAAGATTTGGTTGGGCATATTGGCTCTAGGACTGAGCCTTTCTGCGGCGTGGGCCCAGCAAACCCAGCTTAGGGTGTTCGTCGGCGGTCAGCAGCGTCCCGACGTGATGCGGAAGATCCTTGACATCTACGAGCAGCGCAATCCCGGGGTGAAGGTGGAGATCGAGGTCGGAGGGGCGACCTCTGACCAGCAGCAGCAGTACCTGACCACCGTCCTGACCTCCAGGGATCCTTCCTTGGACCTAATCCTCATTGACATCATCCGCCCTGCCCAGTACAAGGCAGCGGGGTGGGCTGAGCCCCTGGATCGCTACCTGCCCAAAGCTGCCCGCGATGCCCTTTTAAAGCAGTATCTTCCCGCTTACGCCCGGGCTAACGTGGTGGACGGGACGCTGGTAGCCTTGCCCGCCTTTGCCGATGCGCAGTTCCTCTTCTACCGGAAGGACCTGCTGGAGAAGTACGGTTTCAAGCCGCCCACGACCTGGGATGAGGCCATCCGGCAGGCACAGGTGATTCTCCAGGGGGAAAAGGATCCAAACCTTAATGGGATCGGCTTCATGGGCAATATTTCCGAGGGCACGGTCTGCAGCTTCCTGCTCCCCATTTGGGCGGCAGGCGGGGACGTCACCGACGACCAAGGCCGATTGATCCTTACCGAGGACCTCGCCCGTAGGTCCCTCCAGTTCTGGTTGGACCTCATGGACAAATACCGGGTGAGCCCCCCCAATATGGCTGAGAAAGCCCAGGACACGATTCGTCGCGAGATGCAGCAAGGGCGTTGGATTTTCGCCACTCTCTTCGCCTACGCCTGGGCTCACTTCCAAAACGATCCTGACTCTGCGGTCAAGGGGAAGATCGGGGTAACCACGATGCCTAAGTTTGAGGGTGGCCGCTCTGCGAGCTGCCTCGGCGGATGGCAGTGGACCATCTCCGCCTTCTCCCGCAACAAGGCCCAGGCTTACCAACTCCTCCGCTACCTCTCCAGCCCCGAGGTGGCCAAGATCCTGGCCATCGAGGCCTCCAACCTCCCGGCCTTCCCCGAGCTCTACAAGGATCCTGACGTCCTCAAAGCCAACCCTTGGTTCGCCGACGCTCTTCCCGTGGTCCTGAACGCCCGCGCCCGGCCCGTGCATCCTCGCTACCCCGAGATCGCCGACGTGATGCGGCGGGGCCTGAACGCTGTGCTAGCCCGGACGAAGACGCCGGAGCAGGCGGCCAAGGAGATCGTCCAAGGCCTTAGGACCATTTACGGGCGCTAGAGGTTGGGAGATGGGGCGGCCCTTTCGGGACCTGAGCGAGCGGGCCCTGGCCTTTTTGCTCCTCTTACCCGCCTTTGCCCTGCTGGGGCTTGTGGCGGTTTACCCGGTGGTCAAGCTTTTCGTCACCAGCCTCCAAGACCTCCACCTGGCCTACGGAACCCAAGGCACCTTCGTGGGCCTGGAAAACTACCGTAGGCTCCTGGAGGATAGCCGTTTTCTGAATGCCCTCCGTGTAACCTTGTTGCTCGCCCTGGTCACGGTCCCGGGGGCCGCCCTTGTGGGACTTGGCCTCGCCCTTCTCGCCAACCTCCCCTTTGCCATTAAGTGGCCTGTGAGACTAGGCCTCCTCCTTCCCTGGGCCATGCCCCTGGTCTTCGCAGGGCTCATCTTTCGCTGGTTTTTTGAAAGTGACTACGGTATCGTCAACGACATTCTGCGTCGGCTCGGACTTTCTCCCCTTTACTGGCTTACAGACCCCAATCTGGCCTTTTGGGCCATATCTGCGACGATCGTATGGAAGACGAGTTCCTTTGTGGCCCTGGTCCTCCTTGCCGGTTTGCAGACGATTCCCCGGGAGTACTACGAGGCCGCCCAGGTGGACGGGGCAGCCCCAGGGCAGATATTTCTCCGGATCACCTTGCCCCTACTCCTGCCTTCCCTCCTTGTGGCTTTGATCTTCCGGACCATCACGGCGCTTCAGACTTTTGACATCCCCTTCGCCATGACCGGAGGGGGGCCGGGCACAGCCACAGAGACCCTGGCTATGTACATTCGTACCCAGAGCGTGGAGAACCTCAACTTCGGCTACGGTTCCGCTCTGGCTGTGGCGCTTTTCGTCCTTTGTATGGCCGTGACCGTGGTCTACCTCAGGTACTTGGAAAGGAGTGAGGAAGCGTGAGGGCCGCGCGCGTTTGGCGTCGGGTGGGGATCTGGCTGGCAGGCGCTCTGTTGGTGGTCAACGGCCTTTTTCCCGCCCTGTGGATCCTCTTTACCTCCTTGAAGACGGAAGCCGAACTCACCCGGTTTCCCATCACCTACTGGCCCCAGGAGCCGACCCTGGCCAACTACGAGCGGGCCTTTCGCGAGGCCCCCCTTCTTCGCTACTTCTTGAACAGCCTTGTGGTGGCCGCTGGGTCTACGGCCTTCTGCGTGACGGTGTCCGCCATGGCGGCCTATGCCCTGGCGCGGCTCCGCCTTGCCTACGCCGGAGCGATCCTCCTCGCCCTGGTGGCCCTGGCCATGTTTCCCCCGGCGACCCTCCTCGTGTCCCTCTACCAGATCTTCACGGGCCTTGGTCTGCGCAACACCTACCTAGGCCTCATCCTTCCCCACGCCGCGTTGAGCCTGCCCGTGGCTGTCCTCGTTCTTTACAGTTTTTTCAAAACCATTCCCAGGGACTTAGAAGCTGCCGCCCTTGTGGACGGGTGCACCCGGGTGGGGGCCCTTCGGTACGTGATCCTTCCCCTTTCGGGCCCCGGGGTCTTCACCGCTTCCTTGCTTGCCTTCGTGAACTCTTGGGATGAGTTTCTTCTCGCCCTCACCCTGGCTCCTGCCCGGGAGATGCGCACACTCCCCGTGGGGATCACCCTTTACCAGGGGGAGTACCTCTTCCCCTGGCCCTTGATCTCGGCGGCCCTCGTGGTGGCCATGGTTCCCGTGGCCTTGGTCATCGCCGTCTTCCAAGAGCGTATCGTAGCAGGCCTGACCCAAGGAGCTTTGAAGGGGTGAACAGCGTGGAACGCGTGCACATGGCCTTTGTACCGGTGATGAGACCCCTTTTCCGGGGGGCCCGGATGGGCCTCGAGGAGGGGATGGGAGCCCTTTTGACGGAGGTAGGTGGGGAGCTTGGGGCGAAGGTCATCTTCTTGGAGCCCGTGCGCACGGCGGAGGAAGCAGAGGCGGCGGCGCGAAGGGTGGCGGGCGAGGGCGTGGATCTCCTGGTCCTGGGCCTTGTCACCTTTGCCACGGGGGACCTCTTCCGGCCTTTCCTGGATCTTCCGACACCTAAGGTCCTCTGGGCCCTACCCGAGGCCTGGACCGGGGGCCCGTTGCCGCAGAACGCCCTCTGCGGCCTTAACTTGGCCCTTTCCCTACCGGGGGTTAGGGGAGTGAGGTGGCTCTACGGGCCGCCTGACCGGGTGAGTCTTCGTGAGGTCCTCGCCCCAGTACTGGCCGCGGTCCGGGGTCTTCGGGTCCTACGAGAGGCCCGGCTCCTCTGGCTTGGGGGGCCCGCTCCCGGGTTTGAGCGGTTTGGCGAGCGCCCCTTGACGGGCGCCCGAGTGGACGAGGTGGGTCTCGAGGCCTTCTTCGCCGCTTACGAGGCCGTGGAGGAGAAGACCCTCGCCGAAGCCCTAGCGTCCTGGAAGGAGCTCGCTGGGCTTGGGGAGGCGGGAGTCCGCCTGGCCCGGGTAGCCCTGGCCCTTAAGGCCTTGGCCGAAGGCTACGATGGAGTGGCCTTCCGCGACTGGCCGGAGGTGCCCGATCGGCTCGGCGTCTTTCCCTCCGCTGCCTTGGCCGTCCTCGGCGACGAGGGCTTCCTGGTGGCCCCAGAAGGAGACCTGATGGGCCTTTTGAGCCAGCTGGTTCTCCGGGCCGTGGGCGGGAGGGACCCTATTCTTCTGGACATCGTGGCCGTGGACGACCGGGGGGTACTCCTTTGGCACGGGGGGGAGGCGCCCCTCTCCTGGGCCTCGGAAAGGGGTGCGCTCCTTCCCCACTTCAACCGGGGAGTTCCGGCAGTGCGCCACCTGGTGCTGCGGGAGGGACCGGTCACGGGCCTCCGGTTGACGGGGAGAGGCTTCGTTTGCTTCGGGGGACGGTTGGACGGGCGGGGAGCTTATATTGGCGTCTCCGGTTGGCTTCGGGACATCGTTTGGTCCGATAAACCCCTTGCGCCGCGCGCCTTTCTCGGCCGCTGGCTGGGGGCGGGGATGCCTCACCACCTAGCCCTGGGGCAGGGCGAGTGCGTGGAGGCTTTGCAGGAGCTCGGCCGTCTGGCAGGCCTCGAGGCCTTGCAGGGAGAGGAAGGAGGAGTATGGGGGGCGTCCTGGGAGTAGGGTGGGCCTGCGTGGACCTGCGCTTTCACCTGGCCGTCTGGCCCCCCGCAGGAAGCCGGACACCCGTGGTCGGCTACCGGGAGGCCCTGGGGGGCCCGGCGGCGGTGGCCATCCTGACCGTGGCAGCCCTGGGCGGGAGGGCCACCCTCTTTGCCCGGAGGGGGGAGGACCTCTGGGGGGCCTGGCTGGCCGAGCGCCTCGAGGCCGCCGGGGTGCACGCCCGGATGGTGGTGGGGGGAAGAACCCCGGTGAGCGCTGTCCTGGTGACCCCTGATGGGGAGCGCTTCATCTTTCCCTATCGGGGCGAGCTCCCCGCACACCTTCCGGAGAACTGGCCCAGGGAAGTGGAACAGTCGGATGTGGTCTTGGCCGACACCCGTTGGCCCGAGGGAGCGCGGGCGGTCTTTGCCCGGGCCCGTAGCGCCGGTAAACCCTGCGTGTTGGACCTGGATTTGGGCGAGGAGGAGGCATTGGGACTCGCCCGCCTGGCCACTCACGTGATCGCTTCGGAAGAGGCGGAGAAAGCCCTCGGGGGCCTCAAGGCCCTTGGTGCCCTTTTCCCTGAGGCCTTCGTAGCCGTGACGCGGGGAAGGCGGGGTGTGGCCTGGGCTGAGGGCGGCCTCCCCGCCCTTCCTGTGGAAGCGAAAGACACCACGGGCGCCGGGGACGTGTTCCACGGCGCCTTCGCCTGGGCCTTGGCGGAAGGCTGGGACGAGGTGGGGGCGCTCCGGCTGGCGAACGCCGTAGCCGGGCTCTACGTGGCCCAGGGCCGGTTGCCCTCTTGGGAGGAGGTGAAACCGTGGATCGCGAAGTAGGTATACGGCTCGCCCTTAGGCGGCTCTCCGACGGGGAGGGGAGGTTTGCCCTCCTCGCCGTGGATCAGCGCCCACCCCTTTTCCAGCTCGTGGCCCGGGCGCGGCCAGGGCTGGATGCCGGAGCGGTGGGGCGAGAGGTTTCCTGCTTGAAGGCCTTGGTAACACGGGTGCTCAGCCCCTGGGCTACCGGGGTTTTGCTGGATCCCTTGTACGGGGGACAGGCCTTGGCCCACCTTCCCCGGGAGGCGGGGCTTCTTCTTACCCTGGAGGACCACCGCTTCCGGGTGGATGGCCAGGGATACCGCCTAAGCCGGATAATCCCTCGATGGGGAGTAGAGGCGGCCCTGAGAGCAGGCGGGGACGGGTTCAAACTCCTCCTCTGGTATCGGCCGGATGCGCCGGAGGAAGTGCGGGCGCGCCAGCTGGCCTTGGCCCGCAGGGTGGGCCGGGTAAGCCGAAAATGGGGCAGGCCCTTTGTCCTGGAGCTGCTTCCTTACCCCTTGGCGGACGAAGATCCTTTCGGCTTACGGGAAGCGTGGGAAGGGATCCTTCGGGACTTCGCCGACCCCGGGCTCGGCGTCGCTCTTTACAAGCTGCCTTACGTGCCCGGCTTGATGGAGCGCTTCAGCGAGCGCTTGCCCGCGCCCTGGGTGCTCCTCTCAGGGGGCCTTGGCCCCGAGGACTTTATGAAGGCGCTAGAGGAAGCCTTGAGGGCGGGGGCCCGGGGCTTCCTGGCAGGACGGGCGTTCTGGCTGGAGGCGCTTTCCGCCTACCCGGACCTGGAGGCGGTGGAGGTGAGGCTTCTGGCAGCGAGGGAATGGATGCGGCGGGCGTTGGACCTCCTCCGCGCTCATGTGGCACCGCAAACCTTATGAAAGTTGACCCTTTCGCCCTTAAGGCCTGGTGTCCTGAGGAGATCCAGATTCTGGAGGCTGGCCCCCGAGGGGTGCGGGCCCTCCTGGATGGTGTACCCCTCTCCTTGGTCGCCTACGGACCCCGCTCGGTGCGCCTCCGACTGGGAGAGCCGGGAGGGCAAGACTACGGGATCCTCGCTGGGGCGGAGCCTGTTCCCTTCGCCGCCCTCGAGGCCGAGGGCCCTTGGGTCTGGGCCAGGCTGGGAAACATGGAGGTGTCCTTGGACCTCCGGGCACCGAGCCTGCGCCTTAGGTGGAACGGGAGGGAGGTCCTCCGACCCTCAGGGGACGGGCACATCCGCGGGGAGCCCCGTTTGCCCTTCCTCGCCCGGGGGGAGGGGTCTTGGGCCGTGGCCTTCGCCTTAGCCCCGGGCGAGCCGGTCTATGGTCTGGGGGAGAAGTTTGGTCCCTTGAACCGGCGGGGCCAGCTCGTCACCTGTTGGAACGAGGACGCCCTGGGCGTGAACGCCGAGCGGAGCTATAAGAACGTGCCTTTCCTCTGGAGCCCCAGAGGGTGGGGCCTCTTCGCCCACACCACCGCCCGGAGCCACCATGGGGTGGGCTTTCCCCAGTGGAGCCACAGGAGCTACGTCCTGGTGGTGGAGGATGGGGGGCTGGATCTCTTTTTGATGGCGGGGGAGCCGGAGGAGATCCTCGAGGCCTACGCCGGACTCACGGGTAAGGCCTACCCTGCGCCCCGTTGGAGTCTTGGGGTGTGGTGGAGCCGGTGCTATTACCGCTCGCCCGAGGAGGCCCTCGAGGTGGCCCGCTCCCTGAGGGAGCGGGAGATTCCGGGGGATGTCCTTGTTTTAGATGGCAGGGCTTGGCTAGAGGTGGAAACCCGGTGCGCCCTGGAGTGGGACCTAAGGCGCTATCCAGATCCTCCGGCCTTCGTACGGGCGGTCAAGTCCTTGGGGTACCGGCTGTGCCTCTGGGAGTACCCGTATATTTCCCTTTACAACCCCATCTTTTCGGAGCTGGCCCGGAAAGGGTTCTTCCTGCGCGACGCTCAAGGTCACTCCTACGTGTACCGTTGGGATCCGGAACCTTTCGGCGAACTCCTCACCCCTTTGCCTCCCTCTGGGATTCTGGACTTCACCCGGGAGGAAGTGGTGCGCTGGTGGCATGAGCGCCACCAGGCCCTTTTCTCCTTGGGAGTAGACGTCATGAAGACCGATTTCGGGGAGCAGGTACCCGAAGACGCCTACGCCGCTAACGGGGATAGTGGAGCATATTTGCACAACGCCTACCCCCTTCTCTACAACCGAGCGGTTTGGGAAGCTACCCCGGAGCGGTTGGTGTTCGCCCGGAGCGGCTACGCTGGGAGCCATCGCTACCCCGTGGTCTGGGGTGGAGATCCCCAGGCGGACTGGGATGGGCTCGCGGCCAGTTTGCGCGGTGGGCTCTCCTGGGGGCTTTCCGGCGGGCCCTACTACGCCCACGACATCGGAGGGTTCTACGGAACCCCCGAAACGGAGCTCTACGTGCGGTGGACCCAGGCGGCCGTCTTTTTCTCCCACGTGCGCTTCCACGGGACCTCGCCCCGGGAGCCATGGTTCTTTGGGAGGGATGCCGAGAGGCTCGTGAGGGGGTGGCTTCGTCTTCGCTTGCGTTTGCTCCCTTACTTGGAAGCCAGCCTCGCCCGGGACCTTTCCCGTGGCCTTCCCCTCGCCAAGGCCCTTCCCCTGGTCTTCCCGCAGGACTCCTGGGCCCGGGGTTTTGAGGAGGAGTTTCTTGTAGGCGAAGATTTCTTGGTGGCCCCTTTGGTAGAGCCAGGGGGAGAGCGGGAGGTTTACCTGCCGGAGGGGCGCTGGTACGATCTGTGGACGGGAAGCCTTTACGAGGGCCCAACACTGGTCAAGAAAAAATGGCCTTTGGAGCAGATCCCGGTCTTCGCCCGTGAAGGAGCGGTGATCCCTATAGGCTTTCCAAGCCTACGTGCCGAAGAGGTAGCTCTCCAGGGCGTGGTACTTGTTGGGAAGCTCCCGAAGAGGTACGTGAACGCAGGGCGAGTCCTTGGGGTGGTTTCCCAGGGCTTTACCTTAGACAGATTGTTGTTCGATGGGTAAGGGAAAGGATGTGGACCCTGACCTCTCATCAGTTTGCTCTTGCCAGCCAAAGGAAAAGGGGGCTTGGGTAAGGTGTGTGGAACCACAAGCCCCCTTCCATCACACCACGGCTCTCGGCTTGGGCCTCTTTCCCCACCTCCGCAGGACCTTCCGCACCAACCTGGCCCTGTTCCTCAGCACCCTCTTGCGCAACACCCCTCCCCGCCCTACCCTGAGTGCCTACGCGCGAAGCCTGCCTCTGCCCTACAGCGCCCAGGCCAAGCTCAACCGGCTCTGGCGCTTCCTCCGCCACCCCGCGCCGCAAAACCCCTGGATCCTCACCCGGGCCTTGCTCCCGCTCCTCTCCCCTCGGGCCGCGAAAGGCAAGCTGCTCCCCCTGCTGGTGGACTGGACCCCACTGGAGGATGGAAAGCATCAGGCTCTGGTCGCCGCCTTACCCCTGAGAGGGCGGGCTTTGGTGGTGGCCTTCGAGGTGCATCCCCGCTCCCCTTGGCCCAGCGCAAGCCGGGTCGAGGCCCGCTTCTTCTACCGGCTCACCGCGTGGGTGAAGGAGCTCGGCTTCGTTCCCCTTTTCCTCGCCGACCGGGAGTTTGACGCCACGGCTCTGCTCAAGCAGCTCAAGGATTGGGGTGCGGCCTTCCTCATCCGCCTGGAGGGCACCGTCAGCGTGGTCTCGGAAGAAGGGGAACGCTTTGTGCTCAAGGCGCGGTATCCCCGGGTGCTCGCGCCCTTCTCCTTCCGGGCCAAGCTCAAAGGTGCGGTTCCAGTACACCTGTTCCTAAGCCAGGAGGGGGAGGAGCCCTGGTACCTGGCCTTAAGCCTGCTCCAGGGATCGTTCTTTGAACCCCAGGGGTATGCGTTGCGGATGTGGATCGGTCAGCGAAGCTATCTTGTGGAGGGGTTTCGCGACCTGAAGGGGGCAGGGCTAGGGCTGGACCGGCACCTTTTGCGGACCCAGGCGAGCCTGGAGGGGTGACTTTCGCTTTTGTTCTTGGCCCAGGTGTTGCTGGTGCTTTTGGGGGCGAGGCTTGAAGGAAGGCCTTGGCTCCATCGCTTGGTCGCCCATCCCAAGCGGCAGAGCCTATTCACCTTAGGCCGTTTGGCTCTGACCCAGCCCCTGGCGGGGAAGCAGATGGCGAGGCAAGGGGGAGAAGGCCCTCTCCCTCCTGTCCCTAAGCCTCCTAGCCTCCCTCCCCGACTGGATACGCCGGGCCTCCCGGATACGGGTGGCCGCGGACGCGGCTTTTGGTACGGCCTGGTTCCTCTTTGTGGAGAAGCGGTTGGGTTTTGGTCAGCTCCGAAGGGGCTACCTTGGAGCGGTGGTGGGGATGCGGTGGGACCGGAGGCTGCGGGGAGGGGGAAGGCTTTTGGACCTCAGGCGACAGGGGAGCCAGGTCTACCTGTGGGGGCTTTCCTTCCCGGTCTGGGTAGCCTGGTACCGCTATCCCCTGCCCCAAGGGGGCTGGGAGTGACGGTACGTGGTGGCCACCTTTCCCGCCACGCCCCGGACCATGCTCACCTGGGGAAAGAGGCGGTTCACGGTAGAGCACTTCTTCCGGGCTGTGAAAAGCGAGTTCTCCCTGGGGCAGTTTGGGCAGATGGGGGGAGGGGGTGAAGGTTTATGCGGGATATGCGGGAGGTACAAGTTTTGAGGAGGGGCTACCATGTAAGGGTAGGTAAGGGGTTGGCCCCTACCCTAAGCGGTTCTGCCAGCGAGGGAGGTTTCGTTATGGCAAAGATCGCCCGCATTACCGAGCTCCCGCTACGCGAGGTGTGGCCCCACGAGGCCCGGGATTTCTCCCGGTGGCTCGCGGAAAACCTGGACTACCTTGAGGAGATCGTGGGCCTCAACCTCACCTTGGTGGAGCGGGAGGCTCCTACGGGCGACTTCGCCGTGGACATCCTGGCGGAGGACGGGGAGGGGAACCTCGTCGTGATCGAAAACCAATTGGGGGCCACCGATCACGATCACTTGGGGAAACTTGTCACCTACATGGCCAACCACGGGGCGAAGGTGGCCATCTGGGTTACCGGCTGGCCTCGGCCGGAGCATGAAAAGGCGGTTTTGTGGCTCAACGAGGTCTTACCCGCGGACACGGCCGTTTACCTCCTCCACGTTCGGGCCGTGCGCATAGAGGACTCCCCTCCGGCGCCCCTGTTCACCCTTGTGGCCGGCCCCAGCCCCGAGGGTCGTCAGGTGGGCCTCCAGCGCAAGGAGTTGGCGGAACGGCATCTTCTGCGCCTGCAGTTCTGGGAGCAGCTCCTCCAAAAGGCGGGTGAGGCGAGGTCGGATCACCCTCACGCCCGCGTTTCGCCAAGCAAGCAAAACTGGTTGAACGCTGGCGCCGGGAAGAGCGGGGTCAGCTGGGCGTACGTGGTCTTTATGGACCACGCCCAGGTGGAACTTTACATCAACACCCAGGACCCCGAGGAAAACAAGCGGATCTTCGATGCCCTGTTCCAGCACAAAGAGGAGATTGAGAGAGCCTTCGGCGCCCCCTTGGTGTGGCAACGCCTGGACGGGAAACGCGCCGCGCGCGTGGCCTACCCCATTTATGGCCAGGGTGGCCTCCGCGACCGGGAGCGCTGGCCCGAACTCCAGCAGGCCATGGTGGAGGCCATGTTCCGCCTGGAAGGGGCCTTGAAGCCCTTCCTCGCCCAAATCCTTTAGCTCCAAGGCCTCACCCCTTCCCCCACCCCGGCACCGCCAGGCTCTTCATCCCCGTCCAGTAGGCCACCTTCTCCCTGGGGTGGCCTTCTTTGAGGAAGCGGCGGATGGCCCGCCACCTGAGGGTGAGGACCAGGTCCGCCCGCTGCTTGCCCTGGGGCTTGAGCCCGGCGAAACGGGCGAACTCCTTGAGGACCCACTTGGCCTCCAGGAGGCCTAGAGGCTTCCCGCGGTACTTTCCTGGGGCGGGCTTGAGGAGGAGGTGGGGGTAGGGGAGGGGCTGGTGGGAGGCGAGGAAGTCCCGCTGGGGAAGCCAGTCCCCGAGGACCTCCCGGGCGAAGGGGGAGAGGGGGACCTCCCGGAGCCTGGTCCCCCGCACCAGGAGGCTCTTCTCCCGCACGTCCTCCTTCCAGAGCTCCACCGCCTCCTTCACCGTGAGGCCCACCTCCCCCAGGAGGACCAGGAGGACCCGAAGGAGGGGCCGCCAGTAGGCCAGGGGATAGGCCTCGGCCTTCTCCAGAAGCTCCCGGTACCGCTCCTCGGGCAGGGCCCGGGAGGGGGCCACCACGGGGAGCTCCTGCCGCGAGGGGAAGACCACGTGGGGGGGCATGGGGTGCCCCGCCCAGTCCAGGAAGGGGAAGAGATGCCTCAGCCCCGCCCGGGCCCGCTCCACGGTGCCCCAGGCGAGGGGCCCCCTTTCTCCTCCGGGGAAGCCCTTCTCCTTGGCCTCCAGGAGGAAGGCCTTGAGGTCGGAGGCCTCCAGATGGGGCCAGCGCCTTCCCTTCAAGGAGAGCCAGCGCACCCAGTAGCCCAGGTACAGGGGCCCTCCCCGGTCGGGCTTCTTGCGGTGGCGGACCAGGTAGGCCCAGTAGGCCTCCTTCAGGACCCCCTCGTCCCAGCGCTCCAGGGCCTCCCCCACCACCCGCTTGCGTTCCTCCGGGTGGTCCCAAATCTCCAGCTCGAGCCCCTCACTCATCCTCTCCGCCATCTTACCCGCTCCACCCCCTAACCGCCACCTCCCCGCACCTTCACTCCCCCCGCCGCTCTTCCCGCTAATCTTTTTCCCTTTCCCAACGCCCTTCCCGCCCAGGCTCCTTCTCCCCTTAGGGTTTAAGTGGGCGGGGTGGGGGGCAGGAAGCTAATATGAAGGAGAGCAAAAACGTGGGGAAATCCGAAGAGGACAAGGATCACCCCTTACGGACCCCACCAAAGGTTCTCCGGGCAGGGGTCCGCCTCCTCCCCACTATCGCTGGTGTCCCCCATGGTAGGCTTGCCAAAGCTCCTCCATGGTGGAGAGGCGCGTCTGGGGCAGTAGGTCATAGGGAGTAAGGTTATGGAGCCGAAGAAGGGTTCCTTCCTCCCCCAGGTCTAAAACGGAAAGGCCGCAGGGATGGACCTCCATGGGAAGGAAGCCGGGCTTTCCGGTGAGGGCATAGGAGAGGAGGGCCCGAATGACCCCCCCGTGGGCCACGAGGAGAAGGGTGTTCCACTCGCGGGCAAGGAGGCGCTCGTAAGCGGAAAGGACCTTTCCCAGAAAGTCGCTATAGCGCTCTCCCCCCAGGAAGCGCTCCTCAAGGTTTCGTGGACGGAAAGCCTCGCGAAAAGCCCGCTCCGGATCAGAAAGATCCTTAAGCCTTCCGGGACGGATCTCCTGAAACTCTGGCCACACCTCCACCGGAACCGCTCGGCCTTCCAGCACCAGGGCCAAGGTCTCCTCCGTGCGGCGGAGACCAGTGTGAACGGCAAGGTCCAAGGGAACGTCCCGGAGTAAGGCTCCAACCGCCCTCGCCTGAACCCTACCCCGCTCCGTAAGGCCCACTCCTTCGGGGGAAACAGGGCGTCCTTGGGGAAAGTAGTCTACCTCGCCGTGGCGGAGAAGGATAAGCCGCCGCCTCATCGGTAGCGCTCGAGGTACTTGGGGCTGGCTACTTTAAGCTTCCGCGCCACATGGGCCTTGAGGAAAGCGAAGGTTCCGGGCGGGGCCTGGCCCTCCCGGATCCGCCGCGCCAAGACGCTTAGCAACTCCTCTGGAGCCCCCTCGAGGCTGAGGAGAGTTCCAAGCTCCCTCCGGTCTTCTTCTGCCAGGACCTCTCCCAAGGAGAGCTCCCTCCGGGCGATGCCCAGGGCGTTCAAGGCCACCAGGGTCTGGAAGCGGATCCTAGGGTCGGCCACGCTGGGGAGGAGCTCCTTCTCCAGAAACTCCCCCACGGCCTCTAAGAGTTCGTCCAAGGTGGGCCTATCCATACCTATCCAGGAGGTGAAGGACCTCGTACTCCATCTCCGAGGCAAGCCTTCCCAGCACCGCAAGCTCTACGCTCCGCTCCTCCCCCCTAAGGTGCCGGCGCGCCTGCTTCAGAGCCCCAAGCCCCCAGCGCACGTTGCCTAGGACCTCCCACCAGAAAAGCTCCTCCTCGGCGATGTCCCGGCCTGTGAGGACGTTGTACCGTTCCAAGAAAGGCCCCACCTCCCCCACACCCCCCAGGCGCTTCCCGTCCTCCCCAAAGCGCCAGGCCCGCACCAGGGGCCAGGCCAAATCCTCCCGCGGATCGCCCAGGTGGGCAAACTCCCAGTCCAGAACGGCCACCAGACCTTCCCCGTCCACCAGGAGGTTGCCCACGCGGAAATCGCCGTGGACCACCACGGGAGAAAGCACCCTGGGCGGGTGGTCCAGGAGCCAGCGCAGGCCCCACTCCAAAGCCGGGTGGGGCTCCCCTAAGGCGTCCAGGTCCCGGTAGGCCTCTTCCAGGGCCGCTCGCCAGGAGGGAAGGGAGGGCGGTTGCAGGAAGGGCACCTCTTCCGGGGGAAGGGCATGGATCTTGGCGAGCTCCTCGGCCATGGCCTGCGGCAGGACCTCCCGGGCTCTCGCCAGCTCCGGACGCCGCACTACCCGGGCGCCGATGGCCTCCCCTTCGAGGCGGCGCATGAGAAAGGCCTCGCGGCCCTCGAGGTCGGGGAAATAGTGGAGGGGCTCCGGGACCTTGACCCCGTGGGCCCGGGCCACCTGGAGGAGGCGAAACTCTTGGGCTAGGGGCAGGGTGCCGCTGTAGATCACCCCACCCCCCGCTCGGCGGAGAAATAGGGGATGCAGGGTCTCTCCGGCACGGTAGTCCACCGCCCAGGCCTCCTTGGAGGCACCCCCGGGGAGGCGCCTTAGGGCCACCACCTCCCCTGGGCCAAGAATCTCCCTTAGGGCGGCTTCCAAGGCTTCCTTCATGGCCTAAGCCCCTTGAAAAGGGCCCGCTTGCCCACGCTCGCCCGGTGCACCTCGCTGGGGCCATCGTAGATCCGGAAGGGCCGCACCTCCCGGTAGAAGATGGAAAGGGGTATATCCTCGCTCACGCCCAGGGCACCGGTGATCTGAAGTGCTCGGTCCACTGCCCGGTTTACCGCCTCGGAGACGAAGACCTTGGCCATGGAGGCCTCGTGGCGGATCCTCTCTCCCCGGTCCAGCTTCCAGGCGGCGTGCCAGACCATGAGGCGGGCGGCGTGGAGCTCGATATGACTGTCGGCGATCATGAACTGAACGCCCTGGTGCTCGGCGAGCTTTTTGCCGAAGGACTCCCGCTTTAGAGCGTACTCTTGGGCAAGCTCCGTGGCCCGCACCCCCACCCCGAGCCAGCGCATGCAGTGGGTCAGCCGGGCCGGATCCAGGCGGAGTTCAGCGTACTCGAACCCCTTCCCCACCTCGCCCAAGACCGCCTCCTCCCCCACCTCGCACCCCTCGAGGACTAGCTCCCCGTGCCCCCCTAAGGACCAGTGGTCCATGGTGGGGATGGTGCGGACCAGCTTCAGCCCGGGGTTTTCCCGGTCCACCAGGAAGATCGTGGGCCCTTCCTCGGCCCGGGCCAGGACCAGGAAGAAGGCCGCCCCCTCAGCCCCGGTGGTGAACCACTTCCTTCCCTCGAGGACAAACCCCCTTCCTTTCCGCCGGGCGGTAGTTTTGAGGAGGCTAGGATCGGCCCCGGCCCCCATGGGCTCGGTCATGGCGAAGCCGCTCCGCACCTCTCCGGCGGCCAGGGGCTCGAGGTAGCGCCGCTTTTGCTCAGGGCTCGCCACCTTGTGGAGAAGGTGCATGTTGCCCTCATCGGGAGCGGCGGCATTTAAGGCCCGTGGCCCTAGAAGGCTCCGTCCCGCCTCCTCTAAGACCACGGCCAGTTGCCGCCAAGAAAGGCCAAGCCCGCCCAGCTCCCTGGACATGTGGGGAAGGAAAAGCCCTCGCTCCTTGGCTTCCGCCTGAAGCTCCCTAGTGATGGCCTCAAGATGATCTAGGTTGCGTGCGGCTTCCGCTTCCCGAGGGATGACCGCTTCCTCGAGGAAGGCCCGCACCCTCTCCCTAAGCCCCTCCGTCTCTCGGTCCAGACCGAAGTCCATGCTGCACCTCCTCCGGGGCAAAGTGCTTGGTGAGGAAGCGGTAGAAGCGCCGGATCATACGCTCCTGCCGCTCCATGCTCGCCAGCACCTCCCCGGTCTTTTGCCACATGGCGAGGAGCTCCTCGTCCGAAAGGGGGATGTCCTCCCGTTTCCAATCCTCCCGGTAGGTACCGTCAGGATGGAAGATGGCTTTCTTAAGGAGCATGATTTTACGGATTTCCTCTAGGGAGAACCCCAGTTGGTTCAAGTCCTGGATGTCTTGGACCAGGAAGAGGGCAAACTCGGTGTAAAGCTTGCGTCCCCCGTGGGTAAGTGCCCCCGGCTCCAGGAGGCCGAGCCGGGCATAGTGTTGGAGGACCCTTCGGCTAATCCCTGTCGCCCGAGCCAGGTCGCTCAAAGCGTAGAGAGAGGGTAAGGGAGACCCCACATACCCACTTTACCACAAGGGAAGCACAGCGTCCATTTATGTACCATACTTGACAGGCAACGTCCTCTTTGTCTATAGTATGCGCAAACCGCTCATTGGAGGCCGGCATGTCCCGATACCTGCACCCCGAGGTAGAGACCCTTCCTCGAAGCCGTTTGGAGGAGCTGCAGTTGGAGCTCCTCCGGAAGC
Source organism: Thermus sp. H19.2 (assembly GCF_054979525.1). Lineage (NCBI taxonomy): Bacteria > Thermotogati > Deinococcota > Deinococci > Thermales > Thermaceae > Thermus > Thermus sp. H19.2. The sequence continues at coordinate 60,647 of NZ_JBUFDB010000003.1, forward strand.
AGATAGTGGAGTTTGGCCAGAAAAGCCTCTCCTGCCCAAAGGGTGCAGGTTTAGAAAAGCGGGGCAAAGGAAGCCTCCCGCTTGGGAGGGGAAACCAAGTATGGAGACTATAAAGGAAATCCACTACAAAAGAGAGGTGCGGGTGTATCCTCAGCGCCCTAGGCGCCTTGAAAGTATTCTTGTTGAGAATACAAAAAGTTTTGGCAATAAGGACTCTTTAGTCCAAATAGGGGGCGCCCGACTTTCTTACACCGAGCTAGCAGACAAGGTAGAAAGGCTTGCCGCTTGGCTCCAAAGAAGAGGGATACGACCTGGTGATCGGATTGCGCTGGCCTTGGGTAACACCGTTTTCTTCCCCCTGTGGTCCCTAGCAACCCTCCGGGCAGGTGCTGTCGTCTTGCCCGTGAACCTTCGCCTCCACCCAGAAGAGGTGAGTATCATCCTTGCAGATAGTCTCCCCAAGTTGGTTGTAGCCGGAAAAGAGGCTCTCCACTTAAGCTCCGCTTTTTCTAGCTTCGCTGTGGTAAGGGCTGAAGAAGTGGAGGGTGAAGAAGGTGCTTCCCGAGTGGAGGAAGGATTTTCCGAGGATGACCCGGCTTTTCTGATTTACACTTCTGGCACTACTGGGCGCCCCAAGGGCGTAATCCTTACCCACTTCAACGTAATCCATAGCCTCCTTCATTACCGAGAGGTCTTCGGTACGGTTCCCGAAGATCGTACCCTTGTGGCTGTCCCCCTTTTCCACGTAACAGGCCTTATTGGTCAGTTTCTCCACATGTTACTTGTTGGCGGTACCACCGTACTCCTGCCCAAATATCAGACAGAAACCTTCCTAGATGCTCTGGAAAGAGAAGCTATCACTTTCACCTTTGCCGTGCCTACCATTTATGCTTTTCTCCTCGCTCATGGGCTCGCGGGGCGATCCCTATCCTCCTGGCGGCTTGCCGCCTATGGGGGGGCTCCTATGCCCTTGGCAGTCCTCCAAGGTCTCCGAGAAACTCTCCCCGGCTTAGATCTTCGCAACGCCTATGGAGCCACCGAGACAGCAAGCCCGGCGACGCTTATGCCTGCTTCTCAAACGGAAAGAAAACCGCTTTCTGTGGGGAAACCGGTTCCTAAGGGGGAAATCCGAATAGCCGAACCAGGCCCGGATGGGGTAGGAGAGATCTTTATTGGGGGCCCCATGGTGACGCCTGGCTACTACAACCGGCCCGAGGAAACCGCTCGCGCTTTTACAGAAGAGGGTTACTGGCGTTCAGGAGATCTGGGTTACTTGGACGAAGAGGGGTTCCTTTTCGTAGTAGACCGTCTAAAGGAGGTGATCAACCGCGGGGGAGAAAAAATCTACAGTCAGGAGGTAGAAAACGTTCTCTACCAACACCCCGGCGTCTTGGAAGCAGCCGTTGTAGGAATCCCAGATCCGGTCTTTGGGGAGAGGGTGAAGGCAGTGGTAGTTCCGAGGCCTGGGGTAGATCTAAATCCTGAAGAACTGCAGCAGTTTATAAGTGAAAGACTGGCTCACTATAAGGTCCCAGAAGAGATCGAATTCCGCAAAAGCCTACCTAGAAACGCGGGGGGGAAAGTTCTCAAAGGCCTTTTGCGCCAGGGAAAGTAAAGAGGAGGTGGACCGATGAGAAGGTTGTGGGCGTTGTGGTTGGGTTTGCTCGGCCTTGTGGCGATGGCTCAGAAGCCTTCAGAAGTTAAAGTGGGCATTGTTACCTTCTTGTCCGGCCCCGCATCGGTCTTTGGCGTCCCTGCAAAGAACGCTGCAGACCTGCTCATCGAGAGTTGGAATCGGGAGGGCGGGATTGCAGGTGCTCGCCTCCGTCCAATAGTGGTGGATGAAGCGGGTGGTCCGGAAAAGCAAGTGGCAGAGCTGCGACGGCTGGTCCTAGATGAAAGGGTGGATGTGGTCATCGGATACATCTCCAGCGCAGACTGCCTGGCGGTAGCCCCGGTGGCCGAAGAGCTCAAGGTACCCCTTATCCTCTTTGACTGCGGTACCCCCCAGATCTTTGAGGAGCGGCGTTACACCTACGTCTTCCGGACGGCAGCCCACGCTACCCTGGACAGCGTGGCAGCGGCCCTCTATGTTCTCAAGACTAACCCCAACATCCGTACCATAGCAGGGATTAACCAGGATTACGCCTGGGGCCGGGACTCCTGGGAACTCTTCAAATCCACTATCCTAGCCCTTAAGCCGGACGTGAAGGTAGTGGCCGAACTGTGGCCTAGGCTCTACGCTGGTGACTACTCCACAGAGATCTCCCGCCTGCTCGCTTTGCGGCCCGACATCATTCACTCCAGCTTCTGGGGAGGTGATTTGGTGAGCTTCGTTCGCCAGGGACTCGGGCGGGGCCTCTTCAGCAGGAGTCGGGTGGTCCTCACCGCGGGGGAGCACATGCTTCAGGAATTGGGACGCACCTTGCCCAACGGAGTTGTCATCGGAGCCCGGGGAGACCACTGGTTCTTACACCCCACGGCCAAGGACAACCCTGAGCACAAGGCTTTTGTGGAGGAGTATCGTCGACGCTTCAACCGCTACCCGGTCTATCCCGCTTACCACATGACCCAGGCTCTCCTGACGTTGCGGGCTGGCTACGAGAGGGCCCTCAGGACCACTGGGGGACGTTGGCCTACCAAGGAAGAACTTGTCCAGGCCCTGGTGGGGCTCGAGGTCCCAACGTTCACGGGCACCATTCGCATTCGTGAGGATCACCAAGCGACGGAGAATGCCCTCTACGGTACAACGGTCCAGACTTCCCAGTACCCCTTTGCGATCTTGGAGCGAGTGATCCTTTTCCCGGCGGAGCTGGTGAACCCGCCCGTGGGGGTTAAATCCCTGGACTGGGTGAAGACCTTGCGGCCTGAGCTCCTCCGCCGGGTTCCCGATCCCCGATGAGCAGCCTCCTCGTGCTAGCCCTTCTGGACGGCTTGGTCTACGGCAGCCTCCTCTTCCTGGTGGCCGTGGGCCTTACCCTGGTGTTTGGCGTTCTCAGGATCCTGAACATTGCCCATGGGAGCTTCTATGCCTTGGGAGCGTACTTGGGGGTAGTCCTGGGGCTGGCGGCGGCGCAAGCTCTGGGAAACCCCTGGTTTAGCTACCCGGCCCTTCTCCTTGCGGCGATTTTGGTGGGAGGGTTCTTTGGTCCTCTGGTCGAACGGTTTATCCTGCGCTGGGCCTACGACCGCCCGGAGGCGCTTCAGCTGCTGATCACCTTTTCCCTCTTCCTCATTTTGGAGGACATCCAGAAGCTTCTCTTTGGCGTTCAGCCCTACTTTCTGGACATGCCCTTTCAACTTCTGGGGACCGTGGAACTTAGGGGCGTGCCTTACGCCCGGTATCAGCTTCTCCTCATCCTGGTGGCTACGCTGGTGCTCCTTAGCCTTCGGGTCCTTCTGCGGGGCACTCCTCTGGGGAAGATCTTGATGGCCGTGGTGGCAGACCGGGAGATGGCCCAAGCCCTTGGCGTGGACGCCAGGCGGATCTACCTTCTAGCTTTCAGCCTAGGCACAGGGCTAGCAGCCCTCGGGGGGGCCCTGGCCTCACCCACGGTCACCATTGCCCCAGGGCTTGGGGCGGAGGTGATCGTCCTTTCCTTCGCAGTGGTAGCCGTGGGGGGACTGGGGCAGATCGAGGGAGCAGCCATTGGGGCCCTGCTCATCGGTTTGGGACGTTCGTTAGCCGTGTACCTCCTTCCCGAGCTAGATGTGGTGGTGCCTTATCTGGTCATGGTCTTGGTGCTCCTGTTCCGGCCGATGGGAATCCTTGGGTCGGTGGAGGTGCGGCGGATATGAGGCGGAGCCTCCTCTTTTTCCTTGTCCTTGCCCTCCTTGTGGCCACCCTCCCCCTCTTTTTTCCCTGGCTGAGCTTCGTGTTCACCCTGGCTCTGGCCAAGGGGCTGGCCGCCTTAGGGATCGCCCTGCTTCTTCGGGCTGGCCTCGTCTCCTTTGGGCATGGCCTCTTCTATGGGGCTGGGGCTTATGCGGTGGCGTTCGCCTTGCGAAGCACCTTCCTAGATACCTTTTTCCTACTCACCTTGGCCTTACTGGTTACCTTAGCCCTGGGTTTCCTAGTGGGCCTCTTTGTAAGCCGTTATCGAGGAATCTTCTTCGCCATGCTGAACCTGGCCCTTTCCATGGTGTTCTACGCTCTTTTGGCCAAGTTCTACTATCTGACAGGAGGCACGGACGGCCTACGAGTGCCCACCCCTACCCTTTTCGGACTCACCCTGGACCGAACCCTTTTTGGGGAGGCTCTCTTCTACCTTTCCCTTGGCCTTGCCCTCCTTCTAGGGGCAGGAGCGAGCTTCTTCCTGAGAACCCCCATGGGGGAGGCTCTCGCGGCGATTCGAAGCAATGAGGTACGCCTGGAGTACCTGGGGATCCCCGTTCAGAGGGTAGTCCTCTTGGCCTATGTTCTTTCGGCAGGCCTAGCGGGTCTGGGAGGGGCCTTAGCGGGCATTGCTGTGGGCCACGTGGTTCCGGAACTAGCCTACTGGGTGGCCTCCGGTGAGTTTGTCTACATCGCCCTCCTTGGAGGTACCGGAGGGGCTCTCGGACCCTTTCTTGGGGCCTTAGCCTACGAACTAATCCGCACCTTCGCCTTCAAGTACCTAGCCTACTCCTGGCAACTCATCCTGGGAGCGACTATGCTTCTGGTCATCTTCTTCCTGCCCGGAGGACTCTGGGCCCTTCTGGGAGAAAGGAGGCGACGTGCACCCACTTCTTGAAGCCCAGGATCTGCACATCCGCTTTGGCGGCGTGGTGGCGGCTGCGGGGATCAGCCTTCAGGTCTATCCCGGAGAGGTTTTGGCCATCATCGGTCCCAACGGGGCCGGGAAGACCACCTTCCTCAACCTCTGCACCGGATACCTCAAGCCGGAAAGGGGACGGGTCTTGCTGGAAGGGCGGGATATCACGGGCCTGCCTCCCCGGGTCATCACCCGTTTGGGTGTGGCGCGGGCCTTCCAAATCCCTCAGCTCTTTACTGAGCACACGGTGGAGGAGAATCTCCTGCTCGCTTTGGCTGCTCGGGAAGGGTTTTGGCGCTGGACCACCTTACGGGAAGAAGGGCGCCGCCACGAGGCCAAGGGGTTTCTGGCCCTCCTGGGTCTGGAGGGCTTGGCGTCAACCCCGGTGGCTGAGGCACCGGAGGGGGTGCGGAAACTCCTGGATATGGCTATGGCCTTGGCCCTCAAGCCCAGGCTACTCCTCTTGGACGAACCCACAAGTGGCGTGTCCGCCGAGGAGAAACTTTCGGTAATGGATGCCTTGGTCCGGGCGTTGAAGATCCAGGAAGTGACTGCGGTTTTTGTGGAGCACGACATGGAGGTGGTGCGGCGTTACGCGGACCGGGTGGCGGTCTGGGCCGAGGGGCGGATCATGGCAGAAGGGAGGCCCGAGGAGGTTCTGCAGAATCCCCAGGTCCTAGCCAGCGTGGTGGGGGTGGAGGAATGATCCTCCGGCTGGAAGGGGTCCGGGTGGTGCTGGAAGGCTTTGAGGTCCTAAGGGGGGTAAACCTGGCCCTAAACCCTGGGGAGGCAGTAGCCTTAGTAGGCCGGAATGGAGCAGGCAAAACAACCACCTTGAGGAGCATTATGGGTTTAGTACCCCTTAAGGGAGGGCATATCTTCCTGGACGGTACACCTCTGAACTCCCTACCGGCTTATCGCCGAGCCACTTTGGGCCTTGGGTACGCCCCTGAGGACCGGCGTCTTATTGGGCATTTAACCGTGGAAGACAACCTTCTTCTGCCCGCCTGGGCCTTGCGGCTACCTGGGGGGGAGGTGTGGAGGCGGCTTGAGGAGGTCTACGCTCTTTTACCGGAACTACAGCGGTTGAGGAGCCGTTCGGCGGCAGCCCTTTCTGGGGGGGAGGGGAAGATGGTGGCCTTGGGTCGGGCCCTGATGGTGGGAACTCGGGTTGTTCTTTTGGACGAACCCTTCCAAGGTCTGGCCCCGGCCCTGGCCCAGCGGTACGCGGAAACCCTGACCCGCGTGCGTAGGGAGAAGCAGGGCGTGGCCTTCTTGCTCACAGAGTCTAACCCCCGGCTCCTTCGGAAACTGGCCGATCGGTTCTATCAGATAGAGCGTGGGGAGGTAAAGGAGGTGAGAACCCATGAAGACACAAGCGGCGGTGCTTTTTGAGATGGGGAAGCCCAGGCCTTACCGTGATTCCAAACCTCTCGAGATTTTGGAGGTTGACCTGGAAGAACCAGGCCCTGGCGAAGTCTTGGTGGAAGTAAAAGCCGCTGGGCTTTGCCATTCCGATCTCTCTGCCATAGACGGCACCCGGCCTTGGCCCCTGCCCATTGTTCTAGGCCACGAGGCAGCGGGTATTGTGCGGGTTGTGGGTCCGGGGGTAAGAAATTTAGCAGAAGGAGACCATGTGGTTTTCTCTTTCGTGCCCATGTGCGGTAACTGCCGTTATTGCGCGGCAGGTAGGCCTCACCTATGCGAACGGGGAGTACAAGCCAACCGAGAGGGTAGACTCCTCACGGGAGAACGCAGATTTTCCCTGGAGGGAAAACCCTTGAATCACCACCTCGGAGTCGCGGCCTTTAGCCAGTTCACGGTGGCGGCCCAGGAGTCCCTAATACCCATCCCTAAGGACATCCCTCTGGAAAAGGCTGCCCTTTTCGGATGCGCCATCGCCACCGGGGTAGGGGCCGTGGTGAACACCGCAAAAGTGGAAGAGGGTGCAAGCGTGGCAATCTTCGGTCTCGGGGGTGTGGGGCTAGCAACAGTGATGGGAGCGGTGCTGGCCGGAGCCCATCCCATCGTAGCGGTGGACCTCCTTCCCCACAAGGTGGAGATGGCCAAGGGTCTAGGAGCGAGTCACGGTTTAGTGGTGGGAGAGGGAGATGTGGTAGAAGCGGTAAGGGAGATCACGGGGGGCGGGGCGGACTACGCTTTCGAAACAGCAGGTTCACCCGAGGCCATGCTCTTAGCTTACAGGGCTACCCGCCGAGGAGGAATGACCGTGACAGTAGGGCTCCCCCACCCGGAGCGGACCCTCACCCTACCAGCTGTCAGCCTTACTGCCGAGGAGCGGACTTTAAGGGGAAGCTACATGGGTTCCTCTAACCCACGGCGAGACCTGCCCCGATTCCTGGCGCTTCATATGGCTGGCAAGTTGCCAGTGGAAAGTCTACTGACTGGAACCCTTCCTCTTAGTGCCATCAACGAGGGGTTTGACCGCTTGGCCCAGGGGGAGGCGGTACGCCAGATCGTGATCCCCTAAGGGGAGGCCTGGGCCGCACGGGGGTAGCCTGAAGAAAAGGTAGGAGATGATTATGGCAGAGGTGCTGGGGATGGCGGTGCCCACGGAGGCCCTTATCGGCGGGGCGTGGCGGCGCTTGGCGCAGAGGTTCCCCGTGGTCTCCCCGGCCACAGGGGAGCGGGTGGCCGAGGTGGCGGACTGTGGGGAGGAGGAGGCGCGGGAGGCCTTGGAGGAGGCGGTCTCGGTCTTCCGCGCCTGGAGCCGCGCCACGGCCTATGAGCGGGCCCGGGTGCTGAGGCGCTGGTACGAGCGCATCCTGGAGCACCAGGAGTCCCTGGCCTGGCTCATGGCCCTGGAGATGGGGAAGCCCCTCAAGGAGGGGAGGGCCGAGGTGGCCTACGCCGCGGGGTTCGTGGAGTGGTACGCCGAGGAGGCCAAGCGGGTCTACGGGGAGACGGTCCCCTCCCAGTTTCCCCACAAGCGGATCCTGGTGCGCTACGAGCCCGTGGGGCCGGTCTACGGCATCACCCCCTGGAACTTCCCCGCGGCCATGGTGACCCGCAAGGTGGCCCCGGCCCTGGCGGCGGGGTGCACCTTCGTGCTGAAGCCCGCGGAGGAGAGCCCCCTCACCGCCCTCTACCTGGCCAAGCTCTTCCTGGAGGCGGGGGGGCCCCCTGGGGTCTTCCAGGTCCTCCCCACCTCCAGGCCCGCCGAGGTCTCTCGCCCCTTCCTGGAGGACGAAAGGGTCCGCAAGCTCACCTTCACGGGGAGCACCGAGGTGGGGGTGAGGCTCTACGAGGAGGCGGCGAGGACCTTAAAGCGGGTTTCCTTGGAGCTTGGGGGCGGGGCGCCTGTCCTGGTCTTCGCCGACGCCGACCTGGAAAGGGCGGTGGAGGAAACCCTAAGGGCCAAGTTCCGGAACGCCGGGGAGAGCTGCGTGGCGGCGAACCGGATCTTCGTCCAGGCGGAGGTGGCCGAGGCCTTCGCCGAGGCCTACGCCCGAAGGGTCCAGGCCCTGAAGGTGGGGGACCCCCTTTCGGAGGAGACGGACATCGGCCCCCTGGTGAACGAGGCCGCCCTTAGGAAGGTCCAGACCCACGTGGAGGACGCCCTCTCCCGGGGGGCGAGGCTCGTGGCGGGAGGGGAGGCCAAGGGGCTCTTCTTCGCCCCCACGGTGCTTTTGGACGTGAAGCCGGAGAGCCTCCTCTTCCGGGAGGAGACCTTTGGCCCAGTGGCGCCCCTCACCGCATTCCGGGAGGAGGCGGAGGCGGTGCGCTGGGCCAACGGCTTCCCCGTGGGGCTTGCCGCCTACGTCTTCACCCGGGACCTTTCCCGGGCCTTCCGGGTGGCGGAAGCCCTGGAGTACGGGATCGTGGGGGTGAACGACGGGGTGCCCTCCACGCCCCAGGCCCCCTTCGGCGGCGTGAAGCGCTCGGGGCTCGGCCGGGAAGGGGGGAAGTGGGGCCTTTTGGAGTACCTAGAGGTGAAGTACGTGTCCCTCGGGCTTTAGAGGCTGTCGTAAAAGTCCTCCACGAAGGGCTACGCGGCCCTAGCCAGCCGCTTCACCAACAAGCGTAGCATGCCCAAGTACACCCAAGCTTCGCTTACCCTAGGGTTGGCTTCATAGTCCTTGGCCAACCGCCGGTTCCGCCCGAGCCAGGCAAAGGTCCGCTCCACCACCCACCGCTTGGGCAAGGGCTTGAACCCCCTCTCCCGCGGAATCTCCGGCACCCCATCCCCCTCTCGCACCCAGACCCCTCGCACCCCCGCGTAGGGACGGGCCACCACCTCAAGCTCCAGCCCCAGGGAAGAAGCCAGCCCCTTGAGGCCCCGGTACCCCCAGTCCACAAACAGCTTCCGCGCCCGGGACCAAAGGGAGAGGTCCATCCCCAGGAGCAAGGCCTCCCCACCCCGCTTATCGTGCTCATTGGCCGGGTGCACGAAGGCCTTCAGCAAGCGGCCCCCCGTGTCCGTCACGGATATGACGAGGCAAGCTTAGCCCTTGCGGGCTGACCCTCCCCTTCGCCTTTTTCGCCCCGTCGTTCCCTCGGGGCCCCCTTTTTCTGTGGTCTTGACAGACTGGCTATCCATCACCAGAGCGCTGGGTGAACCATATCTCCCTTCTCGCTCCCGGTCCTGGCGAGCCAGGGCCTGGACGGCCTTCTCCCAAATGCCTTCCTTCTGCCACTTGCGGAAGTAGTGGTAGACGGTGGACCAGTGGGGCAAGTCATGAGGCATAGCCCGCCACTTGATGCCGTTCTCCAGGACGTAACGTGCTTCCCCGTCAGGGGAACACCTTCTGGATGGCGTTAACGATTTCCCTCCTCGGCACCTTGGCGGGGCGGCCGCCGGGCTTGGGGGCAGGGATCAAGGGCTCCAGGGGGGCCCACTCCTCGTCCGTCAAATCGCTGGGGTATGCTCTACGGAGAGCCATCCTCCGAGCATACCAGACTTTTACGACAGCCTCTAAGTTTAGGGGGCTGGATCAAGGGGCGGCCCCGCTTGCCTTTGGGGGTGGGTGGAGCCACCTCTTGGCCAGGCGTAGGCCGTGGGCGAGCACCTCCTTGGGGCTTGCCTCCCTGCGAGCAAAGCCTCGCTTGCCCATCGGGAGGGAGATATACACCCGTCCTCCTAACCTTTGCAAGGCAAGCCCCTCTACTGGCCTCCCCCTTTGAGTTCAGACAGAATGTAGGCATGAGGAGGTTACCCTTTGAGCCAGAGGCTTTGAGGCCCTTTGTGAGCCCTTTGCTGGACCCGTGGCTTTGGCGGTGGGAAGACAAGGTGGCCCGTTTGCTGTGGTCCATCCTGGCCTCGGGCTCGGCTCGGAAGAGCGACTGGGCCAGGGCTTACCGGGAGGAGGCCAAGGAGGAGGCCAACTACAAGGCGATAGACCGCCTCTTGCCCCTCTTGGAGCCCAAGCGCTACCTCCTGCGGCTTCTGGACCCCAAGACGCCCTTTCTCCTGGTGGACCCCACGGAGGTCCCCCGTCCCCAGGCCAGGCGCACCCCCTACGTGGGACGGCTTTCCGATGGCAAGACCCTGGGTTTTTGGGCGGTGGTCTTTGCCCAGCCTTACGGGGGCCGGGCGGTGCCGGTGTACGTGGGGAGCTACTGGGAGGGGAAGGGGGAGGGGAGGAACCGGACCTGGGAGGGACTGGTGGAGGAGGTGGTGGAGTACGTGGAGGAGGGGACGGTGTGGGTGTTTGACCGGGAGTTTTCCTTCGGGGGGTGGCTGGAGGCCCTGGAGCGGTGGGGGGTGAGGTACGCGGTGCGGTTGAACCTGGGGACGAGGCCCAGGCTTTTGTGGCGTGGGGAGCGGCTTATTCCCTGGGTGGACCGGGGTCGGGAGGTGAGGTACGAGGGGGTGTGGTACCGGGGTGAGGTGGAGGTGAACCTGGTGGGGGTGTGGCGGGAGGGGATGAGGGAGCCCCTTTGGGTGATGGGGAACCTTCCCCCGGAGGAGCTTTTGCGGGTCTACGAGGAGCGGATGAAGATTGAGGAGGGGTTTAGGGACCTGAAGGGGCACCTGGGGTTGGGTGGGGTGATGAGCAAGGGATGGGAGGCCATGGAGAAGACCCTGGCCCTGGTGGCCTTGGCTTACGGGGTAGGGTTGATGGTGGGGGAGGAGGCGCGGGGGCGCCTGAAAGGGGGGGCTCAAAGGGGAGGCGGAAGTGGGGGGCTTACTCCGGGCTCTTTGTCCTCTTGAGGCAGCCGGTGCGCTTTTCCCCAGAGGAGTGGGTAGACATCCTGCGCCGCGCCCTGGAAGCCTGGCTGCAAAGGTTGTTCCCTACCCCCGTTTCCCCCGGGCAGGGGGCAGATGTCCGAACCTAAAGGTGGAGCTCAGCCTCTAAGCTTGACCTTTCCCAAAAGGGGTGCTAAGCTTCCTTTAAACAGGAGGTTGAACGTTAAACTATGCCCACCTTGCGGGATGTGGCCAAGCTAGCCGGGGTTTCCCACACCACGGTTTCCCATGTCCTCAATGGAACCAAGCGCGTGCGTCCCGAAGTGGCGGATCGAGTGTGGGCGGCGGTAGAGACCCTGGAGTACCGCCCGAACCGCCCGGCCCAGGCCCTCCGTCGCGGGCAAAGCCGAATCCTAGGCCTGGTTCTGCCTGACCTCAACAACCCTTTTTTTCCCGGCCTGGCCCAAGCCATCGGGTTGGCCGCCCGCAAAGCCGGGTACGCCCTCACCCTAGTGGACTCTTTGGAAGACAAAACGATAGAGGAAGAAGGTCTAAGTCGCCTCGCCGAGGAACAGGTGGCGGGGGCCATCTGGGTACCCGTAGGGGACTACGTACCTCCACCCTTCCCTGTGGTGTTGGTAGACCGGACTGCCGAAGGGGCCGACGGGGTGGAGGCGGACCACTTTCTTGGAGGCCAACTCCAGGCCCGCCACGCCCTGGCCTTGGGCCATCGGCGGGTGGGGCTCCTGTCGGGTCCGCAAAGCCTGCGCAGCGCTCGCCTGCGTCGGAAAGGGTTTTTAGCCGAGGCCGAGGTAGGTGGTCTGGAGGTGGTCTGGGAAGAGGAGGTTCCCTTTAGCCTGGAGCTAAGCCCCAGGGCCCGGGCCCGGTTGCGGGCGGTTCAGGAAGAAGTCACCCTCGTGGTGGCAGCCAACGATGTGATTGCTCTGGCGGCGCTCGAGGTCCTGCGAGAAGCAGGGGTCCAGGTGCCTGAGGAGGTTTCCCTTATTGGGTACGACGATATCCCTTGGGCCACACTGGCCCACCCCCCCCTCACCACCGTCCGCCAGCCGGTGAAGGAGATGGCCGAGGCGGCTGTAGCCCTCCTCCTCCGCCGCCTCCAGGAGCCGGAAGGAGAAGTGGTGCAAATCGTCGTGCCTGTGACTCTGGTTCCTCGGGGTTCTACCCGGGAGGTGAGGCGATGATCCTGGTGGTAGGGAGCATGAACATGGACCTGGTCCTGCGGGTAAAGCGCCTACCTCGCCCAGGGGAGACGGTGCTAGGGGAAGACTACGAAACCCACCCCGGGGGCAAAGGGGCTAATCAGGCAGTAGCCATAGCCCGGTTGGGAGGAAAAGTCCGCATGCTCGGCCGGGTGGGAGAAGATCCCTTTGGTCAAGCCTTGAAGAGTCGGCTGGCTCAAGAGGGCGTGGACGTTGCCTGGGTTTTGGAGACGCCGGGCCCCAGTGGAACCGCCTTTATCCTGGTGGATCCCGAGGGGCAGAACCAGATCGCCGTGGCTCCAGGGGCAAACGCTCGCCTGGTCCCGGAGGACCTCCCTGCAACGGCCTTCCAGGGGGTCGGGGTGGTCCTCCTGCAGCTGGAGATCCCCCTCGAGACCGTAGCCCGGGCGGTGGCCCTGGGCCGGAAGGCCGGGGCCCGAATTCTTCTCAACGCCGCCCCAGCCCATGCCTTACCGTCGGAGATCCTTCAAAGCGTGGACCTCCTCCTGGTCAACGAGGTAGAGGCGGCCCAGTTGGCAGAGGCCTCCCCGCCCCGTACCCCAGAGGAGGCCTTGGCTCTAGCCCGCCAGCTCCGGGGTCGCGCACCCCAGGCCCAGGTGGTCCTCACGCTAGGGGCTCAGGGGGCGGTCTGGTCAGGGACGGAGGAGGGCCACTTCCCAGCCTTCCCCATCCGGGCAGTCGACACCACGGCGGCCGGGGATGCTTTTGCTGGGGCCCTGGCCCTAGGCCTAGCTGAGGGGCAAGACATGCGGGCTGCGTTGCGCTTCGCCAACGCCGCAGGAGCCTTGGCCGCCACCCGGCCGGGAGCCCAGCCCTCCCTACCCTTCCGCGACGAGGTGGAAGCCCTTTTGTTTGGGAGGTAACGGATGAAGAAAGGTGGCGTCCTCCATCCCCTCTTGGCCCAGGCGGTGGCCTCCCTCGGCCACGGGGATCTCCTCGTGGTGGCAGACGCGGGTCTGCCCATTCCCCCAGGGCCATTGCGCATCGACCTGGCCTATGCGCCGGGAAGGCCCCCTTTCCTGGACGTAGTAGAGGTGCTCCTGCAAGAGATTGAGGTAGAAGGGGCAGTCCTAGCCCAGGAGATCAGGGAGAAAAGCCCAGAGCTTTACCACCATTTGGAGGAAACTCTCCAGGGGCTCCCGGGTCTTGAGGTAGCCTACGTTCCTCATGAGGAATTTAAGGGGCTTGTGGCCCGGGCCAAAGCGGTGGTGCGCACGGGGGAGTTTACCCCCTACGCCAACCTCATCCTCCGGGCAGGAGTGGTTTTCTGATGGCCCTCTTGGAGATGCGGGGAATCCGCAAACGCTTCGGGGGTGTGGAGGCCCTCAAGGGGGTGGACTTCGCTGTAGAAGCCGGGGAGATCCACGCCCTCGTAGGGGAAAACGGGGCCGGGAAATCCACCCTTATGAAGATCCTCTCCGGAGCCTTGGCTCCAGACGGGGGAGAGGTGTGGCTTTCCGGACGCCGCCTCCGCCTGGGAAGCGTTCAGGAAGCGCGACGGCAGGGGATCGCTATGGTCTATCAAGAGCTCAACCTGGCCCCTAACCTCTCCGTAGCAGAAAACCTCTTTCTCGGCCGCCTACCTCCCTTCGTGGACTGGAAAAGGCTATACACCAGGGCCCGAATTCTTCTTGAAGAACTGGGCCTCGGGTTTACCCCTGAGGTTCCCGTGGGGGTCTTGGAGATAGGGCAGCAGACTCTGGTAGCGGTGGCCCAGGCCCTGAGCCAAGAAGCCCGCATCCTGGTGTTCGACGAGGCCACGGCCGCCCTGAGCGCTCGGGAAGCCGAGCGGCTTTTCCAGTTGGTGAAGGAGCTACGGAACCGCGGCCTCGGCATCGTGTGGATCAGCCACCGGTTGGAAGAGGTCTTTCACTTGGCCGACCGGGTGACCGTTCTACGCGACGGGCAGCGAGTGGCCACCCTCCCCCTTTCAGGTCTAAAGCCGGAGGCCTTGGTTGAACTCATGGTGGGAAAACGGGAAGCCAGTCGTTTGGACCTCCCGTCCCCCAAGGCCCACCCACCCCTCCATCTGGAGATCCGGGGAGGAGGCCTCGAACCTTTGGCGTTCGACTTGCATCCGGGAGAAATCTTGGGGCTCGCGGGCGTCGTGGGCTCCGGGCGGAGCGCAGTGGTGGAGATCCTCTTTGGGCTTGAAGGGGAAGCAAGAGTAAACGGTGAGCCCCTCCGCTCCCCCTTGGAGGCCATACGAAGAGGGGTCTTCCTGGTACCCGCCGACCGAAAGGCCCAGGGCCTTATCCTGGGCCTGAGCGCCCGGGCCAACATCAGCTTGCCAGTATTGCGGGAGCTCTCCTTCGGAGGAGTGGTTTCCGCCTCAAGAGAGGCGGCCTTAGCCCGGCAATGGTTCCAGGCCCTGGGGATCCGGCCTCAGGACCCCGAACGGCCTGCCGGCACTTTTTCCGGGGGCAACCAGCAAAAGCTGGTTTTGGCCAAAGCTTTGGCCACAAGCCCCCGCCTTCTTCTCTTGGCGGAACCCACCCGGGGCGTGGACGTGGCCGCCCGTCAGGAGATCTATGCCCTATTGGCTACGTGGGCCCGGAAGGGCGTAGCCCAGATCGTTTCCAGTGGGGATACGGAGGAGCTTCTCCTCCTCTGCCACCGGATCTTCGTCTTCCGAAAAGGCCGGGTTGTGGCCGAGTTTCACCCCCCGTACCGTCGCGAGGAGGTAGTGGCCCATGTTGTGGGCGCGGCTCAGGCCTGAGTTCCTAGCTCGCTACGGGCTCGTTTGGGCCCTGGGGATTCTGGTGCTGATTCTTAGCCTTCTCTCTCCTTACTTTCTCACGCCCTCCAATTTACTGAACATCCTGCGGCAAGTTTCCATCAACGCCATCCTGGCCCTAGGCATGACCGTGGTCATCCTTAAGGGAGGGATCGACCTCTCGGTGGGTTCCCTCCTGGCCCTAGCCGGGGCCATGGCTGCGGGTTTCGCCATCGCCGGCCTTTCCCCGGTCCTGGCCATGGGGCTGGGGATCGGAGTTGCCATCGCCCTGGGGGTCCTCCAAGGCCTCCTTGTGGCCTATGCCGGTCTACCTCCCTTCATCGTGACCCTAGCTGGCCTCACCGCTTTCCGGGGGCTCACCCTGTTCTACACCGACGGCAGGCCAATCACCGGTCTCCCTGAGCCCTTTCTCTTCATAGGCAACGGCACGGTTCTGGGAATACCGGTACCTGTGATGGCCATGCTTCTCTTCCTCTTACTTACCCACTTCCTCCTCCGTTACACCGCCTGGGGGCGGTACCTCTACGCCATTGGGGGCAACGAGGAGGCAGCTCGGCTTTCGGGGGTACCCGTAGCCCCTATTAAGGTCTTCGCCTATGCCTACTCAGGGTTGGCCGCAGGCCTCGCCGCCCTTGTGCTCACCGGCCGGCTTAACTCTGCCCAACCCACGGCAGGAACCGGATTTGAGCTGGATGCCATCGCGGCCGCAGTAGTCGGGGGAACCTCTCTAGCGGGGGGTAGGGGAACAGCCTGGGGGACCTTCTTGGGGGCCTTGATCATCGGTGTGCTCAACAACGGGATGAACCTTCTTAATGTGTCGGCCTTTTACCAGTTGATCGCCAAGGGGGTGGTCATCGTCCTCGCCCTCTTGGTGGATCGGCTGGTTAGAAGGAGGTGAGGAAGATGGCAAGGAAGGTCGGGGTTTTAAGGTTTGGGGTTTTCGGGTTGGCGATCTGGATCTTGGCTTCGGCTGCAGCTTTAGCCCAAGGAGCTGTGGTAGGGCTCTCCCTTTCCACCCTTAACAACCCCTTCTTCGTAGCCCTTAGGGACGGGGCGCTGCAGGCGGCCCAGAAGGCGGGGATCCAGCTGGTGGTTCTGGACGCCCAAGACCGGGTGGACAAGCAGGTGGCGGACATAGAAGACCTCATCCAGCGCCGGGTACGGGTCCTCTTGGTCAACCCCACGGATAGCTCCGCTGTGGTCCCGGCCATCCAACGGGCCAACCAGGCAGGAATCCCGGTTATCACCGTAGACCGGGCGGCCTCGGGCGGGAAGGTCGCTTACCACATCGCCTCGGACAACGTTGCTGGAGGGCGTATGGCTGCAGAGTTCATCTGCAACCTTCTTAAGGGCCGCGGTAAGGTGGTGGAGCTGGAGGGCATCCCAGGGACCTCGGCGGCCCGGGACCGGGGCCAAGGCTTCAACGCTTACCTCAAGGAGAAATGCCCGGGGGTGACGGTGGTGGCCCGGCAGACAGCCAACTTTGACCGGGCTCAGGGGCTTTCGGTAATGGAAAACATTCTTCAAGCCCAGCGGGATATCGACGCCGTCTTCGCTCACAACGACGAGATGGCCCTGGGAGCCCTCCAGGCCATCAAGGCTAGCGGCCGCAAGATCCCTGTGGTGGGCTTCGACGCTACTCCCGATGCTGTGAAGGCGGTAGAGGCCTGCGAAATGGCCGCTACCGTGGCCCAGCAACCGGCCGAAATGGGTCGGCTTGCCGTGGAGAAAGCAGTCGAACTCATCCGAGGCGCTAAGGCTCCCACCCAAACACAGTTCATTCCTGTTCCGCTGAAGCTGGTCACCAACCCACGTTGCAACTGGTAAAAGGGGATCTTTAGCCCCCGGGGTGTCCCCGGGGGCTTCTTCGCCTGTTGAGGCCACCCTAAAAGGTTGCCGTTCCCTGCGAACCTCGGCCACTCCGGGCCTCCCAAGAGTCGCCCATGGAGCCATGCTCCTACGAGGGTCTACCCTCAGCGAACCCGTAGCCAGGTTCCCGCGGCCGGGGGCCTGGCCTCCGCCTCTCCCCGGGGCTCCTCCGGGTCCAAAAGGCCGTCCCCGTCCCGGTCCAGGAAGGCGAGGAGGCGATAGGGCCCAGGGGAAAGGCCCTCCAAGCGGAAAGGACCCCCCGCCGCCGGGAGGGTGAGGGTGCGGCAGGCCCCCGAGGCGGGGCAGGCCTCCAGGACCACCCGGGCGGCCACCTCCCCCACCCGGACCTGGGCCTCCGCCTGGGCCTCCCCTGCCGTGAGAAGGATCCGGTAGGCGCCAGGGGGCGTGCCCGAGGGGGCCCGCGCCCGGAGGTAGGCCGGGCCCCGGGCGGGGTTCGGGGCGAGGTAGGCGGAAAGCCCCCCTTCCGCCGCCACCCGCACGGGGACCGGGTAGGGGCTTAGGACCTCCACGGGTAGGCTCCCCTCCTCCCCGGGCCTCAGGGCCAAGGACCCCTCCACCCGGAGGGCCACGCCCCCTCCCCGGAGGGCCGAGAGGGCTCCTTGGGCGTCAAGGAGGCGCCCCTCCGGGGTGGTCCGGCTCCCCGCGAGGAGGGCCCCCTCCAGGGCCAGGGGGGAGGCCTCCCCCAAGGAGGCGAGGAGGGCCAGGGCCGCCGAGACGTGGGGGGCCGCCTGGCTCGTCCCCTGGAGGTAGCGGTAGCCCCCCAAGGAGGGGCCCAGGACCCCCTGGCCCCCGCTTCCCCCGGGAGCGAGGAGGGGGGCGTAGCGGTTGGAGTAGGGGGCGAGCCTCCCGTCCGGCCCCACCGCCCCCACGGCTAAGACGCCCCGGCAGTTCGCCGGGAAGTAGTCCCTATAGTCCCGCCCGTAGTTCCCCGCCGCCGCCACCACCAGGACGCCCCGGGCCCGCACCTCGTCCAGGGCCTCCTGCAGGGCGGAAGAGCAGGGGCCTTCCCCGCTCAGGGAGAGGTTCACCACCTGGGCCGGGTGGGGGTTTGGGGGAAGCCCCGGCACGGGAATCCCCGCCGCCCACCGGAGGGCGAGGAGGAGGTCGCTCTCCCGCCCCGTCCCCTCGGGGCTGAGGAGGCGGATGGGGAGGAGCCTGGCCTGGCTCGCCCCCGCCATCCCCACCCCGTTCCAGGCCGCCGCCAGGACCCCGGAGACGTGGCTCCCGTGGAAGGTCTGGAGGGGGCTTCCCGTGGCGGGCTCCGTGGGGTCGGTGTCCCCGTCCAGGAGGTCCAGCCCCGGAAGGAGGGCGCCCTGGAGGTCGGGGTGGTCGGGGAGGACCCCGGTGTCCGCCACCGCCACCACCACCCCCTCTCCCGTGGCCTCCCGCCAGGCCTCGGGGAAGCGGGCCAGGGGGAGGTTCCATTCCTCGGGGAAGAGGGGCTCGGCCTCGCCCCCCTGGGCCAAGAGGGGGCGGTCGGGAAGGCTCGGCCCGCCCAGGGCCTGGGGGGCCAAGCCCTCCACCCGGTACCACCCCCCGCCCAAGGGCCTCCCCGGGCACCCCTTGGGGCAGTAGACCATCCGGCCCGTGGCGGCCTGGGGCGCCACCCCTTCCCCGCCCACGTAGACCGCGCCCTCCAGGTAGAGGTCCGGGGAGGAGGCCCCCTCCACCACCAGACGGAAGGAGGCCTCCCGCCGCACCCCCCCGCCCTCGGCCACCACCCGGGCCGTCCAGGTCCCGGCCTCCCGGGCGGGGATGGCGAGGAAAAGCTCCCTCTTCCCCTCCACCTCCTCCTCGGCGGGGGTCATCTCCTGGGGCAGGCCCTCCACCCGGAGGCGGGCCCTGAGCCCCCTCGCCTCCACCCGCACCGGGAGGGTGGCCTCCCCGCCCTCCGCCACCCGCACCTCCTCCTTTCCCAGGGAGAGCCGGAGGAGGGGGGCCTCGAGGGCGCACCCCGTGAGCAAGAGGAGGCTAAAAAGGAGGGTCCAACTCCTCCTCGTCCTCTTCAAGGCCCGCCTCCCGCACCGGCCGGGCGAAGGCCTCCTCGAGGGCCTCGTAAGCTTCCTCCAGGCTGGGGAAGTCCCCGAGGTCTTCCCGCTCCCCTCCGGGGCCCTCCCACCAGGCCCGGCACCTTCCCGTGGGCCACTCCTGGACCCATCCTTCGCCCATGGGGGTCTCGTAGACCCGCCGCTTCCGGCTCCCGTCGAACCGCAGAACCCGCATCTACTTCCCCCCCGCCAAGGCCACCGCGAAGTAGCCGTAGAGGGTGGCCGCCACCTCGCGGCTCTCCACCACCACGAAGGCCTCCCCCTTGGAGGCCACGAAGAAGCGCCCGTCCGCGAGAAGGAACCAGCCCGCCATGGGGCTTCCCCCGAGGCGCACCACCTTCGCCCCCCGGGCCCAGGAGGGGGGCGCCTCCCGCCCCAGGACCAGGGTGAGGCGCTTCTCCTTCAGGGCCTCTCCCAGGGAGGCAGGGGGCAGGCCCACCACCACCGCCTCCTGGACCCGGTTTACGAGGAACCAGTAGAGCTCCCGCCCCGCAAGCTCCCGCACCTGGGGGAGGCCTTGGGCCAGGGCGGGAGCCAGGGCGAGGCAGAGGGCGAGGCTAAAAAGCTTCCCCGCTCTCAAGCAGGTCCTCAAGCCATTTCTCAGGGTCCTCATCCTCCCACTCCCATTCCCGCTCCAGGCACTCCAGGCAGGCCATCCACTCCTCGCCTCCGGGGTAGCTCACCAGCACCCGGCCCGTCCCCCCGCACATGGGGCACGCCATCACGCCACCTCCGGGAGGGGCACCCGGAACTCCGGGGCCCAGTAGAGCGCCCCCTCCCCCTCGGCAAGGAGGAAGGCCGCCTCTATACCCCGCTGGTAGAGCCGCCACCCGAGCTCGGGGTGGCGCACCAGGTAGTACTGCCCGGTGCCGTCCACCTTGACGAAGGTGGCCTCCTCCACGATCCGCCAGAACTCCGCGAGGTCCGTCCGCACGCTCTCACCTCCTGCTCTCCTCCGGGGGGCCCCTGCCCCCCGGCCCCTCACCGCGCCTCCTCCTGCCTCCTCGAGGCGTTCACCACGTAGCCCGTGGCCAGGCGCATCACCAGGGCCACCTTGTTGGACACGGGCCCGTCCGGGGTGAGCCAGAGCCAGCGGTCCGGGGTGCTGTACCCGGGGGCGAAGAGGTAGCCCTTCCCCCCGGCCCACAGGATGGGCAGGCCCAGGATGACCCCGGAGAGCTCCGGGGCGTCCCGCTCACCCCCCACGGCCACCACCTTGAGGAAGCCCTCCTCCACGGCGTCCTTCAGGTCGGCCTCCAGCCTCCTCGCCGTCCGCCCGTCCGTGACGATGTGGGCCTTGGGGATCCTCACCCCGCCGGGCGGGCAGGTGTAGATGGGCACCCCCCCGTAGGAGATGTTCTGGCACCCGCCCCCGTGGAGCAAAAGCCCCAGGTAGCGGGCCAGGGCCTCCACCCCAGCCCCCGAGCCCACCACCATCACCTCCTGCCCGCTCGCCAAGGCCTGCTGGATCTCGCCCCAGGAGGCGGGATAGAGCATGTCGTCCGGGAGGCCGCACATCTTCAAGGTGGTGCAGAGGACGCACTTCGTCACCTTGTAGACCCCCCGGAGGACCAGGGAGGGCTGGGAGAAGTCCAGCCGGCTCAGGCTAGAGGGGTCGCACGCCATCACCCGGTCCACCTGCTGGAGGTTGTTGCTGATGCCCCCCCAGTCCAAGTTCGTCAACCAGTCGAACTGGGCGAGGGCGGGAGAGAGGGCCACCAGAAAGAGGAGCGTCCACCGCTTCACGCTTCACCTCCCGATGAGGGGCCTGTAGAGGGCCCTGAGGTCCAGGGCGTAGGCCGAGAGGTCGGAGAGGAAGGTGTAGGGCGCCCCCCGCACCCCCGGCACCTCGTACCCCTCGGGCACGGAGACCCAGCGCCAGTGGGCCCGCTCCAGGGCGAAGGGGAGGACGTAGGGCGGCACCCCCAGGGGCTGGATGGGGCCCTCCAGGGGGGGAGAGGGGTAGGCCAGGACGCACGGGGGGCAGTACTCCAGGCGGATGTCGATGGTGAGGGGCACGTGCCAGTAGACGATGAGCCGGGAGAGCTGGCTCCAGGCCCAGCCCATCCAGTTGCCCAGGTCCACCTGGGAGAGGTCCACGCCCCGGATGTCGGGCACCGTGGTGACCTCCAGGAAGTCCGCGGCCTGGAAGAAGGCGGCGTAGCCGAAGCTCTCGTAGACGGGGAGCGAGGTGGGGGGAAGCCAGCGCTTGGCCTCCTCGAACTTCCAGAGGCCAGGGGACTCCCGGTCCGCCTTGAGGGGAAGCTCCTGGACCTTCTGCCCCAGGCTCTCCCGGAGCTTCCCGTCCGTCTCCTGGAGCTTGGCCTGGGCCTCCCTGTCCTGCGGGTTCTGGGCGAGGCGGGCCTCGAGGTCCCGCTTGAGCTTCCAGAGCCCGTCCACCTTCATCAGGGCCACGGCGGCGCACTCCGCCAGGGCGTCCAGGCTCCCCGCGCACCCCTTGAGGATGGGGATGCCCTGGGCGAGGGTCCTCAGGGGGCTGTCCACCAGGTCGGCGAGGGCGGCCTTCACCCGGTCCATCCCCGGAAGGCCGAAGAAGGCCCGGGAGTCGAAGAGGGTCTTGGCGGAGCGGTAGAAGTGGACGTAGAGGTAGACCTTCTCCAGGTCGCTCCCCGCGCGGTCTATCTGGGCTTTGTAGGCGTTCCAGATGGCCTGCACCTGGTCCCAAAGGGCCGTGGGGTCGGCGGGGAAGAGCTCGGTGTAGACCGGGGCCACCACGCTCCCCCCGCCCAGGAGGTGCCCCTGCCAGGGGACGGGGAGGTAGGCCTTGGGGCTTCCCAAGGACTTGAAGTCCCTGGGGAGGAGGGAGAGGAGGTCCTGGGGCGTGCTGGGCCTCGGGGTGAGGAGGATCTGGGCCACCTCCTTCTGGTAGTCGGCGTAGTAGTCGGTGAGGGCCTTCTGCATGGCCCGCTCCACCCGGGCGTTCGCCTCGTCCGAGTTGAACCAGAGGGGCCTAGACGGGTACCCGTCGGTGCGGAAGACCTCGTACCCCTGGATGAGGATCTTGAACCCCGGGATGTACATGAGGGGCAGAATCTGCATCCCGAGGCCGTCGCAAAACTCCTTCGGGTCCACCTGGGGCACGGGGAGGTAGCGGTCCAGCTTGTGGAGCCCCATGGAGGCCCACTTGCCCAGGTCCAAAGGTCCTCCGCTCCGGGTGGCGGCGTCCAGGAAGGCGGCGTCCACCCCCTCGGAGGGGATCTGGAGCCGGAAGTCGGGAAGGGGCGGGGAAAGCTCCGGCCCCTTCACCCCGGCGAGGCAGTAGGCGAACCAGAAGGCGGGGTTGTTGAGCTCGGTGATGACCCGCCAGTAGTAGCGCTCCTCGAACCTCTGCCACGCCCTCCTCAGGTCCCGCGCCACCTCCCGGGTGGCCTCGAGGCTGGAGAGGGGCAGGTAGAACTCGTGGGCCTGGGCCTCCGGGGTGGTGGCCCCGCTCTGGTAGTCCCGGAGGCGGTCCTTCCTCAGGACCTCCAGGTAGGGCCACTTCCCCTTGAGCAACTGCTCCAGGCGGTAGTCCGGGGCCGAGAGGAGGTACTTGGTCCACTCCTCGTACTTGGGGCCTCCCTGGGCCAAGACCAGGGAGAAGAGGGGCAACGCCCAAACCCACCGCATCTCACAACCCCCTTTCCGCGCACCAGTCCCTGAGGGGCTTGAACCAGACCTTGGCTTCGGCCTTTCCCGTGCCTCCGAGGGGGGCCCGGTCCGGGGAGATGGACCGGGTGATGTAGCTCACGTAGGGGTCGCCCTCGGCCACCTCTATGTCCTTCCCCGTGGGCATGAGGTACCCCTCGAGGCCCGGCACCCGGTACCGCTTCCCCTCCGCCGTCACGTACCCCCCGGCCTCCACGGGGCGGTCGTTGTCCGTGGCGTAGCGCCAGCGGGTCTGCCAAGAGGACAGGTACCACCGCACGCGCCAGCCCTGAACCTGAAGAACCCACTTCTTGACCCGAACGGAGTAGTCGTACAGATAAGGGCTACGGACCGATGTACCCGCCCGCCGAACCACCTCTGCCGTCCCTCGTGCCGTTCCCGAAGCGTCCCTCACTTCACAGGTGAGGGGATAGGTGGTATACGCCCCAAACAGGGAGTACCCGCAACGCGTCCAAGCGCGTGTAATTGGGTCCTGCCACCACAGGCTGAAGGTTTCCCACCCCTTCCCGTAGTCCTCCCCGAAGGTGAACTGCCAGGGGGGAATGTTTGATCCCGAAAAACTGGCGCTCTGCTCCTCCCCCAGCCCCCAGGACACGGTGGCGTACACCTGGGCGTACCCCCGGTCCCTTCCCTGGGCATCCTTGGCCGGGCTCACCTGGGTCCACGTGGTAGGAGGGGTGCTGGGGAGGGTGATGCCGATAACCTCGTTCCCGTTCCCCAAGGAAAAGGTGTCCTTCCCGTCCCAGTCCCTGGGATACGCCTTCCCGCCGAAAAGGGGACTCTCCACCCAGAAGATCCAGCTAGGCGTTCCCAGGTAAAGCTCCTTGAACTGCACCCGGGCCTTCAGGTCCGCCCGGGAGATGGAGCCCCACACGTAGGCCTGCGCCTCGGGGAGGCCGTCCTGGGTGGGCGAGAGGGGCGTGGTGAAGGAGAGGTAGTCCGTCTCCTGCCAGTCCGGGCGGTCCGCCAGGTGCCGCCCTGCCATCACCACCCCCTTCTGGCTCGCCCCGGGGGGCGGGTAGATCACGGCGAAGGACTGCTCCTTGGGGAGGGCGTCCCGGGGCATCACGTGGAAGCGGGAGTCGGCGCGGTAGAGGGAGCAGTAGGTCCGGGCCGTGCCCTCGGGCACCACGAAGCGGGCCTGGCCCCCGTTCTGGGTCCACTCCTGGGCCAGGGTCTGGGTCCACACGGAGACCTCGTGGACGAAGAACCAGAGGGTGCTCCCCCGGGGCTGGCGGGCGTAGAAGGCCCGGAGGTCGGCCAGGGAGGAGAGGAGGCTCTTCCCCGCCACGTCCCGGTCCGCCGGGGAGAGGCCGGAGAGGATGGAGCCCTGGACCAAGGGGGGCTGGTAGGACTCCATGCCGGGGTAGCGGTACCGCTCCCTGGCCCCGCCGCCGGGGGGCGTGGCGGAAAGCCACCCGCCCGCCTCCAGGGGCACCGGGTTGTCCGGGGAGGGCATCCACACCTTCTGCCCCTGGAGGGGCCAGACGGCGTACTGCACCTGGTGGTAGGAGGGGCGGTTCTGGCCGTCGTAGGCCGTGGTGATGGCCGCCCGCCCCCGGAGCCGGTTCTGGGAGTCGTAGACGTTGAAGACCGCCTGGTTGTAGGGGGTGTTGGGGGTGTACCCCGAGAGGCGGAAGGTCTCCCAGCCGGAGACCCGGAGGGAGAAGGTCCCGTTCCACCAGAGGCTCTGGTTCATGGAGCCCTGCACGGGGTTGGCCCCTCCCTCCACCAGGAACTCCACCGCCACCTTGTAGCCCTGCCGGGCGTCCCCCTGGAGGGTGCCCCGCACCTCCGTGGAGGGCCTGGGGCCGTCCAGGAGGCCCACCTGGGCCAGGGCCAGGGAGAGGGTCAGCGGAGCTATCTTGGTCAGCAGGAAAACCGTTCTACGCACGTCACGCCTCTTCATGGGTACTGCCTCCCCCTCTGGAACATGGGGTCGATCATGAGGAGGGTCTTCAGGGTGGGGACGAGGCCCGTGGGGGTCTCCACCAGGGCCAAACACCTTCTGCCCTCCCCCGTGTCCTTGAAGGTCTGGCACCCCTTTAGGACCTGCTGGCGCTCGTCCTCCGGCACCCCGGGGTACTCGGGGTCCGAGGGGTCGTAGTACTTCCGGGGGATGAGGCGGTCCAGGAGGAGGTAGTCGTGCCGCCACCCCTTGACCATGAGGAAGGTCTTGATCTCCACCTTGGGGCCGATGTCCGCCCCTCTGGAGTTCTGCTGGCCGAAGCAGAAGGTGATGAAGCCGCCGCACAGCCTCCCCGTGTAGAGGAGGCCGTAGAGGATGCTGGGCACGTCGGTGAGGACCTTGATCTCCCCCGCCGGGTCCGCCCGCTGGCAGATCCCGAGGAAGCCGCAATCGTAGAAGTACCCCTGGGCGATCCGGGCGAGGGCGCCCCGCACGGGGTCGCCCAGCTCCTTGGCGTAGGCGTAGGCCAGCATGGACCCCCCGGCCCGCTTGTGGTCCTCGATGAGGCGGTTCGCGAACTCCTGGAGGGCCTGGTCGTAGGAGAGGCTCCTCTCCCAGGTGATGTAGGCGGGGACCCGGAGGGAGCCCGACACCACCCCGCTCTGCACCTGCCAGTACCCCCTTAGCCGTTGGCAGTTGTAGTAGGGGTAGCCCGGCACCTCCCCGGAGGTGGTGACGGTGGTGGTCTGGACGTTGCCCGAGGAGTCCTTGTACTGGCAGGACCAGTCCGTCCGCCACTCCTTCCAGTAGACGTAGGCCTCGGCCACGAAGGTGTGGAAGCCGTTGTCCCGGAAGGAGAGCTCCCGGGTGCTCGCGCTCACCTGGGGGCACCCCTGCACCGGGTTGAGGGAGAGGAGGGCGGGGTAGGTGGCGCTTCCCGGCCCCTCGTCCTTGGTGGCGAGCTGGCTTCCCGTCCACCGGATCCTCACCCAGGCGGTGCTGGAAGGGGAAGAGGTCCAGGCCTGGAGGGAAATCCCCCCCGGGGCCACCGCGGGGTTGGGGTAGGCGGAGAGGTGGACCTGGGGCTGGTGGGCGGGAAGCTCGGGGTAGTCGGGGGGCGTGTAGCGCACGGTGCAGGTCTGGGGGCTCTGGGCCAGGGCGGCCCCCAGGAGGACGAAGGGGAGTGGCAACAACATGCGGCGCATCAAGCCTCAGTATAGCAATGTTTGCTTACCGAGGCCGTAGCGCCTTTTCCGCCTCCGCCACCCGCTCCAAAAGCTCCTCCTTCCGCCTAAGGAGGGCCCGGTAGCGGGCGAGGGCCTCCAGGAACTCCCGGGGCCGGGTGAAGCCCTCGGGCGGCTGCCAGCCCTTGCCGAGGTAGGCCCAGCGCCACTTGCCGCCCTTCTTCATCTTGAGGTAGGGGTAGGGCCCGTGGGGGCACTTGGTGCACCTCTCCTTGCCGCACCGCACCCACCGCCAGTAAACGGGGAGGGGAGAGAGGGCCGAGAGGCGCTTCCTCTCCTCCTCCAGGCGGGCCTCGAGGTCGGCGAGCTCCGCCTCCAGGCGGGCGAGGGCCTTGGCGAGCGCTTCCGGGAGCATCTTAGCTACACGCTCCCCCAAAGTTTACCTGCCTTGTAGCTAAGACAGGGCAAAGAGGCCGGGACTGCCCCGGCCTCAGTACCAGGACACCTTCCAGTAGGCTTCCTGCCTTCCGTACACCCAGGCGGCGTGCTCCGGGGTGGGCGGTTCGGCGTAGACCAGGTTCCAGCCGGGGGAGAGCTCCAGGTCGTACTGCACCTGCCGCCCGGCGCACGCTTGGAGGCCCTTCTTCGCCACCCCCTCCCCCGTGTAGACCAGGGCCCAGTATTCCCGGGCGGGGTAGGGGTAGGGGAGAGCCCGGGGCACGAGGTAGAGGCGGGTCTCGCCCCCGTCGGGGTAGAAGAAGCCGCCCCGCTCCCCGTTCATCCCGTTCCACCAGCCCACCTGGACCTGGGCCCCCGTGCACCAGGGGTCGGCGTCCAGGTAGGGGTCGGGAGAGGGAACGAGGCCCCGGAGGGAGAGGTAGACCCGCCCCTCCACCACCGGGGCCTCCCGGGTGAGGACCCTAAGGGTGCCGTTGAAGGGCCTCCCGCTTCTGTCCTTGATGGTCATCTTCAGCTCCTCGGCGTTGAGGAGCTGAAACTCCCCCTCCGCCCCCGCCCCGGGGAGCTCCCCGCAGGCGGCGAGGAGGGGGAGGAGGGCGAGAAGAAGCCAGGACCGCACCTTCGCACCTCCTAAAGGTAGATCCCGTGCCTGTGAAGCACCTCCCCGAGGGCGAGGAGAATGGCGTGGCTTTTGCTCGGGATGGGCTCCGCCTTGTTCCCAAGGAGAGCGAACGGCCCGGATTGGCGCCACTCGATCCTCAGCCCGGCCTGGTAGAGGGGCCCCAGGTCCACCTCCCTGGCCTTGAGCCGCCCTTGCCGCTTGAGGATGCCCACCGCCCCGGAGTGGAGGCCGTTGCAGAAGCAGACCACCCCAAGGGGCAGGTAGCGTTGGGCGGTGTGGTTCCTGGGATCGTACTGCCAGGGCTCGTGCGCGATCTGGGAGAGAGCGTTCTCCATCCTCTCCAGGTGCCAGGGGAAGGAGAGGACCGTCTCCTCTGCCAGGTCCACGGGCACCTCCGCGCCCAGAGCGGGTCCTACCTGAAGGAGCCTCTGGATCCCGAGGGGGATGGCCCTTTCCAAGCAGGACTCCACCGTGTCGCGGGTGGTCCACCCTAACATGCCCTCGGCGAGCAAGGGCAGGCTCGCCTGGCGCACCAGGAGCCTGAGGGCGTCCTTGTCCCCCTTTTCCGCCAGCCTTTCCGCCATATGCACGATCCATCTCCCGTCCATCGTTCACCTCCCAGTTTGACCAGACGGCCTTTCACCGCCTTACGCCCGCGCCTCGAGGGCGAAGAGCACCACTCCCTTCCGGCCCAGGACCTCGTACCAGACGCTCCAGCCCTCCATTCGCATCTCCCGGGCGAGCCGCACCATCCGCCCTTCCCAGGGCACCATGGGCTAGGGCCGGTCGGATAGGCCCCGGAAGACGGGGTGGCCCAGGAAGCGGAGGCGCTCCTCCGCCCGCTTGAGGGTCTTGGCGAAGTCTTCCATGCTCCCGTCTTAGCTACACGTTCTCTCCCGAGGCCCCCTTTGTGTAGCTAAGACAGAGGGCCTCGAGGTCCTCCCGCCTCGTGTAGCGGAACCTCCTGGGATGCGCGGGGTCGTAGACCTGCTCATCCACCCGCTCCACCTCCTTCCCGGGGAAGAGCCCGAGGTGGTGGAGAAGGTCCCGCTCCAGGCGGTCCTCGAAGAGGTCGAAGCTCGTGGTCGTGCCGTCCTTGAACCGGATCACCACCCGCCTCATCCTTCCTCCCTTCCCAGGACCTCCAGGTAGAGGCCCCGCCGCCTCGCCGCAAGGTAGCTTCGCTGACCGAGGTAGGCCCCCGAGCGGTAGGTCCTCGCCCACCGCCCCCGGGCCAGAGCCTCTAGAAAACGCTCGTAGGCCTTCCAGTCGGGGAAGCGCCGCTCCCGCCGCACGATTTTGCCTTCTTTGAAGATGACCAGCACCGCTTTCATGCCTCCTCCGCCTTCCACCCCCTCCCGTGGGGCCCCTGGGCCCCCTGGCCCTGAGAGGGCTTGGGAAGGGCGCTTTTGGGATTCCCCTCCTCTTCCCTGCGCGAAAGTAGGCTTTCGCGAAAATACCCCTCCCACAAAGATGGCCTCACCCCTCTCCCCAGGAAGCGATCCCATCTGGAGGCCCCTCATCCTGGCCCACGCTGGTCAGCGAAGCTACCTTGGGGCGCGTAGCTGAACGAGGAAGGCTGGAGGTAGCCCACCCCCTGGGCTTCCGCAACCCTTTGGGGGAGCTGATAGAGCTCCAGGCCCAACGGCTGAAGGGGGCCCTTTTGGGGCGGGGGAGGTACACGCCCTTTTATCTCTGGCGATAGAGCAGGGCTTTGCTACACTTGTCAGCAAGATTACGATGCAACTGGCTTTCTTTGAACTTTGAAAAGCAAAGCTCAGTCCAGGAGCCCTTTCTTCACCGAAATTTTGACCTGGCCCAACGTTGCGGTGTGTGCTATACTCCCCCTAACCCGGACCTCCGGGTGAGGACCTTGAAAGCCAGTTCTTCCCTTGGGGATGGGCAATATGCGTTTTCCTCTTCTCATCGCCCCTTTCTCCTGTGGCTTTTCATGGGCGCAAACTCCCGAAAACCCCCGTTATTCGCCTTGCGCATATTCCAAGCTTCATCTTTCTCACAAACCCCCCCCTCTGGCGGCCTCGTCCAGAACGGGATTCTTAGGGGGGTACAGTTGCAAACCACTTAGCCCCGTAAGGGGATTGATACTGTCTTGAGCGTCAAGCCACCCCCTGGGCTAACCGAG
>NZ_JBUFDB010000004.1:0-13559 GCF_054979525.1 Thermus sp. H19.2
AGCCCTTGGGGTGGTCCCGGAAGAGGGCCTGGTTCAGGGCGTAGGCCCGCTGGTACACCCAGTTCCGGAAGGCCTCCCAGCCCCCGGTGAGGCCCCGGAAGGCGTTCACCTGCCCGTAGGCCTCCACCCTGAGGCGGTCAAACAGGGCGCAGTTCCGCCCGTAGGAGGAGAGTTCCCACCGGGCCGCCCTCCGCACCCCCCGGGGCAGGAGGGCCTGAAGCTCCCGGAGAAGGTCCTCCAGGGTCCACCGCTTCCCCCCGCCCCAGGTCCACTCCGGGGGGTGCAGGAGAGGGTTCCGGGAGAGGAGGCCGTTGTAGCCCGGGTCCGCCCCGTAGAAGGTTTCCAGCAGAGCCTCCACTTGGGCCAGGAGGGCCAGGGTCTTCCGCAGGGTCTCCTGCCGTTCCGGGGGCACCCGCAGGGGGATGGGGTCGATCTCGTACCAGGCGTGGAAGTGGCCCGTCTGGTTGACCAGCATCAGGGTGGGAGGGAGGGCGCGAAACCGCTCCTCCGCCAGGGGCCAGGGCAGGTCCACGTCCACCACCAGCCGCAGCACGGCGTGGGGGTAGTGCCCCACCTGGATGTGCACCCGCTTCAGGGCGTTCTCCCGCTTCTGGATCCTGACCCCCTGGGCCGGGTCGTCCGTGGCGTAGGGGTAGCGGGGCAGGCTCTCCGCGAAGTGGCGCAGGTAGGCGGCCTGGAAGGCCTCCCGGGCCCGCTCCCGCCGGGAAGGGGTCAGGAAGGGGCGCAGGGCCTCAAGGTAGCTTCGCTGACCCGGGGAAAGGCCGACCAGGGCGGCGTAGGCGCGAAGGGCCCGCTCCCCCAGGGCGGGGTCTTTCTGGAAGAGTCCTGCGATTTTAGCGAGGGTTTGCGGGATTCGCGCTTCCGGCCGGGTGTTGCGCTCCATCTCTTGCCTCCTTTCCCCCGGCCGGGTTAGGATGGAGGCCCTGGCGAGGGGCCTCGGCCGTCCGGCCGGGGCTTTTTCACATCCTACCGGCGAAGGGTGAGAGTGCCGCCGCCCCCGCCTGGGGGTAGTGGGGTAGGGCCGCAGGGCCCGGAGGAACTTGACAGGTGGCGTGAGGAAGGGGCAGCGGGGATGGAGGCGGAAAAAACGCCGTTCCCGCCATCTGTTCGTTCCCCGTACACGGGGGTCAGCCGAGGGCCACGGGCCACCCGTCTTGTAGCCACCCGTCTAGAGTTGTTCCCCACATCCGTGGGGCTAGCGTGGGGCTAGCCGTTTCCCCGCTTCACTTCCTCACCCACCTGTCAGACCCCAAGGCCGCCGCCCCCATCCCCCCTCACCGCCCCCAGAAGCGCCACCAGGGGCGCTTGCGGGGGGCTTCCAGGGCCTTCAGGGCCTCCCTGAGGCGGGCGTTCTCCTCCCGCAGGGCCCTGAGCTCCCCCTCCACCCGCTCCAGCCGCTCGGCCAAGGCCTTGAGGAGGGCCAGGGTCTCCCCCTCGGCGGGGAGAAAGAGGGGAAGGCCGCCCTCCGGGACCTCGCCCCTCAGGGCCTCCTCCAGAGGGAGACCTTCCTTCAGGGCCCGCTCCCGGGCCGCCCGCAGGCGGGCCAGGGCCCCCTCGGGCCAGAGCCGCCCGCCCCCCGGAGCCCGGGGGAGGGGGCCCACCGTCCGCTCCCACAGGGCGGCGTACCGCCGGAGGGTGGCCGGGGAAACCCCCAGGATCCGGGCCGCCAGGGCCGGGAGCAGGAAGGTCTCGTCCTGCCGACCATCGGGGCTCTCCACGGGAGAAGTCTACCCCCTGAGCGTCTGAGCGCTCAAGGTGAGCGTCCCCTCCCTAACCCGCTCATGGTGAGCGCTTACCGCTCACCAGGGGCGCTGAGCGGGCGCTCACCCGGGAGCGAGGCCCCCGTGCCGGCTTCTGGCAACCGCCTGAGAAGCAAGGCGGGAAGCCAAGGCTCGGCCCGGGAGTCAAACTCAATCCTTTAGCCCAAGGCGGCGCTCCACCTCCTCCAGGGGGATGCCGGGGAGGCGGGACTCCAGGCGCTCCACCGCCAGGTAGTAGTCCTCCAGGTCGTCCAGGTACTCCAGGAGGGCTTGGCGCACGTAGTAGCTCTTGCTCCGCCCGGTCCTTTGAGCCAGGGCCGTGAGGCGCTCCTCGATCTCCTTGGGCAGGCGCACAACAACCATTGCACCCAAGCATAGCGCCCCTGATGGCAGACCTGAGCCTGCCCTGCCCTCTCCCCCCGGCTACCAGACACTCAAGGCGCGGGCCTAGGCCGCCCGGGCGGGGAGGATGGGCCCCTCCGGGGCGATGGCCAGCCGAAGCTCCTCCCCCTGGAAAAGGGCGTAGACCATGGGGCCTTCCCCCGCACTCCGCTTGGCCGCCTCCAGGGCGTAGGCCATCAGCTCGGGGCCCGAGGGGTCCAGGGCCACCAGGACAAAGGGGTACACCCCCCTCTTCCTCCTGGACCGTGGGTTTGACCGGGTCTCCCTGATGCGAAAGCTCCAGGAGTGGGGCATGGGCTTCCTCATCCGCCTGCGGCGCAACCGAGGCGTGGAGACCGAGGCGAGGGAGCGCTTCCTCCTGGGGGAGCGCTACCCCAAGCCGGCCAGCCCCGAGCGTGGACAGGTCCGCCTTCAAGGTAGCTTCGCTGACCTGGGCCATGGCGGGGAGGGGGTGGAGGTCACCCTCCAGGTGTACCCGGGGGGCGAGAGCCCTGGTATCTGGCCTATTGGGGACCTAAAGGGGCAGGGGTTTGGGCTGGACCGCCATCGGCTGCGGACAGGGGCGAGCCTCAGGGGGTGGTTATGGCTTCTGGCCTTGGGGATGGCGCTCTTGGTCCTTCTGGGGGTGCGCTTGCGGGGCAGGGAATGACTTCTCCGGCTCCTGGCCCATCCCGAGCAGCAGAGCCTCTTCCGCCTGGGCCGCATCGCCCTGGCCCAGGGGCCCCCGCCTTGGAAGGAAGCCGTGCTGGCAGAGTTGGTCAGGGTGCTTCAGGAGCTGGGGGGAGGAAAGTGATGAGAGCTCAGGGTGCTGAGGGGATAGCTGGGGGAGGGGAAGCCCGTACCCATTCTTTGGGCGGGCTTGAGCACCCCTCTCCGCAGGCACCTGGTTAAGGATGGCTTCGGTCAAGCTTGACAGGCTTTGACTAACTAGCTAACCTAACTATTGAGCAAGCTATGGTTGACCCCAACCAGGTCATCCACCCCAGGAGCCGCCTCCAGCTGGTGGCCGTCCTCTTCAACGGGGGAGCGAACTCCTACTCCGTGACCCTGGTCCGGTGGAGGGAGGAGGAGACCGAGGGGGAGGCGTGGCCCTACGCCCTGGGCATCCGCTGGAACGGCGGCCCGAACCCCGAGGACAAGGGGGGGCCCCTAAGCAGCGGCCGCCCCATCTGGTACATCCTGCCCAAAGACCTGGTGCCCTGGGTCCTCGAGGGCCTGCT
This sequence comes from Thermus sp. H19.2, assembly GCF_054979525.1. NCBI lineage: Bacteria > Thermotogati > Deinococcota > Deinococci > Thermales > Thermaceae > Thermus > Thermus sp. H19.2. Next base: position 3,404 of record NZ_JBUFDB010000004.1, read on the forward strand.
CCAGCGGCCCGAGACCGACAGGACGGCCCTGGCCCTGGCCCGGGAGAAGCTCCTCGGCAAGGAGGGCAACCCCGGGGCTCGGAAAGAGGAGGCGGTTGGTTAGGGCAGAAGAGAGGAGGGCGGAAATGGAGGACAGGAACGCTTTTATTCTGCGGCTGGCCCCCCTGGGACAGGACCTGACCCAGGAGGCCCTGGAGAAGGACGAGGTCTTCGTGGGGTGGAAAGAGGTCAAGGGCCTGCTGGAGGAGGGCCTGAGCTTCTACGATGTCCGCGAGCGGGTGAAGGCCGCCTACGGGATTGAGAACAACCGCTCGGCGAGCGCCTTTGCGAGGTTCCTCTGGGACTTCCTCAAGGTGATGAAGCCGGGGGACTACGTGGTGGTTCCGTCGCCGGGCCATTTCTACGTGGCCGAGATCACGGGAGACCCCTACTACGACGAGGGCCACCCCGTGGCCGCCTACCGCAGGCCCGTCCGCTGGCTCAACGACAAGAAGTCTATCCCCCGCGAGCTGGCCTCAGCCGCCTTGCAGGCCCGGATGAAGGCCCGCGGGACCCTCATGGACACCAGCGACCTGGTGGCCGACATTGAGAGGGTCGTGGAGGACGCCAAGCGGAGCGAAAGGCCCAACCTGGCCCGGGAGCTTCGCGCCCGCATGGTGAAGGCCGTGCACGAAGAGCTCATCCAGGGCCGCATGAACCCCGACCGGTTTGAAGAGCTCCTGGCCCGTCTCGCACAGGCCATGGGGGCCCTGAGCGCAAGGGTGGTCTCCCGAAGGAAGGACCAGGGGGCGGACGTGGTGGCCGAGTTCAAGCTTATGGACGGGATACCGGTCAGTGTCGGTATCCAGGCCAAGTTCTACCAGCCCGGAAACCCCATGGGGAGGCAAGCCGTGGATCAGCTGGCCCAGGCCCTGCGCGAGGGGGTTGCCCAGGTGGGGCTGGTGGTGACCACGGGGGACGTGAGCGAGGAGGCCTACCAGGCGGCTGAGGAGTACCAGAACCAGGAAAACCTCAGGATCGCCATCCTGAGCGGAAAGGAGCTGGCCGAGCTCATCGTGGACAAAGGGCTCTGGTCCGCCTTTGACTTCTGAGCGCCCGGGGAGAGGGAGGGGGAGCCTATCCCCTCCCTTTTCTTGGCCAAAATCTTTTGGAGTCAGAGGAAGCTACAACGCTACACCTGAACTCAAAATTGCGCCTGGATCGTAGCTCTTGGAGTAAGTTAGGAACTCGTCTGTTTTATCTGGCGCCTAAAAACTCTGGCTGAGGGTTTGGAGGATAGATATATATAGGCGCACCCCAAACCCCCGGCCCCCCGAGGGCCGGGGTGTCTTTTGGGCTTTCCCCCTTGGCCATGACCCCGCCCCCAGGGGCGGGGAAGAGGAGGCTTGCCGATGGAGAAGAAGGCGTGGTTCCAGGAGGTTTCGCTGGCGGAGGTCTTTGAGGCGATGGTGGACCTGGAGGGGGCCCGGGCCGCCCTCCGCTTCCTCCGGGGGGAGGGGGCCCAGTCCCTCTCCCCCGAGGCCCCGCCCCCGCCCGAGGCGGAGGCGGAGCTTCAGGCCTTCGCGGAGACCCTCACCCCGGAGCGCCTCTCCGGGGCCATCCGCCTGGCCCCCGAGGGGGTCCACCTTTTCGGGGGGACGTTCTTCCTGCCCTACGGTGACGGCTGGGCCTACGGGGAAGGGTTGCAGCGGGCCCAGACCTGGGCGGCCTGGATGTGGTCCCTCGGCCACTACGAGGAGACCTGGGAGGTCCTGGAGCGCCTCCTGCCCGGGAAGAAGAAGGGGATCCCGCAACTGCGCAGGCGTAGGCACCCCGCGTATGCGCTCCTCCTCTCCTACGGCGAATACCTCGCCCTGACCCACACCCCCCGGGACCCGGTGGCCTGGGCCTGGCTCCTGGAGCTGGATCCCTCCCGGGTGGGGGAGGTGGTGGACCGGGCCCTGGCCCGCTGGCTCCGGGACGAGGAGGCCTCCCGGGACTTCCGCGAGGCCTTCCATCCCTGGGAGGTCTTCCGGCACCTTAGGAGCCTGGTAGCCTACCTCCACGCCCGCAGGCTCCTGGCCCTGGACGGGGAGCGCTTCTCCCGGGAGTGGCGCCGCCGCCCCGAGGCCCTGCTCTCCTTCCTCTCCCTGGGGCACCTCTTCCTGGACTGGGAAGCTTACCGGGGGCTCCTGCGCCGGGGGTACGCCCTGCTCCGGGCCCAGGGCTGGGGGGAGGGGGAGGCCCGCTGGCTCCTGGCCTACCCGAGCCTCACCCGGGGCGTGCGCGAAGGACCTCCCTTCGCCGAGGGGCGGGTGCCCAGGGAGCTTCTCTCCCGCCTCCTCTCCCTCCTCCTCCGGGCGGGGATCCTGCAGGAGCCCGAGCGGGGGCTCCCCTGGTTGCGCGAGCTGGACCGCGAGGATTGGCGCCTCCTCCTGGGCCTCCTGGCGGAGGACCCGGACCCCTCGCCCGCCCAGGAGGAGGCCATGGTGGCGGTGCTGCGGGCCTGGGGCCGCGGGCCGGGGGAGGAGGAGGCCCGCCTGGCCCTTTCCCTCCTAAAGCGGGCCCTGGAGGAGCCCTGGCGCTTCGCCGCCCTCCGGGACAAGAACCTGGGGCTTAGGGCCCTGGCGGAGCGGGCCATGGGGAAGCCCGAGCCCCTCTTCCCGGGGCCCTTCGCCCGGAGGGGGCTGGTGGCGGTGGAGCTCCTCTCCCCCGAGGCCCTGGAGGAGGAGGGCAAGGCCATGGGGCACTGCCTGGGGAGGGAGGACTGGACCTGGGTCTTCCTGGGAGAGAGGCGGTTCTTCGCCCTGCGGGACGGGGAGGGCCGCCCCGTGGCCACCCTGGCCCTCCGGCGGACCCCCGGGGGCTGGCGGGTGGCGGAGGTGCGGGGCCCGGGGAACGCGGAGGTGTCCCCGGAGGTGGAGGCCTTCGCCCGGGAGCTGGCCGAGGCGGCCCAGGCCCCGCGAAGCCTCGCCCTCTAGGAGCCCTTGAGCCCCTCCAGGAAGCGGTGGACGGCCAGGAGCCCCAGGAAGGCCTCCCCCGCCTCCTGGAGGGGCACCTCGGCCACCGTCACCCCGTCCCGCAGGGCCACCACGAAGCCCCTCTCCACCTCCACCCCCTCCGCCCGCAGGGCCAGGGCGTAGGCCCCAACCTGGAGGAGGTGCTCCGGGTAGACCCGGGCCGAGGTCTTCAGGTCCCCGGATCACCCCCCGCCCCCCTTCCGGTGGGCCTCCCACCACTCCCCGAGGGTCCTCGGGGGGGCCTCGGGGTAGAGGCGCATCCCGATGGGGGAGAGGGGGGCCCTGGGCCACCCCTCCAGGGCCTTCCGCCACGGGGGGGCCTTCCATTGGCCCTCGGGGTCCCTCAGGTGCCGGTCCCCCCAGAGCCTCTGCACCCGCTTGCGGATCTCCTGGAGCTGGCCCCACACCCCGCTGAACATGGGCAGGTTCCCCAGGGTCTTGAGGTGCCCCACCAGGCGGGGCCAGTCCCCACGGGTAGCGTAGTGGAGGGCCTCCTCCAGCATCTCCCGGTAGAAGCCCTCCTCCAGGAACCAGGTCCACCGCCCCCGCGGGTCCTTGCGCAGGACGTAGGTGGGCCTCCAGCCCTCCTTCCGCCACGCCACCCAGGTGGGGAGGTGCTTGGGATCCGCCACCCGGTGCATGTGCTCGCCGGGCAACTTCTGGTCGGCCAGGACCAGGATGGGCCAGGTGGGGTGGGGGGCCTCGGGGGGCATAGCGCTCACCGGGGCCAGGAGGGCGTGGACCACGGGGAGGCGGGCCTGGCGGCGCACGTTCCGGGCGGGGCGGTCCAGCAGGACGGCCCACTTCTCGTCCAGCTTTTTGACCGCCAGGAGGACCTTCTCCGTGGGGGTCTCCTGGAGCTGCCACCAGGTGTACCCGTCCCGGGCCACCAGGCGCAGGGCCTGGGCCAGGAGGGCGCTCTGGCTTCGCAGGAGGCGGTAGTCCTCGGGGTCGGCGGGCATGGGCTACTCCCGGGCGCTACCGGAGAAGAGAGAGGGGCGCTTTTTTGGCTGCTCTTTTGGCAGCTCTTGTAGATTCTCCTTTGCCCCCCTACTGCGGTACTCCTCCGCCAGCATGGTGAGCGCTTCCCGAGCCAGCTCCGAGAGGGTCATGCCGTGCTCCTGAGCAAGCTCCTCCAGCGCCCCGTGGGTGGACGGGTCCAGGCGGATGGTCAGCCGCTCCTCCAGGCGGGGCCGGGCCTTCTCCCGTAGGCGTTTCTCCAGGCGGGCAAGGACGGACATGGGGGCCTCCTAGGAAGGAGTGTACCACGGGGGGTGGCCTTGTCAAGAGGAGGGCCTTTCTCTTCACGCGGTCTGGCGTGGTAGGGGCCTCCTAATAGAGGTTCCCCTCTGAGCGACCCGGTTGACGGGGCGGGGGCGGGCAGGGTAGGGTGGGGGTGGACCCAACCCGGGTGGCGCCGGGGCCAGACAAGTACCACGGGGGTGCCCGCCAACACCTCCGGGGGAACGCCGGGGAAGCGGGGTGCCGGGGGAACATCCTGGCTCGCCCCGCACTCAACGCGGCGCTCCGGGGGCAAAGCCCTCGGTTCGACCGCGATCCGCATACCCCTTCGGGAGAAGGGGGGTAGGTTGGGCGACCCGGAAAGGGTCCTGGGGGCGAACCCCCAGGGCTGGCCGTGGGAAACCCGGTGCGAGTCCGGGCCGCGGGGTGGGGTGAACCCATAGCCCCACCACGCGTGCGGAGCAGGCCGGTGCTGAGGGCGTCGTGAGGCGCCAGGGGGCTGAGGGAGACTGGAGGCCCCGCTGACCAGGGAAGCCATAACCTGGGGCGCACGATAGCTAGGCCTGTAACGGGGAGGGTGCGAATCCCTCTCTGCTCCGAGCCCCCCGCCTGGGGTCCGTGAAACCCTGGCCGTGCCTGGAGTACCCCGAGCTCCGGAACCTCGTAGGGGGAAAGGGCAGATGGGCGGCCAGGGCGTAGCGAAGGCGGGAAGGGGCAAGTACCGCGGCCTAACGGGGGAACCTCTCGGCCCGTCCTCCCGGACCGTTTGGCGGCGGGACGATGGGGGGTGGGTGAGCCGTGGGGAGTAACCGCGCGGCGTACGGAGGCCATAGCCTCCCGAGGCGGCGGCCAAAACCCGGCGCGCGAGAGGGGGAGACCGGGCAAGTACGTGGCAGATCGGCGGCATGGGGGGCCCCGTACCCCATGCGGTCGTGAGGCCGGCTAAGGAAAGCCCGGACCGGCTTACCCCTGGGGCTTCCACCCCAGGGGGGCCTCGGCGCCACGGGGTGGGGGTTGTTCCCCGCCCAAAGGGTCTTGGGATCCCGAGGGGAAGGGGCAGTACCCGAGGGCAGAAAAGGCAAGACGGGGCAGAAAGCTTGGCGCGGATCCCCCGCCGGGGGAGGCCTCCCGGGAGGGAGGTGGATCCCGGAAGGGGGGAGAGGCGCGGCGGCCACGGGCCTATCCGTGGCGGCGCGGTCCGGCCTCACGGGACCAGCCACGGCGGGAGCTGCCGTAGTGCCGGCCGGCCACGGGCCTAAACGTGGCAGCCACGGCCGTCCCGAGGCCGAAAACCGGGCGCGAGGTCCGGGGGCGACTCCGGGCCGGCCACCGGCGAAACAGGGGCGTAGGAGCCCCACGGCCTCCTGCGGGAGGAGTCGGGGGCGGCGGCCGGAGGGCCCGTGCGCGGGCCCAGGCCGTTGGGACCAACCTCAGGGGCGGGAAGCCCCACCCGGTCAGCCCACCGGCTGGTCAAACCCCGGCCCCACCGGGCCGGGGCCTCTTTTTGTGCCCTCTCGCCGCCCAGAAGGGCCCTAGAAAGCCAGGGGCGAGTACCCCCCTCCTCTCCCTCCCGGGGAAGGCCTTCTAGGCCCTTTAGAGGCCGGGAGAAGGGTAGTCTGGAACGGTGGTCCGCAGGCGGGAAGTGGTCCTCGGCCCAGACCGGCGCCTCCGCGTCACCCTAGAGGTGGAGCGGGGGAGGTTGCGCTCCTGGGCGGTGCAGCTGGAGTGGTGGGACCCCGAAGAAGGTCGCTGGGTCTGGGTGGCCCGTTACGACACCGCCAGGGGCAGGGCCCACCGGGACCGGAACCGCGTCGCCGCCCACGAGCCCGTGGACCTTCCCGAGGATCCCGGCAGGGCGGCGAAGGTGGCGGAGAGGGAGCTCTCCCAGCGGGCCGAGGAGTACATTGAGGCCTACCGGGCCGCCAAGGCCCAGGGGAGGGAAGCGTGGTGAACCCCGCGGAAAGGCTGGCCGAGCTGGACGGGATCCTCATGGACCACCTCCTGGAGGCAGGCCTCCTCCAGGAGCTCCCCGAGGCCTACCGCCTGGTCCTCCTCCCCCTGGACGAGCCCGAGGTGGCGGCGAAGGCCCTGGCCTGGGCCCGGGAGGCCCCTAACCCCGAGGGCTGGCCCCTGGTCTACGCCCTCTTCCTGGAGGGGAGGCCCGTCCGCCTCCTCCTGCCGGGCAGGGAGGTGGAGGTGGCCCCCAGGGCCGCCTAGGGGGGCGGGAGAGGCCCCGGAGAGCTCCGAGGGAGGAAGGGCAGGCGCAGGACCGCCTCTCCCAAGCCTCCCCCACTCCACCACCCCCAGGACCAGGACCAAGCCCCAGGAGGCGGGGAGGAGGTGGGGCCTCCGGGCCATGAAGCGCACCACAAGGGGCCTCACCGGGAAGCCGCACCCGCGCCCCCTTCCATGGCTCACCAAATTCTCATGTTGGAGAGCAACAGTTAGGGTATAGGTGGAATCAATCACAAACCGACCAAAAAGATAATGCTCGTTTCTTCCGCAGCTCGTGTGAGTCGGGTCGTTGGTATGACGCTTGAAACCCTTCTCGCTGCGAACACCGCATATGAGGAAGCCATCATTGCAGCATTTAACGGTTCGTACGACGAGGCACTTTCTCACCACAACCAGAGCCTGGACCTTGCGGCAACCGCAAAGCAGCGCTTGCGCGACATTGATGCTGCTTACACCATGATGCTCGAAGACATCGCTATTGAGAAATATCCGGGTAACCCGCTGGCTCCAAAGCTCGAACCTGATGTGCTTCGCAAAGAGCTTTCAGGAAAGGTGCTACTTGATTTGAACACAGTTCTCTTTGATGAAATGGCCAGTGCGATCAAAGCACAAAACCTCGTGGAAACCTTCAAGAAGGAACAGGCGCAATTCGCCAAAGTCAAGGAGTACTTTGGACCCTACCTCGATGCTCTAAGGGAATCCAAGGATCGGCTCGAGAGCAGCGCGCACGATCCCCGGGTTTGGGTACGGGCGGTGGATGACGGTGAGGTTCCCATACGCTCCACATACCTCGCCCTTCTGACGGGTTTCCTGGGGGCCTTTCAGCGATTTGTCTACAGTACGGCGATTTCGACGGATCTCTACTACAAGACTGAGGGCCGTGGCGGTCTCATCAACGAAGGGGCAGCCGTACGTCGTTGAAGCTAAAGGTGTCGTGAAAACCTACCCCGGGGGGACACCTGCCCTCCGGGGAGTAGATTTTTTCCTGCGGACGGGGGAGCGGGTAGTTCTCCTCGGTCCGAACGGGGCAGGCAAGACCACGTTGGTGAAGATCATCGCTGGGTTGGTGGAACCAGATGCCGGCGAGCTTAAGGTGTTCGGAAGCCGCCCTACTCCGGGCAAACGGCGCTGGCTAAGCTTTCTTTTTGAGGAGGCCGAGAACCTCTACGGATACCTGACAGCCTGGGAGAACTTGCTTTTTTACGGCAGGCTCGCGGGTGTCCCCGAACGCACCATCCGTGAGAAAGGCTTAGAGTTGCTGTCCGCGTTTGGTCTGGGGGAAGCGAGAGACCGGTTGGCCCAGAACCTCTCGCGTGGACAGAAACAGCGACTCGCCCTTGCCAGCACCCTGATACAGGAAGCTGCGGCCTATGTCCTCGATGAACCGACCTTGGGGCTCGATCTCCAATCGCAAAACGACCTCATTGCGCGTATCAAGGAACTCCCCACGGTTCTCATTACCACGCACGACCCGGTTTTGGCCTGGGAAGTTGCCGACCGTTTCATAGTGCTGAAAGGAGGTGAAGTTCGCGAGATCGCGGTTCGTTCGGATCTCGCAGCCAAAGGGGTCCATGACCCAGAAACGCTCCGGAATTGGCTTTTGGAGGTGTACCGGTGACTCCCCTTTTTCGCGCTTTTCTGGCACGCAGCTTTGCCCTTCAGAGGCGCTATTTTACCGATTATGCGCTTGGACTTTTAGTGAAGGTGTTTTTCTTTACCGCCATTCTGTATACCAGCCAGGGGTATTCAGCGCGACCGGCCTACGTAGCCGGATTTTTACTCTGGTATCTCGCCGCGCACTTGCTGGCAAGGATGGCCAACTTCTTTCTGGAGGAAGCTTATCTGGGCACGCTAGGCCGGTTGCTCGCCTCGCCCCACTCCCCCGCGGCCCTTGTCGTTGCGCTCTCCCTCGCTGAGCTTTCGATGGCCCTGCCCTGGGTCGCTGCCCTAGCAGTTTACGCTAGGCTGAGCGGTGTTTCGCTGGCTGGCCTCGGGCCGGAAGCGCTGGCCGCCAGCTTGCTGGCGCTGACAGGCGTTTGGGGGCTCGGCCTTTCGTTGCTCGCAGCCTCACTGCGCTACAAGCAAGTGGGGAGCTTTACCGAGATGCTCACCTTTTATCTTCTCCTTTTTTCCGGGTTCTTCGTGCCAGGGGAAAAGTTACCCTTAGCCTTACGCACATTGAACACGCTGAATCCCTTGGAATGGGCGGTTAGGGTTTTTCTAGGAGAGGGGTTCGGGCCGCTACTGGCTGTAACCGTGTTTTGGGTGTTGGTTGGCGGCGTGGCATTTGCCCACAGTTATAGCTGGGGAAGGCGCAGCGGCCGGCTCCTCGATTATTAGAAACTTCTGGCGCTGTCCTCTGCGAGAAAGCCAGCTGAAACTTGCACTTCTACGGTTCCTCGGAAAAGGCCCGGGCTTTTGGTCCCGCATCTTCGTTCCCCGCCGCACCTCTCCATGAGATTCTCGGTGAGGCCACACCGCACCCCCGAGGGGCCCACGGCCCGCCCTAAGGCCCCTAGAAGGCCGGGGGTGGGGGAGGGGGCTATTCCCCCTTGACCCCCTCTCCCCCCCCGCCTCAAAAGCCCGCTCAGGCCCTTCCAGGGGGGTAGGTGCACGAAAGCCACCTTTCGCGCAAGAAAGGCCGTCAGGAAGCCGGAAAACCGGGGACCAGGTGCATAGGCTTGCGGGGAAGGCCCCGGGATCCCGGCAAGGTTATGCGGGGGAAGGGCCGGGATCCCAGGGCCCCCAGGGGTGTGGGGTTTATGCGGGGCGGGGGCCCGGGGGGAGGAGCCTCGAGGGCGGCCCCCCAGGTCCGCCGCCCCACCCTTCCCCGGAAAGGCCCCTCTAGCCCGCCCTAAGGCCCCTAGAAGGCCGGGGGGCGGGGGGAGGGGTAGAAGAGGAGCCCCCCCCACCTACCCCCCGCCTTAAACGCCGTTTTAGGCCGGGTCTCGGAGGAGGGGAATCGGGGTTTTTGCCGTCCTGGACGTGGAAAATGGCGTGCGTGGCGGGTAGATATGTGAGGTATCTCACTTTTGTGCAGGTTTACCGTGTCTACGTGAAGGGAAAGAGAAAATCTTTCCAAAAACCCTAAAAGAGAGGGGGGGATTTTCTCGTGAGCAAGCTGACGGGGAACCTCGAGGCTTTCTATTCCGCCCCTTCGGGGCGGGCGGGGGCTGCGCCCCCGCGCCCCCGCCTGATTACCCTGATAGCCACCAGGCTTGTGCAACACCCTGCGCCAGCTCCTGGACGGCGAAAACCCCGATTTTTGGGGGGGGGCCCTTGAGTCATTCGCGCTCAACCCTATCCCCGCATCCGCTTGAGCCACCGGGATGCAGTAGAGGGGTGGACTCCCGCCTCCTGGGCCAGGGCCCGGGCGGTGATGGCCTCCCCCCGGGCCTGGAGGCGCTTCAGGGCCTCCACGAGCTTGGTTTCCGTGGCCTCGGCCTCCTGCCTGCGCTGGGATCCACGCTTCCGCCCCCCAAGGGAGGCCCCGGCCTTCACCGCCTCCTGGAGCTCCTGGCCCTGGAGGGGCGGGATCTGGGCCCGGGCCTCCGGGGGAAGCCGGCTCCGGTCCGGCCTTCCCGTGGAGGAGGTCGGCCACACCCGGGTCCCCCGGTAGTTCTTCCAGGTCCACCCGGACACGCTCTTCGCCGTGTGCCCCACCTCCCGGGGGTCCAGGG